>NZ_CAJJWO010000021.1 GCF_905196875.1 uncultured Parabacteroides sp. | reverse complement strand
AGATAGACCTGCCGGATCTTGTCGCTAAACATACGTCCGGTGTCGCGGTCTGCCAGTATAACATCTGTTCGGTGAAGGGATTGATAAACTTTCCCATAGCTAAGATATTTTATTGGTTGCCGTCTGAAACAGGCGGTAAGGCAAAGATACTAATTATTTTAATTGGCAAGCATTCCGGAGGCTGTTTTTCAGATAATGTGACTCATATCTGAACAATTATGAAGCCCCAATGAAGCCTCAATGAACGCAGAATCAGAGGCGGGTTCATGGTGATTATGGTTGAATATTAAGGGTAATGGAGAGAGTGATGAAGGCTGAAAGCACAGTGGTTCATATCTTTATATATACTGAATATCGGATGATACCGCAAAAATAACGGAGTTTTACTTGTTTATATCAACCCTTAAGGCAGTCAAAGTCTACTATCGACCTTTCAGGAGTTACTGCTGAAGCTGTGTTGACTAAGCTGAATGCAGGAAATAAAGAGGCCCTTACAGCCGGTATCTGTATCAAGTTCGGATGCAATTAGAAGAATTAAGGGGGCATATGCGAAATATACCCCCTTTTTTGTCGATATTTATCGGCAATTCACCGATATTTGACCTTGATAGGACGTATTTCTATTGTTGGGATAACTGGAGAGGCATACTTTTGCCGGAAAACAATTAAACTGTATTTATTATGAATGGTAGAAGAAACTTATTTTGGGCGATCCCATTTATCGTAGTGGGCGTTGTGTGGATAATGAACAATATGGGGGTGATCACTTCCGATATTTTCCATATTATTGTTTCCTGGCAAATGCTTGTCATATATGTCGGTTTGGGTAGTATCTCCCGGCGGCATTATGTAGGGGGAATGATTACCATGCTGGTTGGCATTGCTTTTCTGATGCCGGAATTGGGATGGCTGGATAGTGACTGGTTGGAGGTGTACTGGCCGGCGGCATTTGTTATTGTCGGTTTGATGATGATCTTCGAACCGCGGAAAAGGAAACAGCAGTTTCGGGATAACGGGGAGAATTATCATACAGGACATACTGTTGCCGGCAAAACGAAAACTGATTTTGTGAATACAGACGGTTATGTGGAGTCGGATAATACATTTGGCTATGTAGAACAAATTATTCTGGATCCGGTATTCAGGGGAGCACGTATCAGATCAGTGTTTGGTGGCACAGTACTGGATTTGCGGAAAACCAGGCTGGAAACACCGAAGACGTATATCGATATAGATTGTAAATTTGCCGGAGTGGAAATATATATCCCTGCCGACTGGCAGCTTACTTGCCATGCATCGCCTATGATGGGAGGTTGCGATGATAAACGCTTTAATGCCTCGATCGAGATGGACCGCGAGCATATCTTGGTGGTTCGTGGAAATATTGTGTTTGGTGGGGTTGAATTCAAGAGTTGATTATGCAGACACATCCGTTTATCAATTCTGTCGTATGTAGAATAGCGGCTCTTGCCTTAGCTGTAGGCGGTTGCTGTGTAAGTGCGTTGTTGCTATATTATTATGGACATACGGGATGGTTGGTCGCTTGGCTCGATAGCCTGGTCTCTGTCGGTCTGTTCTGCGTATCCGGTTTTTTCTTCTGGCATGTGACGGGTATATTGCGTTTGCCGCAGGCCCAGATTGGGTTAGCAGCAGGTGTTCTGGCAATTTCTGTTGCCGGAGGATATTTGGCAGACGTATCAGTCTCGCCCGACCGGATGGATTGGTTTGCTTCCACGATTCCTTTCCGCGTTTTATTCGGATCGATGGGGTGGATTATTCTGGCTCAGTGGTACTATATCCGGTGGAAAGCGGCACAGCAAGAAGAGCAGGAACAAGGAGAAGAAGAAAATTCTGCGGTAGAAACAATCCTGTCACCGGAAGACGAGCCTATGTCAGACCGTATATCGGTAAAAGACGGCAGCCGTATCCATCTGATCCCTCTGGACGAATTGCTTTATATTCAGGCCAGCGGCGATTACGTCACACTTTTTACCACAAACGGGCAGTATGTGAAGGAGCAGACAATGAAATACTTTGACGCTCATTTGCCAGCCAATACTTTTATCCGTATCCACCGTTCCTGTATAGTGAACTGTGAATATATTACACGTATAGAGTTATTCGGAAAAGAAACCTGGCAGGTACGGTTGAAGACCGGTGCTTCCCTTCGGGCGAGTGCAGGTGGATATAAATTGTTGAAAGAGCGTCTTTCTCTGTGAAAAGAAGACAGGGAAGTGTTAATTTTAGCAGAATTTGATTGTAATGTATATAGTTTTGTGTTCGATAACATAATTTGGCACAGATAAGTGTCTTGCTTAACTTTTATTAGTCGGAAAAGACTTGACAAAAGGTCTTTGCAGGTGTATCTTTGCATTGTGGTTTTTTCATAATAGTATTAGATTTAAGGTTAACAAAGTTGGTTAGGGGTTGTCGTGAGACAGCCTTTAATGTTTTATAGGGGTTTGCATTTATAGATGCAAACCTTTTTTGTTTTCTGTCCCATTTGCTGCCCGTAACAAATGCGTCAAAAAATGACGTAAATGTTGCAATCCCATTAATTTCCTCTGAATTAAGTGCATAAATACAAATTATTGGCGAATCTGTACTTTCCGTACCTCTGTTTATTGACTTAGTTTGCACCATCAACATTGAATTAAGTAAACAGACATGAAAACACTATTGTTAACTGTAGCCCTGCTATTGGGATGTGTAACCGTTTCCTCACAGGAAAAAGAGGCGGGAATTATCTCCGTATCTACAAACGATCTGGAGATGGTCTTTTCCATCTCGCCGGACAAGAAAGTAGTATATAATTATTTCGGAAATAAGTTTCAGCATGTATCTCCTTTTATAAATAAGGAATATAAGGAACAGCCGGACAATGGTACCGGTTTTGCTCCGGCAATCTATCCTGCCTACGGAGGCCGCCTTTCTCTAAACCCGGCATTAAAACTGACCCACCACGATGGTGTTCAGACTAGCGAATTAATATATTTAGACCATAAAGTAAAAAACATCGACAACAACCGGACGGAAACAGTGATCGAACTGAAAGATCCTTTGTATCCGGTATTCGTTCATCTGAATTTCACCGCCTGCAAGGATGAAAATGTAATCTGCCAGTCGGTTGCGATTTCCCATCAGGAAAATGGTAAACTGGCTGTCGAAAATATAGCCTCTGCTTATCTCCCTCTGCATGCAGACGCTTATTATCTGACTCATTTCCACGGTACATGGGCTTCCGAAATGCAGCTGGTGGAAGAAAAACTTACACCCGGTACCAAACGGATCGAATCGAAGAAAGGTGTACGCACTACCCAGTCTGAAAACTCTTCTTTCCTGCTGTCGCTCAACGGTCCTGCTTACGAGGATATGGGTGAAGTATATGGCGGTTCTCTTGCCTGGTCGGGTAATTACCAGATCTCTTTCGAACAGGATGAATGCGGCATGCTGCATATATTGACGGGGATGAATGATTTTGCTTCTACCTATAATCTGGAACCCGGCAAAACATTGCAGACACCGGAGATGGTATGGACATATAGTTCGACAGGTAAAGGGCAGGTATCGAGAAACCTGCACGACTGGTCACGCAAATATGCACTGGCTCATGGCGACTGGGAGTTACCGGTTGTCCTCAACAGTTGGGAAGGTGCTTATTTCGACTTTACCGAGAAGACAATCACCGACATGATCGACGCTGCTGCCGACTTCGGGGTGGAGATGTTCGTACTCGACGACGGATGGTTTGGTAATAAGTATCCGCGTAACTCGGATAAAGTAGGATTAGGTGACTGGCAGGTAAATAAGAAGAAATTGCCACGCGGTATCGATTACCTGGCAAAGTATGCTGTAAATAAAGGTGTGAAGTTCGGTATCTGGATCGAGCCCGAAATGGTTAGCCCGAAGAGCGAACTGGCCGAAAAGCATCCGGAGTGGATCGTAAAGAGCGGTAAGCGCGAGATTATCCCGATGCGTAACCAGTGGTTGCTCGACCTGAGTAATCCGGCTGTGCAGGACTTTGTCGTAAAGACCTTCGATGAGGTGATCGCCCTCTCTCCCGATATCTCCTATATTAAATGGGATGCGAACCGCCATGTCGACAACTTCGGTTCCGAGTATCTTTCCAAAGAAGACCAGACCCATTTCTGGATCGAGTACACAAAAGGCCTGTACAGCGCCTATGAACGTATTCGTGCCAAACATCCGGACGTGATGATCCAGTTATGTTCTTCCGGTGGCGGACGCCTGGACTTCGGAGCCCTGAAATACCACGACGAATTCTGGGCAAGCGATAACACCAATTCGCTCGACCGTATATTCATTCAATACAGCACGAATCTTTTCTTCCCGGCAAAGGCAACCGCCGCCCACGTTTCGACAACTCCGAACCATCAGACAGGTATGATGGCGCCCCTGAAATTCCGTTTCGATGTCGCCATGTCGGGCCGTCTGGGTATGGAGCTGCAACCGAAAGACCTCACCCCGGAAGAGCTTCCTTTTGCAAAAGAAGCAGTGGCGAACTATAAGCGTATCCGTCCGATCGTGCAGTTGGGTGACCTCTATCGCCTTAAATCTCCTTACGATGCGACGGGATGGGCCTCGCAAATGTATGTATCCAAAGACAAGAAAGAATCGGTATTTTTCGCTTACAGCCTCAAATATCACGGACGTACAACATTCTTTGAGACCAGATTGAAAGGACTGGACCCGGCTAAGATGTATAAGATCACCGAATTGAATAAAGCCGGGAACAGTTCCTTCTACGGAGACGGTCAGGTATTTCCCGGCGATTACCTGATGAATGCTGGTATCAGCCTGAAGATCGGGAATACCTATGAAAGTACTGTCCTATTGATCACAGAACAATAAGTCGAATACAAACAATTAATTATCAATACATGAAACTCATCAATTTAAATCTGCTGCTATTGCTCGCCCTGCTTGTGTCCTGTGGTGACTCTTCCGTTTCTTCCGGGAAATGGACGGTCGGCTATGATCTGGCACAGAAAGGCCACCGCATCGAGAAAGAGAACCGGCTGCTTTCCGATGGGCTTTACGCCTCTTACAAACTGGGTGACAGATTGGTCACGACACGTGACTACCGGAGTAGCCGGTTGGAAGTATCCGCTATCAACGATGCTTTCGGTCAGGGAACGTTATTGCAGGTTACTTATACCGACAGTAGTCTGCCTGTACTCGTGCAATCTTTCTACATCTATCCGGAGAAGGATTATTTGCTGACGGAATTCACTCTCGAAGGAGGGGATACCGATGTCGAATCGAATTATATGGCTCCGGTCAATATCGACCGTATGCCTGCCTTGCTTGCCGCAGGAGATAACCGGGCATTGTTCCAGCCTTTCGATAACGATTGCTGGATACGGTATCAGTCTTATCCGCTGACTTTCGATAAGTTACGCAGCTATGAGGTCGCTACCGTATTTAATAATAACGACCGCAACGGCCTTATCGTCGGATCGGTAGAACATTCCGACTGGAAGACCGGTATCGATATGAGCCGGGGCGATCGCAATAATATCGGTTCGCTGGTTTGTTTCGGGGGAGTTGCCGATACGTTGACACGCGACTCGAAGGCACATGGTGCCCTGAAAGGGAAAGAGGTGAAATCTCCGAAAGTCTTTGTCGGTTTCTTCAACGACTGGCGTGCCGGACTGGAAGAATACGGAAAAGCGAATGCCGTGGTTGCCCCTGTGAAGAAGTGGCCGGGTGCCGTCACTTTCGGCTGGAACAGCTGGGGGGCGTTGCAGTTCCGGTTGAATCATCAGAATGCCGTTGAGGTATCCGATTTCTTCAAGAACAATTTGCAGAACAATCATTTTGTGAATGCCGATGGTAACGTGACGATCGGTCTCGATTCCGGCTGGAACAGCTTCACGGAGGAAGAACTGAAAGATTTCGTAGACCATTGTGCTGCCAACGGCCAGATAGCCGGTGTGTACTGGACGCCTTTTACCGATTGGTGGAAACAACCCGAAGAGACGATTAAAGACGCTCCCGATTATAAATACAAAGATGTCTACCTCTACGCCAACGGCCGGACACAGGAACTGGACGGTGCATACGCCATCGACCCGACTCACCCGGCTATCGAGGAGATGATGAAGAAAACTTCTAGCCTGTTCCACCGTTGCGGCTTTAAGTATGTGAAGATGGACTTTATGACGCATGGCGCGATGGAAGCCGACAAATGGTATAATCCGGAGATACAAACCGGTATCCAGGCATATAACTACGGTATGCAACTGCTCGATAAATATTTCGGCGATATGTATATCAACCTGTCGATTTCTCCTGTATTCCCGGCACATTATGCCAATTCGCGCCGTATCGCCTGCGATGCTTGGAATAAGATCAAAGATACCGAGTATACGCTGAATGCCCTTTCTTACGGCTGGTGGCAGGATGAAGTGTATCAGTATAACGATGCCGACCACTTGGTGTTGCGCGAAGCTACCGAAGGAGAGAACCGTGCCCGTATCACTTCCGGAGCCATCACCGGCCTGTATATCATCGGCGACGATTTCAGTAAAGGCGGCAAGCAGGTCGATAAAGATCGTGCCGTGAAGTTCCTGACTAATCCTGAAGTAAATGCCGTTGCCAAAGGTATCTCGTTCAGTCCGGTAGAAGGAAATGGAGAGCGTTCGGAAAATCTATTTATCCATCATGATGCGGATGGTACGTTTTATTTTGCTATTTTTAATTATTCGGAAGAGGAGATGAGTACCTCTATTTCGCTCGAACGCCTTGGTCTGGAACCGGCTGTTACCTATCAGGCAAAAGAGCTTTGGAGTGGGAATGAACAATCCGTAAAAGAAAAACTGACAGTGACGGTTCCTGCTAAGGATGCGTTGCTTTACAAAATTAGAAACAACTAATGTTCTTTAAATTTATCAATTATGAAACAGATCAGGATTTTTAGTATTTTGATGATGCTTGTGTTATGCTGCGGTACCGTTTTCGCACAGGGCATAACAATTACAGGTACAATCACCGACGCTAAAACGTCGGAGTCGCTCCCGGGAGCGAGCGTTGTTCTCAAGGGAACAACGCAGGGAACTATCTCGGATATGGATGGAAAATATTCCATTTCTGCCACACCAGGTGCCATCTTGGTAGTGAGCTACATTGGATATGACACGAAAGAAGTAAAAGTCGGAAACCAAAACGTTATTAATGTATCCCTTTCAGAAGACTCACAATCTATCGACGAAGTCGTTATTGTTGGTGCTTCCATGAAGAAAAGCGACCTGACAGGTGCTATCGCTCATGTTGATGCGAAAGTGTTGGAAGAAAGACCGGTGACAACCGTTAATGATGCTCTTCAGGGACGTGTTGCCGGTGTATTGATCACTAAGGGAACCCGTCCGGGCGATGATTCCAGCATCAAGATTCGTGGTGTGAATACGATCAACTCAGGCTCCGATCCTATCTATGTGGTCGACGGTCTAGTAATGGGTAACGGTTATGGCGGTTTTAACGCTATCAATGTGAACGACGTTGCTTCCGTTCAGGTATTGAAAGATGCTTCGGCAACAGCTCTTTACGGATCGCGCGGAGCCAATGGTGTGGTTCTTATCACGACCAAGAAAGGTAAAATCGGTGAAGGACGCGTAACATACGATGGTTGGGTTGGCTTCTCCCAAATTACCCAACGACCGAATACACTGAATGCTTCACAACTATTCGACCTGCGTGTGGATGCTTTTGCCAATGGTTATATGCATGATAATCCAACAGCAAACCGCCAGGATTATATCGACAACACTCTTATGAAAACCAATACGGCTTTCTCTGAGCAGGAGTTTGCTGCATATCGTGCCGGTCAGAGCTACAACTGGCTGGATGAGGTGGCAAGTACCGGATTCCAACAGAATCATTCTGTCAGCTTCTCCAACGCAACAGAAAAGAACAACATCTATGTTAGCTTCGACTATGCCAATATCGACGGATTGATCGGCGATACCAAAGAAAAGAAATACTCCGGTCGTATCAATGCGGAATCTATGATCAAACCGTGGTTGAAGATCGGTACGAATTCCTCTTTCTCGCGTACGGAAAACAACTTGCCGACAGACGACGTGTACGACAAGGCGTTGAACGCAAATCCGTTATTGGACCCGGCCCCGTATAGAGACCCTTCAACCCGTTATACCTGGGATTATCTGACACTTTACTACCGTGCCCACAATGAAGGCAACAACAACGATTACAACCCCTTTAACTCGCAGGAAGTTGCCCGCGAACGTGCCCGTAACCGTTTCCTGTCTTCCAATTACATCAATATCAATCCGATTGAAGGATTGAATATCCGTTCTACATTCGCACTCGATGTGTCTTCACAGACCTGGTTCGAATATACACCGAGCTACATTCAGGAAGCTATCCGTCACTATAACGGCGATGCAAGAGCCAAACACGAAAGATGGTCGCAGCTGAACTGGCAATGGGATAATACGATCACCTACGATAAGACGATCAATAAACACCGCATGAACTTCCTGTTCGGTACGAGTACGACCAAGAATACGGAAAACTATACAAAGGTACAGGGCGACCGTTTCGCCAGTGACGACTTGCTGTGGAACGACCTGAAAGGTGCTGCCGCTAACGATAAGAAAGAACTCGATTCCGACTTTAAAGGTAACACGCTTGTTTCTGTATTGGGTAGAGTGAACTACAACTATGATATGCGTTACTATTTGACAGCTACAGCCCGTTACGACGGTTCTTCCAAGTTCGCCGAAGGACATCGTTGGGGTGTTTTGCCGTCTTTCTCTGCAGCATGGGATGTGACGAATGAAGCATTCATGGAAGATCAGAACATCTTCGACCGTTTGAAACTGCGCGTTGGTTATGGTGTGGTTGGTAATCAGGAAATCGAAAATTATGCCTACCGTACCCTTTATTTTTCTTCTGTCAGCAATGGCGAAGCATCTTACGCCACCAGTGGTTTGAGAGGTACGCCTGCCATCACCTGGGAAAAACAGAAACAGACCAATATCGGTGTCGACATGGCATTCCTGAACGACCGTTTGAACGTCTCTTTGGACGGATTCTTTATCAAGAACGATAACTTGCTGATGAAGCATTCATTGCCGCTCACTTCCGGTTACAGTGAAACATGGGAAAACATCGGTTCTGTCAAGAATAAAGGTTTCGAAGCAACGATCAATGCGACTCCGATACAGACCAAAGACTTTACCTGGAACATAAATGCCAATATCTCATTCGACAAGAATGAGGTTTCGAAACTGTACGGAGATGTAAGAGAAATCCTGAATGCGAAGGATGACCTACGCGAGAAGAACATCTTTCTGGGCGAATCACTGAATAATATTTATACCTATAAGACAGGCGGTATTGCCAACGAATCGAATCGTAGCGAATGGGAAAACCTCGACTTCAACGGCAAGCATGTCAGCCTGGGCGATCTGTTCCCGCAGGATATTTCCGGTCCTGACGGTGTACCCGACGGGGTAGTAGATCAGCATGACCGTATGGTTGTAGGAAAGAAAGATCCGAAGTTTTACGGAGGATTTGCTACCGACTTCAGCTATAAAGGCATCACATTGAACGCTGTTTTCAACTATTCTTACGGAGCAAAGAAGATCAGTTCTTATTATGAAACATTGATCAACAGTACCGGTACTAGTATGGCTTCCGAAGATCTGCTGAATCGCTGGACACCCGAAAATACCGGAGCATCCGTTCCCCGTGTAATTGCCAATACAACCAGCGGTTACAATCGTTATAACCCTTCTGATATGGATTATACGATCCAGAACGCCTCTTACTTACGTTTGTCTACTCTGACATTGGCTTATTCATTCCCGAAGCCTTTGTTGAGTCAGATAAAGGTCGAAAACTTGCGTGTTTACTTCACGGCATCCAACTTGTTCTGTGTCACCAAATACAAAGGATTCGATCCTGAAACAGGCGATTACGGTTATCCTCCGACAAAGATGTATGTATTTGGTTTGAACTTTAGTTTTTAACGGCATAAATAGGAAACAATTATGAAAAAGAGATATAATTTAATCGGATTACTGGCTTTGGCACTCACTGCCGGGATCACCACCTCTTGTTCCGACTTCCTGACACAGGAGAACAAGAAAGCATTGACGGAAGAACAGATTTATTCAGATGTAGAGTTTATCGAACTGAACCTAAAGGGTATATACAACACCTGGCGCGATAATACCCGCCAGGACGAACGTGCCTGGTTTCTGATGACCGGTACCGACGAGATACAACGCGGTGCGCTTCAGAATAAGGGAGGTGGCGAAGGTGCGGCTATGGACCGTTACGATGCCAACATGAACTCGCTTCACAGCAAGGTGAAGGACCAGTGGAACAAACGTTTCCCGGTTGTTACCGCAGCAGCCAAGATTATCCGTGCTCTCGATACTCCCGAGTTGGCGGCAGGGACAAAAGAGGCTGAACTTTTGGGTGAAGCTTCTTTCATCCGTGGATTCGTCGATTACGAACTGGCTATGTATTGGGGAGAAATACCTATCATCGATCTGGCTAAATTGGATGAAACCGGTTATGGACGCCAGCCGTTGACCGATGTATGGCAGTTTATTATCAACGACCTCGAGAAGGCCGCTAAATACGCACCGAAAACCAATACGGCCGGACGTGCTACTTCCGGTGCCGGGTATACCATGCTGGGGAAAGCCTATATGTCTGCTCCGGTTGAGACCGGCCTGCGCGACTTCAATAAAGCGAAGGAATGTTTTGAGACGGTAATGGGGATGGGATACCAATTGGTTCCTTATGCGGACCTGTGGAACTACGAAAAACCAAATACGGCCGAATCCATCTACGAATTTCAGTTCAACAACAACCCGAACCGTAATCAGATTCAGTTCCAGATCGGTTCGCGTGTAGCACAGAACTGGTGGACCGACGGATGTTATTATGCCGGCTACGACCATGTCGTTGTTACCGAATATGCTTATGAAACAGTTGCAAACGGCGGTATCTGGGAAGACGGCGATGTTCGTAAAGAAGAAAGTATCCGTTACGATTTTACCTATTACGGCGAAGTACCCAACTACGATTGTATTGCCTGGGAAGATCTGGGTGAAGACCATGATGAATTGAAACCGCACATAAAGAAATACGAAGACTTTCGTACCGACCAGCATTCCGGCCTGGGCATCAATAATATGTGGAACTCCGGAAAGAATATTCCGGCTCTCCGCTATGCCGATGTTCTTCTCAGCTACGCCGAATGTCTGAACGAATTGGGACAAACCGGGCAGGCTGTTGAAAAGGTAAACGAAGTGCGCAACCGTGCCTGGGGCTTTAGCATTCCGGCTGATAAGAAGTGGGATGCAGGTCTGTCGCAGGATGCTTTCCGTGTAAAGATACTCGATGAACGTATCCGTGAGTTTCTAGGTGAGAACTGGCGCCGTGCCGATTTGATCCGTACCGGCAAGTTTGTCGAATATATCAAGGAACGCAACAAATGGGCAAAACGCTCCGGAACGATCCTGGATTATACCGTCCGCTCCCCGATCCCTAACGAAGAGATCGAACAGAATCCGGACATGACTTCCGACGATCAGAATCCGGGTTACAGGTAGTAGTAAAGCCGTTCCGGTTTCCTGCGCAGGGAACTGGAACTTCCGAAGCAAACAACTATCAGGAAACTGTACTCGGCTGATAATTAATAGAGGCATAAATTGTAAGTGGAGAAAGCACCGGGGAAGCGTAACTTTACCCGGTGCTTTATTTACTGACCGCATTAAACTGATATATATGATCATGAAAAAGAATTTACTAAGAATTACCCTGCTTTTTTGTCTTGTCTGTCTGTTCATGGGAAGTGAAACCTTTGCAGCCGACCAGCAGGTGATAACCTCCGGCGACTGGAAAATCGTTTATAACAATGATACAAAAAACTGTGACTTTATTCACCAGGGAAAAATAATATTGGCGGGTGTTTTCGTTCAGGCCAAAGACAAAGACCGACTGCTGCGCAGTACGGAATACGGCCGGCCGGCCTTCTCGGAAGAAGAAGTGGACGATGTTTTCGGAGTCGGACATAAATATACATTTACGTATCCCGGACAGGATGGAAAGCCTTCCCTTCAGCAACTTTTTTATTTCTACCCCGATAAAAATTATTTCCTGACAGAAGCTTGTCTGGTTTCCGTCGACGTTACATCGAGCAATTATATTGCCCCGGTAGTTACGGAAACACCCAACTCTTTCTTAAGTGCAAACACTTCCAACCGTGTCCTGTCTGTCCCATTCGACAATGATGCCTGGATTGGTTACTCCTCATTAGCTTTGTCGGTCGACTCCGTTTCTTTCGAAGTGACCTCCATCTATTGCGGTGATACCCGTGAAGGACTGATACTCGGCTCAGTGGAACACGATACCTGGAAGACCGGAATCCGTTATTCCACTTCAGGCAACCAACGACTGAACCGTCTGGAATGTTTTGGCGGCATCAGCCACCGCCTGACTCACGATATTGATGCCAACGGTTCAAAACCTCATGGCAGTATCTCCGGAACGCAATTGAAATCACCGAAGCTGCTGATTGGTTTCTTTGACGATTGGCGTAAAGGTTTGGAAACCTATGGCGAAGCCAATGCGCTGGTTACTCCGCCCCGTAAATGGTCGAAAGGAAATATCTTTGGCTGGAATAGTTGGGGAGCTATGGCTGAAAACCTGAACTTTGCCGGAGCACTGGACGTTTCCGATTATGTCAGCACGAATTTGCAGCCTAACAATTTCACCAACGACGGCACTACTTATTTGATCCTTGATTCCTATTGGGATAATCTGAACGATTACCAGTTGCGGGCATTCGCCAAACAGTGTGTCGATAACGGACAAGTTCCTGGTATTTACTGGTCGCCTTTCTCCGACTGGGGCGAAAATGGGAGCCGTACCATCGAAGGAAGTAAATATAAGTATGGGGAAGCCTATTTATATGTAAACGGACAGCCTAAAAAGATTGCCTCCCGTGCCATGGATCCGACCCATCCCGGAACGCGCGAACGGATGAGTTATTTCATTAACCGCTTTAAAGAATTCGGTTACAAATATATCAAGTTCGATTTTCTGAATAATGGTATTCTGGAAGCAGACTCTTATTATGATAAGAATATCACAACCGGCGTGCAAGCCTACAACAGCGGTATGCAGTATCTGGCCGAATTGTGCGGAGACGATATCTTCATGGCTTTATCCATCGCCCCTGCATTCCCTGCACAATATGGTAATTCGCGCCGTATTACTTGTGATGCCTGGGGAGCCAAAGAAGATACGGAATATGTAATGAATGGTCTTTCTTACGGCTGGTGGCTCGATAAAGTTTATAACTTTAATGATGCCGACCACCTGGTGCTTCATAAAGGTAATTATAATGAGGAAGAGAATCGTATGCGCATCACATCGGGAGTGATTACGGGTACTTATATCCTTGGCGATAACTTCAGCCGGAAAGGAACCTGCATCGGTGATCCGGTTGCCCGTAAGAAAGCAGAGGAATTTGCAACAAATGCCGATGTAAATGCAATTGCCCGTATCGGCAAATCTTTTTATCCGGTAGAAGGAGCAAAAGCTTCTGGAAAGAATAGTTGGGGACGTAACCGTGGCGAGAACCTTTTTATGCTGGATACGGAAGATATTTTGTATGTTGCTGTCTTTAATTATAAAGATCTGGCCTTCTCGGAAAATATAAAATTGTCAAGACTGGGACTTGTTTCTTCCGATGTAAAAGGAATTAAGGAATTGTGGACTGGACAGGATGTCTCATTGCAAGGTGAAGAAATCCCTGTATCTTTACCGGGGTGTGGAGTGAAGTTATATGGAATAGAAAAGAAAAGTTCGGGAACAGGTGTTTCTGATCTTATTGCACCGAATAAAAAGATCCTTGGTTGGGTAGGAAATGATCAATTGTTTATACAGACAGAAAAGGGCTTGAAAGATATTTTTATTTACTCGTCACAGGGAATATTGCAAAAAAAGTTTCCGGTTTTATATCCGCAGACCTGTTACATGATAAATATTGCCGATCTGCCGGAAGGCATTTTCTTTGTTCGGACAGTCACATCCCTGCATGAGATTGAGAGCTTGAAGTTTATAAAATAATTATTGTCTTATTGGCTTTGTTTTTCAAAATCTTTTGGGGACACACCAAACTGTTTTTGAAATATCTTACTAAAATAAGAAGGTGAGTTGATACCGACCAAATAGCAGATTTCTCCGATCCGGTGTTTGCCATCGAGTATCAACTCTGCCGCTTTTTTCAGACGGATCAGTCGGATAAAATCGTTGGGTGACAACCCTGATAAAACTTTTATTTTACGCAACAAGCTGGAGCGACTCAGAAAAAGTATTTCCGCTAATTTTTCTACACCGAAGTTTTCATCCGTGATGTTTTCGTGGATAATAGCGATGATCCGATCCATGAATTCCTTATCGGCTTTGTTCATCTGTATATTATTGACAGGGAAGAACGGACGTTTGGAGAAAGCCTCCCGTTCTTTCTGTCGGTTGTTCAGCAGGGAGAAAATCTGCGTTGTCAGGTAATTGAATGAAAACGGCTTCTCAACATAGGCTTCCGCACCCAGGCGCAGGCCGTTAATCTTACTGTCGAGATCATTTTTGGCTGTCAGAAAAATAACCGGAATATGGCTGAGTTCGATATCTGCTTTTATCTCCTTACATAGTTCGAGGCCGTTCATGACAGGCATCATAATGTCGCTGACGACAATATCGACAGGATGCTCGTGCAGGATTTCCAGCGCGGCTTTTCCATCGGGAGCGGTTTCCGTGATGAATAGATCCTGTAACTTTTCGGTGAGGAACGAACGCATCGTCTCGTTATCTTCTACAAGCAAAAGCGTATACTTCCTGCCTTCGACATTGACAGTGGTTTCTTCTTCGGGGAAGATGAGATCTTCGTGGATGACGGTGTTTTCCTGTTGACGGACTTTTTCCTGGACAAGAGGCAGTGTCAGTACGAATGAATTGTCGGAAGCTTCGGTGTCCAGCCAGAGCTTACCCGAGTGGAGCATGGCCAGCGAACGTGCCAGCGGTAAGCCTATGCCGGCACCGGACGAGCCCCCCTCTTTCTTGTTGATCTGGTAGAACGGTTCGAATATCTGCTGGCTGAGTTCGGCTGGTATCCGGTTCCCGTCGCTGACGATATGAATGCTGAAAGTAGTTTCTTCCCGTTGCAGCCGGATCCGGATCGTGTGGGCTGCATATTTGAGCGCATTGTTCAGCAGGTTACTTACTATTTTGATGACGGCTTCCTGGTCGATGGCTGCCATGATTTCCTCTTCGGGAATGTCAACGGATAGTATCTTATCCTGTTGCAGGATAGTCGGTTCGAAGCGCAGGATCGTATCTTTCAGCAACGTCGTGACATTGACCCAGGTGAAGTCCATCTTGAACTTATTGGCACCCACTTTCCGGAAGTCCAACAATTGGCCGGTCAGTTCGAGCAAACGTTTCGTATTCTGGGCGATCACGGTCAGATTGCGGGTGATCTTGTTATCCTGTATATGCATGTCGAGGATTGTCTCCAATGGGCCGTTGATCAATGTCAAAGGTGTACGTACCTCGTGGGCGATCTCAGTAAAGAACTCTACTTTTGCTTCGTAGAGCTCTTTCTCTTTGGCAATCTCGAATAGTTTTTGCTTTGCTTCCAGCTGCCGCTCCTTACGCCGTTTATACCAGCGGAACCATCCGTATATCAGGCATAGCACCAGTATCGTGTAAACGAAATAAGCCCAGGTCGATAGCCACCAGGGGGGAAGGATGGTGATGCGGAGCGAGGTGGCCTGCTGGTCGTCTGTGTTCTCTTCCAACGTTGCTTTTACGTGGAATATGTAATTGCCGGGAGGCAGCTTGGCATAGGATATATTCTGATTGCTATTCGATTTTACCCAGTTATAATCCAGTGGTTCCATCTTATAAAAGCATTCGTTGTGTGCGGACGAGTAAGAAGGTATAGCAACATCAAAACTTATATTCGACTGGTCGTAAGGCAATACGATCCGGTCGGTATGCAGGATGCTTTTATTTAACGGAGAGTGGGGAGTGTGAACTGTGACTTCCTGATTGTAAATACTGAATTTAGTAATATAAACGGGAGTTATCAAGTCATTTTTCCGGTCATCGTCCGGATTGAAGGCTATCAACCCGTCTATTGTCCCGAAATAAAATTTCCCATCGTGTGCTTTAACTCCTGAGTTGTAATGGAACTGGTTCCCGATCAGTCCGTCTCGGGTGGTGAATACACGGATATCTCCGGTTTCCGGTTTAAACTTCACAAGTCCCTGGTTTGTCCCGAACCAGAAATTATGATTATTGTCTTCCAGAATCTTATAAGCTACATCATCGGGCAATCCCTGTTTTTTGGAGAAAGCGGTGAAGTTATTATCCTTTTCATTATATCGGCAGATACCGCCCCGGTCGGTAGACAACCATATTTGTCCTTTGCTGTCTTCCATAACCGAACTGACGGAGTTTGAACTCAGACTATTCGCATCTTTCGGGTCATGAATGTATTTTTTGTAGGAATTATCATCCGGAGTATATTTCCAGATACCGCTTCCCATGGAAGCGATCCATATTCGTCCCTTACTATCTTCCATTATGTGAAAGATCCAGTCGAGCCCAACTTCATTTATTTTATTGAAATTCAGGGATCCGGGAGCCGATCGGTATAATCCCCATCCGTTACCAAGCCAGGTTTGTCCTTTGCTGTCGACCAAAAGGGCATAGACGCTTTCTTCGTCAATGTTCAGTTTTTGAGGACTGTAATGTTTTATCGATTGTGTGGATAAGTCGATGATGTCGAAACCTTGTTTGAACAGACCGCAATACAACTGATTTCCATGTATAGTCATACAGTGGGTCATCAGATGATTTTGCCGTTCAGCTGCGGGATATTGCAGTTGTGTTACTTCTCCGGTTTCCGGATCCAAAATATTAATGCCGTTATCTTCTGTTCCGATCCATATTTTTCCATCGGGCGCTTCAACGATTTCATGCATACGTCGCGTGTTGAGAGATTTTTCTGAGCTGGAAGGTACATATTTCTCAAACAGTAGTTTATTGTTCGGCAGGTAGTTGACACCTCCGAACTTAGTGCCGAGCCAAATCCCGCCTTCCCTGTCTTTATGGATGCAGAAAATGATGTTATCCGAAAGACTGTATGAATGCATCAGGTCTTCCTTCAGGTGGGTTACTTCTCCATGGGCTTCATCGACAATGAACAGTCCTGCATGCGAACAGACCCAAAGCTTTTCTTTGTCAAAGCAAACTACATCACGCAGTATCGTATGATGTACGCCTGGTGCTTTTACTGTTTGCAGGACGTTGGTCGCCGGATTATATTTCTTGAGTTCCCCGTCGTGGATAGCCAGAGCGATCCAGTCGCCGTATTCGCACATGGCAAAGATATATTCTCCCATCAGGGTATTTCCCTCTTTGTCGGTATGATATTGGGTAAACGAATCCGTTTCCGGGTCGTAACGGAAAATGCCGACGCCGGCTGTCCCGATCCATACGTCTCCGTTTTCTCTTACACAGATGGCTCCGGGACTTTCCCGTTTGATATTATCTTTGTTGGTGATGGCATAATAAGATAACTTTTCGTCTTTGTAGCGGAAAACGCCCTGGTCGGGAATCAGTATCCAGATGTTTCCTGAATGGTCGGAGATGATCCTGGCTACCCAGTTATCCATCTGCTCTCCATTTTCGGTTTTCATATCTATAAAAGTGAACAGGTCATATATCGGATCGTAGATATAGACTCCCCGGTCGGTTCCTACCCAAAGCTTTTTGTTTTCATCCTCAAAAAGGGCAGAGATGTTGTGGTCGCCTTTTCCGGCTATATAATCGTTGCAATTGATTGTTTGTATGGAGGTCCCGTCGTAACGGTTCAATCCGTTCTTTGTTCCGAACCACATAAATCCATAGCTGTCCTGCAATATTACTTTGACCTGGCTTTCCGACAGGCCGTCTTTACTCGATATATGTGAGAAGTAATAATTGAATGGTTTTCTATCGGCTGCATTAAGCTCCGACAGGCAGAAAATCATAAGCAGAAGATATAGAATGGGTTTCCTCATATGGTCGATCTCTGATATATTGTGTGTTCCGCTTACAAAGATGATGAAAAAAAATATAGCACCCAACAAAAACGAGAAAAAGGGTGCTTCACCATCAATGAAACACCCTTTTTATATTGTCATTAGAACTTTTATTAAGTTTGGGAATCTGTAGTACCAGCCGCTTCAGCAGTCCGTTCTATTACTTCAATTTCAAAAACTAAAGTGGAGTATGCAGGAATCGTAACATTTCCGGCATTATCCTTCCGGTCGCTTGTCCCGTAAGCTAGTCCATAAGGAATCCATACTTCCCATTTATCACCTACAACCATGTTTTGCAAAGCAATTGTCCAACCTGTTATCGGTGCAGAATAGCCGTTAGGATTGCTATAGCTACTATAGTTCGCCGAATAGGAGCTTACAGCAAATTTAGAAGGAGCTCCGTCTTCATACTCTCGTTTATCAAAGTAATCGGCAGGAGTACTGTTTGCTAACCAACCTCTATAGTAAACGGTAACGCGACTATTAAAATAGATTGCCGGACCATCGCCGCTCTTTAATTTTTTAGCATAAACAAAGCCGTCTCCACTGCCAGTTATTTTTACTTGTATGTAATCCGGATCATTGGCTTTTGCCTGGAAAGCCTGTTCGTTTTCCAACTTATATGCCTCGACAAGTGCATCATCATTATTATCGTCGTCTTTACAGGAGGTAAAAACAGCCGATATACAAAAAATCATCAACGCGATTTGCAGGTACTTCTTCATGTACTTATTCAATTATCTTTTTTAATAACGTCTTCATACTTACCTTTTCAGAGATAATGTCGTGCAACTTGTCAATGCTTACACGTTCCTGCTCCATCGTGTCGCGGAAACGGATCGTTACGCAATTATCCTTTAAAGTATCATGGTCAACTGTAATACAGTACGGGGTTCCAATAGCATCCTGACGACGGTAGCGTTTACCGATAGAATCTTTTTCATCATACTGGCAACGGAAGTCGAACTTCAGCATGTTGATGATCTCTTCGGCTTTTTCCGGAAGCCCGTCTTTCTTTACCAAAGGCAGAACTGCCAGTTTGATAGGAGCCAGGGCTGTCGGCAATTTCAATACAACGCGTGTTTCGCCGTTTTCGAGTGTCTCCTCGCAATATGAACCTGCCATAACGCTCAGGAATACACGGTCTACACCGATAGATGTCTCGATAACATACGGAGTGTAGCTCTTATTCAGTTCCGGATCGAAGTATTGCATTTTCTTACCGGAGAATTTTTCGTGCTGGCTCAGGTCGAAGTCTGTACGGCTGTGGATACCTTCCACTTCCTTGAAGCCGAACGGCATTTCGAATTCGATATCTGTTGCTGCATTGGCATAGTGGGCCAGTTTTTCGTGGTCGTGATAACGATATTTCTTTTCGCCCAGTCCCATAGCCTTGTGCCAGTTCAGACGGGTCTTTTTCCACATCTTGAACCATTCCATTTCTTCACCCGGACGAACGAAGAACTGCATTTCCATTTGTTCGAATTCACGCATACGGAAAATGAACTGACGGGCAACGATCTCGTTGCGGAATGCTTTACCGATCTGGGCGATACCGAAAGGAATCTTCATACGGCCTGTCTTCTGTACATTCAGGAAGTTTACGAAAATTCCCTGTGCCGTTTCGGGACGCAGGTATATTTTAGAAGCGCCATCGGCTGTAGATCCCATTTCTGTAGAGAACATCAGGTTGAACTGGCGTACTTCTGTCCAGTTGCGTGTTCCTGAGATCGGACAGGCTATTTCGCAATCGATGATGATCTGACGGAGGTCTTCGAAGTTAGAGTCGTTCAGTGCTTTGGCGAAACGGGTATGTATCTCGTCGCGTTTAGCCTGATTTTCCAATACGCGGCCGTTGGTGGCACGGAATTGAGTTTCGTCGAATGCATCACCGAACTTTTTGGCTGCCTTGTCTACTTCTTTTTGGATCTTTTCGTCAATCTTTGCCAGGTGATCTTCAATCAATACATCTGCACGATAACGTTTTTTTGAATCTTTATTGTCGATCAAAGGATCGTTGAATGCGTCCACATGGCCGGATGCTTTCCAGATAGTCGGATGCATAAAAATAGCAGAGTCGAGACCTACTACATTTTCATGAAGCAGTGTCATACTGTCCCACCAGTATTTCTTTATATTGTTTTTCAGCTCGACGCCATACTGTCCGTAATCGTATACTGCTCCTAAACCGTCATATATTTCCGAAGAGGGAAATACAAATCCGTATTCTTTACAGTGTGAAACTAATTTCTTGAAAACATCTTCTTGTGCCATAAGTATAATAATTTGCCAATTTGTTAATTTGCCAATGTGTCAATAGGATAATATGCGTTTTTTTATTGGCATATTAGCACATTGACATATTGACACATTATTGAACCTGCAAAGTAAATGATTTTTTCTGTAAGTTACAGCATTTTCAGCGGCTTATTCGTTAATACATATAAAGAAGGGTGACCATCGGGGCCACCCTTCACCATCAAAAATTATGTTGAAAATTTAGTTCTGGGTTTATTCTTTATCCCACCATACGCGACCGAACTCGCTGTCCAGACGACCGAAATTCGATTCTTTCTGCATGTCTTCAAGACGTTTTACCTGATTGGCATAGTTGGCAGAACCATCGGCAGGCATGGTGAATTTCTTGCGGCGCGGTACTTGCTGCAATTCTCCGTATACATTGATCGGTTCCCAGGTAACCAATGTAGATGTAGTGCTCGGATAATTGGTACGTTTGTACATGGCCCATGATTCGTTGTTGTTTTTGAAGTGTTCTACCCAAGTCTGGCAATAAATCTGTTCTTTGGCCATGGCACTGTTCCAGGCGATACCTTCTTGTGCCAGGAATGCTTCTATTTCTGCTTCTGTGACAGCTTCGTAATCGTTGATTTTGCAGTAGTCGGCAATTTTGCTCCATTGTCTCAGAGAGGCTTTTACTCCTTCTTCATACCATTCCTGAGCTGTCTTGCTATTGGCTACACCCTCCAGCGTAAATTCGGAAGCCATGAAACAGAAATCAGCGTATGTTACCAGCGGAATCCAGCCACCGGCACTACCGTTGTCTTGCGCACCTTTCCACAGACGAGTCTGAGGTCTGTTCATCGGACGCATGTCGATATCGTCCAGATAACGGGATGTACGGCACGAGTCGGTTGCCCATTTGTCGTAACTTACGCTACCGCCGGTCCACCGACCCAGGTGGGTCGGGATGACTTGCGCAGGAGTCGTTGTTTCTTTGGCATTGAATTCGGCTACATTCTCAGGAGTCAAATTGTTGATCTGGAAAAACAGGCGTTTTCTCGGGTCGTTATACTTCAGTAGGTAAGCCATGAAAGCAGAAGAAGCACGGTCCATGTCGATCACAGAGTGCCAATCGCCCAATGTTGTCCAGTAATTATCGAAATAAAGGATAAAGCTATCGTCGATACTGCTGAAAATATTGCCGGAAGACAGAACTTCGCGGGCAATCGTTTTCGCTTCTTCCGGTTTCTGTTTCAATAATCTCAAAGCGATACGCAGACGAACGGCATTAGCCGCTTTCACCCATTTCGACATGTCGCCGCTATAAGCCAGGTCGTAATTCTTAAAGGTTACTTGATTGCTGGAAGTCGCCAGTTTATTGGCGGCTTCCTTCAATTCCTGGTTCCAGATCGTAAATAGCTCTTCCTGGGTTTGGAAAGCCGGTTCGAGAACTTCTACGTTACCGTTGCGTGTACCCCAACCGTCGGTGTATACCAAAGAACCATATGTGTCGGAAGCCTGTATTCCTTTTGTAATCAGGAGGATGCGGGCTACTTCGGTCAAGTCGCTGTAAGCAGCTTCCTGTTCCGGCATATGCGTTTTGACATAATAAGGAATATGGCGGGCATATTTACCGGCATTTACATAGTTGCTGTATAATGAGCCGGCCCAACCGGCACATTCGGTGAAGTTGGTCGTGCTATATCCCCAGATTCCGGCACAATATTGCATCCATCTCAGACGGCAAGCGTACGAATCGGCCCATGTCTCACCGGCGTTGCACATTACATTTTCAATCTGATAAAGGAATACTTCCGGGTCAACCTCGTATACTGTATCAGGATTCTTGTTGATTTCGACGAAATCGGCATCGCAGGAGGTCAATGCAACCATAGAAGCCAACGCTCCGAAAATATAATATTTAATTTTTTTCATCTTGTTTTATTGTATATAAGTTATTAGAACGAAACATTCACACTGAAACCGATGTTGCGTGAGAATACGGCACCACCGCTTTCCATATATTCAGAACTATAAGATGTATTCAAACCTTCTGGGTGAATATTATCCGGCAGACTGTTGTACAGGAATCCCAGGTTACGGGCCATCAGACCGACACTTGCATTCTGGATGTAAGCTTTGTTCACCCATTTTTTAGGCAGTTGCCAGTGTATTGACAGTTCGCGAAGAGCGACCCAGGAACATTTGTGGATACCTTCCGAACGTATACCGCCCGACCAGCTGTACACATTGTCGTAGTATTTGTAAGCCGACAGCGGGTCAACCAACCCCTGTTCGTAAGCAGCCTGATAGCTCATGCCGGAAACGTCTACCCCTTTGATCTCTGTTCCGGGCATAAATACACCTTCCGGAATGACACCGTCGTTAACGGTTCTTCCATCGGCCAATGTGCGGGGCAAACCGCCGTATTGTGTATCACGACCGGCTAATGAGGACTTAACGTTACCCGAATTCATACCATAGTAGTAACTTGCCGAGAAGACATCGCCGCCGAAACGAGCATCGATGACAGCATTCAGCGTAATGCCTTTCCAGCTTACGGAAGTATTGGCTCCCCATAAAAATTTAGGCTGCAAAGAACCGATTTTCTCACTTTTATTCGAACGGGGATAAGAACCGTCTGCGTTCAACAGCTTTTCGCCTTTGTCATTGAGTGTATAGGCATAAGATGTATAGATATCACCATAAGCACCGCCAACGGTAGCCCATGCCTGTGTGTCCGTACCACCTCCTACTAATTGATATTTCTCAACGCCTTCGAACAAAGATACGATCTTGTTTCTGTTGCGTGTCAGGTTGAATGACAAATCCCAGCGCCAGTCTCTCGTTTCGATCGGAGTACCGGTAATCAATAATTCGATACCTTTGTTCTCAATGTCTCCGGCATTGATCCAACGTTTTGAAACACCGGATTCAGATGCTATCGGCAATGCCAGGATCTGGTTTTTTGTATTGGTCTTATACCAGGCAAAGTCGAAGCCGAGACGGTTTTTCAGGAAACGCATATCCAAACCGATTTCGATGGAGTGCTGTTTTTCCGGTTTCAAATTCAAGTTCGGTAATTCGTCCTTGTCGAATTTGTAGTAAGGATAAGTTCCGCCGTTGAGCTGGTTGTCGAATGTGTTGTCGAATGAATAATAACCGGTACCGGTAGTCAGATAAGGAGCACAGTCGTTACCTACGATAGCGTAAGAGGCTCTCAGTTTACCGAAAGAGATAAATTCGGGTATTGCATCGCGTAACCCTTCGGCGAATAGCCAGGAGGCACCGACCGACGGGTAGAAATAAGAGGTGTGTCCTGTTCCGTTTTCGTAGATCAATGCAGACGACCAGTCGTTACGCCCGGTGATATCAAGGAAGTAAACGCCTTTATAGTCCATATTGGCAAAAGCATAGATGGAGTTGATGCGTTTTCTGTCAGTATTGTATCTGACTTCGGTTGTCGCTTTATTAACGGAGTTTGTCATATCGAACAAGCCGGGAACACGCAAGCCATTTTCCGAATTGGTTTTGTGGTAACCTCTTTTGGTATCCCACTGTTCTACTGCCATGCTACCGCTGATATTGAAATCATCGAAAGAATGGTTCGCTGTCAACATTCCGGTAATTTTGTACTGGTCTTTCTTGTTTTCATGAATTTTGTAGGCTGCACCGTCGTATTTGCTGGCACCTGTAGCCATTACTTTTGATTCGTTGGTCGTGTATAGCTTGTAAATATCGCCTTTCACTTTCAATGACAACCAATCCAATATTTTAAGATCCAGGTTCAAGAAAGCACGTACACTCATTTCATCCTGTGTATAGATGTTTTCCAGGTAGTCGTAGATCGTTTTGGAATAACCATACGGGTCCAATGAGTTGTAACCGTCGCCGGCCGGACTGATATAGTTTTTGTTATTCAACCAGTAATCCGTGTCATATTCACGGGCGATGCTATACATGAAGTCATAGATCGGAGATCCCGAACCTCCCTGTCTTGTCGGGTTCTGGGCAGTCGATTCGATGTATGAGAATCCACCTTCTGCCTTCAGGCGGGAACTGATATCGTGGGATGCGTTTAAGCTGAATGAATTACGTTTGAACTCATTGTTGAAAGTCAAACCTTCTGATTGCAGGTTTGAATAAGAGAAACGGAATGCACTTTTTTCGGAACCACCTTGTAAAGCAACGTTAGTGTTCATATAGTGTCCGGTCTGATAAAGGTTTTTCAAGTTGTTGTCTTTGGCAGAATAGATCATTTCCTGGCCATCCACATAGAACGGTTTGCCGTCGAAACGGGGACCGAAGCTACGACCAGCCGAAGTGTATCGGTTTTCACTACCGTCATCATTCAGCGCCCATACCGGAGAAGAACCGGAACCGAATTCGTTTTGCAAATCCGGCGTTGCATAGATATTTTCCCATTGCTGCGTATGTGAAACGGATACACCTATACCTTCGCCTTTACGGCCTTTTTTGGTGGTGATCAGGATCACACCGTTGGATGCACGCGAACCATACAAAGCGGTTGCCGCAGCACCTTTCAATACAGACATCGATTCGAAGTCATCGGCATTCAGGTTCTTCAGGTCGTTACCCCAGTCTTGTCCTGCTCCTGTTTTTGTTACTTCATTGTCGATGATAATACCGTCGATCACGAAGATCGGCTGGTTATTTCCTCCCAAAGAAGTGTTACCACGGATAATGATACGTTGTGAAGATTGCGGACCTGAGTTACCCATGTTGATCTGTACACCGGCAACCTTACCTTGCAAACCGTTGATAGGGTTAGGAGAGTTTACTTTCGCGATTTCATCCCCTTTCAGTTCGGTCATGGCGTATCCCAATGATTTTTTATCACGTGACATACCCAAAGCAGTTACTACAACTTCATCCAAAGCCTGTGAATCTTCTTCCAGAAATATTTTCAGCGTTGTTTGACCTGTGTAGGCTATTTCTTTCGTTTTGTATCCTACGAAAGAGATTTGCAACACTTGACCTCTTTTGACATCGTTTAGCGTAAATTTGCCATCAAGGTCGGTCATGATTCCACTTGTGGTTCCTTTAATAACAATAGACGCTCCAATAACCGGTCCCATTGAATCTTCTACAACTCCGGTTATTTTCCCGTTTTGTTGGGAAATGTTTACACTTTGCTTGTCGGGTAATACGTCTGCATAGACTCCTAATGGAGAAGCTAATGCACCGGCAAGCAAAATTAAGCTTGGAAATTTTAATCTTTTAGACATAAGCGTTTGATTTATAGGTGAAAAATAGATGTGTGTATATTTGTTTCAGCATATTTAAAGTTGTTGTAGTTCTAGTAGAACTATGGAATTCTATCAAAATGAAAGCAATTTACAATACCCAAAATAGATTAAATCAATTTTAATTATGTTAATGAGAGAGGTGTGTGCGCTAAAAGCGTTAATTTTGTAACAAATTAGTTGTAATTAGTTTACAACGCAAGAGAATCAAGAGTATGAATGTTAATCTAAAGTCTATTATTAAGAGAATTTGGACTTAGTTCTACTAGAACAATATCATTTGTAAAATTGTCAAAAAGCAACTATATATTTGTAGATCATTGATTTGTATTGAATTTTAATCAGAGCTGCATATAGAAGTATATATGTTTATTAACGTTAAATACATGCATATCGTCTAACTCTTCGTATTTTCAAAAATCAATTTTCAGAAGATGATTGTTTTTTAAGTGGAAACAGAAAAATTTCTATATAATGTAAAGCGGATTGTTATTTATATTAAAAAAGGGGGATTGTCCTTCCTCGGTGTATGGATAAAATCATGAAATTGCTCTGCTGTATTCGAATAAATTTAGTAACTTTCTTCTATAAATCCTTTCATATCAACAAAAAATATTTATTTTTGCACAGTTGATGTTTTTGATGTTTGCGCAAACAGACTTAATTTATCTAATATAAAATACCATGAGATCAGAAGACATTTCACGCCGCTCGTTTCTGAAGCGGGCATTGGCTCTTTCTGCAGCTACGGCGATCCCGTCGTTTTGGATACCTTCAAAGGCTAATGCCTTTCCTGGCGTACCTTTCGTTAGTCCTAACGAAAAAGTAAATATTGCGTTTATTGGAATTGGTAACCGGGGAGGTGAGATTGCCAAGGAGTTGTATAAAACAGGTTTATGTAATGTAGTTGCTCTTTGCGATGTGGATATGGGAGCCAAGCATACGCAGGAACTTATATCTATGTTCCCGAAAGTTCCTCGTTTTCAGGATTTCCGTAAGATGTTCGACCAGATGGCTGATAAGATCGACGCTGTGACGGTTGGAGTTCCTGATCATGCTCATTTCCCGATCACGATCGAAGCGATGGCTCACGGTAAGCATGTATATGTAGAGAAACCGATGGCTCGTACTTTTCAAGAGATAGAAGTGATGATGCGAGCTGAAAAGAAATATGGTGTAGTCACTCAAATGGGTAACCAGGGACACTCTGAAGCCAACTATTTCCAGTTTAAAGCCTGGAAAGAAGCCGGACTTATTAAAGATGTGACAGCTATAACAGCTCACATGAACTCTCCGCGTCGCTGGCACGGATGGAATCCAAATATCAAGCACATGCCGATGGGTGAACCGGTTCCTGAAACACTGGATTGGGATACCTGGTTGGGCGTAGTGCAACATCATGATTATAACCATGATTATCACATGGGACAATGGCGTTGTTGGTATGATTTCGGTATGGGAGCATTGGGTGACTGGGGAGCACATATTCTGGATACGGCACACGAATTTCTGGATATGGGATTGCCTACAGAAATCAATCCGCTGTATTTGAAAGATCATAATCCGTTCTTCTACCCGATGTCGTCAACTATTCTGTTCCGGTTCCCGGAAAGAGGAAATATGCCGGGAATAGATGTTACCTGGTACGACGGTTTGGATAATATTCCTCCTGTTCCTGAGAACTTCGGTTCGTCGGATGTCGATCCGAATATCCCGACTGTAGCCGGTGGTAAACTGCAATTGATGAAACTGAATCCGGGTAAGGAAATATATTCAAAGACACTGACTTTTAAAGGCGGTTCTCATGGTAGTACACTGTCGGTTATTCCTGATCAGATAGCAAAGGACATGAATCCGAAGTTGCCTGAGTACGAAAAGAGCCCGTCTAATCATTATGAAAACTTCCTGCTGGCTTGCCAGGGTAAGGAAAAGACCCGCTCTCCATTTTCTATTGCCGGTCCGTTAAGTCAGGTATTCTGTCTGGGTGTATTGGCACAGCGCCTGAACCGTAAGCTGGTTCTAGACCGCACGACCAAAGAGATCGTGAACGATGACTTTGCCAATCAAATGTTGAGCGGACAACCGCCACGTAAAGGATGGGAAGAGTATTATAATGTATAATTGAACTTCTATTTCCGGATAATATCTCTGAATGAGGGTGTATTGAGAGTTTTTCATAGCTTTCGTACACCCTCATTTATTAATGTCAAATATGTTGTTCGGCAAACAAATAATAATAATTTCCGAATGCTTAGTGGAAACAGTTTCATAGTAGTGAAACAAGTGTTTCTCCTAAGTGAAACAACAGTTTCAGTATGGTGAAACACTTTTGTTCTATTAGTTACATCTGCAAAACCTGTTTGCCCCGCAGGTGCAAGTAGGGCCGTTGTCGCCATTAAGTATTTCGTCGGAATAGAAATCATACATTTTTGTCTTGATCTGATTGCATATCCGGCGGAATTCGCTTTCTATGAATTCGGGAGTCCCTTTAGCTTTTGAAGGATCATAAAAACCAATATGCATGCGGTGTCTTACTTTTCCTTTAAAGACCGGGCAGTTCTCGTTTGCTTCGCCGCAAACGGTAATGACATAGTCCCAGGGTTCGTTCAGATATTCATTAATCGATTGGGGTGTTTGATGACTAATATCGATCCCTGACGACTTCATTGTCTTAATTGCCAGCGGATTTATTTCTTCTGCCGGTTCTGTTCCGGCTGAACGAACAATCAGATTCTTGTCGAAAGATTGTAACCAGCCTTGTGCCATCTGGCTGCGGCAACTATTGCCTGTGCATACTATTAATATTTTCACGTCTTGAAATGTAAATGTTTTTCAATGAAACAAAGATAAAGGGATTCTTGTTTATTCAGTCTGCTTTTTAGTATTGCATACTATTTTTCATAAAATACAATATCTGTTTTTGTTTTTTTAAAATAATACGCTAAAATAGATTAATGATAGAATAATTCTATATTTTTGCCAGTATTATCGGGATATCTTCAGATGGATGTATGAATGTACGTATGCAAAATAATAATAAGTTGGACTTTTCAAGAGTATATTCCATATACTTTCCCAAACTGGTACGTTTTGCCCGTGAGTTCGTGTTATCTACGGAAGATGCGGAAAATATAATACAGGATATATTTATTTATCTATGGGAACGTCAGGAACTATTGAATACGCTGACAAACTTAAATGCTTTTCTGTTCACCCTCGTAAAAAATAAGTGTATTGATCAGTTGAGACAACAGAAACGTCTCGAAATCAGACGAGAAGAGTTTAAAACCGTTTTTGATAAAGAGGTAGAACTTAAAATATACGCTTTGCAGCAATTCGATGAAAATGCACTTTCGAATGAAGATATAGAAATCATACTGAATAAAGCAATTAATTCTCTGCCGGAAAAATGCCGGGAGGTATTTATCCTTAGCCGGATGGAAGGATTGAAAAACAGGGAAATTGCTGAGAGACTGAATATCTCTGCGAAGACGGTCGAGAATCAAATGACAACTGCTATCAAGAAACTGAAAGTTGAATTGAAGGATTATCTGCCCTTATTTATATTTGTTATTTAATATTTTTCTTCCCGGACTCATTTTTTTCAATTTTCTTCTAGGGGTGTTTTTGAATTATTTCGTTATACTTTAAAACAGCTCATTTTTATGGAAGAACAACTATATAAATATCTGACAGGCGAAACATCTGTAACCGAAAAAGACGAACTCTTTGACCGGATTAATGCCAATGAGGACAACAGGCAGGAATATGCCCGGTTACAGATCCTGACTGCTTTGTCGTCTATGACGTCTCAAAACGGTGATGAAGAATGGAGTTCCCTAAAAATGAATGAATTATATGGACAAGTAAATAAGAAGAGATACCGGAGGCTCATTTTTAGTACGTTGAAATATGCATCAGTTATTCTTCTGGCCGTTATTGGAACGTGGTTCATTACAACGTATGATTCAGGAAATGATCAGTCTTCTTATACACAAATAGACGTACCGGCCGGTCAGCGTGTTCATATGACATTGGCGGACGGGACAAATGTATGGCTTAGTCCTCGGACAAAAATGAATGTTCCGAATAGGTTTAATGAGGATAACCGTACTATAGAATTAGATGGAGAAGGTTATTTTTCTGTCAGCAAAGATCCTAAAAGACCATTTATTGTTAAAACACAGAAATATAATGTGAAAGTGTTGGGAACTAAGTTTAATGTATTTTCTTATTCTAAGTCTCCCCGTTTTGAAACGGATTTGGTAGAAGGTTCGGTACATGTATATAACAAGGATAATCAGGATGACGGATTGATTCTCAAACCCAATGAAAAAGCTTATCTAGAGAATAATAGCCTTGTTAAAATACCGCATATTTTCGACAACGAAGAATTCCTTAAAAATGGAATATTCAGGTTTACGGGAGTTCCGTTCTCTGAGATATTGAATTATCTATCCTTATGGTATAACGTTGAATTTGAATTAGCCCGGGCGACAAATCTGGATCGTAAAGTTTCAGGAAAGTTCCGTCAGAGTGATGAAATACAATATATACTGAAAGCTCTTCAAGGTGTACATAAATTCAAATTCAAAATGCATGAGAATGATAACCGGATAGAGATTTACTAACATGTTTCACCATTAAAAACACGTATATGCCTATGAAATAAGAAAAATTATTCCTCAGGAATAGTAAAAGGGGCGGATGTTCCACCATCCGTCCCCAAGTTAAACTATTCTTTCTTTTTTGCACTCAGATAAAAACAGTATAAACTTTAAATTAGAAGCAAAGTTATGAAAAAAAACTTATTGCTATTCTTTAGTGTATGTGAAGATATTGAAATAAAGCATTTTATTCGTATTATGAGATTATCCATTTTCTTAGTTCTCGTAGCTGTGTTCTGCTCACATGCAACGACTTCCAGTTCCCAAAATATAAGGGTTACTATTAGTGAGAAGACGCTTTCATTGGATAAATTAATCAATGAAATAGAAAAGCAGACAAATTATTTATTTATCTATGGTGAAAATGATATTGATTTAAGCCAGGTAGTAAAAGTAAATGCAAAGAACAAACCAATCTCTGAAATTTTAGATAATACCTTAGAGAGTCTTGGGATTACTTATGAATTTGCCAACAATTACATCTCTTTACGGAAAGTGACTAATTCTGTTGGCAAGGTTGAACCTCAAAAGGGAAAGAAGGTATCAGGTGTGATTGTAGATTCAAAGGGAGAACCAATTATCGGTGCCAATATCCTTATCAAGGGAATGTCTGTCGGAACGACCACTGATCTGGATGGTAATTTTTCATTGGAAGCATCGGCAAATTCAGTTCTTCAAATTTCATATATTGGTTACTTGACCCAGGAAATAGCGGTTAAGGATAAGGCGGTTGTCAATGTAATATTGAAAGAAGACAGTAAAAGCCTGGAAGAAGTTGTCGTTATCGGTTATGGTACGGTAAAGAAAAGTAACTTGACCGGTGCGATCACACAGGTAAAAGCTGAAGATTTGCCTCAGGCAGGAAATATGTCTTTGGGACAGATGTTAACGGGAAAAGCTGCCGGTATGCAGGTTTCTCTTCAAAGTGCACAACCCGGTGGTGGTGTTTGGATGCAGATTCGTGGCAACGCCTCCGGAGGTGCAGGAAATAGCGGTCCTCTTTATGTAATTGACGGGTTCCCTATTTCCACAGATAACATGGAACCGGAAAGCGGTAACAGATATAATTCCGGCAAAAAATCGCCTTTGAATAATCTGAACCCCGCAGATATTGCTTCTATTGAAATCCTGAAGGATGCTTCTGCTACTGCCATCTATGGGGCCAGGGCTGCCAATGGTGTCGTATTGATCACCACTAAACGTGGCAAAGAGGGTGAAAAACCGAAAGTGCAGTATTCCGGATCAGTCTCTTTCCAGAAAAAAGTAAAACAAATGGATATGCTTAATGCCCGGGATTTCATGACGGAAACAAATCGGGTTCTTTATGAAGATTATTTATCTGATAATAAGATAGCTCCTTATGGAAGTACGGATCCGTCGACTATAGCACCTTTCGAATCTAAATATTCGCAAGACCAGATTGCGAATGCACAAACAACGGATTGGCTGGGAGCTGTAGAAAGAAATGGTGTTATCACACAGCATAATTTATCTCTGACCGGAGGTACGGATAAGACCTCTTATTATATTTCCGGAAACTATTATGATCATCAGGGTGTGGTTAAGAATAATGGCGTTCAACGTTATTCCGGTCGTGCAAATTTTGATCAGAAATTAGGAAAGTATATTAAAACAGGTATTAACTTTAATGTCAGTCAGGTAAAGAGTGATAATGTGGCATTGGGTGATGGACAGAACGAGAATGCCGGAGTTATCAGGGCTGCAATGAATGCCAATCCATCCCTTCCTATTTATGATGAAGAGGGTAACTATACATTGGATCCGGATCAGCCTTATCTGGCAAATGCAGTCTCTCTGTTGGATATGACTGATGAAAGTACGGTTAACCAATTATTAGGGAACTTCTATCTGATTCTTACTCCGTTCGAAGGATTGGATCTGAAAATGAATGCCGGTTTCCAGCAGGAAAAAGGTGAACGTAATACATACGTGCCTAAAACAACATTATATGGACAGAAAGCGGGTGGTGAAGCTTCTAAATCTTTTTCGAATCGTTCAAGTAAATTATTCGATCTGACAGCATCCTACGCAAAGACATTTAATGAGAAGCATAATTTCTCGGCAATGGCTGGATATTCTTATCAACATTTTGTTTCAAATGGTTTTAATGCAGGCAACAGCCGCTTTATTACGGATGCTTTTAAGTGGAATAATCTGGCAGCCGGCGAAAACTCTAAACCGTCTGTCGGTTCCTATGGTACTGAAGAGGTGTTAGGCTCTGTTTTTGCTCGTTTGAATTATAATTATGATGATCGTTATCTGGTTTCCGCTACTATGCGTGGTGATGCGTCTTCTAAATTTGCGGAAAATCATAAATGGGGATATTTCCCTTCAGTTGCTTTAGCATGGCGTATGATCAATGAACAATTTATGTCTGAACAACAAATTGTTTCCGATTTGAAATGGCGTGTCAGCCTGGGACAGACTGGTAACTCGAATATTGGAAATAACGCTTTAGCTCTTTATGCAACGAAAGATAATCATTATAATTTCGGTGACCAGCAGTCTATCGGTGTTGCACAAAGCCAGCTGGCAAATCCGAACCTGAAATGGGAAACAACTACGGAATTGAATATCGGTCTTGATTTTGGATTTTTCCAGAACAGGATTTCCGGTTCCATGGAATTCTTTACCCGTCGTATATCTGATTTGTTGGATGAAAAGGTCCTCATGCAATATAATCCGATCAGTAAGGTAATGGCCAATATCGGCGCGAAAGGTAGTAAGGGTTTTGAATTGGGAATTAATACTCGCAATCTGATCGGTGAGTTTACCTGGTCTACCGATTTCGTATTCTCTTTATATCGTGATAAGTGGCTGGAAAGAAACCCACAATGGAAGAAGGCTATTTATGAACATGAGAAAGATATGTTGGATCCTTATTATCTGTATATCTCGGACGGATTGATTCAACCTGAAGATATGAATCCGGATGGAACATGTAAACTCGCCCATATGCCGAATGCAAAACCGGGTATGATCAAGTATAAAGATTTGAATGGTCGGGATGAGGATGGAAATCTAATAGAAGGTCCTGATGGAAAACTGGATGATGCGGATATTATTTATCTGGGAACGAAAACGTCTAAATTTTATCTCGGTTTTGGTAATACATTCACTTATAAAGGATTCGATTTGAATGTATTCTTCTATGGTTACTTCGGCAGACAGTTGGAAAATCCGGCTTATGACTGGTATTTGAAGCGTTCCTGGTTTCTGAAGAACGGCGTCAATATGGCTGTAGATGTAAAGAACCGTTGGGCACATGATAATCCTACCGGTAAATACCCGAACAGTATTATGAATCCGTACGACAGAAGTTCTGATTTCTGGTTAGAGAATGCAAACTTCCTGCGTTGTAAAAATATTACATTAGGGTATACATTGCCTAAGATCAAGAACCTGGATAAGGTTATACAGAGCCTGCGTGTTTATGGAGATGTTCAAAATCCGTTCGTAATCACGAAATATAGTGGTGTTGACCCTGAAATGGATAGCATGGCTGCTTATCCGACTCAATTGACAGTTTCTTTTGGAGTAGATATAACTTTCTAATAATTGCAGAGTATGAAAAGACTTATTTTAAAAAATGTAATATCATTGTTAGCTGTTTGTTCTTTAGGGCTGACATCTTGTTTGGATTTAGATCCTGTCATTAATGATAAGATTATTCCGGAGAACTATTTTAAGAATGAAGATGATGCCCGTGCGGCTGTGACAGCAATCTATCATCCGTTTGTTGCGGGTTGGGGCGGAAGTATATTTTCTGCTCATGTGGCTAGCTATTTTATGGAATCCAATTTGTGTTCAGACGATATGGGGTTAACCAGAAATGACCTGGAGGTTGTTGAACGTTTTTTATGGACTTCTACGGAAAGTAATGTAACGAAGCATTATACTAACTTCATTAAGCATGTTAGTAGAGCCACCCTTCTGATGGATGATTTGGGACTTACCCCGATGAACGAAACTCGCAAGCAAGAACTAATTGCAGAAGTGCAATGTGCACGCGGTTTATATATGTTTATGTTGTATGACTTTTATGGCACAGCCGGTGTAGTAACCGATCCGGGTATATTACGAGACCCGGAAAAAGAAGTGGTATTGGAGCGTATGCCTAAAGAAGAGTTTGTCAAACTGATTGAAAGTGACCTGAAAAGTGCAGCAGCCGTATTGCCGTCTACCTATGCATCGAGTGATTGGGGGCGTTTTACTAAAGGTGCCGCGTATGCTATATTGGTGAAGCTCTATATGCAGGAAAAACGTTGGCAGGATGCTGAAGCCATTTGTCGGGAGATATTGAAATTAGGTTATGATTTGCAGCCGAGTTATTCTTCTGTATTCTCTGTTGAAAATGCTAAGAATAATGAGATTATATGGGCTATACCTTGTTTGGCAGAAGGAGGAGAAGGTAATATGTGGTTAACTCATATTGCTCCTCCGGGATATCCTTTGAAAAATAATAAGATACAACGTTGGTACGTTCATAATACGCCGTGGCGTTTCTATGATAAATATTATGAAAAAGGAGACGATCGTCTGAATTCTTTAGTCGGAGAGTTCGAATATGTGCCTGAAGGGGCTACTGAACCTGTGTTAGCGACTCGTGAAAATTATGAACATCTGAAGAAAGGGGCACTGCCGATAAAATATCCTGAAGATCCGAAACAGACAACCGAATATTCCGGCAATGATGTGGTCGTTTATCGTTATTCGGATGTATTATTGGAATTGGCTGAGGCGATCAATGAACAAAATGGTCCTACTGCGGAAGCTGTCTCTTACGTGGAACAGATTCGTGCCCGTGTAGGTTTACCTAATTCAATTCCGGCGGTTGCAACAGCAAGTAAAGATGCATTCCGTGATTTTGTGTTGGATGAAAGAGCCAGGGAGTTATTCTGCGAAGGGCATCGCCGTAGGGATTTGATCCGTCATGATAAGTTTATTTCTACGGCTCATGAGGAAGGATATACGACTGCCCAACCGCATATGGTGTTATTCCCTATTCCACAGAATATTATAGATGAATCTCAGGGGAAAATCAAGCAGAATCCCGGATACTAATTATGAATTGGTATTTTAGAGATTGATTGTAAGAATCGGAACAGCATACAGGGTACATCGATAGATCTCAGAAAATATATTCTGCTATTTATTCATAGTTTCTGTATGCTGTTTTTTATGAACATAATTATCATTTACACATGAAACGAATTCTAATTTCTCTCTTAATTATATCTTTAGGGATAGTTCAGCTCAAAGGGCAAGAAATAAATACATCTGTCGAGAAAGTGTATGTTGTTTTTAAGACGCACCTGGATGTCGGTTTTACAGATTTGAGTTCTGTGGTAACCCAGCGTTATATAACGGAATTTATACCGAAGGCATTGGATGTGTCGGAAAAGTTACGTGCAGAGAATGCAAGTGAAAAATATGTCTGGACAACGGGAGCATGGTTGATCTGGAAATATCTCCATACGGCATCTCCCAAAGAAATAGAACGCCTGGAAGCGGCTATTCGGAGAGGGGATATTGTTTGGAACTCAGTACCCTATACCGTTGAGTCGGAATCCATGAACCGGGATTTGTTTGAGACTTGTCTGCTTTTGTCACATAAGCTGGATGAGAAATACGGAAAGAAAACGATTGCTGCTAAGATGACGGATGTTCCGGGGCATACACGCAGTATCGTGGCTCCGATGAGCCGTGCTGGGATTCGTTTTCTGCATATAGGCGTGAATCCGGCTTGCCCTATTCCTGCTGTACCTGAATTTTGTCGTTGGAGAGATACGGATGGCAGTGAACTGATTCTGGTCTATCAGCAGGATTATGGCTCGGAGAATATACTTCCGGGAGGTAAAGCAGTGATTTCGATTAATTTTACCGGAGATAATCACGGACCTCACACCTATGAAAAAGTGAAGGAGATTTACGACGATTTGCATAAGCGTTATCCGAAGGCCTGTCTGATAGCCTCTTCTTTCAATGAAATAGCGAAAGAGTTGATTGCGATGCAGGATCAGTTGCCGGTAATAACATCTGAAATAGGTGATACTTGGATTTACGGTTATGGAAGTGCTCCGAAGCGAATGGCAAAATTCAGGGCGTTGTCTGAACTCTATTCCCAGTGGTTGCGTGAAAAGAAGATAGATAAGAATAGCGATGCCGCACTCGATTTTGCTTTGGAGTTGGGATTGATAGCAGAACATACACAGGGTGTTGATGTGAAAACACATCTTCGTAATTGGGACAAATACGATACCGACCTCTTCTTTCCGGCTCGTTCTACCGCTCCTTTCCGGAAAGCGGAAGCCTCGTGGAAAGAATTGGACGATTATATTTATAATGCGATTCGATACCTGCCTCAGAATTTGCAGGTAGAGGCGTTGGCTAAAATGAAAGAGATCGATCAGCCGGTTGTTCCTTCATTTACGGAAAAATCCAAATCGGTGGCTTCGACACCTTGGCAAGCAGCTGTATTGAAAAATGATATTTTGAAGATAGAAGGGTTATCGTACCAAATGTATGATGCTGCTGACTATCAGCATTATCTGGGTGACTACTTACGCGCTCATTACGGATGGGCTTTAGCCGATATCGGTAAGCCGGGGCTGGATAAATCGAAAGCCGTAAGTGTGTCTCTCCCCGCACAGACCATCAAGCAGGAGATTCGTAAAGAGAAGAAAGGAATACGGACAGTGAGTGAACTCGTTTTCCCGGAGCGTCCGGAAGTCGACCGGCGGGTATATCCTGAAAAGATGTATGTGGATGTGTTGGAATATAAAAATGGGAAGGAAGCGGAAGTCACTTTGACAATAAAAGGTAAACCTGCCGTCCGCCTGCCGGAAGCGTATTGGTTGTCTTTTAATACGGATGATATTCTTTCGATCGTTGCGGAGAAAGTCGGTGAGCGTGTCGACCTGTTCGATATGGTAGAAAAAGGGAATCGTCAGCAGCACGGTATCGACCGTTATGTGGATTTGGTGACTTCATCCGGAACTATCCGCATATGGAGTGAAGCCGCTTTCCTAGTTAATGTAGGTGAGGCGAGAGGTATAAACTACTCATTGGACTATCCCGACAAAAAGGGTGGTATTCATTTTAATCTGAGTAATAATCTTTGGAATACAAATTTCCGTATGTGGAATGAGGGATCGTTAACTTATCAATTTACAATAGAGAAGATAGATTAATCTTCATCTGTTTTTGAAAAAGAACATTTTTATGAACATTCCATTGTGTATCGACCATTGATGTAAGTGTCTGGTAAAAAGAATTTTGTTCAATAAAATAAATATATAGTATAATTATCTCCTTGAAAAGCAGGTGTATATTTGTACTATTCTTATTAACTAGTCAAAATGAATATCATGAGAAGAATATACTTGTTTTTTATTTCTCTTTTTTGTTTATCAAACTTGTTTGCTGCCGACAAAGTCCTTTTCGAAATAGGCAAGCAGGATAACTCCGCTGCGGAGTTTGCCCTCTATCCGGATAATTACAAAAGTTTTCTGGCGAACTTCGGGGGAGAGAAATCTTTTTATGTAGGATACTCTACTCCTGAAAAACATTGGCCGTATGTTTTGCCTGGACCCTTGGATGATTGGGCTGGTGGCGGATACTGGGCCGGATTCCATCCCAGGCATTTCCCCTCTATCTATTTTAATCTGGATAAAGCTGCCGGGAAAGGGGAATGTTCTCTTACTTTCTTTTTTACTGGGGCACATAACAGTAAACCGATTAAAATACGGGTCGAGGTAAACGGTCATCGGTTCGAAGAAGAACTGAACGGGGAGAATGCTGAGGAGTTCCTGGAAAATAAAGGGACAGGAAAAGCGAAAGAGATACATTTACAATTTCCGGCTTCATGGCTTACTTCCGGTATGAATAAGATTCAGTTGGGAACTATTAAAGGAACATGGGCTATTTTCGATTGTATCCGGTTGGAGACACCGGCTGCCGTTCAACTTGGAAAAGCGTCTTCTTCGTTGATACGTTCCGTAAAAGCTGCACCTTTTGAATATCAGAAAGAGAACGGAGAACGTATGCAGCCAATTCTGGTAGATATGAACCAGTTTGATGCACCCCAAAAGCTGACTTTCACGGTAGAAGGATGTACTCCCGTATCACGAACGATCGAAGTAGGGGAAAGTATTCAGGAGATATTAATACCGGCCGCACAGGCAAAAAATAAACAGGAAAAGCTGCAATTCACCATCCGGGATGGCAAAGAGGTCATTTATAAATGTGAAGTGATTCGTAGCCCGCAGCCTCTCCATACTTATTCGGATGATGTGGATTTGTTGATGGGTACGGGTAATTCCCGTTGGATGTTTAAGCCAGGGCCGAGCCTGCCTTTAAGCATGGTGCAGATTGCTCCCGATAACCAGGACGAGATATGGAAGGCGGGATACGAATATACTATTGAGAATATTATGGGCTTCAACCATTTCAGCGACTGGACGATGACCGGCTTTCTGATGCAACCGACCTGCGGCGAACTGAAAGTCAATCCCGGCAGGGAAGACTTTCCGGATGAAGGCTATCGTTCCCGGATCGACAAATCATCGGAAAAAGCAGAAATAGGAAAATATTCCGTTTATATGACGGATACGAAGATACAAGCAGACATAACGGCAACCCGCCGTGCTGCTTTGCAGCGATATGTTTTCCCCGCCAGGGAAGACACGCGTATCCTGATCGATATGTTTACGCCCAATGAGTATCCGCATAATCTGGTCAATGCCCGTGTAACGAAAGTAAGCGATACGGAAATAGAAGGTTATGCCACTTATTATAATGCATTTACCGGGTATACGCTGGAGCAGAGTTATACATTGTATTTCGTTCTCCAGTTCAGCAAGCCTTTCGACTCGATGGGCGGATGGGTGAACGAAGGCGTTCAGCCGGTAACCGGTTATATCCCCGGATGGAACAGGAACCACGAGTTTGAAACCCCTGCGGAGATCAAGCAGAATATATCCATGATAGAAGGGAAAGGCGATGTCGGTATATTTCTGAATTATAAGACGAAAGAGAATGAAGAAATTCTGGTCCGCTCCGGTGTCTCTCTGGTAGATATGGCAGGAGCACGCAATAACCTGAAACAGGAGTTGTCTGATCCTTTCGGATGGGATTTTGAGAAAGTGGTAGACAACGCTCGTACTGTTTGGGATGAATACCTGGGAAGAATCGCGATTGAAACGGATGATTATCTGCAAAAGAAGAAATTCTATACGAACCTCTATCGTGCATTGGCTGCCAAAGCAACCTGGAGCGATGTGGACGGTCGTTTTGTGGATGAAGATGAAAGGATCAGACAATTGGAAAAACCGGACGATTGTATCGTAAGCGGTGAATATTGGAATACATTCTGGAACAATCAACAGCTATTCAATCTGATGGCTCCGGAGATATCCAGCCAGTGGGCACGTTCGGCCATTCAACTTTATCAGAATAGCGGTTGGTTTAATACAGACCCTGCCGGAATCGAACATACTGGAGTGATGGTTGCCATGCATCCGATCTCTCAGATATTGGGAGCCTGGCAAAGCGGCATACGTGACTTCGACTTGAATATCGCGTATGACGGTCTGAGAAAGATGATGACAACACCACCTCAGAAATATGAGGGTGGCGGCACTGTCGGAGTTGAGAACCTCGTTCCTTATATGAAGTATGGATATATTCCCGCAGGAAAAGGAACTGTTTCCAATACAATGGAGTATGCTTACGACGACTGGTGTCTGGGACAGATGGCTAAAGTATTGGGAAAGAGCGATGATTTTAAATTGTTTGATGAACGTTCGAACAATTGGTCTAATTTGTTTGACCCGAACTCCGGCTTTATACGTCCCAAAGACGAACACGGCAATTGGGTAGAGCCTTTCGATCCGTATCATACACCCGGATTTACCGAAGGGAATGCATTTAATTATTCCTGGTTCGTTCCCCATAATCCGGATAAATTGATCGGTATGGTCGGTAAAGAACGTTTTATAAGCCGTTTGGATAAAGCAATGGAGCAGTCGGCGCATGCTAATTTCAATGCGGCAGGCGACAACTTTTCCGCTTTCCCTATCAATCATGGAAACGAAACTTCTATGGAAGTGGCCTATCTGTTTAACTGGGCCGGTGCTCCGCATCTGACACAGAAATGGATACGGGCTATACAGGAACAGTATTATGGAACTACCCCTTATGATGCCTATCCGGGGGATGAGGATCTGGGACAGATGAGCAGCTGGTTTGTGATGAGTGCCATCGGTTTGTTCCAGATGGAAGGTGGTTGTTCGGAGAAACCGTTCTATGAATTGGCTTCTCCGCGTTATCCGAAAATAACGATCCGTTTAGATGGAAAGTATAACCGTGGGGAAACTTTTGTGATAGAAGCACCGAATGCATCTAAGGATAATAAATACATTCAATCGGTTACCTTGAACGGGAAACCGGTCAAGGGTTTCCGGATTCCGCAGGAAGAGGTATTAAAAGGCGGAAAGATTATCATTGAGATGGGCAAGGAAGCGCAAGTGACACAGTAGTATTAGAGAATTCATCACAGTAGTGTCAGGATTGTTAGCACAATAGTGTCAGCCTTACCGACACTATTGTGTTATTTTTTTTCACAGGCAAGCTCGAGGGAATACTGGTTACCCTGGTATAATCTTATACCCGGCCGCCGTCAGCGCATACTGTATCTGGTCGATATGTTCCTGATTACGCGTCTCCATTTCCAGACGCAGATAACAACCGTTGATATCGGCTGTATGGCTGACCCTCTCATGGTGGACGGATACGACATTGGCTCCGGTATGAGCAATAATTTCGGATACATGTTGCAACTGTCCGGGCTTATCCACCAGTTCGATCGTCATCGTGTATGAACGGCCTGATTTCTGTAAACCGCGTCCGATCACACGTGAAAGGATCGTTACGTCGATATTGCCACCCGATACCAGGCAGATCACCTTCTTGCCTTTTATGGGAACTTTGTTGAACATGGCAGCAGCAACGGCAACGGCTCCTGCTCCTTCGGCGATCAGCTTGTGTTGCTCTATCAGGGCAAGAATCGCTGTCGATATCTCGTCATCGTTAACGGTAACAATTTCATCCACATACTTACGGCAGTACTCGAAGGTATGTTCGCCCGGCTCTTTTACGGCAATACCGTCGGCGATGGTACGAACGAATCCCATACGTTCAATCTTGTTATGTTCGATCGAGTTCAGCATGCTCGGGGCACCACTGGCCTGTACGCCATATATTTTTACATTCGGATTTAAATGCTTGATGGCAAAAGCAACCCCGGAGATCAGTCCGCCGCCACCGATCGGAACGATTACGGCATCCAGATCGGGCAATTGTTCCAATAGTTCCAGTCCTATTGTACCCTGTCCGGCAATGACATCTTCATCGTCGAAAGGATGAACAAAGGTATATCCCTTTTCATCTCGTAATTTTAAGGCTTTCTGGTAAGCGTCGTCGTACACGCCTTCTACCAAGCAGACATCTGCTCCATACCATTTGGTAGCTTCTATTTTAGAGATCGGAGCATTATCCGGCAAACAGATAAGAGATTTGATGCCATGAGTGGTTGCTGCCAATGCTACTCCCTGGGCATGGTTGCCGGCAGAACAGGCAACGACACCTTTTGCTTTCTCTTCTTCCGTAAGTTGTGAGATTTTGAAGCAGGCACCACGGACTTTAAATGATCCTGTGATTTGTAAGTTCTCCGGTTTCAGATAGATATGTGACTCCGGATTGATATTGGGCGCACTAATCAAGTCTGTGCGACGGATAACCGTTTTCAGGGCAAAAGACGCCTGATAGATCTTATCGAGTGTGAGCATGAATGTAATTTTGAAGGGGCAAATATAGGGAGAAATCAGATATCTCGCTGAAACAATTGTGGATTTTTATTATCTCGCTAATATTTCGTATATTTACACGCTGGAAATAGTTTTCCGGTCAGAGGCTGAAAAAGAAGAAAGAGCACCATATAAGTTTATGAAACCAGAGGATATTGAAGATTTCACAGAGGAAAACGAAAACGAGGAAATAGAGCAAACAAATACAGATTCTCAACCCAATGAGCAGTCTGATGCTACTACACATTCGGAATATAAAATACCCGGAAAAGGGGAAGGTCGCGTATCCTATCATCTCTCAGGGATGTATCAGGATTGGTTTTTGGATTATGCATCGTATGTAATCCTGGAACGTGCCGTGCCGCATATCAACGACGGATTGAAGCCGGTGCAGCGTCGTATCCTTCACTCTATGAAGCGTCTGGACGACGGTCGGTATAATAAGGTGGCCAACATTGTCGGTCATACCATGCAGTTTCACCCTCATGGCGATGCCTCTATCGGCGACGCCCTGGTACAGTTGGGACAGAAAGATTTGTTGGTCGACTGTCAGGGAAACTGGGGTAACATACTGACCGGCGACGGTGCAGCAGCTCCCCGTTATATCGAAGCACGTCTTTCTAAGTTTGCTCTTGAAACAGTATTCAACCCCAAGACGACTACCTGGCAGCTTTCTTACGACGGGCGTAACAAAGAACCGGTCACTCTCCCTGTAAAATTCCCCTTGCTGTTGGCGCAGGGTGTGGAGGGTATCGCTGTCGGCCTTTCATCCAAGATCCTGCCACATAATTTCAATGAATTGATCGATGCATCTGTTTCCTATCTGAAGGGAGACGATTTTACTTTGTATCCTGATTTCCAGACAGGCGGTTTCATCGATGTAACGAAATACAACGATGGCGAACGCGGTGGCTCCGTAAAAGTTCGTGCTAAGATAACAAAGCTGGATAACAAAACATTAGTTATCAGCGAAATTCCTTATGGGAGAACAACCTCTTCCCTGATCGAGTCGATCCTGAAAGCGAATGACAAAGGAAAGATCAAGATTAAGAAAGTAGACGATAATACAGCGAGAGGCGTAGAGATTTTGGTGCACCTCGCTCCGGGCGTTTCGTCGGATAAGACGATCGATGCCTTGTATGCCTTCACGGATTGTGAGATCAGTATTTCGCCGAACTGTTGTGTGATTATGGATAACAAGCCTCACTTCCTCACAGTCAGTGATGTGTTGCGCCATTCAACGGATGATACGTTGCATCTGCTGCGTACCGAATTGGAGATCCATAAATCGGAACAGGAAGAAACGTTGTTTTTCGCCTCTCTCGAGAAGATATTCATCGAAGAACGTATCTATAAAGATAAGGAATTTGAAAATGCGAAAGATATGGACGAAGCGATCGCTCATATCGACCTGCGCCTGACTCCGTTTAAGCCAGACTTTATCCGTGAAGTGACCCGCGAAGATATCCTGAAACTGATGGAGATCAAGATGGGACGTATCCTCAAATTCAACTCGGAAAAAAGTAACGCCCTGATCGCTCAGATACGGGAAGAGATTGAACGGATCAATCATCATCTGGACAATATCGTAGAGTACACTATCAACTGGTTTGTTATGTTGAAGGAAAAATACGGTAAGGATCATCCGCGTATGACCGAAGTGCGTAACTTCGACACGATCGAAGCGACCAAAGTGGTGGAAGCAAACGAAAAACTATATATCAATCGTGCCGAAGGCTTTATCGGCATGAGCTTGAAAAAGGATGAATATGTTTGTAACTGTTCGGATATCGACGATATCATCTTGTTCTACCGTAACGGAACTTATAAGATCGTGAAAGTCTGCGATAAAATGTTTGTCGGTAAAGACGTATTGTACCTGAATGTATTTAAGCGCAACGATAACCGTACGATCTATAATGTTATTTACCGGGATGGAAAAGTCGGTTATAACTTTATCAAGCGTTTTGCGGTAACAGGAGTGACGCGCGATAAGGAATATGACGTAACGAAGGGGACGGAAGGATCACGCGTCCTCTATTTCAGCGCCAATCCGAATGGTGAAGCAGAAACGGTTAAAGTAATACTGAAACCGAAACCCCGTCAGAAGTTGCTCGTCTTTGAGAAAGATTTCAGTGAGATCGCCATCAAGGGACGTGGTTCGATGGGAAATATCCTGACGAAAGCCGATGTGCATAAGATCAGCCTGAAACAGAAGGGTAGTTCGACCCTCGGAGGGCGTCAGGTTTGGTTCGACTGGGATGTATTGCGCCTGAATTATGACGGACGTGGCGATGAGCTGGGTGAATTCCAGAGCGACGATATGATCTTGGTGGTTTTGCGTAACGGTGATTTCTATACGACCAACTTCGATCTTAGCAATCACTATGAAGATAATATACAGATCATTGAGAAATTCGACTCCAATAAGGTCTGGACGGCTGCTTTATATGATGCCGACCAGAAATATCCTTACCTCAAACGCTTCCAGCTTGAAGCCGGCAGCCGTAAGCAGAATTTCCTGGGAGAAAACCCCAAGAGCCGTCTGTTGTTGCTTACCGACGAAATGTATCCTCGTATTGAAATCATATTCGGTGGGCATGACAGTTTCCGTGAAGCGATGGTGCTCGATGCAGAAGAATTTATCGGCGTAAAAGGTTTCAAGGCCAAGGGAAAACGAATCTCGACTTTTGAGGTTGAAACTGTCAATGAGTTGGAGCCGATCCGGTTCGCTTCATCGGAACAACCGGCCGGGGAAGGTATTGATATCGACCCGGAGGATGATGACGAAGATTCAGATCAGAGCAATTCGGATATAATAGATGAGATAACGGGGCAGATGAAACTTTTTGACAAATAGCTTATGAAAGCGTTTCGGAGCAGATAAAAATAAAATCTCTTTTGAAAAGCTTGCAAATTAATAAAAAAGGATTACCTTTGCACCGCAATCCAAATGCGGCTGTGGTGTAATTGGTAGCCACGCCAGACTTAGGATCTGGTGCTTCACGGCGTGGGGGTTCGAGTCCCTTCAGCCGCACAAAATGCAAAATCCTTCTGATTAAGTTCAGAGGGATTTTTTGTTTTGTGCTGGTTGTTATAATCAAGCATATATGAAAGACTCGATCGCTTATCTGCCCAAAGACAAACAGGAAGAACTGAATTTTCTTGTTGCGGAGATACTTCGTCGCTTACCTCAGACGGAGTTTATTATTCTGTATGGAAGCTATGCGAGAGGCAATTATGTGCGTCGTAGCGTGAGGATTGAAGACGGCGGCATTCCTACCGTTAAAATCTCCGATTATGACATTTATGTGATAACAAGCGGAATAAACAGTAAAAAAGCGGAAACCATACTGGATAACGTAGAAGATATCTTTTTTGTCGGGAAAGATTTTGACCGTGATACTCCCGTTGAGTTTATTAACGATGATATTGCACAACTTAATAAGTTCATTGAAGAGGGACGCTATTTCCATACACAAATAAAGCAGGAAGGAGTTATACTTTATAATAGTGGAAAATATAAATTATCCCGTAGGAGAAAGCTCAATTTTGATGAAATAAAGAGACAAGCACAGGAATATTTTGGTGAGAAGTTTGAAAAAGGGAATTTCTTTTTTGATGATGCTATAACAAATAAAGAAAGAGAAAGGTATCAAATGGCATCTTTTTATCTTCACCAAGCCTGTGAAAATTATTACTACGCTATTCGATTGACATTTGCGTTGAGAAATAACAAGCAACATAATCTATCCAAGTTGTCTTCTACTACCAGACGTTATTCCGATGATCTGAGCACTGTGTTCCCTCAGAACACTCCTGAAGAGAAACGGCTTTTTAAGCTTTTAAAAGCCGCATATGTGGATGCCCGGTATAATCCTCATTTTGTGGTGACTAAAGAGGATATCGATGCACTTATCCCCAAAGTAGAATTACTTAGGGATATAACGAAGCGGATTTGTGAAGAGAAGATAAAAGAGTACGGGGAGTGATGTCGATATAGTACGTTTACGTGAACGTATGGATACGTAATGGCAATCTTCTGTCATTTAAAACGCAATGTTTTGCCATACGCTTGGCAGAGTCTTGCCATAGTAGTGGCAAAAGTCTGCCAAAGGCATGGCAAGACTCTGCCACTACTATGGCAAAACCTTTTTATAGGAGCAGCGATATCGAATTGTCGGTATGGAGCATAGTTGATATGCCAAATAAAAACCCCGGCTACCGGTAGCTTGAAACATACCGACAGCCGGGGCTGATTATTTATACAGTAAATATCTTACAACTTATGTATCACCTTCATCAACTGTTCACCCAGGCCGATGGTGTATCCCTGGGATACGAATACCACACGGTTGAAAGTGTCGGCGATGATAAAGATCGGCAGCTGGCTGGCATTCTGTAGCTTCATGGCTGATGCGATCTCTTTCTGGATATGGTTGTCTGCGTCGATACCGTATGTAATTGTGTTAGGCAGGTCGCCGAACTCTTTCGGATCGAAACTGTTGTAACCTTTTTCATCCGGGAAAAGTAGAACCATGCTGCGTCCCCATTCTTCAAGGTCTTTCTTAACAGCGGCGATGTCGCGCATAGCGTGGTTGGTCGGTTCCTGGCGGGCTCCGAGGATAGCTACTACGAAGTAACCACGTCCGGTTGTAGCCAGTACGCTGGTTTCTTCACCGTTGTCGGCACGTTTGAATTTATTTTCAGAGTTGAAATTACCGATTACCTGTACTTCTTCCAGGTTCTCACGCATTTCAAGTTTGATATCCGTTGTCTTGTCCGGCTCTACGTTGAAGAAAGATACTTCGGCCAGTACGCTACCGTTAGCCATACGGGTTCCGGTCACCATCATATAGTTACCTTCGTCGATAGGCTGCGGTTTCTTCAACAAGCTACTCCAGGTAGTTCCTACGCCCATATCGGTACTTGCACTGCGGAAGTTCAATGTCTGCAATTTAGCATCCGGAAGTATCTTGGCAATAGTGAAATGGCTGTAATATTTCGGATCCTGCAATGCTTTGATCGGGGCATAAGTGGCCGTTACCTTTCCTTGCTTTGCTGTGGTCTGAACAGCAGCTTCGAAGTCTACGTCCATCCAGTTGCCATCTTTCATAAATTGAACCTTGCGGGCTACCGGTTCGATACGGGCCGGGATACCCAGGCTGCGGGCTACGGCGATAAAGAAGATGTCGCGTGATCCTGTATCGGCAACACGTGATTTAAACACACCCATCGGCATGACAGGGATGCGTTGCGAGTTGAGTTCGTTCTTGATCGTGATGTTTTTCTTCACCCAATCGACCAAAGCCATCGGATCTTCTTTGGCCTGTTTTGCCAGTTCAGCATCTACGTTGGCAATGAAAAAGCTACGGTAGGGTGAAAGGTATTCGTTGGCAACACGCGGATTAAGTACATATCGGTTGAATTGGTCGGAATTGACCAATTCGGTGTTGTTCAGATGATCTGCCAGGACAGAAGCCGGTGTGTCGCGAAGGTCTTTGGCGGAAATTACATCCAGGAGTGCCATCGCTACCGGACGTTTGTCGGCCGGAGTTTCGCGCAGGAACTTTTCGATCTCCATCCAGTTGCCACGGCTACCGATCATAAAGTCGGAAGTCTTCAGCGGATCGATACCCAGTTCTTTTGCCAGTGCCTCTGCTTTTTCTTCGGTATAGAAGGTTGCTACATATTTGTTACGGATAGCATCTTCTTCCAACAGGCGTGCGGCATTGGCTTCTTTCTGTTCGGGAGTTACTTCGGCAGGGATAGAACCTTCTACCGGAGGAATAACATCCAAAGCGATTGCTTCAATAGCGTCACCCGGTTTCTTGTCGAGCTTAATAGTCACGTCACCTTTGCCGAACGATACTTTATCGAAACCGAACTTACCGTCTTTGGTAGCCCAAACGAACATATCGCCTTTACCGGCAGTCAGGAAGGTCTTTCCTTCGGCATCGGTTTTCTTATTGGCAACGGTGTAGAACTCGGCGTAGTTATAGATTTTGAATTCTACATCGGCGTTGGGAACAGGTTTGCCGTCTGCATCCACAATCGTTACGATAGCTTTGCCTGTCGGGGCATAGTTATCGATCACGTTAATTTCCGTGTAACCGTCTGTTTCCAACATTACCTCTTCGGGGCCGTTGTATTTTCCGAATACTTTGGTGTGCATCAGCATACCGCGGTATGCCGGGCCGTTAAACCATCCCAGGTTCAGGATCGGTTCCGGTTCGCAGGCACCCAGGAAATACCATTTGCCGTTCACCCAGGCTTCTACCCAGGCATGGTTATCGTCGGTGTGTGCCCAGCGCGGAGTGTATACCTGGCGGGCAGGGATACCGACCGAGCGAAGTGCGGCAACCGTAAAGGTCGACTCTTCACCACAACGTCCGTAAGCTGTCTTTACAGAAGCCAGCGGCGAGCTGGTACGAGCGTCGGAAGGGGTATAAATTACTTTTTCGTGACACCAGTGGTTTACTTCCAACACGGCGTCGTAGAGGGACATTTCTTTTACACGGTCTTTCAGTTCGTCGAAAAAGACCATGCGGCTTTCGTCCAGGTTCTCGTTGTTCACACGGATCGGCAGGACAAAATGGCGGAAGATGTCTTCCGGGATGCTGTCGCCCCACGGCATTTCCTGTTTGGCCTGGAAAGAACTGCGGATATTATCCAGATAGAGTTTTCCGTCATAGTCGGTGATGTCACCGATCGGCATGTAGGCATACAGGAAGGTAAGTGCTTCCTTCTCCTGCGGTGTCATTTCCTGATTGAAAACTGCGAACAGATCTCCGTCAGGCAAAGCTGCCTGTTTGGCTTGGAAATCTTTTTCTACTTCCGCCCTGAATGCATTGTCAGAGATGAAGTGCTGTTGTTTGTTACATGCTGTCCCTATCAGAAGCATGAACAATAGTGCGAATAAATGTGTTTTATGCATAGTGTTAATTTTATCTCGACAAATATACGTAATATATTTATTAGTCAGTATATGAGCCAGATATTTCGGCATTCATTCCATTGTCGTTTCAGCTTTTTTTTGTTATTTTGAAGGATAATTAGAGTAAACCGTTTCCGCTTATGTTCCATGATTTAGAGATTCTTCATAATGCGGAGGGAATCTTGTTGATTGCTTCCGTCATTTTATTTTTTAGTATTTTCGCCGGTAAGGCAGGTTATCGCTTCGGACTTCCCGCTTTGTTGCTCTTTCTGGGAGTCGGTATGTTGTTTGGTAGTGACGGGCTGGGAATCCAGTTCAGTAACCCGAATATTGCACAGTTTATCGGTATGCTGGCGTTGAGTATCATCCTGTTTTCAGGTGGTATGGACACGAAGATATCCGAGATTAAGCCAATTGCGTCGCAAGGGGTCATCCTGGCCACGATCGGAGTGTTGGCTACTACGTTTATCACAGGAGGTTTCATTTATTATGTATCGAAGCTTGTTGTGGGGTATGAAACCCTGACCTTTCCCGAATCGTTATTGATGGCGGCTGTTATGTCGTCTACCGACTCGGCGTCCGTATTCTCTATTCTCCGGAGTAAGGGCGTTTATCTGAAACAACGTTTGCGTCCCACGCTGGAGTTGGAAAGTGGTAGTAACGACCCGATGGCATATATGCTTACTTTGCTGTTGATCGCCTATATACAAACAGCCGGGATGGACCTGGGTGATGCGGTTCTATCGCTGATTATCCAGTTGTCGGTCGGCGCTATAGCCGGTTTCCTGTTGGGTAAATTAGCCGTACTTATCATCAACAAGATCGATATCGACAACGAGTCGTTGTATCCGATCTTATTGTTGGCCACCGCTTTTTTCACCTTCGCAGCAACTACGCTGTGCAAGGGAAATGGTTACCTGGCCGTTTATATTGCAGGGTTGGTGGTTGGAAATGCCAAGATTGTTCATAAAAAGAGTATTGGTACGTTCTTCGACGGTTTTGCCTGGTTATGGCAGATCGTGATGTTCCTTACGTTGGGATTGCTCGTTAACCCTCACGAACTGTTGCCGGTTGCTCCGATCGGGCTGACAGTCGGTATCTTTATGATCCTTTTCGCTCGTCCGATCAGCGTATTCCTTTGCCTGATCCCTTATAAGAATTTTACGACAAAAGGAAAATTGTATATTTCGTGGGTAGGGCTTCGCGGGGCCGTGCCGATCATCTTCGCTACTTATCCGATGATTGCTGGGATAGAACATGCCGGATTGATCTTTAATGTAGTCTTTTTTATTACCATCCTTTCTCTCCTTATCCAGGGGACGACTGTTACACAGGCCGCCAAGTGGCTGGGATTGATCGATGAACCCGAGCGCAAGGATGTATTCGGTATTGAACTGCCGGAAGGTATAAAGAGTGCCATGAGCGAGATCGATATAACACCGGAAGTGTTGACCCATGGCAACAAGCTGATGGAACTTACCCTGCCTGACCATACGCTGGCTGTAATGGTGATGCGCGACGGGCGTTATTTTATCCCCAAAGGAAATACGGTTCTGATGGAGGGCGATAAACTGTTGATGATCTCCGACAACGACGAGGCATTGCTTCAAGCCTACGAGGCTTTAGGGATTACAGACTATACAATGAAAAAGAATTAGAAGTACAATTCACAAATTTAATACACAGGGTATAAAAGACCGTAAAAAAACAGCGGATAATATACAAAACGGTCCGACAGACCGTTATTATGTAAACTATTCCAGTTAAATTTGTAAGAATTAATAAGGCAAGAGATATGGCACTAAAGAAAGACAGAGTACTTTGGGCAGATGATGAGATCGATTTGTTGAAACCTCACATTTTGTTTTTACAGGATAAAGGATATGAAGTAGTTCCGGTAATCAGCGGGCAGGATGCTATTGACTGTTGCAAGGAACAATCGTTCGATATTATTTTCCTCGATGAGAACATGCCTGGTCTGACTGGTCTGGAAACACTTGCCCATATTAAGGAGATCAACCCCAACGTCCCGGTTGTGATGGTGACTAAAAGTGAGGAGGAAAGCATCATGAACCAGGCGATAGGAAATAAGATTGCCGATTACCTGATCAAGCCGGTCAACCCGAACCAGCTTCTCCTTTCCATCAAGAAGAATGTACATAAGAATGTAATCATATCGGAAACGACCACTGTCGGCTATCAGCAGGAGTTCGGACGTATCGGCATGCAGATCAACGACTCGTTGACTGCCGACGAATGGATGGAGCTATATAAGAAACTGGTTTATTGGGAATTGGAGCTTGAGAGCAGCCAGGCCCAGATGTCTGATATGCTCCGCATGCAAAAGGAAGAGGCCAACAATGCTTTTGGTAAGTTTGTAAAGAAGAATTATGTGAACTGGATACAGAATCCGGCGGAACGTCCTCTGATGAGTCCGGATCTTTTCAAGAAGAAAGTGTTCCCCTTGCTGGATAACGATGAGAAGGTTTTCTTTATTCTGATCGATAACTTCCGGTTGGACCAGTGGCGTGTAGTAAAGGATCTGCTGGCTGAATATTTCACCTTCGATGAAGGGTTGTATTATAGTATCCTTCCGACTGCCACGCAATATGCCCGTAACTCCATCTTCTCCGGCCTGATGCCCTCGCAGATAGAAAAGATGTTTCCGGATTTGTGGGTTGACGAAGAGAGCGAGGAAGGGAAAAACCTCAATGAAGCTCCGTTGATCCAGACGCAGATAGACCGTTTCCGTAAGAAATATACATTTTCTTATAATAAAGTGCACGATTCGCAGTATGGCGAAAAGCTATTGAATATGATCTCGTCGCTGACTCATAACCAGCTGAATGTCGTAGTACTAAACTTTGTGGATATGCTGTCGCATGCCCGTACGGAAATGAAGATGATCCGTGAACTGGCACAGAGCGAAGCGGCTTACCGTAGCCTGACCCGTTCCTGGTTCCAACATTCTACAACACTGGAGTTGTTCAAGCGCATATCCGATAAAGGCTATAAAGTGATTGTGACGACCGACCACGGAACGATTCGTGTAAATAATCCGATAAAGGTGGTGGGCGACAGGAATACAAACACCAATCTCCGCTATAAAGTAGGCAAAAACCTGAACTACAACCCGAAAGAAGTATTCGAGGTGCGCGATCCGGAAAAGGTAGGACTTCCTTCTCCTAACCTGAGTAGCAAGTATATCTTCGCTATGAACGATGATTTCTTTGCTTATCCGAACAACTATAATTATTATGTCTCCTATTATAAGAATACATTCCAGCACGGAGGAATCTCCATGGAGGAAATGATGGTGCCGTTCATTACCATGATCCCTAAATAATTATCGATAGTGAATTATCAATTGTCAATTTAATTATACCTTTGCGAACATAACAAAAGAACATTATCGAAAGACATCATGAGTATAATCAAAATTGAGAATCTGGATACGATCTGCCAGGCCGCTAAAGAATTTATTGCCGGCATGGACGACCGTACGGTTTTTGCCTTCCACGGTAATATGGGAGCGGGAAAGACTACTTTCATAAAGGCTATCTGCGAAGAACTGGGCGTAGAGGATGTTATCAACAGTCCCACGTTTGCGATCATCAACGAATATCGTAGTGACGAAACCGGCGAACTGATCTATCATTTCGACTTCTACCGTATCAATAAGCTGAGTGAAGCAGAGGATATCGGTACGGAAGATTATTTCTATAGCGGTGCTCTTTGTTTTATCGAATGGCCGGAAAAGATCGAAGACCTGCTTCCGGGTGATGTAGTAGATGTAACGATCAGTGAAAATCCGGACGGATCGCGAATCGTAGAAATAAAGTAAATAGAGATGGAGCCGACCGATTACTTCCTATTAGCTATTTTCATCGCTCTTGGAGCCTTCTCTCTGATTGCCGCCATCTTCAATTTCGACTGGTATTTCGAAACCAGCGGAGCTGCTACCTTTGTAAACAAATTCGGAAGAAAAGGAGCACGCATCTTTTATGCTTTGCTGGGGTTAGCACTGATCGGGTGCGGGGTGCTGGGATTGATCTATTGGTAACATAGAATAATTTAAATACATCAGGAAATAGAAGCCCTTTAATTTACTTCTATTTCCTGTTTTTCGTATCTTTGTATCTCACACTAGTTGTCTATCTAAATAAAGACTTATGAAACGAACAGCCTGTTTTTACCACGTCTTGGCATGTATGCTACTCATATGCATTACAGCATGCGATAGAGATAATTCGAAAATTGAAGATGATATCCCCCCAGCTATCAAAAACGATTTCTCTGAAAGAAACCCTTCGGCACACATCAGGACAGCACAAACATATGCGGATGCTCTTTATGTGATAGAGTTTGCCGACCAGGAACAAAATGAAGCAACGACATGGTATCTCGATAATACCTGGAAAATGACCTATACAGAGATCCCAGATTTACAACAACTCCCGACAGAAGTACAAAATACGTTTTATACTCTGGGATATGGCAATGCTCAAAACGTAGAGATCTCCAAGACAGAACGAAAGGGGATGAGTAAAAGTCTTTATACCTTACACTTTACATATCTCTGGAAGGGGTTTGACAATATGGAGCATAATGTTTATATCAATGATGACGGACTGTATCTGACAACGCTTAGATCCCGGCCCAACGATCCGCGATGGTCTGCAAATCTTCCCGAAGATCACTTTGATTTCATAACCAATAGATATAAAGGAGCAGAAATAAGAGGATATGTGAATGATGGAGAGCCTGAATATTTCATTCTTCATAATGATACGGTTAAATATGTTTTTTTTGGAGGAGATATCGCAACAGACAGAGGTTTCTGGAAAAGAACAGTATACGAATTAAGCATAGACACTCCTATCCCGGATGATGTGGTTAAAAGATTAAAAGAGAGTGACCCGGATTTCGTCTATACAAACCTTTATTACATAGAATCTGAGAGTGGAAATGCATACCTTTTCCAGGATAAAAAACGTGATAATGAATTAGGACATATCATCGCTGAATATGATCTGGGATGCGAAGTATAAAATGACTTTATCACTCTGCGGTATAAAAAGAAACAGGCAATTGAATCAATGATGATCAGTTGCCTGTTTTATTTTATCCAGAAGTATTCCTTCTTATTCCATCAACATAAAGTCTAGTTGCTTACGTTCCAGATTCGCATTTGCGATCTTCACTGTCACCGGATCACCCAGGCGGAATCGACGTTTCTTGCGGCGGCCGATCAGGCTGTACGTTTCTTCATCCATATCGTAGAAGTCGTCGCCCAGGTCGCGGATAGGGACAAGACCTTCACACTTATTCTCGTTCAGTTCGACGTATAATCCCCATTCGGTAACACCGGAGATAACACCGTCGAATACCATACCCAATTTATCTTGCATAAACTCTACCTGCTTGTATTTGATAGAAGCACGTTCGGCATTTGCTGCCACCTGTTCCATCGTAGAGCAATGGTCGCATATCTCTTCATATTTCGCTTTCACCACGCTACGCCCTCCTGCCAGATAACGTTCCAGCAAACGGTGTACCATCATATCCGGATAACGGCGGATAGGCGAGGTGAAGTGTGTGTAATATTCAAAAGCCAGACCGTAATGGCCGATATTCTCTGTCGTATAACGGGCTTTTTGCATCGAGCGGATAGCCAGTGTCTCGATCAGGTTTTCTTCCGGTTTGTCGTGTACTTCGTCGAGCAAACGGTTCAGGTTGCGGGAAATATCCAGCTTGCTATTACCTTCTGTCTTCATCTTGTAGCCGAAGCGGCGGATAAAGGCGGCAAAATTTTCCAACTTGTCCGGATCCGGCAGGTCGTGGATACGATAAACGAACGTCTTTTTCGTTTTCCCTTTTGGTACTTTACCTACGAATTCTGCTACTGTGCGGTTTGCCAGCAACATGAACTCTTCGATCAGTTTATTGGCATCTTTCGACTCCTTGATATAAGTACTGATCGGCTTTCCTGTCTCATCGATTTCAAATCTTACTTCAAAGCGGTCGAAGTTGACGGCTCCGTTCTTGAAACGTTTTTCACGCAGCTTTTTAGCCAGTGCATCCAGTTTCAGGATCTCGTCTTTATAGTCGCCTTCACCTGTTTCGATCACCTGCTGTGCATCTTCGTAGGTAAAACGGCGGTTACTCTTGATCACTGTACGTCCGATACGCGACTTCTTCACGTTGGCATCTTCATCCAGTTCGAAGATTGCGGAGAAGCTTAACTTTTCTTCGTCCGGTCGTAATGAGCAAATCTGGTTACACAGTCGTTCCGGTAGCATCGGGATCGTACGGTCTACCAGATAGACAGATGTTGCACGGCTTTCTGCTTCGCGGTCGATCAGGCTTTCCGGTTTTACATAATGGGTTACGTCGGCGATATGTACGCCTACTTCCCAATTTTCATTATCCAGCCTGCGAATAGAAAGAGCATCGTCGAAGTCTTTAGCATCTTTCGGGTCGATGGTGAAAGTCAGGACATCGCGGAAGTCCTCACGTTTGGCAATCTCTTCTTCCGGGATAGTATCCGGTATTTTATTGGCTGCTTTTTCTACATTTACAGGATATACATACGGCAGACCAAACTCGGCCAGGATCGCATGCATCTCTGCAGTGTTCTGACCGGCTACGCCTAATATATCGACTACTTCTCCGAGCGGGTTCTTGGCATCTTCCGGCCATTCCACGATACGAACAATCGCTTTGTCGCCGTTCTTTCCACCTTTCAGTTTTTCTTTCGGAATGAATATATCGTTGGCCAAAGTCTTATTTTCGGTAATCAGGAAGGCAAAACCTTTCGTTACCTGCAACTTGCCGACAAATGTCTTTTTCTGGCTTTCCAGCACCTCGATAACTTCGGCTTCCGGTTCAGCCCCCTTGCGTTTAGCAAATAGCTGTACCTTCACCTTGTCGCCGTCCATGGCATGTCCTGAGTTTCGCTCGGCCACAAAAACAGGCGTTCCGCCATCTTCCGGAATAAACGAATTTTTCCCGTTGCTCCGGCGTCCGAATGTACCGATGGCTGTTGTTCCCAGACCGTTATACCGATAACGGCCACGGTCTATTTCCGTAATAAAGTTTTCGGCTGAAAGATCATACAGAAGGTCCACCACCTGGAGCTTCTGAACCTGGCTTTCCACACCGATCAGCTTGCTTATCTGTTTATAATTAAATGGTTCCTTGGGAGAGGACTGGAAAACAGACATGACGGAATGAAGCATAGCTTCTTTCTTCATGCGCTTTGCCTTATTCTTTTTCGGTTTGTTTTCTTTGTTATCCTTTTTCCCGGATTTGTTTTTTGTCATATATTTCTTTCGTGATTAAATAAGAGATATAACATCTCCCTACAAAATAAACAATTATAATCGAGATACTGTTTACAAACAGGCTAAATTATATTGTCTGTTTTGTTATTATTTGAACCGGTATGGCTCCGGACCATTTGCCTCTGGGTTACAAACAAAAAGACTACCGCTAAGGGGGTATTCTTCCAGCTGTTTGTCCGATAGTCCGGCGCGTGCCGTTGTAATGTAGAGCGTATTCATATCCTCGCCGCCGAATGCACAGGAAGCGACATTAGGAGCCGGCACCTCTACTTTTGCCAGCAGTTCTCCCGTATAGGGATTGTAACAATAGACACCGTAACCGCCCCATTGGGCAACCCAAAGATTATCGTTGCTATCGATCGTCATGCCATCGGGAGAACCTGTACCCGGCCGCATGACAACGGCTACTCCGTCGAAGAGGATATCGGCGGTCTTTTCGTCGTACCGGTAGCGGGCTATCCTTCCGGTTGTCGTATCGTTGTAATACATATACTTTTTGTTGGCAGACCACACGATGCCGTTCGAGATCGTTACCTTGTTCAGTTTGGTCGTTACAGTTCCATCGGGAACAACGGTGTACAGTGTTCCGGCGCCTTCGGGTGCACCGAATCCCATCGTTCCTATCCACAGGCGTCCGGCCGGATCGCATTTCCCATCGTTGCAGCGGACCTTTCCTTCATAATCCGGTATCGGAGCGACCGATGTCTGGCTACTGTCATTCAGGTTCACCCTTACGATCTCGTCCTGGAGGGATACGATCACCGTACTATCTGTTTCGGGCACAACCGTAGACACCATACGGTCGAACTCCCATGTTTTACAGTCTTGCTTATCTGGATAATACTCATATAATGTTTTTCCTTCGATGTCCACCCAAAACAATGTATTTCTATCCGGATGCCAGATAGAGCCTTCGCCGGTCGTTGCTTCGGCTTTAAATGCCAGGTTTGCTTCGATAGTTTTCGGTTCGGATGAACATCCGCCTGTAATAAAAGGTATTGTCAACATAAGTAGTCCTATTAAGTTTTTCATGGTAAATATACAATTTCACTGCCTGTTACGTATGCAAATATAATGGTAAATTAACTATTCATGGCAACTCCAGCCAATAAATTATCCAAATACCGGGAGTATTTTTCGTCTCCTATCGAAGAAACGCAGGTTTCCTGGGGAGGAAACTCCAGTTCCCTGCGCGGGGAATTCTAGTTTCCTCCGTGGGAAACTGGAGTTTCCAAAACATGAAACTACGAAGTAACTGTAATTGGCTGGTTATCTTTTGCTAAACTGAATTGGCAAACGAGCGGATGAGCCGGTAGAAGTCAAGCCTGTCTAAAAGCCGGGAAACCGGTTCGTCTGATCTTAAACAATCAATTAACAAATTAACTAAGTAGCGGATTATTAAGTAACAAATTAATTATGTAAATTTGCCGTTCTAATTAAATGAACCAATGAGCGTAGTAATTAAAGAAGTTACCAGCAAAAAGGAACTGAAGAAATTCGTTAAGTTCAATATTGATTTATACAAAGGTAACCCCTATCATATACCGGGATTGATCGAAGAGGAGATGGTTACACTGGATAAGAAAAAGAATCCGGCATTCGAAGTTTGTGATGCCATCTATTTTCTTGCCTATAAGGATGATAAAATTGTCGGCCGTATTGCCGGAATGATCAATCGTCGCAGTAACGAAGTGTGGAACCAGGAACGTGCCCGCTTCGGTTTCATTGATTTCATTGATGATGCCGAGGTAGTCGATGCCTTGTTCAGTGCCGTTGAAAAATGGGCGAAAGAACAAGGAATGAAAGAGATACACGGACCGATGGGATTCACCGATATGGATCATGAAGGGATGCTGATCGAAGGATTCGACCAACTCGGGACAATGGCTGCTATCTACAATTTTCCTTATTATCCGAAACATCTGGAGCGTATCGGATATGAGAAAGATCAGGACTGGCACGAGTTCAAGATATATATACCGGAAGGTATTCCCGAAAAACATCAACGCATCGGGGAGATCGTAAAAAAGAAATACGGCTTGAAAACCATGAAGTTCAAAAACACAAAGGAGATATGGCCGTATGCACAGAAGATATTCGAAACTTTGAATGCAGCTTATGCTCCATTGTACGGTTTTGCTCCGCTGACACAGAAGCAGATCGATTATTATGTGAAGCAATATATCCCGATGATCCGCCTGGATCTGGTGACTCTTATTATCCGGGAAGAAGATGATACGGTAGTCGGTTTCGGAATTTCACTGCCCAGTCTCTCGCATGCTATGCAGAAGGCAAAAGGACATTTGTTTCCTTTCGGATGGATACATCTGCTGAAAGCATTGAAAACAAAACCGAAAGTGATCGACCTGTATCTGACAGGCGTATTGCCGGAATATCAGAATAAAGGGGTAAATGCGTTGCTGTTCAACGATCTTATTCCCGTATATATCAATCTGGGAGTCGAATATGCCGAAAGTAACCCGGAGTTGGCAAGCAACAATGCCGTACAGGCTCAATGGGATTATTTCAAGCGTGAACACCATAAGACAAGAAGAGCTTTTATCAAAAAATTAAAATAAGGATTTTCTATGGAAGAACTGAATTCAACAATGCAACAACCGACAGCGTATAATGACGACGATATCAAGACGCTGGATTGGATGGAACATATCCGCCGGCGCCCAGGTATGTATATTGGTAAATTGGGAGATGGCAGCTATGCGGATGATGGTATCTATGTATTGCTGAAAGAGGTACTCGACAACTCTATCGACGAATACATGATGGGGTATGGCAAAACCATAGAAGTGACCGTGGAAGAAGGAACCGTTTCTGTCAGGGACTATGGCCGCGGTGTTCCTCTGGGAAAAGTGGTCGACGTTTCCAGTAAGATGAATACGGGTGCCAAGTACGACAGTAAGGCTTTTAAAAAGTCTGTCGGCCTGAACGGTGTCGGTATCAAAGCTGTAAATGCTTTGAGTAGCTATTTCCTTATCACCAGTTTCCGTGACGGAGAATGTAAGCGGGTAGAATACAGCAAGGCGATCATTACCGAGGAGTCGGGTATTCAGCCAACGACGGAAGCGAACGGGACATCGATCTATTTTATTCCCGACCGTGAAATATTCAAGGAATATCAGTATAAAGACGAGTTCATAGAAAGTTTGTTGAAGAATTATGTCTTTTTGAACTCCGGACTGACTATTCTTTTCAACGGTAAGAAATTCCATTCTCGCAATGGTCTGGTAGACCTGCTGAACGAGAATATGACTACCGAGCCATTATATCCGATCATCCATCTGAACGGTGAAGATATAGAAGTGGTTATAACCCATAGTAACCAGTATGGTGAAGAATATTATTCCTTTGTAAACGGGCAGTATACGACGCAGGGAGGAACACATCTTTCTGCTTTCCGTGAGACGCTGGGTCGTGTTATCAAAGAATATTATAACAAGAACTTCGAATACTCCGATATTCGTGCCGGTATTGTTGCCGCTATCAGTATCAAGGTTGAAGAGCCTGTGTTCGAAAGCCAGACGAAGACAAAGCTGGGATCGAAGGATATAGGTCCCGACGGGCCGACTGTTGCTAAGTTCGTGGGTGACTTTATCAAGAAGGAACTGGATAATTATCTGCATAAAAATGTAGATACTTCGGAGGCTCTGCTCCGCAAAATCCTGGAGTCGGAAAAAGAACGTAAAGCCATTGCCGGTGTTACCAAACTGGCGCGCGAACGAGCCAAGAAGGCTAACCTGCACAATAAGAAATTACGCGATTGCCGTATCCATCTGAACGATACGAAAGGTGACCGTACGGAAGAAAGTTGTATCTTCATCACCGAGGGTGATTCGGCCAGCGGATCTATCACTAAGAGCCGTGACCCGAACTATCAGGCTGTTTTCAGTTTACGTGGTAAGCCGCTTAATAGCTATGGCCTGACGAAGAAGATCGTTTATGAAAATGAAGAGTTCAATCTCCTGCAGGCGGCCCTCAATATTGAAGACGGACTGGATGGACTGAGATACAACAAAGTAATCATTGCTACCGATGCCGATGTCGACGGTATGCATATCCGCTTGTTGCTGATTACGTTCTTCCTGCAATTCTTCCCTGATCTGATCAAACGGAATCATGTCTATATCCTGCAAACTCCGCTTTTCCGTGTCCGCAACAAACAGAAAACTTATTACTGTTATAGCGAGGAAGAGCGTTTGGCAGCCATAGAGGCTGTAGGTAAGAATCCGGAGATCACTCGCTTTAAAGGGTTGGGAGAGATCTCGCCTGACGAGTTCAAGCATTTTATCGGTAAAGATATACGCCTGGACCCGGTTACAATGAAAAAAGAAGACCTGGTAAAAGATATGCTTGAATTCTATATGGGTAAGAACACCATGGAAAGACAGAACTTTATCATTGACAACCTGGTTGTAGAAGAAGATGTGGTTAATTAAACACTGAGAATGAAAAAGCGTATCGCCCTTTTCCCCGGAACTTTCGATCCGTTCACTATCGGACATCAATCACTGGTAACTCGTGGGCTGGCTCTGGTGGATGAGATCATTATTTCCATAGGTATCAACGAGAAGAAACAAACTTATTTCTCGATCGAGAAACGATTGGAAGCAATCGATCACCTGTATAAAAACGAGCCCAGGGTAAAGGTGATGTCGTACAACTCGCTTACGGTAGATTTTGCCGACGAAATGGGAGCTGAGTTCATTCTGCGTGGTATCCGTACGGTTAACGATTTCGAATATGAGAAAAGTATTGCTGATGTAAACCGCAAGCTGAGTGGTATCGAAACATTCATCTTGTTTACTGAACCCGAACATACGCATATCAGTTCCAGCATTGTGCGTGAACTGTTGCATTATGGAAAAGATATTTCCCAGTTCGTACCAAAGGGGACGGACTTATATTGACAACTTACGAAATAAAGATCAAAAATGAAACGAATCCTAGTCTCCCTGCTTGTTGCGATGGTTGCCATCACATCGGCAGTGGCCCAGAAACCGAATCAGGATGCCCGCAAATTATCCATGGCATTGTATGCTATTTCGAATCTCTATGTAGATCCGGTGGATGATTCCAAGCTGGTGGAAGATGCGATTATCGGTATGCTGGAAAAACTGGACCCACATTCTAATTATATGGATCCGGAAGAAACAAAAGAGATGACCGAACCTTTGCAAGGAAACTTCGACGGTATCGGCATTCAGTTCAACATGTTGACCGATACATTATATGTTATCCAGGTAATCCCCGGCGGACCGTCTGAAAAGGTAGGGTTAGTGGCTGGCGACCGTATCATCATGGTCGACGATACCCTGATAGCCGGTGTTAAAATGAAGACTACCGACATTATGAAACGCCTGCGTGGTCCGAAAGGAACCGAAGTCAGCATAAAAGTATTGCGTAATAAGAATCCGGAGCTGATCGAGTTTAAGATTATCCGCGGTAAGATCCCTGTAACCAGTATGGATGCCGCTTATATGGCAGATAAACAGACCGGATATATCAAACTGAACCGTTTTGCAGCCTCTTCGGCCGACGAGTTCCGTGAGGCACTTGCCAAACTGAAAAAACAGGGAATGAAGAACCTGATTCTCGACCTGCAAGGGAACGGGGGAGGTTATCTCAATATCGCTATCGAACTGGCGGATGAATTCCTCGATAAAGACAAACTGATTGTCTATACTGAAGGTAACAAACAGCCACGTGACGAGGCCAAGTCGACTGTACGTGGCGGATTTGAAGATGGACGTCTGGTCGTATTGGTTGACGAATCTTCTGCTTCCGCAAGCGAGATCCTGGCCGGTGCCGTACAAGATTGGGACCGCGGTGTAGTAGTAGGTCGTCGTACATTCGGGAAAGGCCTGGTGCAAAAACCAATCCCTATGCCTGACGGTTCTATGATTCGCCTGACGGTAGCACGTTATTATACGCCCACCGGACGAAGCATTCAGAAACATTACGAAAACGGTAAACTGGAAGACTATCAGCACGACCTGATCGATCGTTACAACCGTGGTGAGCTGATGAGTGCCGACAGTATCCATTTCCCGGATTCAATGAAATATAATACACTGGAAACGAAACGTATCGTTTATGGTGGTGGCGGTATTATGCCCGACGTATTTATTCCGGTTGATACGACCCGTTATACGGATTATCATCGTAGTCTGGTTGCCACCGGACTGGTAAACCGCGTAGCGATGAATTATCTGGATCGCAACCGTAGCGAGATGAACAAGAAATATCCTAAGTTCAATCAGTATAAGAAGGATTTTGTCGTTCCTGAAGAGACTTTGCAGGAATTGATCAACCTGGGTAAGGAAGAAAAGATCGAGTTTAACGAAGAGCAGTATAATCGTTCCAAACCTCTTATCACCCTTCAGGTAAAAGCCTTGATAGCTCGTGACCTGTATGATATGGCTGAGTACTTCCAGGTTATAAACGACGATAACGAAAGCTTTAAAGAAGCTCTCCGCATCATTAATGACGAGGCGGTTTATAATAAGGAGTTGGGAAGGTAAGAACAAATATATAATTTTGAAAATGCAGGGGAAGTTGATGTGATATATATAAGGAATATACGAGGTTCGCATGAAAACACTCCGGAGAGTTATCGGTTATATTTTTCTTTTGCTGTTTAGCCTTCAGGTTTCGGGACAGGAAACAGACAGTGTGATCAGTAAGCTCACCCGTTATATCCGTGCCACGGATCAGTTTTCGCAATACATACCCCGTGAGAAAGTCTACCTGCATTTTGATAATACCAGTTATTATCAGGGCGATAACATTTGGTTTAAATGCTATGTGGTTACTTCCGAGCTACATGAGGCAACCCTGTTAAGTAAGACCTTATATGTCGAGTTGTTAAACCCCGGTGGTGAAATCATAGATAAGCGGGTACTGAAAATAGAGAACGGACAATGTCATGGTGACTTTACGCTGGGGCAACTGCCTTTTTATTCCGGCTTCTATGAAGTCCGTGCCTATACGAAATATATGTTGAACTTCGGAGAAGACGCTCTCTTCTCCCGGCTGTTGCCGGTATTCGACAAACCGAAAACAGAAGGGAATTACGAGGAAAAGGATATGCTGAAATACGGCTACGGTAAATATCCGAAGAAGCGGGAAAAGCCCCAAAAAGGGAAAAAGGTAAACTTGAAGTTCTATCCGGAGGGAGGAAACCTGATTCAGGATGTCCCTTCCCGTATCGCATTTGAAATAACAGATGCTTTCGGTAATCCGCTGGATGCAACCGGAAAGATTATAAATGAAGACAAAGAAGAGATCGTCGGCTTTAATGTAACGCACGAGGGGAAAGGCTTCTTTTATTATACCCCACGTGCGGGTAAACAAAAAGCCATGGTTGACTATAACGGTAAAAAGTACCAGTTTGATGTCCCCCAATCTCTACCACAAGGATTTTGCTTACAGGTAGACAACCTTTCTTCCCCTGACAGTCTCGAAATCTCTTTACAAAAGAATGAACAGACGCCCGCCGATATATTGGGAATGGTCATCATTTGCAGAGGCAAGCTGTATAACTATTGCCTTGCCAATGTGCTTCACAGTGAACGGCTCCGTTTCAAGGTAGATAAAACGATATTACCTTCTGGTGTCTCACAAATAGTAGTTTTCAACAGTAATGGAGAAATACTTTGTGACCGGCTGATATTCAATAATAAAGAAAAGCCGCTGGCTATTAAAGCAAAAACTGTAAAAGAAACATACGATCCGTATGAACCGGTCGACATGGAGTTTACAGTGACCGATCAGGAAGAGAACCCGGTACAATCTCCCTTCTCTTTATCGGTGAGGGATGGAATGAATGAAGTTGAGTCGGACTGCAATATCCTGACAGACTTACTGCTTATGTCCGACGTAAAAGGATACGTTCGCAATCCGTCTTATTATTTTGAAGCGGATGATTCCATCCATCGCTCGTCTCTCGATCTACTTATGATGGTGCAAGGTTGGCGACGTTATTCCTGGAAGCAGATGGCGGGAGTAGATCCGTTGGATTTGAAATACAGGCCGGAGCAAGGTATCGAGATGCACGGCCAGGTGGTTTCCTTTGTCCGGAAAATACCTAAACGCGACGTAACTGTTTCTTCTTTCCTGCTTAAAAGAGGAGAAGAAGAAAAGGCAACTAGTGCCTTCGATGTATTTGTAACGGACAGCCTGGGACATTTCGCTTTTCGGGCTGATATAACCGGGAAATGGAATATGATCTTGTCTGTAAGCGAGAAAGGGAAGAAAAAAGACTACCGGATCATATTGGACCGGCTTTTTACACCCGAGCCTAAAAGATACCGCTATGCAGACATGCAGGTAACTCTCGCTGATAAAAAAGAAGAACAAACGGCAGAATCCGGTCCGGAAGAAATCCCTGACACTCAGGAGCCGGAAGAAGATATCGATGCTTTCCTGACAGCTTACGAGGATTCCTTGAGTAAAGCTGGTAATAAAGAGAAAGTCCTTCGCCTGGATGAAGTGACCGTAACTGCTAAAAAGAGATCGCGGGAAAAGGATATATTCAACAACCGTTCCAAATCAATCGCCTATTATGATGTACAGTCGGAATGGGACGATATTACAGATCAGGGAAAGTATATCGGAAAAGATATACATGAGTTGATGATAAACATGAATAATAATTTCAGGAAAGCCTTCTCCCGACAGGATGAATACCTGCAATATAAAGGAAGAATGCCTCTTTTTGTTGTGAACTACGAACCGACCATGGCTACTGAAATGGATTACAACAAATATAAATTGATACGGCTCGAAGCCATCAAATCCATCTACATCAATGAAGAACTTTCTATCATGTGCCGGTATGCAGACCCTAGAATGTCACCGTTGGAAGTAGATAAGTTCTACAGTTGCGTTGTTTTTATCGAAACATTTCCGGAAGATAAGATTCCGACGGATGCTGGTAAAGGGGTACGAAAAACCTGGCTGGAAGGTTACAGCCAGGTTAAAGAATTTTATAGTCTGGATTATTCGATCCTCCCACCGGAGCCGGATTACCGTCGTACACTCTACTGGAATCCTTCGGTTATCCCCGATAAAGAAGGTAAGGCCAATATCAGGTTCTACAATAACGGTAGTTGTAGAAAATTCAGTATCAGTGCCGAGACGATCACCTCAGATGGAATAATCGGTATTTATAAGTGATCAATATAAGTATAACTGTTTCATTTTATCAAGATCCACACCTAATGTCTCAGTAAGGAACTTGGTCACGGAACCGTACTTTTCGTCTATTTTCTCGTAGGCGGCATTCAGATATTTTTCATCGACAGTGACGAGCGGAGCGATCACATTGATCATGCCCACATAAGCTGCATATTTGGCTTCCACATACTTTGCACTAAGCATATAATCCTCCATGATAGTCGCTTTATCGACACCAAGGGCTGTTAGGATAAGCATAGTAGCAACTCCCGTACGGTCTTTGCCGGCTGAACAGTGAAAACTAAGCGGTAAGGAATTCTCGTCCTGAACGAGCTTAAAAAATTCTTTGTATTGAGCCACATATTCATCTACCGTTACCATTTCGATATACGCATTGATCATTACCTGTGCCATATCGTCAAGCGTAGCGCCGCCTTTTATACTTCCCAATATTTCGTCGGAAAAGATATTTCCCGCATTGATCGGAAGATCGCTTGCATTTTTTACTGTCGAAGGTAGCACATCGTAAGATTCAGGCATAATACCTCCGAATCCGCCTTCCTTTTCTGCCTCTGTACGGAAATCGACCACAGTTTTTACCCCTGTACTTCCGAAATAAGCAAGATCGGCATCATCCAGTTTGTACATTTCGTCTGTACGGAACAGTTTCCCCCAGCGTACAAATTTGCCATCGCTGGTCTTGATACCACCCAGATCTCTGAAGTTATATCCGTGAACAGGCAAAAGTGTTTCTGCCAGCAGAGCCTGCCCGTCTGAGTTCTTGAATAAGAAAATCTGTCGTTTAGTGGCATCGACACTCAAATCGAAAGAGCCTTTTCCCTCACCGGTCAGACAAGGTGCGTTCATATCGATATCTTCAGCTGTAGAGCCGGCATATAACTCCCATGCCTTATCGGCAGTCACACTCAAAACAGCCTTCTTCGTTTCTTTATCGCGGGTAATCCCGGCGTCTCCGCTTACATCTTTTCCGGAATAACCGATAGTCGTTTTTTCATCATCATCGTCTCCACAAGAAACAAACAGTCCGGAGACACAAAAAAGTAACAATAAATAGTAAGATAAATTCTTTTTCATAACGTTTTTCACTCTTTAATAAATGTTGTTAGGGCGCGCAAGATACAGTTATAAAACAAATTACACAAAGACAAAGCCGCTTTTGGCCCCATAAATGAAATATAGAATATCGTTTATTTATTTTGGAATATAAGAAATGAATTAGGCGAAACAGGGTATGTCTTTTTCCGGTTCAAACACCGCACAAAACAGTTCGGCAACACGAAACTACAACTCCGCAACTATAATTATATAAACTGGTTTCTTCCCCTTTACTTTACACTCGTTGAAAAGTGAATAAAAAAGATTAAATTTGTAAGAACATGAAAAAGAACAAAAAACTGAAAGCACTTATTGGGGTACTGCTGGTATTTAACATCTTGTTTGCCCTGATTTTTAAATGGTTGACAGCTGGAAATCCATTCCAACTGTCAACGGTACTCCTCTGTGCTACTATGTCTATTCTGGTTTGGGTCTCGCTGGGTATCAGCAACTGGTTTTTTGGTTACTACCTGTCTATGCCTATCAGGAAAGTAAAGAAGATCATTATACCGGTATTCATTGTTTTCATGCTTATCATCCTGTTGGTCTCTCTTATTGTTATCAGTTTGCAGATCTATGTGTATTATCTGATCATGGGAATGGATACCACTCATTTTGTGAGCAACTTGTTTGAGGTGGAGTTTCCGCAGACCATCAAATACTACTCTGTCTGTGCTTTGATGGCTTCCGCTTTCTTCTTTTACAGTATCTGGCGGCAAGCGGTGGATCGTGAACAGCAACTGAGAGAAGAAAACCTGAAATATAAATACCGGACACTTAAGACACAAGTAAACCCTCATTTCCTGTTCAACAGTTTGAACACACTCTCTGAAATCATCTATGTGGATACTAAAAAGGCGGATAACTATATTCAGCAGCTAGCTGGTATTTACAGGTATATCCTGGACCATGAGGAAACCGACCTGATTTCGTTGAAAGACGAATTAAAATTTGTCAGCCGGTATTTCGATCTCCAGAAGGAACGCGACGGAGACAAGATTCAATTGGAAATGAATATCCGGGATGCTGAAAAGTACAGTATAGTCCCTATCTCTTTGCAGATATTGGTCGAGAATGCCCTCAAGCATAATTCGATTTCTGAAGAGAATCCCCTAAAGATTGTTATCCATAATGAAGAAGATTCATTTATCGTCATTACCAATAACATACAAAAAAGGAATACGTTGAAAAGTACTCCCGGGACAGGGTTAACCAATCTGAAAGAAAGGGTAAAGCTGATTATGGGAAAAGAAATGACAATAGAGGCTGATAACAACCAGTTTACAGTAAAGCTACCAATCAATAGCATCTGAAATGAAAGTACTGATTATAGAAGACGAACGTCCGGCGGCCCATAAACTAATCCGTTTATTGGAAGAGGCGGACAAGCAAATAGAGGTTATTGGCGTGCTCGGGTCGATCGAGCACGCTATCAACTGGTTGGCTGGAAATCCGGCACCCGAACTTATTTTTATGGACATACAACTGGAAGACGGGATCAGTTTCGAAATCTTTGAAACATGTAAAATACAAACTCCGGTTATTTTCACAACTGCTTACGATGAATATGCCCTGAAAGCATTTAAAGTGAACAGTGTCGATTATCTTCTGAAGCCGATAGCCCCGGACGCTTTGAATGCCGCATTGGAAAAATTCAATACTTTTCATCGGCGGCAGATCGATTATTTCAGGATCGAGTCTATAATAAGCCAGTTGCATTCCCAAAGAAAGGAACGGTTTCTGATCAAAGTCGGCGAGCATTACAGGTCGGTGCAAACGTTATCCGTTAGCTGTTTTTTTATTATGGAAAGGAACACCTTTATCCGCACCGACACCGGAAAGGAATATGCCATAGACCATTCGCTCGATAAAATCGAACAATTGGTAGACCCTGCGCTCTTCTTTCGTGTTAACCGGAATTTCATCGTTAACTTCCATGCGATCCAGGACATTGTTGCTTATTCGTCCAACCGGTTAAAGATTGTGCTCGGCAACCGGAAAGAAAAGGAGGATATACTCGTCAGTCGTGAACGTGTTGCTGAGTTTAAGGAATGGATGGACAGATAAATCCTTTTATTGTTTCCCGCTCTTGCATCATTTTCATAGGAAAAATAGTTATATTTGTAATAAAGTAATAAAAGGAGGTATTATGGAAAGAACTGTTTTTAATGCTGCACAGCTACAAATATTGGATTTGATGGCATATGTTGAGAGTGAAGATACACTGAATGAGATAAAAGATATGTTGTCTAATTATTTTGCCCAAAAGGCGGAAAAAGAGATTGATAAGTTATGGGATAGCGGGCAGATAAACAATACGGTGATAGAAGGCTGGAAGCATGAACATTTGCGTACATCTTACAAGACAAAATGATGGATAGAGTGGTTTTAGATACAAACTGCCTATTGATTTCATTGTCTAAGCGGGGTGACTATTATAAAGTCTGGAAAGTTTTTTTTGCAGAAAAGTATACATTGTGTTATACCAATGAAATACTGACTGAATATGAGGAAATATTTACTCTAAAGATGGGGGCTGTTATAGCTCAAAATGTCATTAAGGCGATTATAACTCGTAAGAATACAATAAAGCTTGATGCTCACTTTCGTTTCAATTTAATTCAATTGGATGTTGATGATAATAAGTTTGTAGATTGTGCAATTGCCGCTAATGCATCTTATATTGTCAGCCAGGATCACCATTTTGATATTTTGAAGAATATCGACTTCCCCAAAGTCGAGTTAATTGATATAGATACTTTTATTTCTTTATTGGGAGACGATTGATCAACTAGAATATGGACAAACTGGAGCGTATGCCTTTCAAGGCACAAAAACAACTATTCGAGAAGCTGGAAAAGATGGCCGGTATAGCCAATCTAACCAAGGAGGAGCGCCTGGAATACGATGAGGCGCTCAAGGTGTATCGTGACTGCAAGAATATTGTGGATTATGCGAATGTCGAAGGGCGTGCTGCAGGACATGCTGAAGGACGTGTTCAAGGACGAGAAGAAGAAAAAATATCTATTGCTAAGAGCTTTAAAGAAAAAGGTACTCCCGTTAAATTGATTGCTGAGTGTACCGGGCTTTCCGAAGAAGAAATCAATAATCTGTAAGATCGTTATCTATATTAATAATGTATCAGGGCTATCGTTTCAAACGATGGCCCTTTTTCATTGGTGGAAATACCTCACTTATCTCCCCGAAAAACAGGCAGGATTACCTCTTTTAACATTTGCTTTCGAAAACTGCGAAAAATGACTCTTGATAATGAGACACTTAATAATGTACGTCCGTACGTTATTATATAATAGGTATAAGTGCTATATAGATATGTAAAATTCAGAATAATAGAGTATTACGGAAGTAACGTAATGACGATAAATAACGTTCCTTTTTTCTAGTCAACAAAGGTAAGCTTTGTTTTTTAATCTACAATTCTTTTCAAAAATATTTTATCCTTCCTATATGCTTTCTTATCAATTGAATAGAGAAATATGTATGAAATTGCCTCTTTCTCATACGAAGTCAAATATACTCCAAAGAAATGACTAGAAAAAAGGAACGTTTTAGCTAGTCATTTGCTGAAACTGACCAACCTGAAGACTGGTTATAAAAGGCTTTTTAGTAACACTATTATTAATATTAAATTAAAGATTATGAACAAAAAGATTTCTACGTTAATGGCCGGTGCCCTGCTGGCTGGTGCGTTGGTCACTCCTGCTGATTTGCTGGCAGCTATTAAGTATAAGGCTGGTGTGGGTTATGCTGATGCTGCTTTTCAGGCTGTGGGAGTAACTTCAAATGCAGTGACAAGCGGCTATATGGTACTTTCTGTAGGTGGTAAAGATTATGTGGTGACAGGTAATGCAAATCATGGAATGGTCGCAACCCCGTTTGCAGATGCAATTCTCTCAACATCGGAAATGACATTTACTGCAGATGCAACTCCTACAAATATTACTATTGAGGTAGGTGGTAATACCATTGGTCTTGCTTCTGCTGATTGGGGAACAGGTGATATCACGATTGCTGGTAGTTCATTTGTAGATGGAACTGTTACGATTGGAGATGGTACTAATTCAGTAAAATTAGATGGTACAACTTTCTCTGTAGAAGCTTCTGCAAGCAATACGTTTACGGCACGAGTTGTGAATGTATCTGAACTAGTAGCTGTAGACGCAACATCAACTATCGACTTGAGTGCAGATTTCAACTTCGGCAAATACTATGTCTTGATGGATGCTAATGGTCAAGCTTATGAAGGTCAGGCTGATGGAACTGCTATTGCTAAAGCATTCGAGGCTGATAATGCTGATTTCTACTGGAATGTAAAGAAAGAAGCTAACACAGGCTATGCCACATTACAGAATGTAGGAACAGAGGAACAATTACTGGTTGGTTCTGATCTGATTGTGGTTAAGTTAAGTGCAGATGGTAAGACATTAGACAATACATCGAACGTTGTTACTTTATTAAAGAATGACGACCATGCAACTGCAAATGTTACCGTTCGTTTCGGTGCAGCTCCTTCTTTGCAGCTTTCTGTATCTGATTTGCAAGGTATCTATGGTGCAAGCTTTAGCGCAACACTGAAGAGAGTTGCAGGTAATAAGGCTCTGGAAAACAATCCGTTTGCAGTAGGAAACCTGGTTCCTGTTCAGTGGAAAAACCTGAGCACAGGTTATGCATTGGAACCTGCAACTTCCGGATATGATTTCATGTTGCAGAATGGCGACGGTAAGATTATCGTAATGCAGATGGCTGATAAATACGCTTCTGCAACAGGTGGTAAGGATTATGCGTATAAAGTAATTGCTTTGGCTCCGAAAGATTTGGCTACCGCAATGAAAGGTGCTACAACAAAAGGTGACTATGCTACTCAGTTTTCAATCTTTGCTCCGGCTTTGTTTAATGCAGGTACGGACGAAATGGTAGATTGTATTACTGTGGCTGGTGCTTATGGCTCTGGCATTGTTGACACTTATCAGTTAGGCGCTATCTCTCTGAATAAAGATGATAACTATACATTGGCTGCAGAAAAAGCTTATGATGGTTACGATTATCTGGATGCAATCTCTATCAAGTTGTCAAAGAACACACTGATCAACCTGAAAGAAGTATTGAAGACTCCGTCATTCTTCATTATTAAGAATGTAAATACGAAGAAAGACTATGCAGCCGGAACGGGTGCTAACTACGGCAAGGTATTAGGCTTGAACGAAGATGGCGAAGTTAGCTACATGAAGAAAGATGAAGTATTGGTAGGTTATCCTGAAACTCAGTGGGCTATCACTGTAGTTGATGGTAAGATGGTTATCAAGAATCGTGAAAACCCAACAGCTGTACCAGACAATACTGCTTCAACAACATTTACTACATTAGATCCTAACGACTTATATGTTGTTGCAGGTAAAGCAAATACTTATGCCTTGATTGATGGTACAAGCCTGACAAAAGTAGATACAATCGAAATTGCGCCGGTAGCAACTACTGAATTTGACGGTTATAAGATGTTTGATGCTAACGCATTGAAGGATCAGTTGTTCAATATCGGTTACTATTCAGCTGTAAAAGGTGTATCTTATGTAACTGAAAGCCATAAGAACAACCATCAGGTTGGTTTGGTTAACGAAAAAGACAACTCAACCGAATGGCGTCTGGGTGCTTTGATGTATGAAGAAAACGATGCATGGAACAATCCTGTAGCTTATAAAGCTGATACTATCCGTGTAGAAAGCGCACTGGGCTATTGGGATGCTGATGCAAAAGCATTTAAAGATACTGAAAGCGATGATGTTGATGCTAACAACGCTTATTTGAAAGTTCTTGCATATTCTTTGAAGAATAGCGGCAACGATGAATATCTGAAATATGACGCAACAGACGGTCGTGACAGATATGCAACAGGTCTGGAAGGCGAAAAAGAAGGTTTCAAAGAACTGACAGACGCACAATATTTCGCACTGAAGATGGCTGGTAATGACAAATATAACCTGATTCCTGTATCTTACACAGATGCATCTGTTGCTGATGGTTATGCAGACGGATATGACGGTGCTCCTTACGAAGTGAAAACAGTTCTGGCAACAGAAAAAGTTTACTCTGGTGACAGTGCAGATAAGGGTATCCTGAACAAACGCGGTATGTATACTAAGAGAGAGAACGACCTGTTCACTATCGAAGAAAAAGAAGCTCCTCAATACTTGAAACTGACTCAGGGTGAGATTATCAAACTGTATCGTGCTGAATATGCTTCTGAATCTAACGTACTGTACGAAAAGGATAACTTCCTGGGAATTGGCAACGCAGTTGAAACTCCGGCAATCAACCCGGCTCTGTATGTAGACACTGTATATGTGAATCGTGAAGGTAACAACCGTTGGGAATATTTGTTGGGTGTAAACATCACTCGTATCGATACTACTTACAAATGTGACGAACCTTCTCATTCTCACCTGATCCACCGTGCTGATACAACGAAGGGACGCTTCCTGGTTAACTTCGCTGATTCTGCTATCGTTACTGCAGGTAAGGAAGATATTCACACAAACAAATATATGTATTCAGACAGCAAGGGTGACTGGGCTAAACTTGGTTTCGTTCCTGGTTTCCGTACAGCTGATGTATTGTCTATCTGGAATGGTGAAAAGGGTAAAGCTGATTTGATCGAAGTTGGTACACCTGCTCCTCAGTTGGTTAAGTTTGCATTCCGTATCGTTGATAATGATGCTAAGACATTTGTTATCGAAACAGGCTACAAAGCATTGGACGAAGATGCTACAATCGACGGACGTGGCTACCTGCGTTATGACAATGGTGTAGTATATGTTACTGATGATATCGAAGATGCTGAAGTATTCAAGGCTAATCTGGACGAAACTCGTATCCCGACTGCCAACGAAGGTATCAACGCATCCGAAGTATCTGTAATCGCTGGTAACGGTGATGTAACTATCAAGGGTGCTGCTGGTAAGACAGTTCTTATCACTAACGTACTTGGTCAGACAGTTGCTAACACAGTTCTTTCTTCAGATAACGCTACTATCGCTGCTCCTGCAGGTGTAGTTGTTGTAGCTGTAGAAGGTGAAGCTGCTGTAAAAGCAATCGTAAAATAATAGAAACTATTTATAA
>NZ_CAJJWO010000020.1 GCF_905196875.1 uncultured Parabacteroides sp. | reverse complement strand
GAAGATAGTACCTGTACCTGTAACTACACCGTCACCCGGAAAGTCTTTCTTGTCCATCCCGAAATCGCGACCATCATGCTTAACAAACAAATCGTACTCATGAAAAGAGTTCTTGTCCAGCAAGGAAAGAATACGTTCACGGGCAGTAAGTTTACCCATAGCAACCTGCTTTTCGATAGCAGCTTCGCCTCCACCCATCTCTACGACGGCTTTCTTCTCCCTGAGGGCCTGAATGTTTTTACTTAAATCTGTCATACTGATTATTTAATAGAGTTTTATTATTTACCGACAGCTTTTGCTCTGTATGAACAACGAGCAGTCCCTTTAATAATACTATTTAGTTTTCCTTTATTCAATTGGCGACGGATGGGTGACACATTATCTATGAACACATGGCCTTCCAGATGCTCACATTCGTGCTGTACCACACGGGCAGCAAAACCGTCCACTACTTCATCGTGCTCCACCAGATCCGCATCCATATATTTCACACGGATCTTTTTAGCACGGGATACCTTTTCATGTACACCCGGAAGACTAAGACAACCCTCTTCCATCGAAATTTCCTCTTCACTACGTTCCACGATATCCGGATTGATCATCGCACGTTTGAAACCTTTACATTCGGGAAAATCGTCCCCCATCACATCGGCATCGATCACCAACAGACGAAGCGACAATCCCACCTGGGGAGCTGCCAATCCAACTCCGTCGGCATTGTACATGGTATCAAACATGTTAGCCACTAATTGTTTTAAATCAGGATAATCTTTGGGAACATCTTCAGCCTCTTTTCTTAATACGGGCTGACCATATAAATATACTGGTAAAATCATAAACTAAAACTGATATTTTTTATTTTCTAAATATGATTGTAGGATAATAACAGCACTGATCTCATCTACCAGGCCTTTATCCTGTCTTTTCTTCTTCTTTAAACCACCGTCAAGCATTGCCTTATGTGCCAGAACAGAAGTAAAACGCTCATCATAATATTCTACCGGAATATCCGGGATAGTTCGTTTCAGATGCGTAACAAAAGCCTCTACATATTTCATATTCTCGGAGGGTTCATTATTCATCTGCTTAGGTTGACCGACAACAAACAGATCAACCGGTTCCTTAGATACATAACCGGATAACCAGGCAACAAGTTCACCGCTTGGCACTGTCGTCAGACCATTTGCAATCATTTGCAAAGTATCCGTAACAGCAATCCCGGTACGCTTCCGGCCATAATCAATTGCTAGTATCCTTCCCATCGGCTGCAAAGATAACACAAATATGCATTCGTATTACACAAATACATAAAAAGTGTGCAATTAATAAGTTTAATAGGCATTCTTTTCACCTTTTGACATATTCAAAACCGTCACCACAATGATCTTCAGGTCCAAGAAAAACGACCAGTTTTCGATGTACCACACATCTCTCTTTACACGGCCTTCCATCTGTTCCAATGTTTTTGTTTCTCCACGGTAGCCGGTTACCTGCGCCCATCCTGTAACTCCCGGTTTTACCAGGTGACGCACCATATATTTATCGATAAGGGCAGAATATTGCTCAGTATGTTTCAGCATATGAGGACGGGGACCTACTACCGACATTTCTCCTTTCAATACATTAATAAACTGGGGAAATTCATCCAGGTTCGTACGGCGAAGAAAATCACCGACACGGGTTTTACGGGGATCGTCTTTTGCCGCCTGCAGCTTATCGGCATCAGCATTCACACGCATTGTACGGAATTTATAACACTCAAATTCCTGCCCATAGAGACCTGTACGTTTTTGTTTAAAAAAGATAGGTCCCGGAGAAGTTATCTTTATCAGAGTTCCAATAATAACATAAAGTACAGGATAGATCGTCAATAAAACCCCCAAGGAGAAAACAATATCAAAAGACCGTTTTAAAGCCCGGTTATAAGCAGCCTGCAATGGTTCACGGCGGATAGCCAGCAATGGAATCGACTCCATTATTTCCATAACAAGGCTCTTCTTTATATTCCTGTAAAACTCCGGAACAATATAGAAGCGGATCATGTGCTTTTCAGCAAAATTCATTATCCGTAATATTTTTTCATCCTGCGTTCCCGGCAGGGTGCAATACACCTCGTCTATATCATTTGCCAGGACATATTCCTCCACTTCGTGCGTCATCCCCAGATAGTTTGGCAACGCACTTTGCAAGGATATGTTATCATCGAAAAAACCCATTATATTAAAACCGTATGATAGATCATCTTTCATGACTCGATACAATTCCATACCATTCTTTCCAGCTCCGACAATAACAATTTTCTTAAAGTTGTATCCCTTTCTCCGGTACATTTTCAGAGTAACACGAACCAAAACACGCCAAAGCGAAAAGACCACAACCGTAATTACATAATAAACCAACAGGAATGTCGCCAAGACATCACCGATATTCAAGAATATAAGACAGGTTGCAAACAAAAAGACCAGTATAGATATCAGGGCAAAAGCACGCTGAACGATCTTATCAATAAAAACGACTGCCACATGCAACTGCATGGGGATAAAATAAAGAGAGAAAAAGTAACAAAAATTCAATAGAAGAATCACCTCTCTCAGACTATAAGATATCGCTTTCGTATAAAACTCCCCCAAACCATAATAGACAGCGAAGAACAGCAGATTTATCACAAGCAAATCGCCCATTCCTATGCACCATTGGATAAGGTAGCCATGTTTTTTGTCGAATTCCATAATTATATTCTAAAATTCCACAAAAGTAATCATAAATCCGTGCAAAAAAAAGGCCGCACAACATAATGTGCAGCCTTTTTCAGATATAATTAAAAAATAATTAATTATTTGCAGACATGATAACAACACGGTTCCAGTTGTTTTCGCTATACGGCTGTTCGTCTGAACCTCTCCATTCGATAGTGATCTGATTAGAGTTGATACCGTATTTTTCGATCAATTCTTTAGCAACGGCTTTAGCACGTTTTTCAGAAAGACCCATGTTATACTTAGAGCTACCAGTATTCTTATCAGCATAACCGATAACCTTGATCGGAGTATTGTTGCCTTTCATGAATTCAGCAGTATTGTAAATATTAATCTGCTGGTTCTTGTCAATTTTAGAGCTGTTCAAACGGAAGTATACTACATTGTCAACATAATTGTTTACGACAGTTGTTACTACTTCTTCGCATTCCGGACAAGATTCCGGACGTTTGCTCAATTCGTCGTTAGCAGCACGCAGAGAGTTGATCTGATTGTTCAGGTCATTCAACAAAGCGTAATCCATCGGTTCCAATACTTCGAAATCAGTTTTACCCAATTTGAATGTCAAACCAGCACTAACCTGAGCAATACCGTCAGTCAGGTGATACATAGAAATACGGTTAAACTGTTCGTTCAATAAAGAAGCCTGAACTTCCACGTTCAAATCAACACGTTTGCTCAAACGGAAGGCAGTAAGAATACCGGCATTCAATGTAGGAGATTCAGTTCTTGCAAATTCAGCAGATTCTGTTGTTTTGAAACGCTGTGCATAACCAAAACCAACCCAAGGGATCAAACGGAATACTCTCTTTTCGTTATAAACACCCCAGAAATTAGTTACATCCCATAACAAATCTACGTGAGCAGCTGCATATTTATTATGCTGCATCAAAGTAGCATCGGCATCATTCTGATAAAATCCATGTAAAACACCACCGTTCAACTGAGCACGGAATGCCAGATACGGATTAAACCATTTACCAAATGAGAACTGAGGAGCAAAATTCAAACGGTTACCAAAATCTGCTTTATTATTCTGGTCACCTAATAAAATACTTGCACCACCAGCAACAGAAATAAACCAATTGTCGCCAGCTTTGTTTTTCTTGAAATTTGTCTTATACCCTTTTTCAGTACTAAAACCAACTTGTGGTTTAAATTCCTGTGCAGACACAGAAAAAACGAAACCTGACAACAAAGCCAAAAGTAATACTTTAGTCTTCATATTCATCAACATTTTAATTAAACAATCAATTACCTCGAATAACGCTCAAATTTAGAGCAAAATTAACTCTTTTTTTAACTAAAACAAATTAAATCTATATTTTGTTCTTAATTTATTCAAAATAATTCAGAATTTTATACCCGCCTTCACGTAGGTAAGACTCTTTTTTCATAAGCTTGACATCATTCTGCATCATATCGTGAATAAGAGCATCGAGGCTGTATTTTGGCTCCCATCCCAACCGGATACGGGCCTTTGTAGCATCCCCGATAAGTAAATCTACCTCAGTCGGACGAAAGTATTGCGGATCAACACCAACGACTTCCTCTCCTATTCGTTCTTTAAAACTTTCGAGGTAAGACTCACCCACTTTCTCTATAAACATTTTTTCGTCAATATAGTTTAATGATGCTACCTCATTAACATTTTCTCCTTTGAAAATAACCTCTACACCTATTTCTTCGAATGCTTTACTGATGAAATCACGAATAGTCGTGGTTATTCCCGTAGCAATTACATAATCAGATGGTTCATCCTGTTGAAGAATGGCATACATGGCACGAACATAATCCTTCGCATGCCCCCAGTCACGTTTAGAGGATAAATTTCCCATATAAACTTTTTTCTGCATTCCCAATGCTATGCGCGATACGGCACGGGTTACTTTACGGGTAACAAAAGTCTCACCCCGTAACGGCGATTCATGATTGAACAAAATACCATTGGATGCATGCATTTTATATGCTTCACGATAGTTGACTGTTATCCAGTAGCCATAAAGTTTAGCTACGGCGTACGGACTTCTTGGGTAGAAAGGTGTAGTTTCCTTCTGAGGAACTTCCTGTACCAAACCGTATAATTCGGATGTCGATGCCTGATAAATACGGGTTTTCTGTGTCAGATTCAACAAACGGACAGCTTCCAGAATACGCAAAACACCTAAACCATCGGCATTAGCGGTATATTCGGGGGTATCGAAACTTACTTTCACATGGCTCATTGCTGCCAGATTGTATATTTCATCCGGTTGTACTTCACCGATAATGCGAGTAAGATTCAAGCTATCGGTCAGGTCACCGTAATGAAGGATCAGGTTTCTGTTCTCGATATGCGGATCCTGATAGAGATGGTCGATACGATCTGTATTAAACATAGACGAACGACGTTTGATACCATGTACGGTATACCCTTTCTTTACAAGATATTCAGCCAGATAGGCTCCATCCTGTCCTGTTATACCTGTTATTAAAGCTACTTTACTCATTATAATAAGTTTATTATTGTTTGTTCAAATACCAGTTATACAAAAGTTCTACTCCTTCGGCAATCTCTATTCGATGACGCCAGCCCAGGGCATGGAGTTTGCTTACATCGGTTAACTTTCGCAAAGTCCCATCGGGCTTGGATGAATTAAAGGTAAGCTCACCTTCAAAACCGATCTTTTCCCTGATCAGGGTAGCCACATCTTTAATGGATAATTCTTTTCCCGTACCTATATTAATATGCGTGTTACGGACTTCATTACCGTCAGGACGGACATCTGCGAAATCGATATGCTCCATTATATAAACAGAAGCATCCGCCATTTCCTCACTCCAAAGGAATTCACGAAGCGGTTTTCCTGTTCCCCAAAGTTCCACTCTACCCGGATAAATTCCATACTTTTCAAGGATAGCCAAAATATCTTTTTCAGAGGAATCACCTGAAACACCTTCTACCGGACGTGTGTTCAAATCCTCGCGTAACGCTTCCCAGTCGGCTGTATGCAAACATTTTGCCAGATGGATCTTACGGATCATAGCCGGAAGGACATGAGAAGTTTCCAGATTAAAATTATCGTTCGGACCGTACAGGTTTGTCGGCATTACGGCGATATAGTTGGTTCCATACTGCAGATTATAGCTTTCACACATTTTTATTCCTGCGATCTTAGCAATAGCATACGGTTCATTGGTATATTCCAGCGGGGACGTCAACAGGCAGTCTTCCGGCATCGGCTGTGGAGCTTCACACGGATAGATACAGGTGCTACCCAAAAACAAGAGTTTCTTTACCTTATTAATATAGGAAGCATGGATCACATTGTTCTGTATCATCAGATTGATGTAAATGAAATCCGCACGATACACGCTGTTCGCCATAATACCTCCGACATGAGCAGCCGAAAGGAATACATATTCAGGCTTCTCAACAGCAAAAAATTCATTTACCGCCGACTGGTCGGTCAGGTCTAATTCTGCATGCGTACGCAAAACGAAGTTCGCATATCCCTTCTGCCGCAGGTTCTTCAATATGGCCGATCCAACCAGGCCACGATGTCCGGCTACGAATATTTTACTATCTTTATTCATTCCTTTATCAGTTTCAATAAATACTGACCGTATTGGTTCTTAATCATCGGAGCGGCGAGTTCTTTCAGTTTAGCCGCATCGATCCAGCCTTTCCGGAAAGCGATTTCCTCTAAACAAGCGACTTTCAATCCCTGACGTTTTTCAATCACCTCGACAAAGGTAGAAGCTTCCGAAAGCGAATCGTGCGTACCTGTATCGAGCCATGCAAAGCCACGCCCCAACAATTGCACTTTAAGTCCTCCATCGTTCAGGAACTCCTGATTTACTGTTGTGATCTCCAGTTCTCCGCGTGCCGACGGCTTAATATTCTTTGCCACTTCAACCACTTTATTCGGATAGAAATAGAGTCCTACCACAGCATAGTTCGATTTCGGAGCTTCCGGTTTTTCTTCAATGCTCAATACATTCCCGTCTTTGTCGAATTCGGCTACTCCATAGCGCTCGGGATCGTTCACGTAGTAACCGAACACGGTTGCTTTTTGTTCGTTCTCCACATTGTTAACGGCCTCTTTTAACATAGCCGTAAAGCTTTGTCCATAGAAAATATTGTCGCCTAAAACCAGGCAAGCCGAGTCATTTCCAATAAATTTCTCCCCGATAATAAAAGCTTGTGCCAAACCATCGGGCGAAGGTTGCTCAGCATACTCAAAACGAACACCATAATCCGAACCATCTCCCAGTAACCGACGGAATCCCGGCAAATCCTGCGGAGTAGAAATGATCAATATTTCCCGTATTCCGGCCAGCATAAGAACGGATATAGGATAATAGATCATCGGCTTGTCATAAATCGGCAACAATTGTTTGGAAACACCCTTGGTGATTGGATACAAACGGGTACCCGAACCTCCTGCCAGTACAATACCTTTCATAAGAGCAGACTTTTTCTTGTGTATAATTTATTTTAACAGAGGACAAATGTATATAAAATATTCCGGTTTGCCTTTACCTTAAAACCTTTCTTTCCTAAGCTTTGTTACAGTATAAATTCTTTAATTTTTAAAAGTTACTCAATATGAATGCATTTAACGAAAAAATTAGTTCCGCCGTACAGAACTGGTGGGTTTCACTTCTCCTGGGATTACTCTATATCCTGATTGCCATATGCCTGATGTTTACACCACTGGCCAGTTATGTTGCTTTAAGTATCCTTTTCAGTATTGCCATGTTCGTTAGCGGTACGCTCGAGATACTGTTTGCCGTATCGAATCGAAAACATATTTCCAGCTGGGGTTGGTATCTGGCTGGCGGTATCATTGATCTGATACTTGGTATTTATCTGATGGCCAGTCCGGGTCTAAGTATGACTGTCCTTCCTTTCATCCTGGCTTTCTGGCTAATGTTTAGAGGCTTCTCCTCTACCGGTTATGCGATGGATCTGAAACGGTTCGGGACCGGTAACTGGGGTTGGTATATGGCTTTCGGTATCCTGGCTATCCTCTGTAGTATAGCTATTATCTGGCAACCGGGGCTGGGCGTATTCACCCTTGTTTATATGATAGCCTATGCGCTACTAATCATCGGAATCTTCCGTGTGATGCTTTCTTTTGAACTGAGAAGCCTGCATAAGAGACAGGAAAAAACAGAGGGGAGAGAATAAAACGCCATCGCCCTCTCATTTCCGATTGTCCTCCACCTGAGCTTGCTTCTCTCGGCAGGAAAATATTGTTCGACCCGTGTCGGACAGCTGTTCGACGAATGTGGGACAGCTGACTGACACGGGTCGAACAGCTGTCTGACATCCGTCGAACAAATAATCCCTCGGCATTCAGGTAAGTTTTCAAGCCGGCTCGCCAAAGTCTCCTCAGGCATAATCAAACTTTACTATTGCTCCATTAAAAGAAATAACCTAGCTTTGTAATCTCAGAAGTACTAACAACGTATTAAATCTAACTAAATAAATAATCACCGTGAAGAAGGAAGATGAAGAAAAGGTAATCGGGCTACCGGAAAATGCCTACAGGGAACTCAAAGAAGGAGAAGTCTATAACCCCATCATGTCACCCGACAAACAATACAAGGAAGTGACTCCGTGGTCTGTATTCTGGGGGCTGGTGATGGCCGTGATATTCAGTGCTGCCGCAGCCTATCTGGGATTGAAAGTCGGACAGGTATTCGAAGCAGCTATTCCTATCGCTATCATCGCCGTAGGCTTATCGAGTGGACTTAAACGAAAGAATGCATTAGGGGAAAACGTTATTATCCAATCTATCGGAGCTTGTAGCGGCGTGATCGTAGCCGGAGCCATCTTCACCCTCCCTGCCCTTTATATCTTACAGGATAAATATCCGGAAATCTCCATCAACTTTTTTGAAGTATTCATGAGTTCGTTGCTGGGAGGTATTCTTGGTATCCTATTATTGATCCCATTCCGGAAATACTTTGTTTCGGATATGCACGGTAAATATCCGTTCCCGGAAGCTACAGCCACTACACAAGTGCTGGTCTCCGGCGAAAAAGGCGGCAGCCAGGCAAAACCTCTTATTCTGGCTGGTCTGATCGGCGGTCTGTACGATTTCATCATTGCCACCTTCGGATGGTGGAGCGAAACAATAAGTACCCGCATTGTCGGAGTGGGCGAAATGCTGGCGGACAAAGCAAAGGTGGTAATGAAAGTAAATACCGGAGCAGCCGTACTGGGACTCGGTTATATCATCGGTTTGAAATATTCCGCCATCATCTGTGCCGGCTCATTCCTGGTATGGTTAGTGATTATTCCGTTAATGTCCGCCTTCTTCGGATCAGACGTGCTGACTTTGGGCAATGATGCGATCACAGCGACGGTTGGCAGCATGAGCGCAGAACAGATATTTACTACTTACGCCCGCCATATCGGTATCGGAGGCATTGCTACTGCCGGTGTAATCGGTATTATCAATTCATGGGGAATTATTCGTGGTGCTGTTGGCCTGGCTGCCAAAGAGTTGAAAGGTAAAAATACGGAAGTTGATACGGAAACGATACGTACACAGAAAGATTTATCGATGAAAATCATCACGATCGGTATTTTTGCTACGCTGATCGTTACTTATCTGTTCTTCCACTTCGGTGTATTGGATAACTGGTATTATGCCCTGATCGGTCTGTTGATCGTCGGTATTATAGCATTCCTGTTTACGACTGTTGCTGCCAATGCCATTGCTATCGTAGGAACCAACCCGGTTTCCGGCATGACACTGATGACACTGATCTTATCGTCAATCATCCTGGTTGCTGCAGGTCTGAAAGGAACTGCCGGTATGGTATCGGCACTAATTATCGGAGGTGTTGTTTGTACAGCGCTGTCTATGGCCGGCGGTTTTATTACCGACCTGAAAATCGGTTACTGGTTGGGAAGCACACCGGCCAAACAACAGACCTGGAAGTTCCTCGGCACACTTGTTTCAGCTGCTACCGTAGGTGGTGTAATTCTGATTCTGAACCAGACATACGGTTTTACAACCGGACAACTGGCTGCACCGCAAGCCAACGCGATGGCTGCCGTTATCGAGCCGTTGATGAGCGGTTCGGGAGCACCCTGGGTGCTGTATGGCATTGGAGCCGTACTGGCTATTATCCTGAATTTCTGTAAGATTCCGGCACTAGCTTTCGCACTGGGTATGTTTATCCCGATGGAACTGAACACTCCGTTGTTGATCGGGGGAGCCATCAGCTGGTATGTAGGAAGCCGCAGTAAAGACCAGGCACTGAATACAGTACGTTTAGAAAAAGGGACGCTGCTTGCTTCCGGATTCATTGCCGGAGGTGCTTTGATGGGAGTTATCAGCGCAGCCTTACGATTCGGCGGTATCAACCTTGTAAATGAGAAATGGCTGGAAGGGAACTTTGCAGAACCGTTAGCTGTTGTAATGTATATAGCATTGATGGCTTACCTGGCGATAAGTTCACTGAAAGCAAAAAAAGAATAAGATAAATAATGGATGCACCGGTAGTTAATGTTGGGATTATGACGCAGAAGGCTGTCTCTTTCGTATTCAACGGAGAGTATATCCATACGGAGAATAGTGCCTTCCTGACCGGGGAACAACGGGCGTTGTTCGTAAACGGGAATATTGTATACAACGGTAAGCTGTACAAAGAGCTCTTCTTTGAACCGGCTTCACCAGACTCCTCATTCGACCTGAAGGCCGTTACAATCGGAGTTGATTTCCACTGGCAGCGCCAGGAGGATCAACGCTTCAAAGGGTCTTTGAACCTGGTAGCAGGAAATGAAGGCATTGTTGTGATCAACAGTATCGATGTTGAAGAATACCTCACCAGTGTTATCTCATCGGAAATGAGTGCTACCGCGTCGGAGGAATTGCTGAAAGCACATGCCGTCATCTCACGCAGCTGGTTATTGGCCCAGATAGAAAAGAATTTCCGTCTGGGCAATACTTCGGAGAAATACCGGAGCTATCATCGTGAACAGGATCAGTTGATTCGTTGGTACGACCGCGAAGACCATACGATGTTCGATGTATGTGCCGATGATCATTGCCAGCGTTACCAAGGTATCACCCGGGCCTCGACACCAATTGTCCGTGAAGTGATTCACGAAACCCGTGGTGAGATCCTGACAGATGGTGAATCTATTTGCGATGCCCGTTTCTCCAAATGTTGCGGAGGCGTAACCGAACAGTTCGAACATTGCTGGGAACCGGTGCCTCACTCTTATCTGACAGCTATACGTGACAGTAAAGATGCCTCTTTTCCGGACCTGACCGATCCAACCGAAGCAGAAATGTGGATACGCAATTCACCGGAAGCTTTCTGTAACACAACTGATAAAGAGATACTGAGCCAGGTGTTGAACAACTACGACCAGGAAACAACCAATTTCTACCGTTGGCAAGTATCTTATACTCAAGCTGAGTTGGCCGAACTGATCCATCGTAAAAGCGGTATCGATTTCGGCGAGATACAAGACCTTATCCCATTGGAGAGAGGTACTTCCGGCCGGATAGAGAAGCTGAAAATTATAGGAACACGCCGGATATATACAATCGGTAAGGAGTTGGAGATACGACGTACATTATCAGAAACGCATCTTTACAGTTCGGCATTCGTGATAGACAAAGAAGATATCCGTATCAATATCCCTCAACGTTTCGTATTGACAGGAGCCGGATGGGGGCATGGTGTGGGGCTTTGCCAGATCGGAGCAGCGGTAATGGGAGCACGAGGATATTCTTATACGGAAATATTGGCACATTATTTCCGAGGATCACAGATAGAAAAAAGATATTAAACTTGAATTACTAAAAAGGTCGCTGATCTCACGATAGCGACCTTTTTTTGTGTTTACCTATCTTATCGGCTACGAGTTGTAGCCGATTTGTCTTGACTCTCACGAGCTCTAACGGTTACAAAGGAACAAACAAAGCTACAAGGTGGCAAACAAAATAGATTAACGGGTGCAATTTCCCCACGAAAAGGGTAATTATGCCGATAAAATGAGCCTGACTCCGACCAGGAGAATCCAGATAAAGAGCTTACATTTATATAAAAATAGCTATCTTTGTCTCCGAACATTTGACAGGGGGATGCTCCTCTGCTCTACTTAATAAGTCCCAATAAATGAACAGCTATATAATTCTCTCGATCATTGCTATTTATTTTGGTATCCTATTACTCATTGCATGGATTACAGGAAGAAAGAGCACCAGCAATGATGCTTTTTTTCTTGGTAACCGCAAATCCCCTTGGTACATAGTTTCTATTGGAATGGTCGGGACATCGCTCTCAGGAGTAACTTTTGTTTCTGTTCCTGGAATGGTGCGTAGTATAGATATGACTTATATGCAAACGGTCCTGGGATTTTTCTTTGGGTATATTTTGATTGCTAAAGTTCTTCTGCCGCTTTACTACAAACTGCAACTGACTTCTATCTATGCCTATCTAGGTGACCGCATCGGACGGCGAAGCTATAAGACAGGAGCCTCTTTCTTCCTTCTATCCAAAATTGTGGGAGCAGCAGCAAGGCTTTATCTGGTTGTCCTTATCTTGCAACATTATGTATTCAGTACCTGGAATATTCCTTTCTGGGCAACTGTCGTAATAAGTATATTTCTTGTTTGGCTTTACACCTATCGGAGTGGTATTAAAACCATCATCTGGACCGACACGCTCCAGGCCCTTTGCCTGGTTGCCATGCTGGTCGTTATCATCTGGAAAGTGAAAGATGCAATGGAACTGGATATGGATGGTATGGTACAAACACTGGTAACCAATCCTCATTTCCGTATTTTTGAATTTGATGACTGGCATAGTACACAACATTTCGTTAAACAGTTCTTCAGCGGTATCTTTATAACGATCGTAATGACAGGGCTGGATCAGGACATGATGCAGAAGAACCTGTCCTGCAAAAGCCTGAAAGATGCACAAAAGAATATGTACACCTACGGCTTTGCCTTTACGCCGGTCAACTTCCTGTTCCTCTCGCTGGGTGTCCTGTTATTATCATTGGCAGCACAGAAAAACATCGCATTGCCTGCACTGAATGACGATATCCTGCCGATGTTCTGTACCTCAGGAATACTGGGACATTCTATTCTGATCTTCTTTACGATCGGAATCATCGCAGCTGCATTCAGCAGTGCCGACTCTGCCCTGACGGCACTTACCACCTCATTTTGCGTTGATATTCTGGGTGTAGAAAAGGAAGAAGCGAACAAAGCCAAGCGTACCCGATTAATGACTCATTTACTTATCTCGGTGTTGTTTGCAATAATTATCCTTATCTTTAAAGCCGTAAACAATCGTAGTGTGATCGATGCGATTTACATGATCGCGTCTTATACGTATGGTCCTTTACTCGGATTATTTGTCTTTGGCCTGTTCACTAAAAAACAACCACGTGACAAATATGTTCCTTATATATGTATTCTCTCACCACTGATCTGCTTTGCTACGGATTATCTGGTGAAACAATATACAGGCTATGCCTTCGGTTACGAAATGTTGATGGTAAACGGTGCCATCACCTTCTTCGGACTATGGGCAGCCTCAGTAAAATATAAATCAATAAAAGATTAACTAATATGGAAATTAAAAGTGCAGAATTTGTTATCAGCAACACGGATGTAAAGAAATGCCCGGCTGGAAACTTTCCGGAGTATGCCTTTATAGGGCGAAGTAATGTAGGCAAATCCTCCCTTATCAATATGTTGACCGGCAAGAAAGGCTTGGCTATGACTTCGCAGAAACCAGGTAAAACATTGCTTATCAATCATTTTATAATCAACAACAACTGGTTTCTGGTTGACCTTCCCGGGTATGGCTTTGCCCAGCGCGGAAAAGAAGGGCGGGAGAATATCCAGCGGATCATCGAAGATTATATTCTGGAACGCGAGCAACTGACAAACCTTTTCGTATTGCTTGACTGTCGCCATGAAGCACAAAAGATCGACCTGGAGTTTATGGAATGGCTGGGAGAGAATGGTGTACCTTTCTCAATCATTTTCACCAAGATAGATAAAATAAGCAAAGGACGCTTAAAGGAAAACCTGAAAGCTTATCAGGAAAAACTATTGGAAACATGGGAGGAACTGCCTCCTATCCTACTCTCCTCCTCAGAGAAAAAGGAAGGACGCGAGGAGATTCTCAGTTATATTGAAGAGATAAATAAAAGTTTAAAAGGTTAAACTTATCCGGGAGCGAGATGGTATCAGGTTGCATGGATATCGCCACAATTATGCCGGAGTGGACAATGTCCACTCCGTAAGGTTGCGCTTCACCAAGTATAATTGCCGTGCGACCTCAGCCTCCAATTGCCTCCTTTAGCTTCGCAATCATCGCATCATACTCCTGATCCGACAAATAAACTTTTTGAGGGTTCATTGTAAATGTACCGCCAAAGTCGGGACCATCCTCATATTTAGGAGCCAGGTGAAAATGAAGATGCGAGAGTTTGTCGGAATAAGCTCCGTAATTTATCTTCTGTGGGTTAAATACTTTCTGCATAGCACGTGTCACCTTCACCACATCTGCCATAAACGCATTGCGTTCGTCATCACTCAACATATTCAGATCATGTACATGCTCTTTATAGGCGACAAGACAACGTCCATAATATGTCTGTTCTTTGAAAAGGAACAACGTGGAAACAGATAATGGAACTATCTCGATCATCAGATCATGCAGAGTTTGATTGTTCGTGCAATACAAACAATCCTTGGGATCACTTAATTTCATATTATATCAGATTTCATTTATAATTCCCGCGAAAGTAAACATAAAGCCCGGTAAAAGCAAGAAACTTCTACCGGGCTTTTATACATATAATATGATAATTTTAGTAACTAATCTTACAACCGATGAAATAACTACGCGGAATACCCGGACCATAAATATATCCCGCATCCCGTTCCGGTCCCTTATCAAAGTCATCCTGATAAGAGTTAAAGATATTCTGAACACCGGCATTTACCTGTAAAGTAACCGATTTGTAAAGAGGGAAATCATAAGCGACCTTCACATTCAGGTCGAAAAAATCCTTTGTCTTTTCTTCCTTATCCTCCGGAATATAACCAGCCAGGTGCTGAACCAGCATACTACCGGTATAAGTACCCGTCAACGAAGCAGTCAGGCGTTTTACCGGAGTAAATGAAGAAGTGAAATAACCGTATACATCCGGCGAACGGAACATTTTCTTCTGAGGTGCAATATTCTCATTCTCACTCCATGTTTCCGGCTCTTTATAACGACTGCGCTGAACGGTTGCACCCGCCTGTATCTGCATCCAGGAATATACAGCCTTTGCCTCCAGGTTAATACCCATCACGCGGGCACCTTTACCATTACGGCGTTCCATCAACAGGTTGTTATCGTCATCACGTCCCATTTCTTCCAGAATAAAAACATTCCGCAGGTCTGTGTAGAAACCTTCTACAAGAAAGTTTGTCTGCACCGGACCGAAGCGACGGTAAAAGTCTGCAGATACACTAACACTCTGCGAATTTTCTTCTTTCAGATCCGGGGATATCTGTATGATTGCCACATCACCACCGACAGCCGTGATATGTAAATCTTCATCAAACGCCTGAGGAGCACGGAAACCACTTGAATAAGACATACGCAGGTTAATATCGCTGGTCGGGTTAAAACGGACATTAGCACGCGGACTGAATATCGCATGGTTGATCAGGTTATGTTTGTCCATACGCGCACCGACAAGAAAACTCCATTTTTCATTCTTCCATTCGTTCTGCAGGAAGACGCTACCGATATGCACCGTCTGTTCGATGGTACGATGATAGCCCAACATCTTGTCCTGCAAATCATCATAGTTATACTCGGCTCCACCGGTAAACTCGGCTGGCATAAAAAGACATTTTTCCCACTCATAGGAATATTGCGCACCACCTACAAAAGTCATATCCGTTGTGCTGCCATACGCATTCGGGTTCTTTCCGGCACCATAATAACTGCTTCTCTGCGTATGCTGGGCCGAAGTATACACATTCAGGCGATGTTTGTAATCCTTCGAAAACAGGTCGAACTTCAGTCCCCCGCCGTTGATATTATGTTCGGTTTGCTCGGCAATATTCGCTTCGTGGGGCGGCAAGTCCAACAGATCGCCGCCACGACGGTATTCATTGATATTGTGATACTCGAAAGTCAACTTAGAGTAGGTACTTGTTTTCAGATAAGAGCGGAAACCGAGTGTACGGGCATTCAGCTTGCCGAGCTCCGTATATCCGTCGCCATCATGGTCGTAAGCACCGCGGTAACGGTTCTGTCCGAACATGTAGATACCGGCTTTATGATCGTCCGTCACCAGCGAAGCATTTATCGTCGTATTGTTATCCGGACGGTCGCCACCTACCATTGTCAACGAATGGGCGATCTGTGCCGAGTTTCTCAACGGTTCCTTAGTGATAATATTGATTGTTCCGGCAATAGCAGAAGAACCGAACAGAGCCGATCCCCCTCCACGCATGATCTCCACACGTTCGATCATATTAGCCGGGATTTGTTCCAGACCATATACACCAGTCAACGCACTAAAGATAGGACGGCTGTCTACCAGTATCTGCGTATAAGGACCTTCCAGACCATTTATACGCACCTGTTGGAAGCCGCAGTTCTGACAGTTGTTTTCTACACGCACGCCAGGTTGGAAGTTCAGACCGTCGGCCAGAGAAGTAGCATGTGTAGTCTCGAATGTTTTCGAATCCAGCACATTCACAAGAGAAGGAGCTAACCTGCGGGTCGTCTCATTCCGGTTGGCAGAGACAACGACACCATCCAAAGAAACGGCATCCTCTTCCACTTCGAGATTGACTTCCAATGTTTTACCTTTCTTCAAGGTAACCGGTTTCTCTACTGTTTTATATCCCAAGGTTTTCATCACCAATGTAAACTTTCCTTCAGGCAGGTTTTTTAAATAATAATGTCCGGTAGCGTCGGTCGTTGTACCAATGGTCGTACCTTTTAGAAAGACAGTGATAAAGGCTAGATGCTCCCCTGTTTCTTTATCCAGTATATGCCCTACGATATTGGCATCCGAAGGGTTCAGGGCCGGAGCATCATCTCCCCATGCTGATGTAACGACACAGCACAGGCATAGTATAAGTATAAAAATCTTATTCATTGCAATTTGTTCTGATAAATATATAATGTACTAATCTGCAGTCGGGCACCTGTTGATTGAAACTACCCGATGCTTTATATTTTATCAGACAACAGGAGGGGCACGAAGAGAAAGCTTCCCTTTAACAGGGAGCAAATAATCCGGACAGACCGGCATTCCTACTATTTCGGCAATTTGTAATGCATGGAAATCAAGATGGTAGGCATGAACTGCACCATCTTCCACACTGATGGTTGTCAGTATGTGGAATAATTGTATTTCAGATAAAGATGCATGATGATGGCAAACACCGCCATTCACTTTTCCGAAAGGATGCGAATGGACAATTGTCGTACCATTCTCTATATGGACATGGATAAATAAAGTAATGCTGCTATAATACGCAATGAAGATCACCGGTAGCAGCCATTTCATATATTTAACCATCCTTTCTCCCACACCCATATTCTTTTGAGAAGGTACAAAGTTACAAATAATTTTTATACTTTTGTTCTTATCCATCAATAACAGGATGATTTACAAATAGAAATAGTATGACGAAAAGAGAAAAGCCGGGTAGCACCCCTAAAGAAAATTTGAGTAAAAAGCATGAATCTCTTTATATGTTATTCGATACCTATTGCGAAGCTCATAGTACTTCCAATATCAGTCTGATTGAATCCCTTCAGGAGATGCCGTTAGACGAATTGATCCGTAAGCACAAAAAAATAGCATACGACTTTCTAGGGAGTGATATATCCCTGAAGAAAAAATTGATCTGGATAAACAAACTTTATTCCGATTGTAACCTGACGGACTACGAACCGTTACTGGACCTGCTCACTGAAGACTCCAAACTAATTCGGAGATACATCGAGAGAGTCATAAGTAACAAAGAGAAAAAGACCCGTGAATCGATAGAACAAAAATACCCGGAACTCAGCGAAGAAGCCCAGAACTGGGCCAAACAACTATTCAGGTTCTGGGATAATACGCATACCAAAGCTAAAATCAAATTTAAGAACAAAAAGGAAGTTATCGATTATTGCAGTAAACACATCGAGCTTTACCGTACCATGCAAATAGCCTGGTTGCCGTTAAAACCCTACACGATGATCCCGTGGTCGGACAGTTCCGATTTTGTACCACGCCCGGTTGTCCGCTACATATTAAGTGAATATATGGCATTCCCACAAGCTATCCGGTTAAAAGACTGCGACTCGATCGTTCCGTTTTTCAATCAGCCGGAATGGTCTGCCTCACTGGAACAACTTTTACAGTTCTGGTTGGATGATGGAGCAGAAGCCAACAGGAAAGGCATTCTGGCCCCATATTGTTATTATGGTGCAGAATGGCAGTTCGAACGCCTGCATACCCTATTAAAGGGTTGGTTGAAGAAAGGCCGCAAAGGTCTTGTCGGATATACACTCGGATTACTCGGATTAAAGGCGACTCCCACTGCGCTAATAGTTCTCAATGAATGGATAGAATTGATGCCGGAGGGAGCATACAGGCGTGAGGCCCTGAAAGCATTCCGTCAGGTTGCCACCCATCGGGGACTCACCATGGATGAATTGGCAGATCAGCTTGTTCCCACTTTCGGACTCAACCGTTTAGGAGAAAAAGAGATCGATTACGGTCCCCGTATTTTACGCCTGACACTATTGCCGGACTTTTCCATATCCGTTTTCGACACTTCCAAACAAAGAACAAGCAAATCCCTTCCCGCCCCTTTAAAAATGGACGACAAGGAAAAAGCAGAAGAAGCGAAAGAAGAACTGGTTAGACTGAAAAAGCAGATCAAAACACAAACAACCCTTCAAAGGAGACGGCTCGAAGAAGTGCTGAAAAACGGACGAACCTGGCCTGCAGATACGTGGCAGACCATTTTTGTCGAAAACCCCATATTCCGTTATATAACAAACGGCTTGATCTGGGGTGTATATAAAGAAGGCCGGTTACAGGAATCTTTCCGCTACCTGGAAAACGGAAACCTGATAACAGTAGATCAAAAAGAATTCATCCTTCCTGCAAATGCAGTTGTTTCACTCGTTCATCCGGTAGAGCTGGACGACAACCTTACTGCCCAATGGCAAAAACAATTGCATGAAAATAAGATCGAGCCATTGTTGTCGCAACTATCCGCCCCGGTTCATCGGTTAAGCGATGCGGAAAAACAAGGCGATGAAATCTCCCGTTATGCCGGAAGAACGGTTCGACTGAGTAGTATATACGAATTTGAATCGAGAGATCTGACTTCCCGGATAGAGGAGCAAACTCTTTATATCATAGACAAGTCGTTGGATATCGCCGCACGGCTTCCTTTCGAATATGAAGAAAATACCTGCACTATAAAAGAGTTATCGTTTTCTCCTTACAAAGAAGGGGCAGACCCAGACACGATCGAGCTACCCGAAGACGAGAGAATACCGATCTCCTCCATTCCGGAACGATTCATCAGTAGTTTACTCGATGTATTAGTCAAAGCTTTTGTTTTGTGAGTGTATGATTATACGAATTTAACACCAACTAATTGTAAGCAATCAGCACCAGATATCTAATAATTTGTTACTTTTGTAGTCGTTTTCAAAACATGTATTAAATCTACTAATATCATAAGTCTATGGCAAAGATTACAAAAGAAGAAGCACTACGGTATCATTCGGAAGGTAAACCCGGAAAGATTGAAGTAATACCGACAAAACCCTATAGTACACAAACAGATTTGTCGCTCGCCTACTCTCCCGGAGTAGCCGAACCATGTCTGGAAATAGAAAAGAATCCGCTTGATGCTTATAAATACACGTCAAAAGGAAATTTAGTTGCTGTAATATCCAATGGTACAGCGGTTTTAGGATTAGGTGACATCGGTCCGCTTGCCGGTAAACCGGTTATGGAAGGAAAAGGATTACTGTTTAAGATCTTTGCCGGAATCGATGTATTCGATATCGAAGTAAACGAAAAAGATCCGGAGAAATTTATCCAGACAGTGAAAGCCATTGCTCCCACATTCGGAGGAATCAACCTGGAAGATATCAAAGCACCCGAATGTTTCGAGATCGAAACCCGCCTGAAAGCAGAACTGGATATCCCGGTGATGCATGACGACCAACATGGTACCGCCATCATTTCAGCAGCCGGCTTGTTGAATGCACTGGAACTGACAGGAAAGAAAATCGAGGACGTTAAGATCGTTGTCAACGGTGCCGGAGCTGCCTCTATCTCCTGTACAAAATTATATGTACTGCTGGGAGCCCGTAAAGAGAACATTATCATGTGCGACAGTAAAGGGGTTATCTCAACTCACCGTACCGACCTGAATGCTGCTAAAAAAGAATTTGCAACCGACCGGGACATCAAAACATTACAAGAAGCAGTTGCTGGTTGTGATGTGTTCCTGGGATTGTCTGTAGCCAATGTATTGACTCAGGATATGGTTCGCAGCATGAATGAAAATCCGATCGTATTCGCTTTGGCTAATCCGAATCCGGAAATTTCCTATGCCGATGCAATGGCCTCCCGCAAAGATATCATCTTTGCAACCGGACGTTCCGATTATCCGAACCAGATCAATAACGTACTAGGCTTCCCATACATCTTCCGCGGAGCCTTGGACACACATGCCAAAGCGATCAATGAAGAAATGAAGCTGGCTGCTGTTCACGCTATTGCCGAACTGGCGAAAGAGCCGGTTCCCGATGTTGTCAATGCAGCTTACAAACTGAAACGAACTTCTTTCGGACGCGATTATATCCTGCCGAAGCCGCTCGACCCCCGTTTATTGACACGTGTATCAGTAGCCGTGGCCAAAGCCGCTATCGAATCGGGTGTATCCCGCAAAACAATCACCGACTGGGACGGCTATGCCAACCATCTACGTGAAATGATGGGATACGATAACAAGATGCTTCGTTCCTTCACCGATATGGCAAAAGCCAATCCAAAACGTGTGGTATTCGCCGAAGCCAACCATGTCAATATGTTGAAAGCTGCCGTAGAAGCAAAAGCCGAAGGTATCTGCTACCCGATCCTCCTAGGCAACGAAGAACGTCTGGCTAAGATTGCGGCAGAAGAGAACCTGAGCCTGGAAGGTATCGAGATCGTCAACTTGCGTCATGACCGCGAAGAAGAGCGCCGCGACCGTTATGCCCGTATCCTATCGGAAAAGAGAGCACGCGAAGGCGTCACTTTCTCTGAAGCACGCGAAAAGATGGTCGGCCGTAACGCATTCGGTATGATGATGGTGGCAACCGGTGATGCAGATGCATTCGTAACCGGTGTTTATAGCCGCTACTCGGAAGTGACTAAGCTTGCAGAAGAAATTATCGGTATCCGTCCGTCGTACAAGCATTTCGGAGCTATGAACATTATGACTTGCAAGAAAGGAACTTTCTTTATCTCCGACACATTGATCAACCGTCATCCTTCCACGGAAGTATTGATCGACATCGCCCGTCTTACACATGATGCAGTCAAATTCTTTGCACACGATCCGGTGATGGCCATGTTGTCTTACTCTAACTTCGGTTCCGATAAGCAAGGTAGTCCGCTGAAAGTACACGATGCGATCGATTATCTGCACAAAAACCATCCGGAGATCATGATCGATGGAGAAATGCAGGTTAACTTCGCTCTCGATAAGAAGCTGCGTGACGATATGTATCCGTTCAATAAGCTGAAAGGGAAAGACGTAAACGTTTTGGTATTCCCCAACTTAAGTTCTGCCAACAGTGCTTACAAATTATTGGATACACTGGGCATCACCGAAACGATCGGCCCGATCCAGATGGGTCTGAACAAACCTATCCACTTCACGGACGTAGAAAGCTCTACACGCGACATCGTCAACCTGACAACAGTTGCTGTTGTAGATGCTATCGTACAGGAGCAGATTGAGAAAGGAGAATAAATAATTGTAAGAATAGGTCTCTATTTTACTAAAACATAAAAAAGTACGGGGTAAGACTTTACTCCGTACTTTTTCTTTTTACCGGTATTTACTCCTTTTCTACTACTATTCTCCACCAGTTCACCCTCTGTATTCGCTAGATGTAATAAATCCGTAAATCGGGTAAATCTATCATTGATTTTGGTACAAAGCTGCTTGCTTTAATCCTTTAATTTTGTAACATGAAACTTATAAAGAATGACTTTACACAATTAAACATTAAAAGTATGGCAAGAAATTCATTCAGGAAACTACGCATAGCAATGGCCGCATGCTTTTGTATTGTTGCAACAATGGATGCATCCGAAACAGCAAGTAACAATTTTAATACAGATATAACGATGAACGAAAATCAGAATTTAACGCAGGTATGGGACAAAGTATTCCCACAAAGCAACAAGGTAAATCACAGTAAAGTATCCTTCCGCAACCGCTACGGCATTACGCTTACAGCAGATTTGTATGTACCGAAAAACGCAGGCGGCAAACTAGCTGCCATCGCTGTCTCAGGCCCGTTCGGTGCAGTAAAGGAACAGTCGTCGGGTCTTTATGCACAGACGCTTGCCGAGCGTGGATTCCTGACCATCGCTTTCGATCCTTCATACACAGGTGAGAGTGGAGGTGAACCCCGATATGTAGCTTCTCCCGACATCAATACCGAGGATTTCAGTGCAGCAGTCGATTACCTCTCGACACGCGACGACGTCGATCCCGAGCGTATCGGTATCCTCGGAATTTGTGGCTGGGGTGGCTTAGCCCTTAATGCGGCGGCCATCGATACCCGCATCAAAGCAACGGTAACTTCGACGATGTACGACATGAGTCGCGTCAATGCCAACGGTTATTTCGACTCGATGGATGCCGATGCCCGTTACGAACTCCGCAAACAACTCAACGCTCAGCGGACGGAAGATGCAAAGAACGGTACGTATGCACTAGCCGGTGGTGTAATCGATCCGCTACCCGCCGATGCTCCGCAGTTTGTGAAGGACTACTACGACTACTACAAGACCGAACGCGGTTATCATCCCCGTTCACTCAACTCGAATAATGGCTGGAACAAAACATCGGCTTTGTCGTTCATCAACATGCCGCTGCTTTCATACAGCGATGAGATCCGCAGTGCCGTACTTGTAATGCATGGAGAGAAAGCTCACTCTCGCTATTTCAGCGAAGATGCTTTCAAAAAGTTACAGGGCGACAATAAAGAACTAATGATTATCCCCGGAGCAAGTCATGTAGATTTATACGACCGTATGGATATAATCCCTTTCGACAAGATAGAAATATTCTTCAACAACTATCTGAAATGACAGATCGATGAATTCTTGTTACCGCCGTAGCTGTTACGGCGGTAACTAAGATATACCCAGCAATTCCACCTCGAAGATCAATGTTGAAAAAGCAGGGATCGGACCGGACGGACGATTACCATATCCCAATGTATAGGGAATATATATGATCCACTTATCTCCCACATACATTTGTTGAAGAGCCTGTTGCCATCCATCTATCACCTGATTCAGGCGAAATGCCTCAGGGCAGTTGCGCAGCCGGGAGTTATCGAACTCACGACCATCGATCAACGTACCCCGGTAATGAACGGAAACGACACTGCTCGGTTGTGGAGAAACAGTTCCTGTCCCCTGCTCCACCACTTTATACAACACACCTCCCGGTAACTTTACAACGCCTTCCTGCAAAGCAATCTCCGTCAGGAATTGAATATTCTTTTCTTTATACTCTTCCTTCTTATTTTTGGCCATATTTCCTTCCTGTTAATTTCACTTTGTCGGCAAAGATAACCCATTTCATTTAAAACCAATCCGTTCCTTTTGCTGTTATGAATTAAATCTAAACAAAAAATTATGCACATAAGTACATGGTGTTATGCTATGCTCTGTCTTTTTTTCCCAATGACGCTAGTGGCACAGACGGAGCATAAGTACCTCGATCACGCATTGCCGGAGGCGTGGCAGGAGAACGACAGTAATTTCCAACAGACTCTCCCCGTTGAAGATAACTGGTGGAGAAACTTTAATGATCCGGTATTGGACTCCCTGATCGACGTAGCCGTGAAACAGAACTATTCTGTGCAAATGGCGGCCGATCGTATCGCTATGGCGAAAGCCAATCTTCGTATACAGCAAGGTAGCTACGCACCTACCCTCGGACTTTCTGCCGGATGGAACCGACAGCAGACCAGCGGCAACACCAGCAGCCTGCCACAGACGACGACCCAATATGCCGATGCGACACTCTCCATGAGCTGGGAAATAGATGTATTCGGTAGTATCCGTAACCGGGTGAAAGCACAAAAAGAAAACTTTGCAGCGTCGAAAGAAGAGTATAATGCCGTGATGGTTTCCCTTTGTGCCCAGGTGGCTACGGCTTATATCAATCTGAGGGAGATGCAGCAGGAAATGGAAGTAGTGACACAAAACTGCCTGTCTCAGCAAGCCGTCGTAGAGATCACAAAGAAAAGATACGAAACCGGGCTTGTTTCCAAGCTGGATGTGGCACAGGCGCAATCGGTCTATTACAGTACCAAAGCGTCATTGCCGGCACTGGAAGCAGGCATTATCCAATATACCAATTCGCTCGCTGTATTGATGGGATTATATCCCCAGGATGTAAAACATCTGATGGATACACCTCGGCCATTGCCCAATTACATCGAGACGGTCGGCATCGGTATCCCTGCCAATCTGCTTCTCCGCCGGCCGGATATCCGTTCTGCCGAACGCCAGGTAAATGCACAGGCTGCCACTTTGGGAGCATCTAAATCCGACTGGTGGCCTCAGGTCTTTGTCAAAGGTTCGATAGGGTTTGCATCGCATGATATCGATAAGATTGCTAATCACAACAGCCTGACTTACGAGATCGCTCCGGCTATCTCCTGGAATTTCTTTCAGGGAGGGAAACTGGCACAATCCACCCGGCTTGCCAAAGCACAACTGGATGAGACGATACGCCAATTCAACCAGACGGTGCTCACCTCCGTACAGGAAGTCGACAATGCAATGAATGCCTATAAGAACTCGGTCAAACAGATCGTCGCCCTCCGCGAAGTAGTCAACCAGGGACAGCAGACGCTCGACCTGTCACTCGACCTCTATAAACAGGGACTGACGCCTTTCCAGAACGTGCTGGACGCGCAACGCTCCCTACTCTCCTACGAGAATCAACTGACACAAGCGAAAGGCTCCTCGCTGCTCAACCTGATAATGCTATATCAGGCACTCGGCGGAGGCTGGAGTAGTGATTGATTGATCCTGCATCAAATGATTTTGCCACAGGCATAGCAGAGTCCTGCCACTAGCTTGGCAGATTCTTGCCACAGGCTTGGCAGAGTTCTGCCATAGGTATGGCAAAACACAGAGTCAGTTATCCAATAACGCCGGGATGAAGAGATCATCCACAAAACTAATAATTATAAATATGAATACAACAACTAAAATCGCCCTAGTCTCCCTGTCTCTCCTTCTGCTGGCATCCTGCAAAGGGAAAAAGCAGCCGACAGAAATGCCTGCCCCGTCCATCAGCGTAACAACGCCGGAGATTAAAGATATTACATTGACTAAAGATTATCCGGGTTATTTAAGCTCCGAGCTGACCGTCAACCTCGTAGCACGCGTAAACGGATACCTTCAGACTTCACACCTCAAAGCAGGCAGTAAAGTCCGGAAAGGAGACCTCATCTTCGTGATCGAACCGGATACCTATAAAGATAATGTAACCCAGGCAGAAGCTGCACTGAAAACTTCTAAAGCCCAACTGGACTATGCACAGAGTAATTACGAGCGAATGAAAGAAGCAGCTAAAAGCGGGGCCGTCAGCCAGATCCAGGTTCTTCAGGCCCAATCGACCGTAGCCGAGATGGAAGCCTCCGTACATAATTCGGAAGCCGAACTGAATACCGCCCGGACCAACCTGGGATATTGCTATATCCGCGCCCCGTTCGACGGACGGATCACCCGCGCCAGTTACGATATCGGCAACTATATAAACGGAGCGGCCCAACCTGTCACGCTGGCAACTTTATATAAAGACGACCTGATGTTCGTAAACTTCAACATCGAAGATAATCAGTTTATGAAGATAATGATCACAGCCGCCCGGAACGACTCCACCGTCCGGCTGCCCGAAACAATCTCCGTACACCTGGGAGATAACGGACGGCAGAACTACACAGGCCGGCTGGATTACCTTTCTCCCAACGTAGACCTCTCGACCGGGACACTGAATGTCCGCGCCAATCTCGATAACAAAGACGGGGAACTGAAAAGCGGATTATACGTCACCATCACCCTCCCTTACAGCGAGAAGAAAGACGCCGTCCTGGTGCGCGATGCCTCTATCGGTACCGACCAGCTGGGAAAATATCTTTATATCGTCAATGATTCCAATATCGTACGATACCGCCATATAGAACCGGGGCAACTGGTGGACGACACGCTGCGGCAGGTCATCAGCGGGATCGAACCGAACGAACGTTACGTCACCACCGCTTTATTGAAAGTTAGGGACGGAATGAGTATTACCCCCATAAAATAAGAGCGCCATGGTAAAATTCTTTATAAACAGACCGATCTTTGCCACCGTTCTTGCCCTGATTATTGTGGTAGCGGGATTGGTCACACTCAACGTATTACCCATCGCCCAATATCCGGATATCACACCGCCTACCGTACAGGTCTCGGCTGTTTATCCGGGGGCGGATGCACAAACGGTCTCACAGACCGTCGGGTTACCGATCGAACAACAGGTGAACGGGGTGGACGGAATGCTCTATATGAGTTCCAATTCCTCCAGTTCAGGAGCCTATTCACTGACCATCACATTCGCAGTCGGTACGGATATCGACATGGCGACCGTCATGGTACAGAACCGTGTCAGCATCGCGCAAAGCAGCCTTCCGGAAGCCGTGATCGTACAAGGTATCACGACCCGCAAACAATCGTCGAACATTGTGATGATGCTTTCACTGACCTCTAAAGACCCCCTCTATGACGGGCTCTACCTGAGTAACTATGCCAGCCTGAACCTGACCGACCAGCTGGCCCGCCTGCCGGGAGTCGGTTCGGTCAGTGTCATGGGAGCCGGCAGTTACAGTATGCGTATCTGGCTCGATCCCGAAGTCATGCGTATCCGTAACCTGACGCCCGATATGGTCTTTCAGGCCATCTCTACACAGAACAGGCAGGTATCCGCCGGTTATGTCGGCCAACCGATCGCTCAGGCAAACAATCCTTATCAATATACCCTGACGGTAAAAGGTCGCCTGACCACTCCGGAAGAGTTCGGAAATATCATCATACGGACCGAACAGGGCGGCAAAATACTCCGCCTGAAAGATATCGCCAGCATTGAGTTGGGCAGTTCCTCTTACAATGTGACCTCCCAACTAAAAGGACAACAGGCGGCAGCGATTGCCATCTACCAGTTACCGGGCTCCAACTCGCTGGAAGTATCCAAAGCCGTACGGGCGAAAATGGAAGAAATAGCCGCCACCCTGCCGCAAGGTGTTGAGTATAATGTAACACTCGACACGACGGAAGTCATAAACGCCTCCATCGACGAAGTATTAGTAACCTTCCTGGAGACAACCGCATTGGTCGTCCTGGTTATCTTCCTGTTCCTCCAAAACTTCCGGGCAGTGATTATTCCTTGCCTCACTATCCCTGTTTCATTGATAGGAACACTGGCTGTAATGGGGGCGCTGGGATTCTCGGTCAACACCCTGACATTGTTCGGGTTGATCCTGGCTATTGCTATTGTGGTGGATGATGCGATCGTAGTCGTCGAGAACTCGTCGCGATACATGGACACGGGGAAATATACGGCACGCGAAGCAGTGACCAAAGCGATGGGCGAGATTGTCGGACCGATCGTCGGTGTCGTATTAGTCTTATTGGCGGTATTCATCCCGACAACCTTTATAGGCGGTATCTCCGGGCAGCTTTACAAACAATTCGCTCTGACCATCGCAGCCGCAACCGTATTGAGCGGTATCAACTCACTGACATTGACACCGGCTCTCTGCGCCTTGTTCCTGCAAGTCACCAAAGATCCTACGTTTTTCGTATTCAAAGCATTCAATAAAGTATATGACAAGACACAAAAGGTTTACGACGATGTGGTCGACCGCATGCTGAAACATCAGATCGTCACACTGGTTATCTTCCTGATCGTCTCAGCCGCAGCAGCTATTCTGTTCATGCGCTGGCCGTCTACATTCATTCCGGAAGAAGATGACGGTTACTTCCTGGTTTCAACCCAGTTGCCTCCGGCAGCCAGTCTGCCCCGTACACAGGAAGTGAGCCGGAAGATCAACAAAATACTCGATAGTTATCCGGAAGTCAAAACCTATATGGGCATCAGCGGTTTCTCCGTGATGGGAGGCGGCGAATTATCGAATGCCGGAACCTATTTTGTCGTACTGAAAAACTGGAAAGAGAGAAAAGGAAAAGGCCATACGGCACAAGATGTCGTTACCCGCTTCAACCGGGAAGCCTACGGTATCCAGGAAGCGCAGATATTCGCCCTGGTCCCTCCTGCTATCCCTGGCCTGGGTGCTTCCGGTGGCTTGCAACTGCAACTGGAAGACCGCAAGAACCTGGGACCGACCGAAATGCAGCATGCCATCGAGACGTTGCTGGAAACCTATCATACCAAGCCACAGCTCCTGAATCTATCCAGTATGTATCAGGCCAATGTGCCGCAATACCGACTGAACATAGACCGCGATAAAGTACAGTTGCTGGGATTACAATTGAGCGATGTTTTCTCGACGTTGAGTTATTATATGGGAGCCGCTTATGTAAATGACTTTGTCGAGTTCGGACGTATCTACCAGGTGAAGATCGAAGCCAGCGGACAGGCCCAGAAAGTGATCGACGACGTTATGCGGTTAAGCCTGGAGAACAGTGCCGGCAAAATGGTTCCTTTCTCCGCCTTTACAGAAGCCGTACAACAATTGGGATTGGATCAGATCAACCTATATAATATGTATTCCTCCGCCTCCATCACCTGTATCGCCAACCCGAAATACAGCTCCGGAGAGGCCATACAGGCCATGGAAGAACTTATACAGGAACAACTGGGCGATAACTTCGGTTACGAATGGACCTCCGTTGCCTATCAGGAAACGAAAGCCGGATCGACTACGATTCTTATCTTCGGTATGGCATTATTGGTTGCCTTCCTCGTACTTTCGGCGCAGTACGAAAGTTGGACAAGCCCGCTGGCGGCCATCCTGGGATTACCGATCGCGTTGCTGGGTGCTATTCTGGGTTGTTTCATTATGGGCGTACCTGTCAGCGTCTACACCCAGATCGGTATTATTCTATTGATAGCCCTCTCCGCAAAGAACGGTATCCTGATCGTCGAGTTTGCCCGCGACTACCGTACCGCCGGTAATTCCATCCGCGAATCGGCTCTCGAAGCCGGACACGTCCGCTTACGCCCGATCCTGATGACCTCGTTTGCTTTCGTTTTGGGTGTTATGCCATTGCTGTTCGCTACCGGAGCCGGAGCCGCCAGCCGTGTTTCACTGGGTGCAGCCGTTGTATTCGGTATGGCAATCAATACGATCTTTGCCACCGCTTTCATCCCGAGCTTCTACGAATGGATGCAAACCATTCAGGAAAAGTGGCTGGATAAATCTGATAAAACTAAAACAGAAATTAAATCCTGACATAAAAACAGGATATTTCATTCTAAAAGTAACGGTTGCCCTGAATAGATCAGGGCAACCGTTATTATTTTCCTTCAGGTCATAAACCACACCTATTAATACATCAATATTTACTATTTGACAGCTGCTTAAAAACATTTTATTTTTGTTCAATAAATTAAAAACAAATTCTGTATAAAACAGGTTACATTTATATCGGACGATATCATGCAAACAACGTTATATACAGCAAACAAAAATTCAATTATGGAGAACAAAAAGCTAACAGCTGCCAACGGTCGCCCCGTTGCAGACAATCAAAACTCACAGACAGTAGGTCCGCGCGGACAAATGGTGATACAAGATCCCTGGTTTCTAGAGAAACTGGCCCACTTCGATCGCGAAGTCATTCCCGAAAGACGTATGCATGCCAAAGGGTCCGGAGCATTTGGTACCTTTACCGTGACACACGACATTACTAAATACACAAAGGCTGTAATTTTTAGTGAAGTCGGTAAAAAAACAGACTGTTTCGTCCGTTTCTCTACCGTTGCCGGCGAACGCGGAGCAGCAGATGCAGAACGCGATATTCGTGGTTTTGCCATGAAGTTTTATACAGAAGAAGGTAACTGGGATTTAGTTGGAAACAATACACCGGTATTTTTCCTGCGTGATCCGTTAAAGTTCCCCGACCTTAACCACGCCGTCAAAAGAGATCCGAAAACAAACATGCGCAGCGCAAACAATAACTGGGATTTCTGGACATTGCTTCCGGAAGCATTGCACCAGGTTACCATTACCATGAGTTCTCGCGGTATCCCTTATTCTTATCGCCACATGCACGGTTTCGGTAGCCATACATATAGCTTTATCAATGCAAAAAACGAACGTATCTGGGTGAAGTTCCACCTGAAAACATTGCAGGGGATCAAGAATCTAACCGACCAGGAAGCAGAAGCGATCATCGCAAAAGATCGTGAATCGCATCAGCGTGACTTGTTTGAAAGTATTGAAAAAGGTGATTTCCCTAAATGGAAATTCCAGATCCAGTTAATGACGGAAGAGCAGGCAGAAAACTACCGTATCAATCCGTTCGACCTGACAAAGGTATGGCCGCACGGAGACTTCCCGCTGCATGACGTTGGTATTCTCGAACTGAACCGTAACCCGGAAAACTATTTCGCTGATGTGGAACAAGCAGCCTTCAACCCGATTAATACGATAGAAGGTATCGGTTTCTCTCCGGATAAAATGCTTCAGGGTCGTCTGTTCTCTTATGGTGATGCACAGCGTTATCGTCTGGGGGTAAACTCTGAACAAATACCGGTAAACAAACCTCGTTGTCCTTTCCATGCTTACCATCGCGACGGAGCTATGCGCGTAGACGGTAACTACGGCTCTGCCAAAGGATATGAACCGAATAGCTACGGCGAATGGCAGGATTCTCCCGAAAAGAAAGAACCGCCTTTGAAAGCCAACGGCGATATCTACAATTACAACGAACGCGAATACGATGACGATTATTACAGCCAGCCGGGTGCTCTATTCCGCCTGATGCCTGCCGACGAACAACAGGTTCTGTTCGAAAACACTGCCCGTCAGATCGGTGGAGCCGAACTGTTCATCCAGCAACGTCACGTACGCAACTGTTACAAAGCCGATCCGGCTTATGGCAAAGGTGTTGCCGACGCACTCGGTATCAGCCTAGAAGATGCTTTGAAAGAAACAAGATAGCATATAACCAGAATCGCCTCGATAAATTCTGTTCAAAAAAGAATGCCCACGATACCGGATGGTAAAGGGGCATTCTCCATTTTCAGATATTACTCACGTCTACAATTATAGACATCGCTCAAATATTTTCTGATTTTCAACCGGTCTATACCACATACCCGTTTGATCTCAAAAACTTTGGCATCTACTAATATCCTATACCACCAACCTTGTAGAAAATGCCACAAAAAGCCTTCCTTTCCTTCCAGAAATCCGCCTTTAACAAAATAACGGTAACAGAAATAAATAGAAGAGCGCCAGAAAAGAGGCATACGTACATAACGATGCTTCATTCTCCTTTTTTGCATAGCCTGAGCTACAAGGATATCTCGTTTATCTGATTGTGGTTCTCCCCACAAATCCAATTCCATATCTAATAGTTCAGCAGCCTCACGGATTGCATAATTCACATGTTTGTTACAAAACCAGGAAAGATCATTCAAATTATGATCGACAAAATCACCCTTAAAATTCACAGTTTTCCCTTCCTGCAATTGCATATGCTCGTCCATCAAGCGTTGCTCACAAATCGCCTTACCATAGCGGAACATACGGAGTAGATACACTGGATAAATACCATGCTTCATCCATTTTCCCAGAAAATAATGCCGCCGCTTAAATACGATACCCGATACCTCTTCCGGTAAAAACGGGACTTTTTCGGATAATTCAGTAACCAATTCGGGCAGCAAATATTCATCCGCATCCAAGCGGAGTACCCATTCCGTACGAATCGAGGCATGTTCCAAAGCCCAGTTCAATTGTTTGGCATGATTGTTTTCCCATCTGTTTTGCAATATCACAGTATTATATTCCCGTGCGATCTCCAATGTACGGTCAGTCGAAAAAGAATCTATGATGAAAATATCTTTAGCCAGCTCCTTTATATTTTCCAGGCAACGACGAAGATGGATTTCTTCGTTATAAGTTAGTATAATAATAGAAATATCCAGTTTACCCATTCCTTTATCCTTTAAAATCCAGCTGATCCAAAAATTCAGTTACCAACACATTTATATCGTACGGATATTTTACTTTTTGTTCATACCTATACTTCATATATTGCTCTATTAGGAAAGACAAGCGTCGATAATTTTCTTTTGGGAAAAGCCATTTCGCTTTATCTTCATCTGCCACATATTCTGACGCGCCCTGATGTTCACAAAGCATGAATGGGACGCCACATGCATAGGCTTCGGTAAAGACACAACCAAATCCTTCATAAAAAGTGGGTAACACAAATAAATCCAATGAATTATAATAAGCCAGCAATTCATGATGGTGTACCTCTTTTTCAAAACGGATATAACCGGCAAGACCACGTTCCGTCACATACGACCGACATTCGTCAAATAACGGCCCCGTCCCAATGAAAGAAACCCTCAACTGCCCATAGCCTTTTCGAAATAACAACTCTACTGCCTTAATCAACGTTATCTGACCTTTCAAATGATGAAAATCACCAATGCAGCCGATCTTGAATATAGAACTATTCCTCATTCCTTCTACCGGATAGAATTTCGTTAAATCGACTCCATTATATAACACCAGAGAACGTTTAGGAGAAATTGAAGGTAGCTTTTTTACCTTTTTAAGTATATCCAGATAGGATGGATAACTCTCATATTTTCCCGGACAAGGAAACGATAATAAATTGTCTTCAACCACACGACTTATCGAAACATGGCAATCGACCTGATTGAACAGTTTTATATTTGTTTGGGCACGATAATATAGGTTCAGCTTCATTTTTGCCAGATGTCCGTTCCGTATGGTAAATGGATCCCGGTCATGATGTTGTACCAAGGTCTGAATAGCAGGGTTCAGTCTCTTCAGAGCTATGCCGTAAGCAGCAAACGAAGAGGTATGTCCATGTACTACGGCTATCCGGTTCACGTCGAGCCCCAATTTGCCAATACGCTTCAGAAACATTCTGCAATTAAACCCGTTGGTCAGACCATTAAAAAAAAATGATGGCATTTGAACGGCGGGAAACAGATAAACTTCAATTCCCTCATATTCATAATCTTCACATTTATCGTTAATAGAGGTCGGTTTGAACACTACTACATCATATTTACCTGTTCTTTGTATAGCTTTCACCTGGTCGTATATGTAAGGCCCACGAAAAGAATCGGGTGTCGGAAAAAAGGGGGTAACGCATATATAGGCCATTCTTTTCATAAGTTCATATCATTTATTAATAGTCCTTATCAATGCCTTTATTTTATAGCCGAACCTGGCTACAATACTCGTCAGATAAGGAGCACATATATATCCTCCGCATAAAAAATAAAAGAGCTTTTTATCTTTCCATAAAATAGCTCTGACTTCTTCGTTACTCCAGTAATAAAACCTCAAAACCCTTTTTATTTCCGTGCTGTCGGTATTATCCTTTATGGCTTCTAGCAAATCTGGGAGAAACAAACCATATATTTGCTTTCTTATTCGCTGCTCATAAGGATATAGATCGAGAAGAGACCATATTGCTTCTTGCATCTCTATACGCAAATAGAAAGTCTTCTCATCTATTTTCCCTGTTACAGAATTTTTATTCCAGACATAATTATACAAACAATTATCCAGTATTACGAAATCCTTCATTTGCAAAACGATCTGCATATTGAAATAAAGATCTTCGCCAATAAAAATATTCCTGTAAACAACTCCGTCAAACAATGATTTTCGTATCAACTTACCCCAAATCGGCCATATCCCCATATCGATTATGAAAGCCAGTAATTTCTGTTTAGACAAACTTTCCATTTGTCTATCCCAACGATATTCCTGCTTTTTATCACCCTGTATCCGGAAAAAGCCTGCCATCACGCAATCTGAATTTCTTTTTAGCGCCTCCTTGTAGAGGAGTTCCATAGCATCGTTTTCAAGGTAATCATCGCCATCCAAATGAAAAACATATTCTCCCCTAGCAATATCCAATCCTGATTTCCGAGCATAGATCAATCCTTCATTTTTCTTATTTACGACTACTATTCGTTCATCCGCAGATGCATATTTTTCAATGATCTGAGGAGATTCATCCGTAGCACCATCATTTACAACAATAATTTCTATATCCCGGAATGTTTGATTAATACACGAAAACAGGCAGTCTTCCAGATATGATGCAACATTATATACCGGAATAATAATCGATATTTTTATATCCATGTAAAAGTTTTACTATTTATTAGATAATGATTGAAATAATTCGGTCCATTTATGCCCGATTCTATCGATACTGTACCTCCTGACAGTTTCGACGGCAAATGGTTGCATTTTCTCCAACAGAGCAGGCGTAGAAGCCAGCTTATATAATTTATCGGCATATGCATCCAGGTCGAAAGGATCTACCAAAAAGCCATTTTCTTCATCTGCTATCACGTCCGTAACAGCCGCATAACTGGAAAAAACGACAGGGATACATCCATTCTGCATACCTTCCAATATAGACATATTAAATCCCTCATAATTAGATACCAGCGAGAGAATTTTAGCTTTGGCATAATAGGGCAACGGAGATCGATAACCATGAAAAAAAACATTTCTAAGCTCCAGCCTTTTTGCCAGACATTCCAAATCGCTTCTTTCTTTCCCGTCTCCTACCAGCTCTAATCGCCAATTCGGAAGCTTATGCTGTATTTTATGCCAAACACGCAATAAACGATCTACTCTTTTATCCTGATAAAAAAGTCGTCCGACAAACAATATGCAATTTTCCTTCTGCTGCATACTCCTCACCTCTACACCATTAAAGGTAAGAGGATTAGGTATAGCTACTATTTTGTCCGAATGAGGAATCCCGATCAACTCCTCAAACTCTCTGACATATTTCAGAGATAACATGACGACAACATCAGTATGCCGATATGAAAAATTCATCCTTGCTATTTTTTGTTTATAGATACACCTTTTCAAATATGGCAACCGTATACACAGAAAGAATGTCTTTATGCTTAAAAGCGGCTTATTCCATGAATACCCTGACTTATGCAATTCTCTAAAACATTTGAAACCGGAATCGACAGAAAAATGGATAGAAGAAATAATCTTTACATCCGCTTTTAATACTTTGTGGTTACATAAATACATCTCATCATTCCAACCACCCTGATTCATCAGTATATCAATACGCAATCGCTCTAATAACTGATCCAGATACAGTATATTTGCCTGAGAGTCATTTCGGGTGGGATCGGGTAAATAATAAGTCTGAATACCAGTATTTACCGGCGGTCCTTCCGGTCTTTCACGGATCAAGTAATAAACAATATATCCGCGAGATTTCAAGTAACTGGCCACCGAATCCGTAACACGTTCAGTTCCTCCATTCTCCGGATTTATCGGATAGCTATAATAAAACAAAATATTCATAGTCGCAAAAATCGGATTTCAATAACAATTATTCTATACAAACCGAACCTGTTTCTATAATTCGTTTTTTTAATACCCTTGCTGGATTTCCTCCGACAATCGTCCAGCAAGCTACATCTTTAAACACACAGGCACGAGCACCCACTACCGCTCCCTGCCCGATCGTCACCCCCATACCGACAAACGAGTCCGCAGCTACCCATACCTGATCTTCTATCAGAACCGGAGCGGTGATCAACGAATGGGAAGTATCGGTCACATTATGGGATGAAGTACATAGATAGCTCTTTTGAGAAACAGTCGAATGCGCTCCTATCTTTACCAAGGCCGTATTATAGCAATCCACATGCGATGCCAGGCAAGAATAGGCTCCCATTTCCAGATTCCATGGTGCCCAGATCTTTGCCGAAGAATAGACATGTGCTTTAGGATGCAGCCGGGCTCCGAAACAACGAAGTACAAACAAGCGCCAGGAATTGAAAAAGGTAAAACCGAACGGTCGGAAAGCCACTAAATAAACCATGTTCCAGACAGCACGGCCAATTTTATTTCTTACCCCCAACTTGTTTCTATACAGCGATAAATCGATTTTAATTTCTTTATCACAATCGGTATCAGGCTTCATAATTATCTCCATTTCTCTTTTAATATACTGGCATTCAAAAATAAACCTTGCTATAAGAAGCAGTATCAGCCACTGCCAGCAGATAATCTTTCATCACTTCATATAAATGATGTTGTCCCGCTTCATTCAAATGAATATTGTCACGATAATCAGAATCGGTAAATACGCCCAAATCTGTTTTAAACGTAATTCCGTGATCTTTACAAAATGAAATAATAGCTTCGCCTTCCTCATTATAGCAGCCTCGTTTCTGCTCGCTTACTTCGGCATGCAACAAGATCAGAAAAGGGATTTTCCGTTCTTTAAAATAAGTAGCCAGCTTCTCAAACCCTGGATTAAATCCTATACCCGACTTATGAATTTCGGATATTCTTTTAACCTTTTGATGATAAAGAAAAACTATGATATTATCTTTTAACCGTGACCACATGTAACGATCGAACAGTTCAATCCAGGCCGAACAATACTGTTCAGATGAAATAGAGGAACGAACATCCACAACGGTCTTAAAATCCATTATGTCACTTACATCATGAGAACTACAAATCAAAAAAGCTATTGAAGCGCCAAACGTCCCGTAACGTTCCAGATAAGCCATACAATTATCGGGGCCCCAACTTCCCGCTGAGATATTCAATACCTGAACCGAAGAATTGTCTATTTTTAAATTCTGGCTCAATAGTGTTGTTGCCAAACTATCATGATCCGTCAGCGTCCCCCCGTTTATTACCGAATCGCCCAACCCCAGGATAATGAATGCCGTAGAATCTACCGGAGCACTCCGTTGAGAGTAGTTATTATATACGATACGTTTCTTAAAGCGGCTACGTACCTGGTCAGGTTGTGCTATATATTCAAAATCGGGATCAGCCTGCATTAAAACCGAATCGCAAAAGCCCCATACTTCCCGAAGATATATCTCTCCTACGGCAAGGGATACACAGAACACTATGGCCCCAAAAACCGACAGTAATCTTACTTCTCTGTTCCTCATTTTATTAATTGTAATAGGTGTAATTGATTTTCAGACTCTTGCCTTATCAATTCAGCAGCATACATCCTGGCTGCTACTTTCTTTTCATGAATCGTTTCTTCAGGCAGCCGATTTAAAAACTGCCGGATGGATACCGACATATTATTTCCATCCGGAATCAACCAGACCGCCTCCGGAAACATACAGGCTCCTTCCGATTCTTCATTGGCATTATATAAAACCGGCGTACCGGCACAGATCGCACTGACCACTTTCGATGGAACACATACATGGTTCCAGGCAGAGAGTAAAGACGCCACATTCACATCCACATACTGCATTTCGTCCTGCGGTAAATAATCAAGGATAAGAATGCCTTCTTTATTACGCACAGTATCCAGTACGGAATCAGCTTTACAACCATATAAACGAAGTAAAATCAAATGTTTTTCTAAATCCAGTTGAGCTATCAACTCTAACAGGAAAGCTGCATTATGAGCTTCCCCTATATTCCCGGCATAGCAAAAGATTATCTTATCCTCATTTTCCATACGCCAGGAAGGAATTTCCGAAGGTCCGTTTTCGTAAATTCCACAGGGAAGAATAATATGTGGGATAGAATCGCATCCGTACTGTCTGCACAGATATTGGTACTGTTGTTTACCCAAAGCAATCAGAAAGTCGGGAATACGACTATAAACAAAAGTCAATAATAAGCGATACATCCAATTATTCTTAGCGACCAGCCCTGCCGAAGCAAAAGCTTCCGGATATAAATCCATTGTCCAGAATACTAACCGACTACGGTAGAGCGGACGCAGCAAAATCGCCCAGGCATTCAACAAAGAAGGATCAGTCATCACAATCTTCAGATCATGGCGCGATAAAAGCATGGAACGTAGCATCAGCCGGAAACCGTCGATTAGGTTTACGACTAAACGAAGCGGCTTATTCGTTCCGTTATACAATCTCCGAAGCTCGATCGTACGATAAGGCAAAACATCGTCTTTGCCAGGCATCTTACCCTTATAGTCGACATGAATGGATACAACTACTATATCGACACCTTCAGCAAACAAATAATCCGCTAACCTCCTCACCGGATAGCCGGTTGCAGACGGGTGCCGCGCACCGTATTTATTTACAATGACAACCCGTTTCCGTTCTCCCAAAGGCATGCCGGTATCTGTCCCTTTCTTCTTTCCCGAGAAAAATGAGCTCTTCATGAAGTTCATAAGTCAATAGAAAGTATTTTATCCGATTACTTTAAAAATCGAGTCAGACTTCAGATAAGTGACCTTTACAATATATATTTGTTTTTCCGTTAAAGGTATACGGATATAACCATCTTTCGATTCATTCATACTGACAATACGTCCGGTAAGATCCGTGACGATAATTTTCGATCCGGCACAAATATTCTCGACATAAAGTATATGATCCCTGACATATACTGTCGGAAATTCCACACGGATATCCTCCACATCTGTACCTATTTCCGAACTTTTGAAGTTGGCGTAAACGACCGTATTCGTTTCATCCAAATTAAATATATACGGATTTTCAGTTGAAAGGAGTATATTTGATCCATTTGTCCACTTCTCAAAAACAAATCCGTCTTTAGGGATAGCCGTTACAGTTATTGCCGTTCGTTCAGCCAAACGTCCCGCTCTCGGTTCGCTAATTACCGAACCGACGGCTTCTGTCGGAGGAATAACGGTAAAATCATAATAAACAGGCCCGGGATTCTGATTTTCTTTAAATACAGCATAGATAATCATATCTCTGGTCAAACTGAACCTATACGGATTCTGCATTGAAAGAGTCATGTTGTTTCCATTAACCCATTTTTCAAAAACAAATCCACTATTGGGAGTCGCAGTTAGAGAGATCTTGGTCCGTTCTTCCAAACGTCCCGGGCCTGGTAGACTACTTACCGAACCAACTATTTCGGTCGGGGGAATGAGTACAAAATCATAATAAACAGATTGCGGGATTTCGACTTTCTTAAATTTGGCATAGAGAGCCGTATCACCAGTCAAGCTGAATGTATACGGGTTTTCCGTCGATAGTAAATTTCCCTGGTTGTCCGTCCATTTTTCAAATATAAATCCATCTTTGGCCTTAGCCGTTACAGTTATATCGGTATTTTCTTTTAAGTATCCGGTTTCATGAGAACTTATCACTGTTCCCTCTCCCTCATTCTCCGATGCAATGTAGAACTCATATTTGATTCCTGTATTACTTACTGTCCGTTCACTTATAAACGGAGTCGGTACCGCTGCAATTGAGATTCCATTTAACAGACCTGATTCGCCATAGTTCTTCATTTGTAAAACGACACGATCTGTGTAGACATATATCAGCAGAGCTTGAATGAGACGGGAATCGCGAATACTAGCATAATCATCGATCGAACTGCCATAATAGCGCATCGATCCCGCGAATGAAGAACAAAAACTTTTAATTCCGTGTTCCTTACTACTTACCGACCAGATAGCTGAATAATCATCGTCCGGATTTATATCGGAATAAGTAGCTTCCACTCCATTAACCGATAGGCTAACAGATTTCAAACGATGGTCGGCTCCGCTTATTCCATTAGTCTCATTTGTCAGAGCATAATAATCTTCATTGTCTTTAAAAACGATCAGGTATTGTTTTCCATCTTCGACAGAAGATACTTGCATAGCTTTCGACTCTCCGTTATCAGTAGAAACGATTTCATACAAGAATAAATCTTTTGCCTCACGATTAACTGAAAAAGTCTTAGATCCTGCACTAAAATAGAGATTAGGATTAACTCCATCATTTACTTTTATATTAAACAGACCATTTACGGAAGAGGAAGAAATGGTACATATATTTTCATTCTCCAGCAGATTAAGATTATAATCACCATAACCTAAATATTTATCACATATATCTTTAATGCAAAATAAAGTACCCGATTCATTCTGACCGGCTTCTACATACCAGTTACCGTTCGAATCATATTCAGTGACCCGCTGGGCTGTTTCTGTCCGTATATATGCATTATCTCCCCCATGGTCATGTCCGTAAATGTAAATCAGATTCTTATATTTAGCAAGAGTCGATTTCAACAAAGCGGTTGATTCTACAGGCTTCAACCCTTTATTGCCATAACTGTGAATACTTTTGGAATCGGGAAAAGGGAAATGAGCCATAAAAAATACCGTTTTATTCGGATCATCCTTGCAAATCTCCTCCAGCTTATTCTTACACCATGTTACCGATTCTATCGAATACTGGTAATCTACGGCACTCTTATATGAAAACTTACCTGTATTTAGACAGACAAAATCGAAACCATTAATTATATAATGAAATGCTGCTAATAGATCATATTTCTCATCTGCGGTCTTTTCATAAAAACAATCGTTTTCACTCAATTCGCCAACATTGGTTTTCATCGGAAATGAATAATAATCACCTGCATTGAAGCTAGCCGAACCCTCTCCCTGCCAAACATCTTTCCCGACTTCATAATCATGATTTCCATTAATATAAATTACCGGCTTGTTCTTTGCATTGTCCTGAAAAGCCCCTAAAGATGCAGTATGCATCAATTCTCGAACTCTTTTCCAGTTTTCTTCCGATATGGATGCATCACTGGTATAATCGCCATTCATAACAAGCAAGTCTATATTCTCTTCGTTCTTGATTTTTTCTATCGTATTAATAACGGTTCCCCGCAAACGCACATTCTCAACATTCCCACTGATAAGCTCTTGCTGGTTATGAAGGTCGGAAATTATAGCAACAGTAAAAATTGGCGAATCACTTCCTTTACTTTTTATTGATTCTGCAAATAAATCTGTAACACAGAAGGTTACAATCAATAAGGTCAGATATAATTTGTTCATTTGAATTAATATTTAATTAAGATAAACTCCGGAATTAATTAGAACCTTCCGAATACTCCCTATAAGAAAAGATTTTTACTGACAACAACAGTTTACAATAAAGTCTTGCCCAACAATGCTTAAACTGATACCACAACGGCAAATCCCATAAGCGAATAAAATCAGTATGATCTGTCTGTATTTCTGTCGGCATATCGATATTCGATAATCCTGTAATAAATGTAGGATAGATGCCTTCTATTAATATTCCTATCTTTTTCATAAAAGTAAAATCATCGGCAACAATAGAATAGCGCGAGATTTTCAATAATTTCTCCGCAGCCTTTCTATTGATCAGATAAGCACAGGCACCATAAGCATCCCAGAGTTTATGAAAAGAAAAATCATCAATATCATAAACCTTTCCGGTATAATAGATATTATGTGTTGCAAAAGAGATGACGTGAGGAGAGTTTTTTTTCAATTTTCCTGTCGTCTCTCTAATTAAGAGCTCTACTTTTTCGGGATAAAAAAAGACGATATCATCTTCCAATATCAACGCATAATCTTCATCAGAATCCAACAATCTTTTATAACACTCCCGATGACTTAATATACAACCAATTTCACCACGTTTCGGAGTGCGTCTATTCCGGTAAACGAACTTTAAAACATCAAAATTAGTCTTTACGTATTCAGGGGATAATCTTTTACCATTTATGCCTTCCACTATTTCTACATCCATGCATGGATACTTTATCAACTCGGCCAACATGGTATTCCTGCGATCGACAGATTCTTTTTGATTAATAAGATATGTTTTTACTTTCATCCGATTATTTTTGTGAAAAACGATAGACCAAACCTGCAGTCACCCCCATATAGCCTTCACATTTACGCCCACCAAGATGACTGTTGAATTTATCTTTTACGATCGTACCATCCCATTCTACAGCGACACTCCAAATATCGTTTAGACGGAAGTTGATCTGTCCTCCAAGTATAAATGCTGGTGAAAACTGTGCGGAATAATCGTTTCGCGCAGGTGTCCAGGCACCTCCTATTCCTGTATATAAATACGCAGATACCGGGCGATTTGAATTTTTCTCCTTGCCCCAATTCAGAACATTCGTTATAAACTCAACATATCCATCGGCAAAATAAAACTTACCTCCGGAACCGGCTTCTCTAAGTTTTACGGCACCGTTTTTAAACTTACCTCCATCCAACTGCAAACGAAGCCCCCACACAGGAGAAAACCAACGGGCAACAGATAATTTTCCATAAGGAGTAATATAATCCACCTTCTTCATATCACGATCCCATTCCGCCTGATACAAGGTAGCACCTCCGGACAAAGAAACAGTCCAATAACGTTCCTTATTTTCAGCAAGTGTATCCTGTTCATTCATACTTGTATTTCCAGGAGGAGCTTGTTCTACCTGGGCTAATACCGATAATGTACTCAAACAAAAAAGAAACATTAAACAACATAGAGTTTTCATAACCAAATCAATTTATTATTTATTTAGAATTAAAATCAGATGCATAACCATATCCGTAATATCCATATCCATAGTACCCGTAGCCATATCCGTATCCGGCATGTTTGTTGCGTACGCCATTCAACAGAACTGACATTCCCGACAATTTCCCACTTGTATATAATATCTCAACTTCAGACAGTTGCCTACGGTCCATAAAACCTTCCCGGATCACGTAAATACATAAATCTGCAACACGGCTGATTATTTGGGCATCAGCTACCAAGCCATAAGGGACCGTATCGATCAAGATATAATCGTAATAATCTTTCAAACTGTTAACCAATAAATCCAAACGTGAAGTCAGTAATAGTTCGGAGGGATTCGGGGGAATTGGTCCGGAAGTAATTACATCAAAATCGTTATTATTTTTATAAGGGTGGATCAATTGATCAAGATCCTCTGTCCTTCCGGCTAAATAGTTGGTAATACCAGGTAAAACACTCTCGCCCGGCTCTCTTACCGAACCTTTGCGGATATCCATTTCCAACAGAATCACTCGTTTTCCTGTCTGCGACAACGAAATAGCCAAGTTTAGAGAGATGAACGATTTACCGGCACCGGGATTCGAAGAGGTCAACATTATTACCTGGGCTCCTTTGTCCTTATTCAACATAAAGTCGATATTCGTACGAACGATACGGAATGCCTCCGAAACTCCGTCATGCCCATGTCTTGCAGTATCTGTCCCTTGTTTTTTTCTATGACGATACGGAATCTCTCCCAAAAATGGAATAGTCAGATTTTCAGTGATATCCTTACGCCCCCGGACTGTTACATCGAGCATCGGTTGCAGATAAAAAATCAAGCTGGGAATAGCCAGGCCCATTAGAAAAGCCACTAACAAAATAACAACTTTATTCGTTCCGGCAACCCCTGTTCCATAAGCCCGGTCAATTACACGAATATTACTATTAGTAGTTGCTATACTCAAAGCATTTTCTTCCCTCTTATTTAGCAAATACAAATAAAGTTCCTCTTTGATCTTTTGCTGCCTTTCTACCGTCAAGACATATTTTTCTTGTGTAGGGACTGTTGCAATGCGGTTATCTACTTGTGACAACCGGTTACGTACATCAGACAACTTACGTGAAATAGCATGCTGAAGATTATCCAACACTTTCAGGATAGTTACACGCAAGGCTTTCAGATCGGCTTCTTTTTCCTGAACTACCGGACTATGGCTCCCTCTGTCTTTTAATTTATTTTTCACCAATAAGAGAGCATTGTATTCAGCTATCAAATCCTCCACACCGGTATCCATAATACCACTGTTAGCCGGAAGCAAATTCCCTTCTTTCATCGGATCCCGAAGATATTCCTGAATTAACCGGGTTAACTCTTTTTGACCGGCCAACTCTATTTCCTCCTGTTCATACCGGCTACGGTCACTAACAAAAAGTCCAGCCTCTGAATTAAGATCGACCAGTTGATTTCTTTTTTTGAAGTTTTCTATGTCACTGTCCACTCCTCCTAATTCGCAGTTGATAATAGCAAGGCGTTCATCAATAAACATTCCGGTATTCCGGATGATCAGATTTTTATCACGTATAGCTTCATCATTGTACACATCGATCAAGGTATTCAGAATAGTATCTGCACGATCCGGTTCCGTATCCTGATATTTCAAAGCAATAAGGGTCGCTTCTCTTTCTGCCAGTTCGACATCGAGCCTTCCCAGACAAGAAGCAATAGCCGCCTCCTCTGTTATACAAGTAATCTGAATCGATATGCCCTGATAGGTTTCATCAAATGCCATTGATTGATTTACAATGATCTTCCCAACAGGGGTTTGCACCACCTGACCGAACTGTTCCTCCGTTACCCGATCTTCGTAATTCGGTAAATCTGTCAATTGATAGGTATCTGCTGAAATTGGTATAATTGTAAAAGAAACAGGCAACGAGAGAGTTGAATCCGGAAATTCTACCCAGATCGGCGACTCTTTATAGAGTATTTTCTTTCTTAAGCCTTGCTTCAAAGAGTATTCCCGATTGAGCGACAACCGACGTACAACTTCTACCATCAATGAACGCGACTTGAAAACCTGTATTTCATTATTTACGTCATAATTCTGGTTGAACAGTTGCTTTTCTATAAATGCATCTTCCGTATTGGATTGTTTTTTCAACAGGACGACAGCTTGCCTTTTATAAACAGTCGGAACTGTTTGCAAATACACATAAGCCCCCACCATACAAAACAATACAGAGATAACAAACCAATACCATTTCGAAAAAAGAACATCCAAAATAGTACGAATATTAAACTCCCCGCTTACATCCAGTTTCTCGGTATAAGGTGTTTGTTCTTTCATGTTTTTTTATTTAAAAATCAGTACACTCATCGATGCAAGGAAAGAGATAATAGACATCCATGTCCCTACATTCGTGAATTGGTTTTGTTTACTGGTCTCAGCCTTGACGCGGTTTGGCTCCACATAGATCATGTCATTTTGTTTCAGATAATAGTTGGGCGACTGGAAGACATCCATCGAGCGGAGATCGTGATAAAGGATAATGCGTTCGCCATCTATTTCACGGATCACGGCTACGCGGTCGCGCCGTCCGTGTATCGTCAGATCGCCGGCTATACTCAATGCTTCGAGCAAGGTGATCCGTTCCGAAGATATATTATAGGTACCGGGACGGCTGACTTCACCTAAAACAGATATGCGAAAATTCAGAAAACGAACTGTTACGATAGGATCTGCAATATAACCTTCTTTTTTCAATCGTCCCTCGATCAGGTCGATCACTTCCCTTCGGGTTAGTCCGGAAACTTTTATTTTACCCAGTAACGGGTAATTGATCGTTCCATCTATTTCTACCAGATATCCACGATTATATCCAACATTCCCTGTATAATTCCCATCATAGCTCCCGCTGTAATTTCCTCCGTAACCGCCTCCACCACTATATTGTTGAATAAAAGGTCGAAGCAATTCCGGTTCAATACAACTTACCACTATATCCAATAAATCATCCTTTTGTATTTTCAAATCGAATGTATCCGCAATCGCAGTTTTCTTTAATAATCCTTCCCCTTGCAGGTAAGTAATATCTTTCACCGAACCGCAGGCAGACAACAAACAGGCAATGAAGCATACACTTAAAAGCACTTTATAACTTTTCATACTTATACTTGATGACTATTGTGAATTCAATTTTTCTATCAACCCTTTTCCCGGCTTAAACTTCACGCTTACCCGCTTGCCAATCATACAATCGACACCTGTACGCAGATTACGTCCTGGACGCTCTACCTGCTTCCAGGGAACATATCGGCCGAAGTTTTGTAACATTACGGTTTCATCCTTCAGAATCGTATCACTTATCACTTCATTCATTATGTTCAGAAACCGTAAAGATTCGGTAACAGTAGTAGACATACGAGATGCGATTTCTTTTGCTAATTCAGTTTTATTCATACAATATTTGAGTTTTAATTACACGTATATTTTTCCTTTAAAATTCCCACGAAACATTCTGTTTCAAAACCTTTGCAGGCATTCCTCCTGCCAGGCATCCGGCTGGTACGTCTTTAGTAACCACAGAGCCTGCGGCTACAATTGCTCCTTTTCCAATCCTGACTCCTTTAAGTATTGTGCTGTTTATGCCGATCCATACATGATCCTCGATAATGACCGGACTACTGACCTCTTGTACGTGGCCTTCATAATAAATCCGGTGATTATCTGTATCCCTGATACTTACATTATCTCCAATAAGAACTTCCTCGCCTATCTCGATATGCTTACTACAATAGATGCGGGCATTATTGTTCATGAGAGCTTCTTTTATCACCAGGCGGGCATTAGCCGCCACGACAATGCTGACTCCGGAATTACAATACAAATAATCATGTATAATACATTGAGAATAACGATGCAACACCAATTGGGAAAAACGATGTCCATCCTTTCCCCACGGGAAAATATATAGTTTACCTGCTTTTCCAAATGAAAGCGTATTAGAGGCGACATTAAAACAGACTCTACGATGTATATAGACTCTACCTTCCCATTTACAATACCTATACAAGTCAAGATTTAGAATCTGTTTAAGCCGTTCAATACCAATATCAATCAAATCGGTTAACGGCATGTTTCTTATCTTTCTTATTCTATCATGCCAGGAAAACTTATCGGATTCTTTTAAGAAAGAAATTGCCACTTTTCAGTATGTTATTTTATTATTCAAACACAAAATCCGGTTTCCCCGAATTACCGCTCAGCCAATTATACAATTGACTCATCTGTTCTGAGACAACACTTACTGCATATTTATCAAGTACTAATTGTCGTCCCCGTTTACCCATATTGTATAAAGTTTCTTTATCTAACAATAAGGCTTCCCGAAGGATATTTGTCAATGTCTCCGAATCGTTATCGACCCACCAGCCACATTTATAGCTGTTGAGATCTTCCCAGGGAGCTGCTGTTGATGCGATAACAGGTACATATTGCAGTAAGGCTTCGGGAATGATCACTCCGAAATTTTCGAAATCACTTGGTACTACGAGGCAAGTTAACGATGCCAAAAAACGTTGTTTTTCAATACCACTTACCCAACCTGTGAAACGTACTTTATTCAATTCCAATTCACTCGCTTTCGCACGGATCTCTGAAACATACTTCGAATCTCCATCCCCCATAATGATCAACTCTCCCGGTTCATTCAACTTCTTCCATATTTCAATCAGCCGGTCTACTCGCTTATACGGTTGAATACGTCCCAAATAACCGACTCTTTTTACATCATCTTCAAAAAAGGATTCGACAGGCTCACCACATTCTATCGGATTTGGTATTACAGCAACCGGATTGGTAAAACCTAATGAACGGTAATGTTCCATTTCCTCCATGCAAGTAACATGCACACAGGCAGCTCCTTGTAATTGCTTACGTTGAAAAAAAGACAATGCTGTTTTTTTTATCAAAGAGGAATAACGTAAAGCTTCCGGATGCAATGCTCCATGTAAGGTAACCACATACGGATTATGCTTTTCTAAAGCAAACTTGGCAGTTATATACCCCTGGTATTGCCATATTCCCTGAATATGATAAATATCAGCCTTCGAAATTTCTTTCAGAGCTTTAGCAAATGCAGAAGAGTATCCAAAGCGCCTGTTGTAAAAATAAGGAAGCTTTACATAATGAATAAAAGATTCTTTTGAAACCGGTTCCTCTCCCGACCGAACTTCGTTAGTTAATACCTTAACATCTATCCCCAGACTCCTCATCCCCTGCAATGTCAACAAAGTCGTACAGGCAGGTCCTCCACTCGACTTACTCATGGAGTTTATTACATATACTATATTCATAGGTTTAGGATCACCACTTCCAATAAACATTCTCTTTTATGATCTTTGCAGGTACACCGGCAACCATACATCTCGCCGGAACATCTTTCGTGACGACAGCACCAGCTGCAATGATCGCACTTTCACCGATGTGTATTCCTCGTAGTATCATCGCATAGGAACCGATCCAAACAGAATCCTCGATCACTAACGGCCGACATCTTTGCCTGTCACCGAATGTATCCCCATGATCATGGCCATCCGAATCACGGATAGTCACATTACGGCCGAATCCGACATTATTCCCTATCGTGATACTTGATTCACATTCTACATAAGTATTGTTATTTATAGTACAATCGCCTATTATCAGGTTGGCGCCTCTATGAACCCAGATCGTCACATCATCGAGCAGTAAAAGTTTCTTTTTGACGATCAGGTTTCCTCCTTCTACCATGATCGTACTCGGCTTATACAAGATAGGAAAACCGGATAATCGTCCTTCCACAGAAAGACAACCGTTGTTATTGATTCTCAAAGACGATCTTTTTAGTAATCGTATCTTTCCATGGGATTTTAGATAAAGCCATATATTGTAAGTCACGAGAAAGGTCCAACAAGAACTGATCTTTCTTAGGGCAAGAACAGTTCCTGATAATAATTTCTGCATAATGTTTTGCATTCAAATTTTAGTTGTTAATAAGAGGCTTCGATGACCATAGACTCGATTTCGGTAAGCCCTGGGAAATTTACGTCATCATGTCTTTCTATACCTTGAAGGACAGTATGATCACTGACACCTACCTTACATCGTTTTATATTCCTATAGCCACACTTACGTAACAGCATTTCCAATGTCTTAAAGTCGTAGATCACCTGATGCCCCCAATCCCGGTAAAAGTTATTTATCACCAGCACTTCCGGATACTCGCCAGGGAATAATTCTTCCACCTCCGGCAAGAAACGTTTCGTACAAAACTTCAGATATTCCCGGTATTTCTCCGGATGCAAATACATATCCAACAAAAAGGTCATATCCGGTAAGGTGATTCTGATCGTTCCATTATCTTTCAGTACTCTTTTACATTCCGACAACATATACACGGCATTTTGCAACGAAAGATGTTCGAACAAATGCTCTGAAAAAATATAGTCGAAACTTTTATCTGCAAACGGATAAGGTTTAGTTGCATCCAAATAGATCTTTTCTCCTTTTACAGGAACAAGAATATCTGTATTCAACCAGCCTGGTAACAAATTGCTGCCACATCCTAAATGCAAACAATGAAGTACATCTTTACGCGCCATATATATAGGAGCTTGCTTTTTAGCATTACGGGCAATCAAAAACTTTCTTAAGAAATCATATTTCTTCATTTCTATTTTATTTTAATATATGCTGCTATTTGATAATACTAAGAGAAAGACTTCTTTATATTTGTCACAATTCTATGCAATGCTATCTTTATACTTATTACAGCTAATGAGTAATAAGTTCTGAAATACAATTCAAAAGTTCCTGCTATCGGTTCTTTCCTCCATCTCATGGGACATAAATCTCTGGTATCTTTTTCTTTTCCTGAAGGTGCAAACCATGGAGTAGGACAAATAATCCTCTTTTGGGGATTCGGATTAAGCCATGCTCCCCACCAGCCAAAAGAAGAATTACTTATTATATTGTGTACACACAAAGACTGAAGATATAAGTCAACAAGAGGAGGTTCATCATCTACAAAAAAGAAATTATCTCCTCTAAAATGCTTCTTACACCACTCAATATCATCACTGATAACAAGGAACACCGTATCAGAAGCAAAAGCAGCCATCGCTTTCCTGTAATAGCTCATCCGACATACCGGATGTTTGAATTGTAATTTCAAATAATCTCCACGGCGAACCAGAATAGACACCGCATTCATATCAAGTAAATGGCCATATTTTTCTCTTATATAAGAAAATGTTTCAGTATCTATATGAAACAAATCCCGAACGACTTCTTCATCAAAATATCTTTCCGACTGAAAGTATCCCTTCAACAAAAGATCTTTTTCCCTGGGAAGAATTCGATAAGGAAAATCAGGTTCCTGATAAACTTTCAAGTTTTCCGGATACTGGTTCGAAAAATCGATATTACGCAATATCGATTTCTGAAAAGGTTTCACATATTCCGATATAGAACAATTATCAGGTTCACCGAAAATGTCGGGAGAACAAAGTAAAGCTTTAAACGGAACACTCATCTTTTTTGCCAAAGACGCACCTGCTGCAATTTCAAACAGGATATTTCCCAATCTACCTTCTAAATAGGAATAAATCATAACTTTATATTTCTAAACCACTTGATTCTTTCAGGAATATTCTTTATTATTCAAATCATTAATATCTATTATTTTACGACATACAGCCAGCGATTCCGGACGATGCGAAATAACCAGTAACGTCATCCCCGGACACTCTTTCAGCAGATGGACAATAGCTTCGTTTATGGAATGCTCGGTCGCTTCATCGAGAGAAGAGGTCGCTTCATCAAACATCAGGATCTCGGCTTGTTTATATAAAGCACGTGCAATGCCGAGTCTCTGACGTTGACCTCCGGAAAGAAGACATCCAGCCTCCCCTACCGGAGTATCAACTCCTTGAGGTAATGTTTTGATAAAACTATCCAAACAAGCCTGTCGGACAATCTGATCGATCCGTATTCTGTCAACCTTCTCTTTACCTAAGCTCATTACTATATTATCAAGCAGGGTTCCCTCTATCATAAATAGTTGCTGCGATACATAACCGATCTTACTTCGCCACGCGGACATCCTCTCCGGTGAGAGTAAAACGTCATCAATATAGATTCCACCCGAATCCGGCTGAATAAATCCCAGTAACAAATGAAACAATGTAGATTTTCCTGAGCCTGACTCACCACGAAAACCGAGAATATCTCCTTTATGAATGACCAGGGAAACATTGTTTAATACCTGAACCTTTTTATCATATGAAAAACTGATAGAACGGATCGATATAGTGTGTTTGAAATCAATCGGTTCTTGTTCCAAGACTTCAGCTTCCGCCTGTTCGGCATCCAAATCCATCAACAAATCGGCAGAATACGAGTTTGCTTTCATCTGAAATACAAAACTCGTACTACGTACCAAGCCGGGAAGAACCCGATAAACAGCAATTGCAAACAAACCGATGATCAGTCCCAGAGACGGTAATCGAAATAATTGAGTAGCCATAATAAGCACTACCAGTGAACAGACGATCGCTATTTCCAATGCTTTCTGTATAGAACCGCTAAGTAGCAAAGTTTTTACATTGATCTGGTTCTGTCTTTCCATCAATTCATCGAAATTGTCAACGCTTTCAGGAAACGAATTGCTCATCTCCATATCTGTATAGCCGACAAAAGTTTGTTGCAGTATCTTATTTTTTAAAGGGATTAACTGGAACAACATTGTACCATATCTCATCATACGCTTCCGTGAGAAACGATAATAGATCAATGTGATCGGAACAAACGTCATCAAAACCAACAGAAATACATATACATCAAACCAGACCAATCCTATTAGAATGGAAATCATCACGACACACTCGCAAATCAACTGGGTGTAAGGAACCAGATATCCCTGGATCAGACTTTGGGAAACCCCATTGACCCGATTGATCAGCTGATGACTATTATGTTGCTTGATATACAGGAAACCTTTTGAATAATAATAACGATATAAGCGCAAAGATAAATAACTGGAAATAGTGAACAACCGTTTATTTTGCTTATACTGTAACCATGTACAAATCACTATACGTCCGATGGAAAACAACAGGATAACTCCGCAAATAAAAAGCATGAATGAGAAAAAATCATTAAATCCGCACCTATGGAACAATTCAGACATATATCGATTTTCAGTCACTGTGTCTTCATTCAAAACGAGAAGTAGCACAGGTACCAAAACGCCTATCCCTACCAAATCAAAAACGGACATAATAAAAATGGTCAAGCCTGTTATCCAGATACGTAAACGGTATTGGCGAGGCAATATTAAATACAACCGGGATACAATCGACGGTATTATTGGAATCATACTTATAAAAACTTGTTATTACTATTTTGTAGAATTTGATCGCCTTCCGATAAAGAAAGCCATAAAAAGAAACAAAGATAAGATCCGGAAGCTACGACAAAACCTTCCACCAACATATGAACACTGAACAAGGTCATGATGGAGCCAACCAGCCCCCCATTCAAACCGGTTCCGGAATTCTTATAAAGCATATATAATAAATATAATACAGGCAATAAGAATAATAGAAATCCATATAATCCAAGTGACGAGAGCAAAAAGAGCCAACTGCTACCCGGCTCTACGGTTCCGCTCTGTCGATTAATGGAATGTTCACTCTGTATATAATTAAGATTATAACTGGCAAACCCGACACCAAAAACAGGAAAAGCCTTAAATTCTTTAATCCTATCTTCCCATAACCTATCACGGCTGGATGTCAGGCTACCCACATTCTCACTCGAATCCATCTTCTCCCTTATCCTTTCAGTATAAGGCCACCAGATTGAATATGTCGATATGAGTAATAAAGAAAAAAACAATATTATTTTGGCCAGTTGCCCTATCTGGTTCTTATACAAACGTACATAAAAGAAAATAAGCCCAACCAAAGTTGCAACTAAAGCACCACGTGAACCAGCAAGTATCAACACAAAAAAAGAAATACTGATATATATCATTTCCTTATATCGTCCTAATCTCGACTCTGACAAATAAAAACGGTAAATACCATAGAGTACACAAATTCCAGCCAAAGGAGACAACAACATTGAATGATTGGTCAACCCGTTAAATCCAGATCTCCCCATCATCATATCAGGGATGATAAACTTCAAAAGAAAAGAAAACAGCACCACCCAACGGAGAACCAGTAAAGAGCGGACAAATAAAAGTCTGCGCATACGAATCAGACAGTCGTTTATAAAAAACGGACCAATCATAAAAACCAGACTAAAAAAGGCCACCACCCGAAACCAGACCCTGAACAAAGCAGGTATATCATTCAGCCAAACCGAAAAAAGAATAGCCGATAAAAAAAACATATATTTCCAGGAAACCTTTATTCCTCCTATGAATATTAGCCAAACAAAACAAATCAAAAAACTCCCATAGTAAAAAACTTCCGGAACAGAGGGTAACAGAGGAATTGCTTTAGACAAAGAAACAATAAAAAGGCCCCAGAATAACAATATCTCCATATCTATTATAAAACAGTCAATAACGTATCAACTACTCTTTCCGGCGTTATCTGTAAAGATAGCTGCCGACTACTCACTCCCATCAATAACCAATCAGATTCTGTTCTGTTTATAAATCTCTCTATCGAATGACGGATCGAATAAATATCACCAGGAATAAACAAATATCCGTTTTTCCCTTCCTTCACAAACGAAACTGTTGCTCCACAACAATTGGATGCTAGTATCGGTAAACCGGCACAAGCAGCTTCATGTAAAACCAATGCCCACGGCTCGAATACAGAAGGTAAAATGAAAGCGCCGGAACTCTCCATCACTTTCAGTAAGTCCTTTTGCTCCATGAAATCCAGGATTTCCACATCCGGATAACCAAATAATTTTTCTTTTTCAGGACCATTCCCAACCAATACTAATTGCCAGCCTTTCCGGTCAGATATCGTCTGCCAAGCTTTCAGTAAATGAATCAATCCCTTATCCGATGCAAAACGACCGACATACAAAAGCCTTTTAGGATATTCCTTTCTCCTATTATCAATATCTATCCGGCTGAAAAGTTCAACATCTGCTGAAAGGTTATGCATCAGTATCTGTTCCTGCCCGAAACCCAACTTCTGTGCATACTTTACCTGCCACTCCCCAGCCACAAACAAATGACTGAACCAGAGGCGCTGACGAAAACAAGATGTCCAAACATTCAGCCATTGTTTTCCTCCATGCCATTGTGTATCACTACCAGCTACGACTGGAAGATATAATTTCTGACGAACGATTTTGCAAACATTATTATACAACGGATCTATCCAACCGGCTGTCCATATCAAATCCGGTTTCACCTCTTCCACTATCCCAAACAAATGTTTTGCACTTGAAAATACAGAACGTTTATAATAAATGACATTATCCATTGAAGGAGGTAAATAAGGTGTTTTTTTACTCATGTCGTACAATACGACATGTACACGACAATCTTTTTTCACTAATGCTTTTATAACAGCTATGTTATAAGGCATCAATTCCGTATATAAAATCAGTATCGTAATCACCTCTTATTTTTTTATTTCAGGAAAGGATATATTACCAAAATCGAAATCATGAATTTTTCTTATAGCTCTTATCTTGATACCTAGAAAATAATTTATCAAAATAGCTACCAACATATTAAGGATCACCAATATATTCAGATTAAATATCCGGAATAAGCCTAGGTTTAGAAAAAACATAATCACAGTATAACCGATCAATAGACAAGTTGCCTGTAAATGCGTAAAACCGGCATCCAGACATTTATGATGAATATGACTGCGATCAGCAAGAAACAATGGGTGATTCTGAAAAGCACGAACCACCATTACCCGCAAAGCATCAAAAACAGGCACGAATAAAAGCGAAAACGGAATGACAAGGCATTGTCCGTCCATACCATCTCCCGGAATATACATCACATACTTTATCGCAAAAAAAGATAACATATATCCCAGAGACAAGGAACCGGAATCTCCCATGAACAATTTACTGCCACGGGAAGCTGACCCGAATACATTACAATAAAGGAAGGGTAACAAACAACCGACAAATGCAAAAGCCAATATGGAATAAAGCCATTGTTCTCTCAAAATATATAATACTCCAAAGGTTATAAAAGCAACTAATGCCTCACCACCTGCTAATCCGTCTATCCCGTCAATCAGATTAATAGCATTAGTAATAAATACGACCAATACAATAGTGAAAGGAACCCCAATCAACCCTGATATTTCATACAATCCCAACAGACCATACAAGTTATTGATATAGAGTCCTGCCAATGGAAATAGAGTAGCAACGAAAAATTGAGCTATGAATTTCTTACGGTAACGAACCCCTATCAGATCATCTTTAACACCTACCAAATATAAAAATAGGCTTCCCCCTAATAAAAACAGTAACTCCAATAAAGTTTTACCTGAAAAATCCGAATCAAAAGGAATATCGATAATGAAAAGAAATGCGGTAGACAAAGAGAATGCAATCAATACCGATGGTATAAACACCAATCCTCCCAAACGTGATATCGCAGCCGAATGACACTTCCGTGCATTCGGATCATCGTATAAACGCTTTCGTTTGGATATGATCATTATCCTCGGAAGCATAAATACAGAGCAAACAAAAGATATAAAAAAACAAAGTGTAATAACTATTCCCACTTTTGTCGAATCTCTTTGCACCAAAGTAATTATCATTGATAATAAACCTGTTAACATCTTTCCCTGATTTAGTTTTTACATAACGAAGGTCGTCAGTCCCATTTCCTGGTTGACACATAAGTATTATTTGACCCTTATTTACGGAATAAGGGTCATGGATTTTAAATTACTATATATCAATACTTTATTTTATAAGTTCAGGTAGGATGCAGATAAAAAGTTATGAATGATATCTTTTTACGACCATATATAGTTTTTAGATAGTCTTTTTTGAAAAAAGAAAAGCAAAGGAAACGATGAAGTAAAAATGAAGTGTTTATTTAGTAAAATAATATTACTAGAATCATGCTCCTTTAAATAAATGTCAATTGATTTGTTCTAATAATTAATTTGTCCTGCTAAGATCGGTTAAGAGATTTGTGGCAGTAGCCATAGTACTACATAATACACTCATTTTCACAATTATACAAGCTATTTCGGCGTAAAAAAACTGATATATTATTAAAAAATTAATCTTTTTTAATAGACAAAAGAATCCCTGGCAAAAGTTTTATCAATTTATTTTTTTTACTTTTGCAGTGTATAAAATTATTAAGCCATTTGTTTGTATTGGGATATGGGGGACGTGGTTTTTTATTCTACCTGTTAATGGTTGTGATTTGTAATGACCCTTATTCCGTAAATAAGCGTCAATCTCTACTCGGTTTTTTGCTTATCCATTGCTCCACAAAGTTTATAATCTTCTGATTTGCCTTATCAATTATTGTTTGGTCTAAACTTGCCAGATAAAATTGAGTTGTTTTTTCAGATTTATGTCCAAGGGCTTGTCCGATCACTGCTACTGGTACGGAATTTTCTTTTGCACGCATCGCCCACGAATGGCGTGCAACATACGATGTCAATTTCACAGGGGAAGGTAACATCTTCCCGATAATTGCTAAACGACGATTGTAGGTTCGCAAAGCCACCTTATAGCTTTCATAAGCAGCATCCGGTGATTTTAAGACGGGAAACAACAAATTTGATCCGGCATCGGCATATTTGTCCAACAAACGACGCATGCCCGAAGTTATTGTAACACGAATTTCCGTTTTTGTCTTCATACGATAATAAACCAGTACATTCCCATGAATATTTGCACGGGTAAGATGGGCCAAGTCTACAAAAGCGATTCCACAAGCCATAAAACTAAACAGAAACAAATCCCGTGCAAAATTCAAATTCTCTTTACCTTTCAGATTTAGATAGGTAATATCCTTAATCACATTAGTACCAACCGAGCGCTTACTGGTTTGTATAGGCCGCAAATAAACTTTTTGAAACGGATTCTCTCCGGGATTAACCAGATTTTCCGATACTGCAGCATTATAGGCTGCACGAAAAATACTGGTATAATTACTGACTGAATTCTGGCTTAAAGATAAGGATTGTAGATGTGCTACAAATTCCTGTACCAAATGTCCATTTACCCGTTTCATTTTGAAATCCCGCCCATCCAAGAAGTGTTCCAGCTGGTTGCGGGTTGCCTTATACAAACTTGCCGTTCCTTTTTTTCCGGAGTTATATTTCTCCTTCTCCAGGCCATCCATATAACTTAAAACATCTCCACAAACGTACTTCTTCTTTTTTTCTTTCTCTTGTCGTATTACCATAATTTTCTTTTTTGAATGAAATATATATAACAAATATAAGAGAAATGTTGTTGCGAATCATCACGTTGTAAAAAATCATATTCATGCAAAGCCTATTAATTTTTCCAAAAGGTTAAATATTGATCCTTCTATTATTTGAGCATTTCGTCATAAACGCAACAGACACTCCAGGCATAATTACCAGAACATTGTCCAGAAAGAACAAGAAAAAAATACTCCTACCTTCCAAGTCCAGCAGATTGTATGTTATGTATTTGAAGTTAACTCATTGCTTAATATCTATTAATTAGAAAAAGGTGAATAGTTTTTTATACTTAATTGAGATGTAAAGAATAGCCTACCGATTGGAAACATCCTCTTTTATCTGCCGCATTAGCTCTGCAGGCGTACAATTATAAAAATGTTTACAAAACTTAGTAAAATGCGACATGTCGGTAAAATCAAACTCCAAGATAATATCAAAGATGGTTGTCCCCGGTATGGATAATTTAAGCTTGATGTTCTTCGCTTTTTGCTTAAGCAACCAGTAACGCGCCGGTTCGCCAAACTCGATATAAAATTTACGGGAAAAAGTGCGAAGAGACATATTCATCATCGAAGCGATCTCACTAATGGAAAGGCCATTCTTATAGATCGCTTGGAAACGTTGCTTGAAACTGGTCCCATACCCTAATACGGGATAGAAAAACTCTGCCAGTTCTTTCCGAGTATAATTATAAGTAAGAATAATGAACAGTTCCTTTTGTTTCAGATCGTACAAGTAATCGCATGGAATTTTCTTCGCTGCTAATAGATAACTGATCATTTGCTCTTCAAAAAGTTTAATTTGAGAAGTCACCTGTAAAGGACGAAAAATATTAATCTCTTCCTTTGTATAATTATAGCTCTTTACATAACTATAAAGAGTGCAATTGTCGCAAGGAAGTTCTACCCTGTTACCGAAAGTAAGCAACAGGACACGCGAATCAACCACAGCGGTTCCATATATATCAATAGCATGAGGCAAGAAAAAGAAGTCATCCTGTTTGAACCTCTGACGCAGGAAATCACATGATGAAAACTCAACTTCGCCATCTAACACAAACACTAAATTACAAAATTCAATATTATTAGCAGCGATATAATCTCCCTTGTCAAGGGAGATTAATCTGAAACCGGTTTCAGATTGAAAGCGCATGCATTTTTCAAATCCCTCATATTTTTCTACACACATAAACCTTTTGCTTCGTTATTAAAAACGATCATAGCAAATATATTTACTTTTTTAATATATTGTTTTTATTCTGAAGAAAAAATACTCTTTATCGACATAAAAACAAGGCGTACATAAAAGCGAGTTTCTTTTTATTCGTCGCAAATTAACCAGAAAAGGGTGCCACAAAAGTCTCATTACAAAACTTCTGCGACACCCTTTTCTCCATCAAATGAATGACTTAAAACAGATATTTAGTCAAACATATGTCTGAATTTACTGAATATCTTCTCCTTCATACTACGGTTCGGTTGGAAATTAGGTGAATTATCCAACCCCGTCAATGTTTCTTTTTCTGATGCGGACAACGTTTCCGGGATATATACGCTTACATTAACCAACAAGTCGCCTGTTCCGTAACTGTTCACCGAAGGAAGTCCTTTGTTCCGCAGACGAAGTACCTTACCCGGTTGTGTACCTGGTTCGATTTTCACCTTCGCCTTACCATCGATAGTCGGAACTTCAACATTTCCTCCCAAGGCTGCCTGAGGTACGCTGAGTAACAGATTATATAATAAATCGTTCTCATCACGGATCAATTCTGGATGCGGCTCTTCTTCGATCAGAATCAACAGGTCACCGTTTATACCTCCATGACGGGCAGCATTTCCTTTACCACTCATCGATAGTTGCATTCCTTCTGCAACACCAGCCGGAATATTGATTGTAATGATGTCGTCATCACGCATGATACCTTCACCGTTACATTCACTACATTTCTTTGTGATGATCTTTCCTTCACCTCCACAAGTCGGACAAGTAGATTGCGTCTGCATTTGCCCCAAGATCGTATTGGCAACACGTGTTACTACACCACTACCATGGCATGTATCACAGGTTTTGCTGCTATGATCATCCTCGGCACCACTCCCGTGGCATTTGCTACAAGGAACATATTTCTTAACCTTAATCTTCTTTTCAACTCCGTTAGCAATCTCTTTCAGGTTCAGTTTTACCTTCACACGCAAATCCGATCCACGGTTCACCCGGCGGCCTCCACGAGAACCACCTCCAAAACCACCGAAACCACCAAAGCCACCGAAATGTCCACCAAAGATGTCTCCGAACTGAGAAAATATATCTTCCATTGACATTCCGGCTCCACCAAAGCCACCTCCCTGAGAAGCACCTCCTACTCCGGCATGTCCGAACTGGTCATAGCGTTGACGTTTCTGAGGATCGCTCAATACATCATATGCTTCGGCAGCTTCCTTAAAATTTTCTTCTGCCTGTTTGTCACCAGGGTTCTTGTCAGGGTGGTACTGAATTGCTTTTTTCCGATATGATTTCTTAATTTCTTCTACTGTGGCAGTTCTTTCTACCTCCAGCACTTCATAATAATCTCTTTTAGCCATCTTTGTATTGTTGTTATTTGCCCGTTAGCACGTTGCTTATTCTCCTACTACTACTTTAGCGTGACGCAGCACTCTGTCATTTAAAGTATAACCGGTCTGGATACAATCCAGGATTTTTCCTTTCAGGCCAGGTTCCGGAGCAGGAATAGTAGCCACAGCTTCAAACATTTCAGTATCGAAAGGTTGTCCTACCGCCTCTATGGCTTTTACACCCTGCTGGGCCAGATAAGCCATAAATTTCGAATAGATAAGTTCTACTCCTTCCTTTACAGCTTCAACATCGTCTGAGTTACGGATATTTTGTAATGCACGTTCAAAATCATCGACAACAGGAAGCAATCCTTTCAAGGCTGCTTCAGCACCATTCTTTATCAGATCGGCCTTTTCACGCAATGTGCGTTTACGATAATTGTCAAATTCAGCCATCAGACGCAAGTGAGAGTCATTCAGTTCGTTATACTTCTTCTCCAACGCATCCAGTTCTTCGGTCACATTGTCAGTCTGTGCAGTTTCTTCTGCCGCATTTTCCTGTTCGTGCTGCAAATTTGTCGCATCTTCCTGATTCAAACGCTCATCTTTTTCAGATGTTTCTTTCTTTCCGTTAAAATTCATCTTGCTCATAACTATCTTAATATTTTTATTATTACCTAATTGTCAGTCATATACAACTTACTTTATCTATCAACATGAGGTGTATCGATAAAGTTATCCCTGTTGTCATGCACTGGAATAACATCAAATATGCTGCCAACTATTCATAGACAACAAAAATATCTTTACCTTTGCGTGTATATTTAGATTTAAACAGGCATTATTAATACTAATAATAGAATTTCTGACGTTATGAAGAGAATTATTTTATCCATATTACTGTTGTTTGTATTTATGACCGGCTATGCCCAGAACCGGAATGCATCCATTTGCAGATTAGGATTTACATATGATATCAGCCAAAGTAAAAACTGGGGAAAAAATAAACCCGTAATAACGGGAATAATACCCTATTCTTCTGCAGAGTTGGCCGGGGTGAAACAAGGTGATGTGATAGAAGCGATAGACGGAGTAGCCACTACGGAAGTATCCCCCCAGGAAGTTGCGGAACTATTCAATCCGGCAGGTAAAAATGAAGTGATTCTCACGATCAGTAATCTTTCCGTTCCAACCAAACAGGTAATGGTAAAGAAAGACTGTAAAAAGATCAACTCAATAATGGAAGACCAGCTGGCATCTGCCTTCTCGATGTATAGCCTGGAGACAACTGGCGAACGGACTTTCACATGCCCTTTCAAAACGGTAGTTACACCCGACTCCGTTAATTTCAGTAAATTCAAAACATTTGCTTTTGCTGCGATCGACGAAAACAACCGCAAACTGGAAACAGTGATCAACGAATGCATCGAAAAAGAACTGACAAAAAAAGGGATGGTACTTGATATCGCCCAACCGGATATCCTGATACAGACATTTTATTTCTTTGACAAAAACCCAAATTTCAAAGGGACGAATGTAATCTTGGTAAACAAAGAGCCCATCTACCGCTATAATTTCACTCAAAGCAAGATGGAATCTTTTCCGTTCCTGGGTAATTCCGCGGCGGAAGCAGAAGCTGAATATCTGTTGCAGTTCGGTTTTCGTATGATCGACCAGGCATTTGTTCCCGGACGTATCATCTGGGAATGTGAGGCTAACGAGTTATTGGAAGACTCCTACCGTCTGGAAGAATATGCCCGCATCCATGCACCGTTAATGCTAATGCAGTATCCGTATGTAAAATATGGCCGCAACGTACAATATAAAGTTAGTCAGAAAACTTATAATTATACGGGTATCAGTTACGATATCGACCGTCTGGAACTGGTTACGGATGTCGACCGTAATTCACCGGCTTATGCCTCCGGCCTTCGCCCGCGTGATGTGATCGAAAAGATCAATGGAAACAAAATGAATTATTCCGCTGAAGAATTTACAGCAGGCTATAAGAATTTCATATCAAAAACAATGCAATACCGCGATCCGAAAACACAGTTTACGGATGCTAACGGATTCAAACGTTGTATGTTCTGGGATACATTCAAATACTCTCAGGTTGCCGACGCCTTGCAAAGCTCTGGCAATGTAGGAGCCTTCTCCTACCTGTATTATTATGCTCCGTATGTCAATCCGGCAGGTAACAACGCCTGTACGTTTGACATCAAAAGGGGTAAGAACAAAATGGAAATCATCGTCCGCCCTACTATCCGCAGGGAGATTACGGTGGAGATAAAATAAAGCATATTAACAAACGTGATATATCCACAAAATTTTGAACAAAAAACGGGGTTCGATAAAGTTCGCCGTTTAATTTCCGATAAATGTTTAAGCCCGCTGGGACAAGAGCGGGTAGCCGAAATGGATTTTTCGGCAGATTATTCAACCGTTCTTGAACGTCTGGAACAAACCGATGAGTTTGTCCGTATTTTACATGGAGAACAGGAATTTCCTGCTGCCTATTTCTTTGATGTACGTTATTCACTGAAGCGGATACGACCGGAAGGAACCTGGCTGGATGAAAAAGAATTGTTCGACCTGAAACGTTCTTTACAAACAATCAACGATATCGTTCGATTCTTCCGTCCTGTAGAGGATGAAGAGATTGCTTATCCTGCACTTACGGCACTGGCCGGAGACATACTCGTCTTTCCGCAACTGATAGGAAAAATAGACTCCATTCTGGATAAGTTCGGGAAAGTAAAAGACAACGCCTCTCCTACACTGGCACAGATCAGGAAGGAGATAACATCTACGATGAGTGGTATTTCCCGTAGCCTCCAATCGATCTTACGAAGTGCGCAGTCGGAAGGGGTAGTCGATAAAGACGTAACCCCTACCATGCGTGACGGACGTTTAATGATTCCTGTAGCTCCAGCTTTCAAAAGAAAGATAAAAGGAATTGTACATGACGAATCAGCCAGTGGTAAGACGGTTTTCATCGAACCGGAAGTAGTAGTTGAAGCCAACAACCGTGTCAGGGAACTGGAAGGTGACGAGCGCCGTGAGATCATGAAGATATTGACAGATTTCACCAATATAGTCCGTCCGATGGTTCCGGATATCCTGCAATCGTATGAGTTTATGGCAGACATCGATTTTATCCGTGCCAAAGCTCTTTTTGCCGAACAAGTGAAAGGGATCAAACCTGTAGTGGAAAACGTACAACAGGTAGATTGGGCACGTGCCGTCCATCCTCTCCTGTTTCTGTCGCTTCAGAAACAAAACAAGCAAGTTATTCCTCTCGACATCACACTTGATGAAAAGAAACGCCTGTTGATCATATCCGGCCCGAACGCCGGGGGTAAATCGGTTTGTCTGAAGACAGTTGGTTTGCTACAATATATGTTGCAATGCGGGTTATTAATTCCTTTGCATGAAAGTTCGCGTACGGGGATTTTTGCCAGTATATTTATTGATATCGGTGATGAACAGAGTATCGAGAATGATTTGAGTACATACAGTTCTCACCTGACCAATATGAAATATTTCGTCAGGAACTGTAATGAAAAGACGATTATCCTGATTGACGAATTCGGTAGCGGAACGGAACCACAGATTGGAGGTGCCATTGCTGAAGCATTGTTAGACCGGTTCAACCGGAACTATAGTTTCGGAGTGATCACTACCCACTATCAGAACCTGAAACATTTTGCTGAAGATACCGAAGGTATTGTAAACGGAGCCATGTTATACGACCGTCATCTGATGCAACCACTGTTCAAACTGTCCATCGGAAACCCCGGTAGTTCGTTCGCCGTAGAGATTGCACGAAAGATCGGATTGCCGGAAGATGTAATTGCAGATGCTTCAGCCAAGGTCGGTTCCGATTATATCGATATGGATAAATATCTTCAGGATATCGTTCGCGACAAACGTTACTGGGAAAGTAAACGGCAAAATATCCGCCAGCAAGAGAAAAAGTTGGAAGATATCACGTCCCGCTACGAAAAGGATCTGGAAGAGGTAAATAAGCAACGTAAAGAGATCATGCGTGAAGCAAAAGCTGAAGCACAGCGAATACTGGCGGAAGCAAATGCCAAAATCGAGAATACAGTTCGCGAGATCAAAGAAGCGCAAGCAGAAAAAGAACAAACCAAGCTTGCCCGTAAAGCCTTAGAAGAGTTCAAAGCATCCATCGAATCGACCGGAGAAGAAGACGATAAGATTGCGCGTAAGATGGCGAAACTGCAGGAACGTAAAGAGCGTAAAAAGCAAAAGCAGAACGCCCCTACCGTCAAGCAAACATTCAACCGTGATGTGATCGAGGTAGGCGATAATGTCCGTTTAAAAGGACAAGTTTCCGCTGGAACAGTTATGGAACTTCAGGGGAAACAGGCTGTTGTAGCATTCGGCATGATAAAGAGTACTGTGAAACTCGAACAACTGGAGAAGGTCAGCAAAGGCCAGATCAAAAAGGAAATTCAGAAAAGTACCTTTGTCAGTGTGGGCACGACAGACCATATGCATGATAAAAAACTGAACTTTAAGCAAGAGATAGATGTTAGAGGTATGAGGGGCGATGAAGCACTGCAAACTGTCACTTATTTCATTGACGATGCTATCCAGGTCGGGGCTGAGCGTGTACGTATCCTGCACGGCACGGGTACGGGTATTCTACGGCAACTGATACGCGATTATCTGCATTCGGTTCCGGGAGTCCGGCAGTACCACGATGAGCATGTCCAGTTTGGAGGTGCAGGTATCACTGTTGTAGAACTGGATTAAAACAATTGTAGTTATGAGACGAAAAGAGGGAACGCATTTGCGCAGGCACAGACATATTTCAAACCGTCATCTGTCGGATAAATATTATTATGCCGGTGAACATGAAACTGTAACCGACATTCGTCTCACACAATACAATGCTGATGGAATCCACACAATAGAAGTTAAGAGAGGAATAACTTCGTTCAATAAGCTGACCGATCCCAACAAAGTCAATTGGTTTCAGGTAAGCGGGCTGACCGATTCAGAAACGATCACGCGTATCGTAAACGATTTCGGACTCCATAACTTGGATGCCAAAGATATCCTGACTCCTCAACATGTAGTAAAAATAGAAGAGTATGCCAATCACATGCTAATTATCTTAAACTCCTGCTACTACGATGCCAATATGGAAATGCATTCCGAGCACATCAGTATACTGGTTACAGATAATGTTGTCATATCTTTTACTGAAACCAACAATCCGGTATTTGCCAATACAATGAAAGCACTGGAATCGAATATGCTGAGTCTACGGAAGAAAGGTAGTGGATTGTTACTGGCTTTCCTCTTGAATACGATTATCGCCAATCTGGTAGAAACAGCATCCAAAGTAGAAGAAATGCTGGAAGATATTGAAGAAACCTTGCTCGACATAAAAAACGACCAGGGAAATATGGGTTCACTGATACAACAGCGCCGTCATGAATACATGATCATCAAAAAGAATAGCCAGCCTTTGAAAGAACAGTTCCCCAAATTATTACGCACGGAGAACGGAATAATCAGCCCGGATATGCAACCGATCTATACAGATTTATCCGACCAGTTGCAGTTTGTGATACAAACAACCGAAAGTTGCAGGGAAATCATATCGTCACTAGTAGACCTCTATATCTCAAACAACGACCTGCGTATGAATGCAATCATGAAACGCCTGACGGTTGTGTCTACCCTGTTCATTCCATTGACATTCCTTGTCGGCGTATGGGGTATGAATTTTAAACTGATGCCTGAGCTCGACTGGGAATACGGTTACGGAATAGCCTGGGGAGTCATGTTCCTTACAGGTTTACTCACCTGGATATATATGAGGAAAAAGGACTGGTTTTAAAGTCCGTAATTCCTCTTAAACTGATAGTAAGTATTTCTGGATACATTAAAATGCTTACAGATCATCACGACCGTATCACCTCTCTCGAGCATATTCATCACTTCTTCTTTATTGGCATCCAACAAAGACTGTTTGGCATCGGTACCCTTCGGACGCCCTAATTGAAGTCCTTTATCCTTCTTATGATTCAAGGCTTCTTTTGTCCGGATCGACATCAGGTTATGTTCGATCTCAGAAATCAGATTGCAGGTATCCGATACTACCATCGTATTCAAACCGTCATCCAGAATATAGCGATCGTTTATACTACATACATGAATACCTTTCGCCATACATTTACCTAAAAGATTCATCACTTCGGATAAGGTACGGCCAAACCGGGCGATATCAGTAATGATCACCTTATCCCCTTGTTTCATCCGGTCTATGATACGACTTAATGATGACTCTTTCTCCTTTCTTTTCTCATCAATAATATCCGTTATCCATTTATTGACCTCAAAACCATTTGCTGCTGCATAGCGTTCAATTTCATCTTTTTGTGTTTCAAGATGCTGCTTGCCTATAGTTACTCTTAAATAAGCTATTACCATAAAAAATTTACCTCTTAATATTTCGAATATGCAAAATATATTCTTCATTTACGCCGTGAAGATACAACAAGAAAATGTGACTGACAGCAAGATGAAACATTCTTTAATAAGCTCTCCATACATTTTATATTTTAATCCCGAAAAACAGTTATATCTTTGTAGTTATGAAAAAATATCTCTTAGTCATATTAACAATTCTATATGTCGGAGTCTCCAGTGGAATAGCTCTGAATATCCATCATTGTATGGGTAAACTGGTAGAAGTGGATTTATGGCTGACAGATATATGCCCTTCCTGCAAGGAGAAGAAGCAATCACCTCATTGCTGCTCGACAGAGACGCAGTTGATCAAGATGACCGTAGACCAGAATGTCAACCAAGTGCCGACTTTCGATTATACACCAGTCACTCTATCTTTATTATTCGATATAAGGGAATTTTTGGTTTTGTCTGATACAGATGAATCGATTTCGTCCTTTTCCTTTTTTAAATCCCCACCCGAATGTAGTGGCTCAGAGCTATGCATTCGCAATTGTTCCTTTCTGATTTAATTAATACCGGTTTTACAGACCGGACTTACCTATTTTTGTTTATACTTCAATAAACAATAAATAAGAATTATTTGTTCCTTTTGCATAACGCAAGAGGGAAGTTTACATGCATAGGTATTCTTTGGAAAACAAAGTCTACCTATTGCAACAAGATTTTATGCATTAATTAAATCATTTTGATTAAAACATCATCCTATGCTAAATAAAATAATCCGTTATTTCCTTGATAACAGGGTTGTAACCATTCTATTATTAATATTGGTCGTTGTCTGGGGTATATCAACCTCTCCTTTCAACTGGCACGGAGGTATTATTCCACGTAATCCGATCCCGGTAGACGCAATACCGGATATCGGTGACAACCAACAGATCGTCGCAACCGAATGGATGGGACGATCGCCAAAAGATATACAAGATCAGATCACTTATCCACTGACCACTTCCCTATTGGGGATTCCGGGAGTAAAAAGCATCCGGAGTAGCTCCATGTTCGGGATGTCGTTCATCTACATCATCTTCGACGATGATATAGAGTTCTACTGGAGTCGTTCAAGGATTCTGGAAAAACTGAATTCGCTGCCATCCGGTACCTTGCCGGAAGGCGTTCAACCAGCATTAGGTCCGGATGCCACAGCTCTGGGTCAAATATACTGGTACACCCTGGAAGGCAGAAACCCGGAGACAGGGAAACCTACCGGTGGCTGGAATGCAGAAGAATTACGCACCATACAGGATTTCTATGTAAAATATTCCCTTTCCGCGGCCGAAGGAGTATCGGAAGTGGCTTCTGCCGGAGGTTTTGTAAAAGAATATCAGATAGAACTGAACCCAGATGCCATGCGCGCCTTCAACGTTTCCGTCATGGATATCATGAATGCCGTAAAGAAAAGTAATCTCGATATCGGTGCCGAAACGATGGAGATCAACAAAGTAGAATACCTGATCCGTGGACTTGGCTATATTAAAGATGTATCTGACCTGGAAAAAGCAGTCGTAACCGTCAGGGACGGTGTACCAGTACGCATATCGGATGTCGCTTTCGTGAATATCGGTCCGGGTACCCGGCGTGGCGGATTGGATAAGGAAGGCGTAGAAGCTGTGGGGGGAGTTGTTATCGCCCGGTACGGAGCGAATCCGTTGGAAGTGATCGACAATGTTAAAGCTAAGATTAAAGAGATAGAAGCCGGACTTCCCCAAAAAACACTGGCGGATGGCACTGTGTCGAAGGTTAGTGTCGTACCTTTTTACGACCGGACCGACCTGATCAAAGAAACGATCGGAACACTTGAGACTTCGCTCTCACACGAAATACTGATCTGTATCATCGTGATCATTGTATTAGTCCTTAATCTGCGTGCATCCGTAGTAATAGCAAGTATGCTCCCAGTAGCCGTACTGGCTACATTCATCATTATGAAATACACCGGGATAGAAGCGAACATTGTTGCTTTGTCCGGTATTGCCATTGCAATCGGAGTTATGGTCGATGTAGGGGTCGTATTTGTAGAAAGCATCATTCGTTATATGGAAATGCCGGAGAACAAAGGGATCAAAGGCGGGAAAGCATTGGTCAACCTTATCTACAAAGCTGTCAGTGAAGTCTCCGGAGCCATAGCAACGGCTATGATCACCACAATAGTCAGCTTTTTACCCGTATTTGCCATGGAGGCTCAGGAAGGGAAAATGTTCTCTCCCCTCGCCTATACTAAAACGTATGCACTGGCATCCGCTTTCATACTGGGGCTAATCCTGCTGCCGACACTTTCTTATTTGCTGTTCTCTGTCCGGATCAAATCCAAATCGATACGAAAGATAGCCAATTATATCCTTATTGTATCAGGTATTCTATTATCGATCATTTACAGTAGTATTCCGGCACTTGGCCTTACGGCTGTCGGACTGAACAACCTGTTTGCTTTCTACTGGAAAAATCCAAAGATGAGCAACTATATAAATATAGGTATCACGTTGCTAGTGGCAGTTTATTATCTATCGGAAGAATGGCTGCCGATGGGACCTCAGGCCGGATTATTATCCAACATACTTTTTGTTGCGGCTTGTATCGTTGTCATCTTAACCCTCCTATGGCTGCTGGTAATCTACTACGAACAGATATTAAGATGGTGTCTTAGCCACCGTTGGCAGTTCATGATCATCCCTACGACAACAATCCTGTTCGGTATCATTATATGGATAGGATTTAATAAAACATTCGGCTTCGTTGCATCAGGGATGGAAACGCTTGGATGGAAAGATTTCCGCCAGACAACTTTTTGGGAAAAAGCATCCGCTGAGTTTCCCGGTATAGGCGAAGAGTTTATGCCCAGCCTGAACGAGGGCTCCTTCCTCCTGATGCCCACCAGCATGCCTCATACCGGGATTGCACAAAACCTCGATTATATCGAAGCGCTCGACAAACGCCTGGCAGCCATTCCGGAAGTGGAGACAGCCATCGGGAAATGGGGACGTGTCAACTCAGCCCTCGACCCTGCTCCGGCACAAATGTTTGAAAATACGATAAACTATCGTCCTGAATACATTCTGAATAAAGACGGGCAAAGGGAACGTTTCAAGGTTAATAAACAGGGTGCCTACATTCTGAAGAACGGCGATACATACAATCCGGCTGACGGTTTCCGGCTCATTCCCAAAGACAGCCTGATAGCCGACAGTAAAGGAGACTATTTCCGCCAGTGGCGACCGGAAATAAAAAACACAGATGATATCTGGCAACAGATAGTAAATGTCACCCATCTGCCGGGTCTTACTTCAGCTCCCAAGTTGCAACCAATCGAGGCTCGTCTCGTAATGTTGTCAACCGGTATGCGTGCCCCAATGGGATTAAAAATATACGGTCCCGACCTGGAAACGATCGAACAGAGCGGTAAAGTTATCGAGCAGGCATTAAAAGAAGTGCCTGCTGTGATCCCTTCCTCTGTATTCTATGACAGGGCGGTAGGTGCTCCTTATCTCGAGATCAATTTAAACAGGGACAACATGGCGCGTTATGGAGTGAACGTAGAAGATTTACAGGAAATATTAAGTGCTGCTGTCGGTGGAATGGTATTAACGACAACGGTCGAAGGAAGGGAGCGTTTTCCGGTCCGCCTACGTTATGCCCGCGAATTGCGGGATAATCCGGAAGCATTGTCTATGTTACTAGTTCCTACGGCAACAGGAGCCCAGGTACCATTGAAAGAACTGGCCGATATAGATTATACACGTGGAGCCCAGATGATACAAAGTGAAAACACGTTCCTGGTCGGTTATGTCATATTCGACAAAATATCCGGTAAAGCAGAAGTCGACGTGGTTAAAGAAGCCACCCGCGTACTTGAACAAAAAATAAAGAACGGGGAACTGACACTGTCCAAAGGGGTATCTTACAAGTTTGCAGGGAATTATGAGCAACAGGAACGGGCTACCCAGCGGCTGGCAATTGTAGTGCCTCTGGCATTACTGATTGTTCTATTGGTCTTATATTTCCAGTTCAAGACGATTACAGCCTCTCTTATCCACTTCTCCGGTGTATTCGTTGCCTTTGCCGGAGGGTTCATCCTGCTTTGGCTGTATGGACAGGATTGGTTTATGAACTTTTCTGTCGGTGGAGAGAATATGAGGGATCTTTTCCAGATGCATACCATCAACCTGAGTGTTGCCGTCTGGGTCGGGTTTATCGCTTTGTTCGGTGTAGCTACCGACGACGGTGTATTGATGGGTACTTACATCCACCAAACATTCCTCCGGCAAAATCCCCGTACGAAAGAAGCCATACGGGAAGCCGTAGTTACTGCCGGATTAAAACGTGTACGACCGGCTGCCATGACAACGGCAACAACACTGATTGCCTTACTTCCCGTATTGACCTCGACAGGAAAAGGAGCCGATATCATGGTGCCGATGGCAATACCCACCTTCGGGGGAATGCTGATACAGTCTATGACTATGTTTGTCGTACCCGTCCTGCAATGCTGGTGGCGTGAGAGCGTAATGAAGAAAGAACAAAAGAAACAAAACATTGAAAATGATAAAAACGATGAAGAATAATCTCAAAATACAACTATATCTGATCAGCATCGCCTTACTGCTCGGTACTTTATCCGGATATTCACAGCAGGCAGATAGCCTTGCTTACTATCTGGAAACAGCCGCACGCAATAATCCGCTGGTTAACTCCAACTTCGCTCTTTATAAAGCTTCGCTGGAAAAAATCCCACAGGCGGGAGCCTACTCCGATCCGGAATTGGATATAGGCCTTTTTGTCAAACCCATGGAAACACTGGGAGGAAAACAGATTGCAGACTTCACACTCATGCAGATGTTTCCCTGGTTCGGAACACAAAAAGCAGCACGTAACGAAGCGACTGAAATGTCCCGTATGGCTTACGAACAATTCCGTGATGCCAGAAACAACCTGTTCTATGAGGTCAAAAGCCAGTGGTATCAACTATGCAATCTGAATGAACAGTATAAAAATACACAGGCAAATCTTATTCTACTGGACCAATTGGAACAGTTGGCACTTAAGCGTTTCTCCGCACCCGGTGTAACTCCCACACCGACAGTAACTCCCCCTGTAGCCAATACCTCCCAGGCTGTACCTGTCTCATCCGGAAACAGTATGGACAATATGGGAGGAGCAGGAAATACTTCGCCAACAGCAACAGCCATGCCTGCATCCAATAATAGCGGAATGTCTGGCATGGGAGGAAGCCCTATGGGTACAGGAAATTCTTCCGGAGGTATGTCAGATGTATTGCGTATCCAGATAGAAAAAGCAGAACTTGAGAATAATCTGGAAGTAATTATCTCCAACCGTACTGCAGCCGAAGCTCGTTTCAACGCCCTATTGAACCGCGATCAACAGACAAGAGTGGCTGTATCCGACTCACTGATACAAATTCGTTTCCTGGCAGATGACAAAACGATGACCGACAGCATTATCCTGGCCAATCCGATGTTATCGATGCTGGAAGCAGAGGCGAATGCCTATAAGGCCAAAGCAATAATGGATAAGAAAATGAGTTATCCAATGTTCGGTATCGGCCTGCAATATTCGGTAGTCGGTAAATCGGACAATGCAATGGTTATGCCTGACATGAACGGAATGGATATGGTCATGCCTATGTTCAAGATAAGCATCCCCATTTTCCGAAAGAAATATAACGCACAACAACGGGAAAGTAAACATTACCGCCAGGCAAGTGAGCTGAAATATGAAAATACGCTGAACCAGTTGCAGGCCGAGTATCAGACAGTCAAACAACAACTGGCAGATGCAGCCCGTAAAATCAGCTTGTATAAAAAGCAGCAGGACCTGGCTTTATCCACCTGGCAACTGATGGTACGAGAATTTTCAGCCGGAGTGACCAGCCTCACCGACATTATACAAGTCGAACGCCAGTTACTGGATTACAGTCTCAAAAAAAGTGAAGCAATTGCCGAGTACAACACAATGGTAGCCGGCATGGAAAAATTAGTAGCAACCTCATTAAATGATTAATCGTATGAAAAAGATAAAAGAATGGATCAAGACAAAGCAAGTTCAATATATAATATTCGCACTCGCAGGATTATTAGTCGGCTGGTTATTATTCAGCCCTTCCTCCACCCCGCAGACAGACAGTAGCCATCACGATCATTCTCATGACAGCATAGCCGGGCATTCCCATAGCCACGATCTGCAACAGGATGAAAACGGGGTATGGACCTGTTCCATGCATCCTCAAATCCGACAGGATAAACCGGGTAAATGCCCTATCTGCGGTATGGACCTGATACCAGTACGCAAAAGCGGTAACAATAACGAAAACATCGATCCTTCGTCTATCCAGTTATCTGAAGAAGCAATGGCGCTGGCCGATGTACAGACATCGCGCGTCAGTAAGGAAAATCCGGTAAAACAAGTACGTCTCTATGGCAAAATAACACCGGACGAACGGAGTCTTCAATCGCAGACAGCTCATGTAGGAGGGCGCATCGAAAACCTTGCCGTCGATTTTACAGGAGAAACCGTACGTAGCGGACAGACACTTGCCACCTTATACTCACCGGAACTATTTACAGCCCAACAGGAATTACTGGAAGCTATAAAAATGCAACAACCGGCATTGATCCAGGCAGCCAAAGAAAAACTGCAACTCTGGAAAATGACCGATGCACAAATAATAGCCATCGAGCAATCGGGTACAACTTCCCCGTTAGTAGAAATCAAATCAAACACCAGCGGTATCGTCATATCGAAAAAGGTCAGCCAGGGAGATTATGTATCACAAGGAGCTGTCCTATTCGATGTAGCTAACCTTTCCAAGGTATGGGCTATGTTCGATGCTTACGAAGTCGACCTGCCTTTCTTAAGTAAAGGCGATCCGGTGGAATTCACCTTGCAGGCTCTTCCCGGAAAAGTATACAAAGGCAAGATTGCATTTATCGACCCCATTGTAAACGCTACCAGCCGTACTTCCCGCGTACGTGTCGAGGTATCCAACCCTCAGATGGAACTGAAACCGGAAATGTATGCGACAGCCACCGTCAATGCAGCTTTAAAAGGATACAAGGATCAGATTGTCGTTCCACAGACAGCCATACTTTGGACCGGTAAACGCGCAATAGTATATGTCAAACAGCCGGACATCTCCACGCCCACTTTCCAAATGCGGGAAGTAGAATTGGGTCCGTCGTTAGGCAATGCTTATGTCATACTGAAAGGATTATCCGATGGAGAAGAAATTGTAACAAACGGGGTCTTTTCAATCGATGCCAGCGCCCAGCTGGAAGGAAAACCTTCTATGATGAACAATGACGGAAAGGCTGCACAACCGATGACCGGACACTCCGGACATGCCGGACATTCTACGCAAGCCTCCAATGCACAAAGCGAACATGCCATGTTCGGAGTAAAAGGTGCCTGCGATATGTGTAAACAACGTATCGAAGATACAGCCAAAAGTATTAAAGGAGTCTCATCCGCCATGTGGGACAAAGATACCCAGATGATACATTTACAGTTTGACCCTAAACAAACCTCCGCCGATGACATAGCCAAAGCTATTGCCGCCGCAGGACACGACAATGATAAGTACAAAGCAGACCAAAATGTTTACGACAAGCTTCCGACCTGCTGTCATTACCGGAAATAGAAACACAGATAGGCGCAAACAAAAAAAGGGCTACAAATCATTTGTATCCCTTTACTCGTTGCGCCTAAAATTTTAGTGTCCTATTTAATAATACGTTTCTGTTAGCGGAATATTTATTTCAACAAACAGCATATCGCTACCGTCGCTCCGGAAACGTATTTTATTCTCCCGGGCTAACCAACCCAAAGCCAGAAAAATAACAGACTCTGTACAATGAGTCATTTCTCCAATTTTTCTGATGGACATGTTGCCCCTCTCTGCAAGCAAATGCCATATCTTACCGGCATTTGAACCAACGTCATTCTTATTCATAACACTCCATTTTTGATATGTGACTTAAAACTAACAATTAAAAATAAAACAGAGATGTTCCATTTTACATCCTTATTAGTCAATTATACCATTATTCATCAATTATTCCCTCTTTGAAAACAAAATGACTTTGTTTTATAATTATAAAACAGATCACGAGTAATAAAAGTTTCACCCAAAAGCATATATTCATATTAATTCGTAAGAATAAACAAACTCTAACTTACAATCAGAAACAGGAGTTTGACATAATTTCGTTATCGGAGACTTGGCTACAGAAAATCGAAAATATCCAAAACAAAGCTTCTGTATAAAATGTTTGAAATATAAGAGGACATTAATAAAAAGAGTAAAAAAATGGACGATTACGAATTAATTGATAATAGGGAGGATCATCAATACGAGTTTCATATTGGCAAACTGGTTCCAAAGATCGAGTATATCAAAAATAAAACAGGAGAAATCTATCTTACACATACGGAGGTTCCGGTCCAACTGGAAGGAAAGGGTGTAGGAAGCCAATTAGTCGAAAAAGTACTGAAGGATATCGAAAAGCAGGAGTTACGCCTGGTGCCGCTATGTCCTTTTGTAGCCGGATATATTAAAAAGCATCCGGATTGGCGACGTATAGTAATGAGAGGCATTAATGTAGGATAAAGCGAATATATATGGGAAAGCAAATTGAATATTCAAATGGCGAGTTGACCATTATCTGGCAGCCCGAATTATGTAAGCATGCAGGTATTTGTGTAAAAACATTACCACAGGTATACAACCCCAAGGAAAGACCCTGGATAAAAATTGAAAATGCAACTACGGAGGAGCTGATCGCACAGATCAATAAATGTCCGTCAGGTGCTCTCAGTTACAGACTGAATAAAAAAGAAGAGTAAACTATAAAAGCTTTCGCTTAATTTCAGACTTTCGCCGGGTTCGTTTATATACCGACGGAAGTCTTTTTATTTTAGAAACCCAAACCAACTGTCAGGGCATCGAATTATAATAACGCCACGTATCATCCCGCTTACGGTTCTTCCGCTTATTTCTTTCTTTTTTGGAGAAAACCCATTTCAGCATATCATCCAGAGAGAAATAAAATTTGGCAGAACCGGTCAGCGTACCGCGTTTCTGTCCGTCTTTCACAATATCCGTATCATAGAGGTTTCTCCCTCCTGCAGCAACGGCTACCGGAAGTTTTCCTACTTTTATCTCTTTCTTATCGATCAAACGTGTAGGCGGCGGTGTATACGCACCTTTATTTATCGGCAAACAGGTATCCAACTCTATTACATACAAACGGTAGACACTGGGCGGCATCGATCTATAGAGCTGACTATCACGAACAGTGTCCGCATCGGCATGCAAATATTCGGAAAAGTCTTTCAGGATAGGCAACTCCGTCGGGGCTTCCAGCATTCGTTGTCCGGGTTCGTCCTCCAGATGAATAAATGTACCACTATCGATCGCCTTCTGAAACTCCGGATTGATACGGATCGTATCTTTTCCCGACATAACACCTGACAACCAAACCGAATCCTCCTTACTCCAGCTTTGTGCATATAGCCGGAAATGAGAAACACCCATCAACATCAGAATAAGTAAACACTGCTTCAACATCATATAATAGAAACGATGAAAACAACAGTATACTGCATGACCGGAAGCATCACCGAACAGAAATAATTTTGTTTACCATAAATCAGCTTTGTAAACTTGTCGAATATTCCTACTTTTACTGCCGGTTTCATTCTAAGATTACCAGTAGCGAAATATTTATGAACTAACACTATAATATTGTATGAAAAAGATTATTTCCCTATTTCTGGCCGCCAGCGCTTTTGCCTGCACACAGGAAAAGAGCGTAGACATCACAGTTACAAACCCCTCTTCCATTGCCCGTTCAAACGAAATCACAGAGATTTCAATGGATGCAGTAGCTAAGCTGAATGGTGAGTCTTTCATCATCTCCGACAACAATGGTACGCAGATCCCTTACCAGATCACCTATGACAATAAAATTATTTTCCCTGTTGATGTGAACGCAAACAGCAACGTTACTTATCAGATCAAACCGGGTACACCAGACAAGCCGGCCATTGTAGCTTGCGGTAAGTTCTATCCGGAACGTGTGGATGATATTGCCTGGGAAAACGACCGTATCGCTTTCCGTACCTATGGTCCGGCTTTACAGGCTACCGGCGAACAGGCTTTCGGATATGATATCTGGGTAAAATGTGTATCGGAACCAGTAGTCGACATGCGTTACAAGACAGAGTTGAATCCGGAGTCGAGAGCCAAAATCGCCGAGTTGCAAAAGACAGACAAGAAAGCGGCACAGGAATTGGCAAACTCCATCTCTTATCACATCGATCATGGTAACGGGCTGGATTACTACAAGGTAGGCCCGACATTGGGTGCTGGTACTTCCGCCCTTTTAGCTAACGACTCTATTGTTTATCCGTACTGCTATAAAGAGTATGAGATCCTGGATAACGGTCCATTGCGCTTCACAGTTAAGCTGGTTTATAATCCGCTGACTGTAAAAGGGAATGACAATGTTATTGAAACACGCATACTTTCCTTGGATGCCGGTTCACAGATGAATAAAATAGCACTTTCATTTGCGAACCTGAACGAACCGACCCCGTTGGTAACCGGTATCGTTCTACATGAACCAAGTACAGATTATCAGGCTGACGCAACCAATGGTTATATCGCTTATGCAGACCCGGAAGATGCTACAAACGGACAAATCTTCGTTGGCGCCGTATTCCCGGAAAAGCTCAGTGAGGCAAAAGCCGTCAACTTCTCCGATACTGAAAAGAAGCAACGCGGAGCAGACGGCCACGTACTGGCATATACGACTTATGCACCGGGAAGCGAATATACTTATTATACCGGAGCCGGATGGAGTAAATGGGGTTTCCGGAACTCTGCCGAATGGTTCAAGTATGTGCAGGAATTCGCTCAGAAGGTTAAACAACCGTTGCAAGTAACGGTTCAGTAATCTAAATGTCCCTAACACGCCTCCATTTAAAGAAGAGACAAACAATAAATAGTAAGCCGAAAATCCCAAGAACAGTACGTTGTTTTTGGGATTTTTTAGTTTGGCTATTTTCCAGCCGGACATGTAGTTGCTCAGTTTCTTCTTCATATTGATAAACCAGCGCTTGCAAGCTGTCGCAGGTGGCGTAGACAAACAATGTGTCGTGCAGGAAGCGGATTTCAGCGGTTGCTTGTCCGCTTTTTTGAACAAAGGCTGCACCGGCAGGCAACTTTTTCAACGTGCCGACAGGGACAGTTAAACGGGCACGGCTTTCAGGGATTTTAGTTGTCCGGACAGATAGCCGGCTGGTTTGCCGTAAGCTATCGGTTTGTTGCCGGGACGAATGAGTTTGTTTGCGGGTGGAGCAACTTGTAAGTAAAAAGATTATCAGCAGAATAATATTGAACTTCATAAAATAATCAAGGAAT
>NZ_CAJJWO010000019.1 GCF_905196875.1 uncultured Parabacteroides sp. | reverse complement strand
AAGATAGGGTTTTCCTGAATATACATTTAATGATTAGTAATTAAAGAAATAAAATATGTGCTATATTGGAATAGACATCGGAACCAGTTCTATCAGCAGTGTTGCTTATGATCTGAAAAAGAACAAAATAGAATCACTCACAATCGCCAACGACTCAGTGATTGTTTCGGAGGTTCTTTGGGAGAAAATCCAATCTCCGGACAGAATCATCGGGATTGTGGAAGAAATAATGGAGGATTTCTCTTCCCGTTACCCGGATATTAAGGGAATTGGTGTTACGGGGCAAATGCATGGAATACTTTATTTGAATGAACAAGGCGAAGCGGTCAGTCCGCTTTATACCTGGCAAGATGGAAGAGGTAACCAGTTATATCGTGAGAATAAGACCTATGCAGCTTACTTATCCGAAGAAACAGGCTATGCGCTGGCAACAGGTTTCGGTCTGGTGACGCATTTCTATAACCAGGTAAATGGGCTGGTTCCCGACGATGCAAAACAGATCTGTACGATCATGGACTATGTTGTCATGAAGTTATCCGGACAGAAAACACCTCTTACTGATTATTCGAATGGTGCAAGCATCGGCTTTTTCGATTTGGAAAACCTGTGTTTTGATCATGCCGCTCTGGAAAAGGTGGGGATCGATCTTTCTATTTTACCGGAATTGTCGGAATCTGCCACTTGCTGTGGTTATAATAAGCGGCAGATACCCGTATATTCTGCGATAGGAGATAACCAGGCCGCTTTCCTCGGATCGGTAAAGGATATCCATCATTCTATTCATATAACCGTAGGGACAAGCAGCCAGATCTCTGTCTACTCCGATAAGTTTATAAAAATACCGGAACTGGATACAAGGCCTTTCCCCGGTGGTGGATATATATTGGTGGGAGCCGCTCTTTGTGGCGGTCAGGCATTTGTTATGTTGAAAAACTTTTTTGAGCAGACTCTGCGGGCTTTTCTACCGACGTTATCAGATGAACAGCTCCAGGCCGGCGGTTTGGATCTTTACCAGGTGATGACTTCTGTTTCTTATAAAGAAGACGTTTGTGATCTTCCCATCGTTGAAACTCTATTTGACGGAACCCGTTTTGCTCCGTGGAAACGTGGTCATATTGAAAATATATCTCTTTCCAATTTTACTCCGGAAAATTTGATATTGGGTTTTCTGAAAGGTATCAGTCGTGAACTGCATGGTTTTTATCAAAGGCTACCGGAGAATATCCGTCATGAGAAAGATGTTATTGTTGGTTCGGGGAATGCGCTCAAGAGAAATCCGCTCCTGTGTCAGGCATTTGAAGAATTATTCGGATGTAAGTTATCTTTTTCTTTGTATCAGGAGGAGGCAGCTTTTGGCGCTTGTCTGAGTGCAGTTAAAGGAGGAGACAAATGTAAAATTGCTTAAAGAAAAATGAAGCAGAAGGATCGATTCTTTTAAGAGGAGGAAAAAGTATAAATTGTTGTCAGGATGTTTTTCTGAAAATATCGTTTAATGCTATTGTGTATGTAAAAAGTACATTCTACATTTGCCGGCCATTATCGATATATTAATCAGCAAATATCTACTTATATGAATGCAAAGGTGAAAGGATACATGCTGGGAGCCATAGCGGCTGCCACTTATGGTATGAATCCTCTTTTTGCTCTTCCTCTTTATAAAGCGGGGATGGATCCTGACTCTGTTTTGTTTTTCAGATACCTGTTTGCCATTCCGGTGCTGGGTATTATGTTGAAGGCGAGAGGGCGGAATTTTAAGCTATGCCGGAGAGATTTGGTGCCGTTGATTGTCCTGGGATTTCTGGTAGCTTTCTCTTCGCTTGCTTTGTTCCAAAGTTATAATTACATGGAAGCCGGCATTGCATCGACCTTGTTGTTTGTTTATCCGATCATGGTTGCGTTGATCATGTCGATACTTTTTAAGGAGAAACTGACCTTGCAAACCGTCCTTTGCATAATGCTCGCATTAGGTGGCATAGGGTTGCTTTATCAAACCGGTAGTGGTGCAACGCTCAACACGATTGGTGTCCTTCTGGTCATGGGATCGGCACTCAGTTACGCTATTTATATCGTTGGTGTGAACCGGCCGCGACTGAAGGATATAGCGACTCTTAAACTGACTTTCTATGTCCTGCTTTTCGGTGTTTTGCTCTTCCTGATCCGTGTGGATTTCGGGCATAGCTTGCATATTCCCAACGACTGGTACTTGTGGGGTAATCTGATCGCTTTAGCAATCTTTCCCACTGCCATATCCTTCCTGTGTACCACGCAGGCCATACAATATATCGGTTCTACTCCGACAGCCATACTCGGTGCTCTCGAGCCTTTGACCGCTGTCTTTTTCGGTGTTACCATCTTCGGTGAAGTGCTGACGCCCCGGCTGGGTTGCGGCATTGTGATGATCATTCTGGCTGTCACACTCATTATTGCCGGAAGCAATGTTACGGCTTATCTGATCCGCTTCAGAAAGCTGTTTCCCCGACTTCCACTCAAGAAAAAAAATAGTTGAATGTATTTGTAAATACAGGAAATTTGTATATCTTTCATCTCTCGAAATAGACCTTAGTTATCAGGTGTTTATCCCATTCTGCCTTAAATAATCTCCTATTCAAATTAATGGTTGATAATTGTCAGCCATACGGTCGATAATTATCAACCATACGGCTGACGGTTATCGGCCAATCGGCTGATGGCTATCAACCGTTGATTAGTCGCCGTACTAATTTGAATTAGTACGTATAGTAGTTCAAAATAGATCGGCAGAAAAGTTTAATTTCTTCGGTAGATAATTTAGAGTGGCCACTAGCTGTCAATAATCTTTCAGAGAATCCCCTCTCATAATTTACATACTTATTATTTTTATTTGTATTTTGCACTCCAAACAACACACAAGTATTAATTATGAAAAACGCCGTATTACTATTCCTTCTTTCCTGTTTTGTCTTCGGCTGTAAGAACAACAGTGAAATCACCTTGAAAGTAAAAGACGCAGAGAAACTTCTGCTGTCCGAAAATCCCGATAGTGCTTTTGTTATACTAAAAAGCATCACAAATCCGGATGTTTTGGACAACAAGACTTTTTCCCGCTGGTGTCTGACTTGTGCCGCTGTATGTGAAAAATTGGAAGAGGATATGCCATTTGTCCCTCAGATGGAAAGGGCTAATGAATATTATGAGAAACATGGATCGCTGGATGAGAAGATAAATATTTTGATGTACCTGGGAATGTCTTACGAGGAGGAAACAGACTTCGAATGGGCGATGAAATCGTATTTGCAAGTAGTGGAAATGGCAAAAAAGGAAAAAAAATATTTGTTGTTGGTAGGGAAATTGTATAATAAAATGGCATGTCTGTATAGTTTTGATAATGATTATGATAAGGCTCAATACTTCTATCAATTAAGCGGAGAGTCTTATCTGAAAGGAGGTGATAGCCTGAACTATATTTATTCTATTCGTGATATTGGCTGGATTTATACATTAAAAAAAGAATACGTAGCGGCTTCGGAGTCATTCTTGAAGGCGTATAAGTTTGCTTTAAATCTCAACGACTCTTTATTGTTGAGTTCTCTGACTAACCGTTTAGGGATTAATTATAAAGAAATGAATAATTATTTATTAGCAGAGGAGTATCTGTTGCAATCGATTGTTTATGATAAGGCAGGTAGTGCACCTACTTTTTTAGCATTAGCAGATTTATATACATCCGGAAAAGAATATAAGAAGGCACAAGATTATATAAATATGGCAACTCGGCTTAGTTCGGATAATCAAATGTTTAAAGGGGGATTATTGTATCGACTCTATATTTTGGAGAAAGAGCTTGGGAATTATAATCTTTCATTAAATTATTATGAACAGTATACAAGCTTTGCAGATTCTATTTCAAACCTACAAGAAAGAACGAATATTTTGAAAGTTGAAAAACGATATGAGTATGAGCATTTATTGAATGAAAATAACAAATTGGATATAAAAAATCAATGGATAGTAATTCTATGTTGTTGTTTGGTTATTCTTTGTTTATTGCTAATTGTTCTATATAGACATCGTATTACTAAGAAAGAAAAATATATAATTAAGCAACAACAGATTATTCAAGATAAGCATTCTTTATTTATGGAAAAAGAAATTGATATGAAAGGTTTAAGTTCTATAGTTATGGAAATTCGAGAAAATGTGTTAACAAGTACAGATGTTTATAAAAGGATTATTGAGATTTCTCAATCTATAGAAAAAGCGAAGAATTATCCTTTGACCGATAAAGAATGGATCGCATTAAAAGAATGTGTTAAATCTACCTATGTATTATTCTTTGAAAATTTGCAGAAAAACTTCCCTAATATGACGGAAGAAGATATTCGTTTTTGCTGTTTGCTAAAAATCGGATTGAATAGTCAGCAATTAGCGATCTTATTAAAGATTCAATCTACATCAGTTAGTAGAAGACGTAGTCGTATTATGATAAAAGGTGGATTTGAAAATACAAATACTACATTGGAAAAGATTATTGAAAAGTTGTAATTTGTTTATATAAAATTGAAGTAAAAAGGCTCTTGTACATATGGTTTTGTATGTACATGGCCTTCAATGTTGTCTGTATTAGTTAATTAGCTTATGTGGGCATAAATATTGCTGTACATGCCTTGATATGAAATTATAGCACTCTTCTCAAATGGCTCCTTACCTTTGCAGCAGAAATAATTTAATGATTGTAATTTATGTATAAAGTATTATTGATTGCTATTTTATTCTGTATTGCAGAAACGGGTTTTGCGAAAATGCAAATTGATTTGCAAGCTCAAACTCGATGTCCAATAACTCCAGTAGAAGTTTTTTTTGATAGCCAAACGTTAGACGTTGGTATTTTGAGTCATATTGGAATTATCGATGTCGTTATTGAAGATCATTTTGGAAATGTCGTTTTTAGAACATCTTTAAATGGAACTCCAGGGATTGTTTCACTAGGGATAGGATTGAAAAAAGGTGAATATGTTATTTGGATTAATTCTTTAGGTTATAAGGCTAAAGGTGACTTTTTTATTGAGTAATATTATTAGTATTTATTTTATAAACAAATTTCAACTTATGAAAAGAAAATTAGTAAAGTTTATTAGTGTTGCATTTGTATGCACATTAGTAGCATGTACAAATGAAGAAAGTTTAAAAGATCTTGAAGTGAAAGATCAAAGTGAATCATCGGTTAATCTGTGTGGTGTAAATGTTGAAACAAAAAATGGAACTCTTGTATTTGAAACAGAAGAGCAAATGAAAGAATTGTCTTTACAGTTGTCAGGTGTATCAACTCCTGTATATTTGATGAAGAGTGTTTCTTCGTTTACTAATATGACTCAAATAAATGCATTACGAGAAGCTGGTTTTCGGTCAATGTATGATGTTTTTGTAGAAGCAATGAATGAGGCTGAGTCTTATTATGATAGAGAGGGCGGATATGAAGAGTTTAAAGAAAAATATTCTTCTTTATATTTCCCTGAAGAAGGTGATGATTATTCAGCCTATTTGCCTATTAGTGATAAAGAATTAGCTAAAATTGCTGATAAAAATGGGAATGTTATTGTTGGTGGAAAAACTATCTCGTTGATAGATATTAATTCATACAAAGAGCTAGAAGATTTAGGTCTAACTCCTCCAAGTGAAAATAATCTAAGAGCGACTTCAGGTACAAATAGTATTGCTGAAGAAGAAGTTGGGAAAAATAAAGTATGGGTAAAATGTAAAAATACAAGTGATAAAGGCATACCTATAATTCAAGTTGAAGTTTGTTTTAGAAAGAAAAATTTTGTAGGCATATGGTATAATCATAATTCAGGAACAAGTGCTAAACTTGGTGCAGGATTTGGTGTTGCTGAATATGGAGGAACAATGCTAGAATGCTTTGGATTTTCTTCGCATGATTATAAATATGCAAGAGCATCTAATGGGATTGATAAACTTCCTGTTGCTAGGACTGTGATAATAAGACATAATGGTACAGGAAGAACATTAACTTTGAAACTTGACTATCCTCAAGAACTTTTATAAAAATGAAACGGATAAAAAAATACTTTGATTTGTTGTTACTTTTTTGCGGTTTGATCTTTCTCGTTGCTTCTTGTGAAGCAGAGAAAACAACTTATCAGGATGTTAGGGACAAAGAACAGGCCATAATCGATAAATTTATTGATGAAAACGGATTGGTGGTATTGAAAGAATATCCGAAGGATAGTATTTTCGGAGAAAAGGAGTTTGTACTGCTTGATAATGGTGTTTATCTGCATGTCATTGATTCCGGAAATGGAAATCGTCCGGTTCAGGATACTAAAATCCAGTCTGTTGCAAAAGGGTTGTTTTTAGGAAGAGAAGAAGGTGACGTTTCTTTTGATGGATTTCAGGCTGATGACGAATGGGCGAAATGGCCACTTAAATTTAAGTATAGCGAGACTCAACAAGCTTATCGTGACGAAAATTTCCTTTGTGAAGGATATGTCAGCGTAATGGAATATATTGGTGACAATTCATCAGTGAGTATGATTGTCCCCTTTACATGTGGAAGTGTATACCAACACTCCTCCTATTTACCGATTTATTATGAAAAAGTCGATTTTACTTTTGTGAAAGAGTGATAAAACTTTTTTCGGCAAAATTAATAGAAGTGCTTGCATAATAAGAATACCAGTGTCCCGTTCTATATGAGACACTGGTATTAATTTAAGGAAATATTTTTATGAAAAGCATCTTATTATCGTTGATGATCGTGTTATGTACTGTTGGGAATGCAAAAGGGATCGAGTTGGAACCTCGTATCGGTGTCAGTTATTCGGAAGTTTGGGGACTTCATTTAGGGGCAATGGCGTCTTTTAAGATGTCGGATCTGTTTTATATTCAACCGGGGGCTTTGATTAATACCGTTAGTGGTACTTATAAAAAAACCGGCGATTGGAACTTTGGCTTGGATATCCCTCTGTATGCCTCTCTTCGGATACCTGTAAATAATACCTTGAAAGTTCGTTTGAATGCAGGGCCTTTTATCGGATTTGCTTCTCCTCTAAATTTAGGAACAGCTGTAGAAGGTGGCGTTAAATATCACAAATATTATGTCGGCGTTTCCTGGCTTCAAAACTTTATCAATCAAAATTGTGCCCGTCTGCATTTCTCTATCGGCTATAAATTTGCATTGTGACCATAAAAATAATAAATTCGCTGTCCAAATAGACAGCTATGCTCGATCTCGATAAACGATCCCTCATGTATCTGCCGGGCGTAGGCCCGAAGAAAGCGGAGATATTACGGAAAGAAGCCGGAATATCTTCGTATGAAGATTTGTTGTTTTATTTTCCATATAAATATATTGACCGTAGCCGCTTTTATAAGGTGGCCGAGATAACGGGAAATATGCCTTATATTCAATTGAAAGGGCGTATTTTGTATTATGATACGGTGGGAGAAGGGCGAACCCGCCGTCTGGTGGCTAAGTTTACAGATGGGACCGGGACGATCGACCTGGTTTGGTTCAAGGGACTTAACTATGTGACGGATAAATATAAGACAGGGACCGACTATATTGTTTTCGGTAAGCCCGCCGAGTTCGGACATATCTATAATATTCCCCATCCCGATATCGATCCGGTAGAGCAGGCAGAACAGGTAGCTGGCGGTCTGACACCTTTCTATAATACATCGGAGAAGATGAAAAAGTCGTTCCTCAATTCGAGGGCGATACAGAACCTGCAATATACCTTATTAAGTGCGTTGAACTGGGAGTTACCCGAAACGCTTCCCCCGGATGTGCTATCGCGTATCCGTATGATGCCGTTGAAAGAAGCGATCCGGAATATCCATTTCCCGGAATCGGCGGAGAAATTGAAACAGGCACAGTTGCGCCTGAAGTTCGACGAACTTTTCTTTATACAGTTGAACATTCTCCGTACGGCGAGTCTTCGGAAACTAAAACTGAAAGGAATCGTTTTTCCAACCGTCGGGGACTACTTCAATACATTTTATAAGGAGTATCTTCCTTTCGAACTGACCGGGGCGCAAAAACGAGTCGTCAAGGAAATCCGCGCCGATATGGGAAGTGGACGGCAGATGAACCGCCTTTTGCAGGGTGATGTGGGAAGCGGAAAGACATTGGTCGCATTGCTTTCCATGCTGCTGGCTGTCGATAACCATTGCCAGGCCTGTATGATGGCACCGACCGAAATACTTGCCACCCAGCATTACGCTACTGTCATGGAGTTTCTGAAGGATATGGATATCCGTGTCGCGCTGTTGACTGGTTCGACAAAGAAGAAAGAACGGAATGAACTGCTTCCGGCTATTGCCCGGGGAGAAATACAGATCGTGATAGGGACGCATGCCCTGATCGAAGAGACTGTCGTTTTTTCCTCGCTGGGACTGGCCATCATTGATGAGCAACATCGTTTCGGTGTGGAGCAACGTTCGCGCCTGTGGAAAAAGAATGCTGTTGTTCCGCACGTGCTGGTGATGACGGCAACGCCCATTCCCCGGACATTGGCCATGACTCTATACGGCGATCTGGATGTCTCCGTGATCGATGAGTTGCCTCCCGGACGTAAACCGATCCAGACGATGCACCGGTACGATAACAAGAAAGCTCAGCTGTATGATTTCCTGCGTAAGGAGATCGGATTGGGGCGTCAGGTCTATGTCGTTTATCCGTTGATCGAAGGAAGCGAAAAGCTCGATTACAAGAGTCTGGAAGACGGCTTTGAAACTTTTAAGGAAGTATTTCCGGAGTATAAGGTCTGTATGGTTCATGGAAAGATGAAGGCGGCAGACAAGGAGGCCGAAATGCAGAAGTTCATATCCGGAGAAGCACATATCTTAATGGCAACGACCGTGATCGAAGTAGGTGTGAATGTGCCGAACGCTTCCGTGATGGTGATTGAAAGTGCCGAGCGTTTCGGGCTTTCGCAGTTACATCAGTTGAGGGGACGTGTCGGGCGTGGTGCGGAACAGTCCTATTGTATTCTGGTCTCCTCCTATAAATTGAGCAACGACACCCGTAAACGTCTGGAGATTATGGTAAACAGCAATAACGGTTTCGAAATAGCGGAAGCCGATCTGCACCTTCGCGGGCATGGCGACCTGGAAGGAACCCAACAAAGCGGGGAAGGGCTTGACCTGAAAATAGCCAACCTGGCAGCCGATGGGCAGATCCTTCAATATGCACGCGATATCGCAACGGAAGTTTTGGACAAAGACCCGGAATTGTTGTCCGAACCTAACCGGATTTTGAACGAAAGACTGAAAACGCTCTTTTCCAGAAAGATAAATTGGAGCATGATTAGTTGATATGTTGTGAAACATGTTTCTTTTGAAGCTCTTGTTTTTCAATAAGAATGCAGGCCGCTTTTGAATTTCTTCACTTTCATTGCGGAAATTTTTCCGGATTGTGTTTTGTCAACTTGCTCAAAATAACGAACTTTGGTCGATTTGTAAAAAAATAGGGTCTGTTTCACGACTTATTTTACCCCTGTATTCTATTTCGAAAAATGATAAAAATGAAGATAAGAGCACTACTTTTTATTTGCTGTACCTCCCTGATGGTATCGGCTGTATCGGCCAAAGATCCTGAAGGAAAAGATACACCAAAGCAGACAATCCATATCGTAAAGATGGACAAGCGCGTGTCGGAACTGATGGCTGACCGCGTAACGATCCGGAAAGATATGGGACTGAAAGAATTAGCAGAGATTAATGCGAGAGTGGATGAATCACTTGCCGCAAACGAAGATTTATTGTTCCCGGCAGATGAATTATACGGCTCAAACTGGGATACCCGTTGGGTAGATCCTTTCCGCGGAGGTTCCAAGATCGAGATGCCTGACTCTTGTGCTATCGATTGTTCTGCTTTTACCCTTCCTATCGACAGTCAGATTAAAGTAACTTCCAAATATGGTCCCCGTCGTCGCCGTATGCATAAAGGTATCGACTTGAAAGTTCAGGTAGGTGATACGATCCGTGCAGCATTTGACGGTAAAGTTCGTATCCGTAATTTCGAACGTCGCGGATATGGTAATTATCTGGTGGTTCGCCACCCGAACGGACTGGAAACAGTTTATGGTCACTTATCCAAATCGCTTGTAGATGTAAACGACATTGTACGTGCTGGAGATCCGATCGCATTAGGAGGAAATACCGGACGTTCTACCGGTTCTCACCTCCATTTCGAAACACGCTTTTTAGGTCAGGCTCTCAACCCCGCCGATATTATTGACTTCGAGAACGGAGTTCCCCACCAGGACACTTATGTATTCCATAATATAAAGATTAACGGTCGTAAGAGTAATATTTATACTTCTTCAAGCGACCAGATGGTTTATCACCGTGTGAAATCCGGCGATACATTAGGTAAGATAGCTCGTATGTACGGAACAACAGTGAACGAACTTTGCCGTCTGAATGGTATCAAGAGTACTACCATGCTTCGTCTGGGACAGTCTATCCGTTGCAGTGCCGGCAAAGAAGTAGCTGCAGCTAAGCCTGCTACAAAACAGACTACGGCAAAAACTACGACAACAGCGGCTAAGACTACTAAAACAACTACTGTAGAAGCTGTGACTCCTGTTGCTTCACTGACTGGAAATGCTTCAACAGCTCAGGCAGCAGAACCTGTTTATCACCGTATCAAAAGTGGCGATACGCTGGGAGCTTTAGCTTCTAAATACGGAACAACTGTCAGCAAGTTGTGCGAAATGAACGGAATATCTAAAACAACCGTGTTAAAATTAGGTCGTTCCATCCGTTGTAAATAAGTTATTTTTAAGATAAAGGAAAGGCGCGGATGAAATCATACATCTGTGCCTTTGTTGTTTTTTTACTATCTTTGCGGCATAATAATGTAGGATATGGCTGATACGAAAGAACAGTTTGAGAAAGTGATCTCCCAATGCCGGGAGTTGTTCGAAAAGAAGTTGAAAGATTACGGTCCATCGTGGCGGATCATGCGTCCCCAGTCATTGACCGACCAGATATTTATTAAGGCGAACCGTATCCGCAGCCTCGAGATAAAAGGGGTAAGTATGGTGGATGAAGGGATACGTCCCGAGTTCGTGGCCATCGTTAATTACGGGGTGATCGGATTGATCCAATTGGCGAAAGGTTTTTCGGATACCACCGATATGACGAACGAGGAAGCATTGGCATTGTACGACAAATACATTACAGAGACCAAAGAGTTGATGTATGCCAAGAACCATGATTACGACGAAGCCTGGCGCAGTATGCGTATCAGCTCTTACACCGACCTGATCCTGATGAAGATTTACCGAACGAAGCAGATCGAAAGCCACGGCGGTAAGACCATCGTCTCGGAAGGTGTGGATGCCAACTATATGGATATGATCAATTATGCCCTGTTCGGTTTGATCAAACTGGAATACGGCGAAGAATAATATATGAACTATAAAGAGACTGTAATAAAAATACTGACAGAATGCAGCCGCCTGCTGATCGGGGTAGTGTTTATCTTTTCCGGTTTTGTGAAGGCGGTCGATCCGATGGGAGGAGCCATTAAGATTGGGGATTACCTTACTTCTTTCGGCCTTGATTTCCTGCAGCCTTTTACCGTTCTAGCCTCTTTTGTCCTTTCTGCGGCCGAGTTTGCGATGGGGGTTTGTATGTTGCTCGGCGTATATCGCCGTTACAATTCCTTCCTGGTTTTACTTTTCATGGCATTTATGACGCCGCTGACGTTATATCTGGCCTTGTTCAATCCGGTTTCCGATTGTGGCTGTTTCGGCGATGCCGTCGTTATCTCCAACTGGGAGACCTTCTTCAAGAACCTGGTGTTGTCCGCCGCCGCCATTATGGTGTTTATGAATTCCGGGAAGATGTTTCAGTGCTTTACCTTTAAAGTGTATTGGTTTGTTGCCCTGTTTTCTTACTTCTTCGGTATCGGATTCGCTTACTGGAACTATAACCATCTGCCGGTTATCGATTTCCGTCCGTATAAGATCGGGGCGAATATCCCATCGCTGATGGCTATCCCTGACGGAGCGCCGGAAGACGAATACCGTTATACTTTTGTTTATGAGAAAGACGGTGTCAAGAAAGAATTCTCGCTGGAAGACTATCCGGAGAATGACAGTACCTGGACTTTCGTGGAGTCGAAGACCGAACTCCTGAAGAAGGGATATGAACCGCCGGTGGCCTCTTTCAATATCTATAATGCCGAAGGAGACGATGTCACAGACGATATATTGCATAATCCGGACCCTGTTCTTTTGCTGATCGCCCCGAAGCTGGAAACAGCGGACGACGAACGTATCGACGAGATCAACGGTGTGTATGATTATGCCCTCGAATATGAATTGCCGTTCTATTGTGTCACGGGCTCTTCTCCGGAGATGATCGACGAATGGAGCGATAACACCGGAGCCGAATATCCGTTCCGTATGGCTGATGAAGTGCTGCTGAAAACGATTATCCGCTCCAACCCCGGCCTGGTCTTGCTGAAAGACGGTACGGTACTGGCTAAATGGCATTACAACGACATCCCCGATGAGGAACATATCAAGGCCGAAGTAGAGAAGCATCTCGACGTAAATAAAACAAAAGAAAAAGAAGATGGCTGGCTAATAACCATCTTATTAACTTTTACCGTACCTTTGCTGCTCGTTTGGGTTTACGACTTCTTTCGTTTTCGCCGGAGACGGAAAGACAAGGCAGAATAAAAAGATTTTATAGTATTTATATATTTAATTAATTAAGTCATGAGAAAGAATATTGTTGCAGGAAACTGGAAGATGAACACTACTCTTCAGGAAGGCCTGGAATTAGCAAAAGGATTAAACGAAGCCCTGAAAGGCAAAGCTATCAACTGTGATGTAATCATCGGAACTCCGTTCACTCACCTGGCAAGCATCGCTGCTGCTATCGATACTGATAAGATCGGTGTAGCTGCTGAAAACTGTGCAGATAAGGAAAAAGGTGCTTACACTGGTGAAGTTTCAGCTGCAATGGTTGCTTCAACTGGTGCTAAATATGTGATCCTCGGCCACTCTGAAAGACGTGCTTACTATCACGAAACTCCGGCTATCCTGAAAACTAAAGTTGAACTGGCTCTGGCTAACGGTCTGACTCCGATCTTCTGTATCGGTGAAGTATTGGAAGAAAGAGAAGCCGGCAAACACTTCGAAGTGGTAGACGCTCAGATCAAAGAATCTTTGTTCGATCTTTCTGCTGAAGATTTCGGTAAGATCGTTCTGGCTTACGAACCGGTTTGGGCTATCGGTACTGGCAAGACTGCTTCTGCAGAACAGGCTGAAGAAATCCACGCTCACATCCGTGCTACACTGGCTGCTAAATATGGCAACACAGTAGCTGACGATTGCACAATTCTGTATGGCGGTAGCGCAAATGCAGGTAACGCTAAAGAATTATTCTCTAAACCGAACGTAGACGGTGGTCTGATCGGTGGTGCTTCTCTGGCTGTCGATAAATTCATGCCGATCATCGAAGCATTTTAATGACATTATGAGTAGAGACCGTCCCCGTGTCAAGCACGGGGACAAGTCTCTCTTTTAAACAAAACAACAATCACAATGAAGAATTTCCCTTGTATCATTTTATTATTCATGTTGCTGGCCTGTGTGACCGGAGCGTCTGCACAGACAAGTGTCGACGGATCGGTTCAGACAATCTTCGATGATCTCCAGACCTCGAAGCCGGGTAAAGGAGATGTGATAATCAACCAGCCCCAGGCTCTCCGGGATTTAGTAGGAGTACGCTTGTCGGGTGATAATGTTGAGAAGACGGACAGCACTGCTTTCCTGAAGATACAAGGTTTCCGGACACAGGTTTTCTCCGGTAACAACCAGCGCAAGTCGAAAGACGAAGCGTTTGATAAGGAGAAGAAGGTCAAAGAACTTTTTCCTGATGTTCCGACTTATGTTACCTATACCGCTCCGTTCTGGAGGTTGCGTGTAGGTGATTTCCGTTCGCACGAAGAAGCTTATCACATGCAGCGCCTGCTGATGACAGCTTTCCCTTCGTTCGGAAAGGAAATGTATATTGTTAGAGAAGAAGTAAAGATCCCTCTGAATTAACAGGTGCGAAAACAGAAATGATAGAAGAAATAAACGACAAGACCTTGGCGGCACGTGAAGAACTGGCAGGCCATTACAAAGGAATACTCGGTTTGCTGGGTGAGGATGCCGAACGTGAAGGTTTACTTAAGACGCCGGAACGCGTAGCGAAGGCTATGCAGTTTTTAACTAAAGGATATAACGAAGACCCTGCAAAAGTATTGGCTTCCGCCATGTTTCAGGAAGAAGATTACAAGCAGATGGTAATTGTGAAAGATATCGATTTCTTCTCTCTTTGCGAGCATCATATGCTTCCATTCTTCGGGAAGGCACATGTCGCTTATATTCCTAAGAAATATATTACGGGACTGAGCAAGATTCCCCGCGTAGTGGATATCTTTGCCCGCCGCCTGCAGATACAGGAACGCCTGACGATGCAGATCAAGGATTGTATCCAGCAGACACTCGATCCGCTGGGTGTAATGGTCGTGATCGAAGCACAACACATGTGCATGCAGATGCGTGGTGTGGAAAAGCAAAACTCCCTGACTACTACTTCCGATTTCACAGGCTTCTTCCAGCAGGCAAAGACCCGCGAGGAGTTTATGAACCTTATTAAGAATAACAGATAGTTGTCATACTAAAGACAAAGCTCTGCCATGCCTATGGCACAATCCTGCCATGCTAGTGGCACGACTCTGCCAACCGCATGGCAGAATGCCTTTGAGCGCAAGACGGGGCGGCTTGTTGTCGGTATTCCTGTTACTGCCTGGCGAGTGCCGCTAAAGAAGCAATACTCTCTGCAAGCGCCTTGAAACTCTCGAGGGCTACATGGTAGGTAGCTTGTTGTGCAGGGTCGGGCAGGAACCGGTGTTGTATTCGGTGCAAGTCGTCGATCCGCTCATAATCTTTCCAGATACCCGTTCCTTTCAATGCCAATGCGGCAGCCCCCAAAGAGGCAGCTTCCTGCCCGATATTCGTCTTTTGTATTTCCAGTTCGTAGATGTCTGCGAATAACTGCATCCAGAAATTACTTTTTGTACCTCCTCCCACGAAGAGCATTTCGCTGAATTCGGCATGGTATTTCCTGAACAGGTCGAGGGCAATACGGAGGTTGAGGGCAATGCCTTCCAGGGTGGCACGTATCAGGTCGCCACGGGTGTTGCCAAGTCTTAACCCGGTGAAGGCGCCGGTCATATCGGGGCTGGGCTCGATACTGGAACCTCCTGCCAGGCTGGGGTTAAAAAGAATACCGTTTGCTCCGGCCGGAGAGGCTTCGGCCAGTTTGTTCATGGCTACGTAGGCATCTTCCCCTCCTTCTTTCTCTGCGGCCAACAGGTCGGGGCAGAGAGTATTACGTACCCATTGAAGGCTGCTTCCTGCCGAGAAGATGCAGGTGGCAGATGCATACATGCCTTTGATGACGTGAGCGAATACGTAGGGCTTCTTCTCGTAGTCGAGTATCGGATTGTCTGATATCAGGGCTATCCAGGAAGATGATCCCAGCGAAGTGTAGATGCGGGAGGGTTTGATCCCTTTGCTGCCCAATGCCATGCAAGAGTTGTCTACCCCACCGCAGATCACCTGTACATGTTCCGGCAGGCCGGTTTCGAGGGCTGCTTCGGGAGTGATTGTTCCGGCAAGGGCATCCGATTCGAGTATCTCCGGGAGCATTTCCGGACGGATACCGGATGCCTGTATGTATTCCTCTTTGTATTGCCAGTTTTGCAGGTCGAAGACTCCGCTACCAGAAGCATAGGAGTAATCGGTGCATAACCTTCCGGTGAAACGATAGTTACAATAGTCCTTGGTGCCGATTACCTTGCCGGTTGCTTCGTAACATTCCGGGTGATGCGTTTTATACCACATGATCTTGAAGATAGAATAACATTCCGGCGGAAAACCGTTGCCGGTTGTTTCGTACCAGTCTCTTTGGTCGATGCGGGTAAAAAAGTCCGCCGCTTCATTTACGGCCCGGCGGTCGGACCAGATCGGGGTAGAGGCGAGCAGTAAGCTTCCGTCCTTACCTATCGGTACGACTCCCAGGCTATGGCCGGAGATAGCGAGGGCGACGATTTCGTTTTTATCTATCTTTGTTTCGTCGAGTAATAGACAGGTGGAGCGGATAATGGCTTGCCACCAGTCGTCGGGAGCCTGTTCCTGCCATCCGGGATGCGGATAGGAGGTAGCATAGGGGATGAAGACGGAATGCAGCGTCTGCCCTTCACGGTCGAAGAGGGAGGCCTTTATTCCGCCTGTCCCCAGGTCGTAGGATATTACTTTCTCATTCATGACTTTTCCCGGTTGATACATTCTTCCATTATACTCAGTGCCGATTTGTAACCGATGCCGAAACGGCTGACGCCCATTCGGTACATCTCCAACAGGGTGTCGAGCGTGCGTACTCCTCCCGCAACTTTCAGCCGGATCGCCTCACCCACCGTATCTTTTATCAGGTGGATATGGTGGAGTGTGGTGGCTCCTGCCCATCCGGTTCCGGTCTTGATATAATCGGCTCCGGCTTTCAGAATGATGCTGGAGGCTATCCGGATTTCTTCATCGGTGAGCAGGACTACTTCTATAATCACTTTTAAGGGCAGGGGAGATACGACGGCTTTGATACGGCGTATCTCGTCTGCTACATCATCCGACATACCGGACTTCAGTTTGCCGATATTCAGTACCATATCGATTTCCGTGCAACCGGCTTTCTTCAACTCTTGGGCTTGTGCCAGCTTGCTTTCGGTTGTCTCCCCGCCGGAAGGGAAGCCGACTACGCCTCCGATACCGATTTGCGGGTGACCTTTTAACTTGTCGAAGACAACGGGCAATAGTCCCGGCATCGGAAAGACGCAGATGAAATTGTATTTCAATGCACCTGCAATAATGTCTTCTACATCCTGCCGGGTAGAGTCTGCCCGTACGGCGCTGATATCGATCAGGCGCGCAATCTCTTGTGAGGTAGGGTTAGTGTAATTCATCGTCTTATTGTTTTTACTTGTCGTATACTTTGCCGTGTTCCCCGATGACCGAGCAGTTCTGCTGTTCTATCTTAAGCCTTTCGGCATATTTGCGGAGTTGCGCCTTATGCCGCTCGCAGGGAACAAGGTCTTTTTCGATATCGCCACGCGGCGTAGCTTTCAGGCGCTTCTGTCCGGTCCGGATGATCTCGACAGCACGGGAATACTTTTGTTTATCGTTCCGTATGCCATCCAGGCAAGGGCTGGCTTCCGGACGGTCGAAGGATATTTGCGCGGTCAGTTTTCGTCCGTGGTGGTTCAGATCCCATATGTTTACATTGGTCAGTTGTTTCAGTTCTTCTATTTCCTGATTATAGAGCGGACTTCGTCCCGCCAGTGTCGAGTCGAATGCCGACTCATAAACCGGGTAGTAAACGCCGTTCAGGTCCATCCAGGTATAAAGGATCTCCTTGTCTTTGGTCGATAGCTTTACACCGTGATGGTCGCCGTCGATCACTTTGGTCAGTTTGCTGGCATGCGATCCCCAGGTGTAAGGTTCCTGTATCGGGGCCGGGCCGCCACCTACCAACGTAATTTCTTTCTTGACGTACAAGTTTACGTAAGCAGCATTAAAGAATGGGTTCTTGTCTTTTGCCAGTACGAGCTTGTCGCGGTTCTTCGGATCGAAGTCGTGACAACGGACGCAACTTTTATCCAGGATGGGTTGTACCTGTTCCATGAACGAGAAGTTCTTTGGGGCTTTACCCATCCAGCCGCTCAATTTGACCGGCGCTTTCTTCAGGGCCAACGGGGTCGGTCCCATGTTGCTCGGTATGCTCAGGCGGTCTTCGTGGCAGCCGATACAGCCGTTCACCTCACCCGGCATAAGCATTGTACCGCTTCGCATGGACTGGATCATCTTCTTGTCTTTGTCCAGCAACTGGAAGTAAACGAACGTGCCGGAAGGAACTTCGAAGTTGGCGGAACCGTCGGCTTCTACGGGGACTTCGCCCAGTATCCGCTTGTTCTCGAAGCTATGCCAGTTTACAGCAGGAGCTTGCTCGCCTTGTCCGCCCCAGCCACTTTGTGTCCAGGTTCTTTTCTCCGGTGATTCGATGATTCTCAGATATTTTGCGGTACCGGGCTCTATGCCTTTCATGTGTGTACCTTGATAAACGTTCTGCACATAGAAGGTTCCTTTCTTGTCTGTATAATTCCTGTTCGAAGGAATGGCGTGCGGTTTGGGACGCGGCTCGATGATCATCGGATCGAAGAGGCTCTGGTTGCCTTCAAGGATAAGCTCCTGTGTACCGTCTCGGCCAACCAGATAGATACCCGATTTAGAGTCCAGATGCATCCATCCGCCGGGCTTTGCCCAGATCGTGCGTGAGGTCAGGAAGAAGTTCTCATTGAGTGGATAAGGGTCTTCGAAGAAGTATTCGATCCATTTGAAAGAGTCCAGGTCGCCTTTATCCACCAACTTCAGGCTTTCTTCCGGCCATATTTGCAGGACTGGTTCTACGCCGTCCACTCCCTTTTTGCGATCGATAATAGCCAGTGCACCCCAGGGGCGGTCGTGGCAGGAACCGAAGATGCAGATCACCTGGTCGGTTCCGGGGATTTGCCGGGCATCGATTACTCCGCCGGGCGATTGGGTGTTGTTGCCGTAATAGATGGAATGTTTGGTGCCGTCGGGGTTTACCGTCCATAATCCCTGGGCGTCGCCGAAGTTGCGGTCTACATATTCCCAGCGGTCGTACAATATTCTTCCGTCGCTCAATAGAGAAGAGTGACCTTCGAATAATGTACTGACACCGATCTGTGTGATGTTGGCGCCGTCGGCTTCCATCCGGTAGAGGTTACACATAATATGGCGGTTGCACATACAGTATTTCGGTTGGCGGGTAGAACTGAATATGATTCCTCCATCCGGTAGGTAAAGCGGATCGATATCGGAAATACCTTCTGCAAAAGTGAGCTGTTTCATGCCGCTTCCGTCTACATTCATTTCATAGATATGATAAAAGTCATCTTTGTTCTTCCGCATGGAGAAGATGATCTTTTTCCCGTCGAAAGATAACTCCGGATCGCGGACCACACCATCTTTCAATTCTATCAGTGTCGTGATATTCCCGCTGTCGACATCATAGATACGCATCGCTCCTCCCGGAAAGAAACTGCTCTCGTTGATCTCTCCTTTTTGGAACATAGTGGCCGTGTTGTGGTGATCCGGTGCATACTGTTCCCGCTCTACATAAAGTATTTGCTTGCCGGTCAGTTGCTCTTTTGCTTTTGGGGTCAGTGTAATTCTTTTTGGGGCCATCTGTTCGGCGGAAAGCAACATGCTTCCTCCGCAAATGAAGGCCAGAAGAATAATTAATTGGTTGTAGTTTCTCATGATATGGTTATTTAAAGAGTGACGATTTATTCAGGAATATATCCCAGGTTAGCGGATATCGTATGAGCAGTCCGGATCAGTTCTTTCGAAATCTCCGGGAATTTATCTTTTGACAACCTGCCGGACGGGCCGGAAGTCCATATCGTAGCAGCAATAGTTCCGAATTGGTTGAAGATAGGTGTTGCGATACAATGAACACCCGCCATTTCTTCTTCCAGGTCTACTGCATATCCAACCTTTTTTATATGTGTCATTTCTTTCCTCAACTGTTTCTCGTCGGCAATCGTATGTTTGTTGAAGACCGTATATTGAATACTTTGTATCGCCTTTTCCCGTTCTTCTTCCGGAAGGTAAGTGGTAAATATCTTACCAGGAGCCGAGGCATGCAGGCAGAAACTTGTCCCCGGACGCAGAAGAAAAGTGAAGTTATGCGATCCCAATACCTGTTCCAGTAATACAACCCGATTCTCCATGAATACTCCCAGCATAATACTTTCTTTTATCGTGTCACGCAGGGCACGCATAGGGGCAAGCGACTGTTCTACGATATTCGACTCGCCCAGAGCCGCCAGACCCAGCTTGAGAAATCTTTTGGATAAGGAGAAACGTTGGGTATCGATGTCTTTCGTCAAATATCCCATATTGGATAAAGAATTGAGCAGTCTATATATGGTTGTTTTAGGTGTATCCAATAGGTTGACCATCTCCTGCATAGTTAAACCACTGGGGTAATTGACCAACAACTCCAGGAGCTCGAAGCTTTTTTCAAGCATGGGAATGTTATACTTTTCAACACTTTTATCTTTTATTTCTTCCAGAACTATCATTACATTATAGGTTATATTGTTGTTTCTTATTTGGAACTAAGTTTCTTATTTGGAACAAATGTATGTATTTCTGATAAACGAGCCCTATTTATTTTGTTAATTAATAATATAATTTTTTCTCTCCGTTGTAATTATCCATATTTGTATACGACTGATATAGTAAACAATACGAGAGCAAACTAAATGGATGTACAGCAGCAAGAGAAGGATTTTATAGCACTTGTAGAGAATTATAAGCAGGTGATATATAAGGTATGCTATATTTATGCTACCGATCCGGATAATCTGAACGACTTGTATCAGGAAGTAGTGATCAACCTGTGGAAAGCTTTTCCCCGCTTCCGGGGCGAGTGTAAGGTTTCGACCTGGGTGTATCGTATCGGACTGAATACTTGTATCTCTTTTTTTCGCAAATCCAAGTTCCGACCGGAAGTGGTGCCTATCTCGGTCGACCTGGAAGCTGTAGCTGAGGATGAAGATAAAACGGCGCAACTTCGTGAACTTTACCGGATGATTAACCGGCTGGGACATTTGGAACGTGCACTGATCCTGCTCTGGCTGGAAGAAAAAAGCTACCAGGAGATGGCGGATATTACCGGTATATCCCGCACGAATGTAGCCGTTAAGCTGAATCGTATTAAGGAGAAACTGAGAATCATGTCGAACAGTTAAAATCAAAGAAGAATATGGAATTGGAAGAATTAAAAGCTGGTTGGGGTGTATTGAACGAGCGCTTGGAACAGAATGAGATATTGAATAAGCGGATCATTAAAGAGATGATAACGAAGCGTACGGTTGCGGCTCGAGACCGGTTGGTTCGGTGTTGTGCCGGTGGTATTGTCTTTCTTCTGCTTGTGGGCATTGTTATCCTTATGACAAGGGGAAAGACGATTGTTCGTCCGGAAGCGGAAGTGATTGTTTGGTCTGCCATAATTTTAGCGTTTGTTTATAGTATATTGTCCTATATATTTTTATCCCGATTTGATTTGGAAAGATGCTCGCTTATAGAATTGAAAAAGTGGACAATTAAACTGAAACGGATGTTACGGTTAGAATTTATCTTTACGATTGTTTTTGTTTGCGTAGCGTTTGTCTCAATCTTTTTCATTCACCATCATTACCGGAGTGTTCAGCAAATACTCGTGGATGTTATGCTAATTTTGCTGATAACCGTGGGAGGATACTTGGGATATAAAAATGTAGATAAGAAATCTGTAGATGAGATTGAGAAAGGCCTGGAAGAACTGAAAGAATTCGAGGAAGAAGCGGATTAGAACAAATCCGCATGCGTCCCCGTATCAGTCATAATCAGGATTAATTCCGTGTCATTTTGTTGCCATATCAGAAGCCAGTCGCCTTTGATATGGCATTCCTATAGACCGGCTAGTTTACCGCTGAGTTTGTGGGGACGATATTGGGCAGGTAGTTCTCCTTTTTCTTGAAGAATATCAATTGCTTCCTGAAAAAGTCGCAGATTATAACCTCTTTTTTTGCACCTTTTAAGGTCTTTCTCAAAGCTGTTGGCATATTCTAACTCATACATGCTATCCAAGTATTTGTTTGAACATCTCTTCTGCATTTTTAGCTTTGCGAACTCTTCCTGCTGCACCCGTATAATAAAAAATCCCCTGTAGTCGTCCTAAATATCCCCTGTTGATATACGAAACTCTTTCTGCTGTCGTTTAAATATCATAACAAATTAAATACAAGTTATGAAAAATAAGAGTTGTGTGTGGTTAGTGTGTGCGTTGTTGTGTATTGCGGCAATAGGTAAAGCACAGGTGGTTACGTTGGAAAATGGTTTTGGTATTTCTTCTATGCGATACAAAGGTATTGGTCAAGCGCTGGATAAAATATATCCTTATCATGTTTCATTGGGTTTGCAATATCTGGATAAAGGTTGGTTTAATTTATCAAGTAATGTTGGTTATTTGAGGAGAGGAGAACAGGATAAGGAAGATTCTGGCGTATGGGAGGGTAGTTATCAGGTTATAGGTATAAATCTCCATTATCTGACGGTAAATACAACTTTCGATTTAAAGGAAATGAGTCGTGATGGTTATACCTGTTTTATCGGTATAGGACCCAGAATAGATTTTCTCTTAAAGTCATCAGCAGATCTTTATGGTGGTAATAATAATTATGCTAAACAATCAATAGATGGATACCATTCTGTTCTATTCGGTTTAAAATGTGTAGGAGGTATCCGGAAGGATTTTGGCAATATGCAGATTGGGCTTAATTTTGCTTACTTACCAAGTTTCACTCGTTTGAATCCGGCTACTCGCGACAGAACATTTACTTTTGGCCTATCTTTGGGATATAAACTGGGTGCAGGTAAGGAAAAGGCGGAAACTATACGTTCCGTTCGCCGGCATAAATAATATCAATCAGTTATGTAGGTAGCAAAACTATCTACATAACTAATATATAGGCCCTGTAACGTGTCTCCTTAGTAACCGGGCATAACGATAAATATCCTTCTTTTATTTTTCCGTTCTCTATAATTAAAGGATAAGTTTCTTTCATGAAACGATGGCGTTCATACGTTTCTCCCTCCCGGCTCTCATAGGTGACATGGAAATCTCCGACTGCTGAAGGAGCAAGATATTTCTGGCTGAGGCGCAGGGCCACCATTCCCATCGTATAGCGCATATTGATCTCTATGCAGGGATGAATGGCATAAGCACCTTTGGTCGTTTTATAAACGATCATGTCTACTCCCAGATATCCCCGGTAAGTATTCCCGTAGAAGCTTTTTAATACATCGGTGACGGCCTTCTGTATTTGATCGTACATCTCTTCGTCGACCCGCAGCGTGATCTGTCTGCGTAAATATTCCTGATTACCCAGCATATTGCCGGAATAACTACCCTGTTGCTCCGTGCCGAAAACCGAAATACCTTCGTAGGTAACATTCCCTTCTCCGTCGGAATAGAATTCCATTGCAAAATCCTGTACTTTGTCCAGGCCGCATTCGATACTGACAGTGCCTTGTTTGTTTATCGCCCCTTCTATCCATGTACGGTCTTTGGGTGTCAGTTTGCGTTCGGGTATCCAATGCAGGCCACGTCCGGATGAAGAATAGGGCGTTTTTAATACAAAAGGAGCATTTTGCAGGATAAGGTATTTCTCCACTTCCTTGATTCTCCTGCAGAATTTAGGTGCAACAGGAATCGGTAGATCCGGTAATTGTTGACGGAGCAGTTCGAGACATTCCGCGGCAGTCTGGCGACCGGTCAGCCCGGAATATTCTTCTTTCCAGGAAGGGACGGATAAATTCAGCCGGCAATTCTTCTTTAATTCATCGAACAGATGCAGGCTATGAGGAGACAAACCCCAGGGAGCGGCTGCCATTTCCGGTAAAGAGGCTCCTTTCTGCTTTAGTTCCTTTCTGGAAATAAGCGTAGCAAACGGCCTGAACTCTTTTGGTTGTAAAGAGAAAAAGCGGGGAGAAGTGATCTCTTCCGTAAAAACAAAATCATTACTGTTGGCATACCAAACGGGGAGGCACGATAATTCTTTTATCATCCTCTGTACATTAGTAGGCGGAGTATAGTTTTTCGACCCTAGTAAAACTGCGGTTTCATGTCCCGGATTAAAATAGTGTATTTGAGATATCATAAGTATAGAAACAGCGAAGCCGTCTGTTTGGGAGACGGCTTCGTTTTTTATTTATTCGAGATTTTCATCTATCGCATCGATTTTTTTGATGATGAGCGCCATCTCATCTTTCAGCTTTTCGATCTTACGCTCCATCTCTTTGACAAGACCGCCTCCGCCTTTCGAGGAGATGCTGAGGAAACCGATGTTGTTTTCGTATGTCTGAAGTTCGTTCTTCATCCGTTCAAACATTCTCATCAGCTTTTCACGTTCGCCGTAGAGTTTGCCTTTTCCGCGTTCGCCACCTGCCATGTCGCTGAGGTTGCTGCGGAAACTCTGCATCTTACGGTCGCTTTGGTCTACTTTCAGACGATCGAACTGGCTGTCTACTGCTTCGTGATATTCCTTATAGATCTTATCTTTTTCTTTGAAAGGAACATGACCGATCGCATTCCATTCAGCCATCATCGCTTTCAACTCAACCATCGCATCGTCAGCACCCAGTGTCTCGTCTAAGTTTTTGATCTTTTCGATCAACTCTTTCTTGGCTGCCAGGTTTGTCTGTTCTACGTTCTTTTGAGAAGAAACGTTCTTGTTCTTTTGTTCGAAGAAATAGTCACAGGCAGAGATGAAACGTTTCCAAACGGCATCCGAATGCTTGCGTGCCACTGAACCGATTGTTTTCCATTCCTTCTGAAGTGCGATCATCTTCTCCGTAGTGCTCTTCCATTCTGTACTGTCTTTCAAAGCTTCTGCTTTTTCGCATAACGCTTTTTTCAGTTCCAGATTCTTCTCCATATCTTCCTTGATACTCTTGTAGAAGGCACTTTTCTTATTGAAATAAACGTCACAGGCAGCGCGGAAACGTTCGAATATCTTTACATTCGATTTTTTCGGGGCAAAACCGATTGTTTTCCATTTTTCCTGCAAAGCGATCACTTCTTTGTTCTTGTCTTCCCAGTCTTTGAATGTTTTCAAGGCATCGAAATCAATACCTTCAATTTCTTCGCAGATAGCTGTCTTTGCGATCAGGTTTTCCTGCTCTTTCGATTTCAACGATTCGAAATGCTCCTGATGGCGTTTGTTAATCACTGTTGAAGCCGCTTTGAAACGTGCCCACAGTTCTTCACGTAATTCTTTTGCTACCGGACCTATTTCGCGCCATTGCTGATGCAGCTTCTGTAACTGGTGGAACGCAGATACCACATCCGGTTCTGTTTGCAGTTTTTCAACTGTTTCGCATAAAGCGGTTTTCATTTCCAGATTCTTCTTGAAGTCATAATCGCGGAACTGATTATTGATCTTGATTATGTCGTAGAATCTTTCTGTGTAAGTCTGGTAACTTTTCCACAGTTCATTCGCATGTTCCTGTGGTACGGCTTTAATTTCTTTCCATCTTTGTTGGATGTCTTTAAAGTCGTTGTATAGTTTATTGAAGTCGTCCTGACTTTCAGTCAGGGCTTTTAACTGGTCGATCAATTGGAGTTTTAGTGCGTAGTTAGCAGCTTTCACCCGTTCTTCTTCTGCCAGGATTGCTGCTCTTTTTTCTTTGTAAACAGCCAGCAACTCTTTCAGTTTATTTTCATCTTCGTCTTCGGGAACTACGAAATCCTTTTCTTCTCCTTCATTTTCGAGGAATGTCTTTTTCAATTCTTCTACTTCGGCTCTATGGATTTTATAGAATGCCTGCTTCAACGCTTCCACTTCGTTGCGTGTCGCTTCCGCAGCAGCATTTACCAGTTCGGTCAATTTTTCCAGAATTTCTTCTTTTGATAATTTACCGACTGCATTAGCAGTTGCTTCTTCCACTGTTTCGGTTACTTCAACTTCAGCCGCAGTGTTTTCCGGAGTTACTTCCGGTGCTTTAGTTTCTTCCAATTTGCCGGTTTCTTCAGCAGGCAAATTAGTTTCATGAGTGTCATTCATATTCAATCACATTTAAGAAAAGGATAAAAACATTCCTATATCAAGTCACAAATTAAAGTAATTATTTTTGGATTACAGCATTTGATGGCAATTTATTTATTAGAAAAGGTTAAAATATCCTCGAAAAGGCTGTAATGCCTAATACCTGTAGTCGGTTTCACATATAAAAATCCCTGTAACTGGTTTTAACCGGATTACAGGGATTTTTTATTGTCTATTTATGGGTTATCCCAGGAACGAGATCAATACCCCTGCTGCAACAGCGGAGCCGATCACTCCGGATATGTTGCTGGCCATGCAGTATTGAAGCACATGGTTCTTCGGGTCGTATTTCAGGGCTATATCGTTGGCTACGCGTGAAGCCATCGGTACGGCACTCAGTCCGGTCGCGCCGATAAGCGGGTTGATTTTTTTCTTGGTGAACAGGTTAAACAGTTTCACAAAGAAGATTCCTCCGGCGATGGATAAAGCAAATGCCAGGAATCCGCCTATTACGATACCGATCGTTGTTATGTTGAGGAAGGCTTCGCTGGTCATTGTGGCTCCTACCGATAAACCGAGGAATATCGTAGCTGCATTCATTATGCTGTTAGAGGCAGCGTCGAATAAGCGGAATGTATTAGTTCCGATTTCCTTAACCAGATTACCAAACATCAGCATACCGATCAGGGGCACCGAACTGGGGACGAATAAAGCGACAACTGTAGTTACCACAATCGGGAATATGATTTTAAGTACCCGCATATTTTTGATCTCTACGGTAGACGGATACTTTTTCTCCTGTTCCTTCATGTTGATGCAGAGTTCCTTTTTGGAACATAGCGCCTTAACGACCAGAGGGATAATGACGGGAACCAATGCCATGTAGGAGTAAGCTGCAATTGCAATCGGCCCCAGTAAATGCGGAGCCAGTTTAATTGTCGTAAAGATGGCGGTAGGGCCGTCGGCTCCTCCGATGATACCGAGCGAACCGGCCTCTTTCGGCGTAAATCCCATCAGGATAGCTACTAATAATACGGTGAATATACCCAGTTGGGCAGCCGCACCGAAAATAGACAGGCGCAGATTACGGAGCATCGGGCCGAAGTCGGTCAAAGCTCCCACACCCATAAAGATGATAGGCGGTAAAAACCCGGTCTTGATCAGCATGTAGTAGATGAAGTTCATTATCCCCAGTTCGTGCGCGATGTCGTGCAAAGGCATTTCCCAGATATTTTTCATCACCCCGTGTACATCGATCAATCCGTTTTCGTCAGCCTGGATCACACCCATATCGCCTCCCGGAAAGTTGGCCAGCAACACCCCGAAAGCGATAGGTACGAGCAGCAATGGCTCATATTGTTTCTTGATACCCAGATAGAGCAATATGAAAGCGATTGCATACATAACCAGGAACTGCGGTTCAGCAATAATGTTGCTGAACGCAGTCATATCGTACAGATTTTGAAATATCTCGTTCATTACTGTATTGTCATTAATACGTCATCTTCCGAAACCGCATCACCGGCTGCATAGTTGATAGATGTAACCGTTCCGCTAAATTCGGAACGTACGGCATTGTATGTTTTCATTGCTTCTACATAGCAAAGTACATCACCTTCTTTCACTACATCGCCCACTTTTACGGGGGTGTCGGATGCATTTTTTACAAGGAAGAATTTACCTTCTAGTGGCGAAAGGAGTTCGTTTCCTGCTCCGGCCGGTGCAGATGCGGCTACCGGTTTTGCTGCCGGCTGGGCAGGAGCCGCTGCGGGTGCAGCATTCGCTGTTTCTCCGAAGGCTACGGTTACGCGGTAAGGTTGTCCGTCTACATCTACGGTCAGCACCTGTGGAGTAGTAGGCAGAGCGACGGAGTTTGTTGCGGCAGGTGCTGCCGGTGCACTCTTCTCATGCAGATCCGCTTTCTTTTTAGCCACATCGGCCAGGAATTCAACTTTCGCTTTTCCTGAACGGTAGGCTTCATACTGGGCCGGATGCATGGCATATTCGAATAATTCTTCGTCGTCTTCGCCTGTTTCCCATTGTTTCTCGTTCATCATCTTACGATATTTGTCGAGTGCGTCAGGATAGTTGTCCTGCGGGTTTCCGGTGAAGAATTCGCGTCCTTCGGCTTTCGCTTTTTCGATGATTTCAGGTGCAAGCGCTCCCGGCAGTCTTCCAGCTTTTCCGAGAAGCATATCCCAGATATCATCTGCGATCATACTCCAGCGTGCTTTCCCTTTTTCCATCTGCATCACATTCATCAGGGCCAGATTCTTGACATACTGGCTGAACGGTGTTACCAGTGGGGGATAACCGACGCGAGGCCATACATAAGCCACTTCGTCGAACAACTTGATAAGCAACTGGTCCTGCGACATCAGCGGCTTGTTGTTCTTTATATTGTTTTTGTTGATAGATTCCAGATTCTTTTCCAGGTCAGACATCAGGCTACCCATCATGCCTCCGGGCAGTCCGGGACCGATCAGCAGGGAGTTCATCAAGCGGTTTTTCGGGCTGATATACAGGCCTAAGAAATCATCCATGAATTCCTGGATCATACTGCGCACTTTCATATAGGCTTCCATATTGATCTCCGGCACTTTATAGCCAGCATCTTTCAACATGGCCTGTACGGTCAGCAGGTCGGCATGGCCTGTACCCCATGAAAGAGGTTCCATACCAACGTCGATATAATCGCAACCGGCATTACAAACTTCCAGGATAGATGCTACATTGAATCCGGGGCCTGCATGGCTATGGTATTGGATAGGTATCTCCGGGTGTTTCGCTTTGATGTTGGTAACGATCTGTCCCAGTGAATAAGGACGGCCGATACCTGCCATATCTTTGATACAGATCTCATCTGCTCCCAGCTCGATCAGTTCCATGGCCATTTTTGTGTAATATTCGACCGTATGGATCGGCGAGTGGGTGATACACAAGGAACATTGGGAGATCATTCCGGCCTCTTTCGCATACTTGATGGATGGAGCGATGTTGCGTACGTCGTTCAAACCGCAGAAAGTACGTGTAATATCTGTGCCCTGCGCTTTTTTAACTTTGTAGAAAAGCTGGCGTACGTCTGCAGGAACAGGGCTCATACGAAGTCCGTTCAGTGCACGGTCAAGCATGTGTGTCTGGATACCTGCATCATGGAATGGCTTCGTCCATTCGCGTACGGCTTTATTAGGATTTTCTCCGAATAGTAAATTAACTTGCTCGAATCCTCCACCATTGGTTTCAACACGGGCAAAACAGCCCATCTCTACAATCGCGGGGGCAACTCTGGTTAGTTGGTCTACTCTGGGGACATATTTACCGGCAGACTGCCACATGTCTCTAAAGACCAAACTGAATTTGATTTCTCTTTTCATGATATTTTATGTATAGCTAGTATTATATTTTTTCAATTTTGGTGACCTTTCCCTGTCCGCCGGTTACCATGCTGACTGCTGCTACAATAGCGGTGGTTGTCTTTCCGGGTATACTTCCGGTCTGTGTTGTGGCAGCTTGTGCTGTTGCTACTTGTTTTTTTACGATGACTTCTTCCGGTGCGTATTTGTTTACCAGTGCGATTAATCCTTTGCCCAGGTTGATAACGATCAAAAGAATTGCAAATACCGTGGTCATTCCGACAATCATTAATAAAAGTCCAGTTTCTATGTTTTCCATAATCTAATTTGTGTGTGACTAAGTATCTTTATTATTTTTAGAGAAGCAATCAAAACAATCTCCGCCAAGTTATAAATTGATTGCAAATATAACAAAATATCGTTAGCCTGTATTTTTTTGTTTTATAAAAAATAGTAAAAGATTGAAATGTTTTGCGCTGTATATGTTTTGTTTCGTAAAGTTATTGTGTGGTTTTTATAATAAATGAAAGTTTATATTGTTCATTACTATTGTAATAAGACAGATCTGTACCTGATTGTTTATTCGTAAAATCTGCTTTTTACATTTTGCTTGTATAATCCGTCTTTTTCTGTCAGCATGATGTGTTAAAGAATATTAGTCTTAATACTAATTCAATTTAGTCGCTCTATTAATCCTGATTAGTCGCTATACTAGTAACATTTTGTCACCAGCGAAATTCTTGGGCTGATAGGAGTCCTTTTAACTATGATCCGGAGCGATAGTTTATGACTAATTCAAAATAATCGGTATCTTTGCCCTCCGGAACATAAATAAATAACCATGGGAAATTTCTTTACATCCTTGTTCTCTTCTTCTAAAAAAAAGGAGGATACAGTAGAAGAGAAAGTGAAAAACGATCAGAAAAACTTCGACATATTAAAATATGACGGCGTTCGTGCCCAGAAAATAGGGCAGGTGGCTTATGCTATTAAATGCTTTACCGAAGCGTTGAATATCGAAGAAGATTTTGAAACAATGAATTATCTGGTGTCGGCTTATTCCATGACCAATGAAACCGGAAAGGCATTGGATGTACTGAATCGTATGGTTGAGCTCGAACCGGAACATGTCAATACGTTGTTGGCAAGGGTCAGTGTCCTTTTCATGCTGGATAAGGATCAGGAAGTGATTGCCGATTGTATGCGCGTGATTGAGCTCGACGCCGCGAACCATCTTCCCTGGTTCCTGATGGCGAAAGCTAAAAGAACGACCGGTGATCCGCTGGGTGCTATTGCCGACCTGACAAAAGCGATCGCCCTGAAAGATGATTTTACAGATGCTTACCTCCTTCGTGCAGAGATACTGTTGGATATGATGCAGGGAAAAGAAGCATTGCCCGATATCGAAAAAGCGATCTCGTTGGCTCCTGAAGAGGAAACAACCTATCTGATAAGAGGAAAAATCCATGAATCCCTGGGCGATCTGGAAGCCGCCGCCGATGATTACCAGCAGGCGCTCGACCTGAACCCGTTCAACGAAGATGCCTGTATCCTGAAAGGAACCCTTCTGATCACGAAAGGGCAATTGGATGAAGCCATCGCATTCTTCGACGACGCCATCGATATTAAGTCTGATTTTGCCAAGGCTTATGCCGAACGAGGACGGGCCAAGAACCTGAAAGGGGATAAAGAAGGTGCTTTTGAAGATCTGAAGAAATCGATCGAGCTGAATCCGGAAGGAGAGGAAGCGAAGAAGTTTGAAGGACAGCATGCTAATTTTGAGAATAAAACGTATATGCCTTTTTGATTTGAATGTACATATATATTTAAGGTACGTCATAAAGTTGGCTTTCAGGCTGTGGTAGAGCAACAAAAAGTGAGAAAAAAGGGTTCAACTCTTTGTTTATTAAAAAAAAGCCTCTATCTTTGCAGCCCGAATTGGTATAAGATAATAATAAATAAATATATAGAAAGATGAAAAGAACATTCCAACCTTCAAACAGAAAAAGAAAGAACAAGCATGGTTTCCGTTCAAGAATGGCAACAGCTAATGGTCGCAGAGTATTAGCTTCTCGTCGTGCTAAAGGAAGAGCTAAGTTATCAGTTTCTGACGAATACAACGGATAATCAGCCCGTTTTAAAGAAATTATTCATAAAGAAAGTAGAGGTTTTTGCTAAAAAGCCTTTACTTTCTTTGTTTTAACGGCTTTGTTTTCTACTTTTGATCCCGCCTACAAACACAAAATAGAAATGAATAACTTTTTTGTTAAACTGATAAAGAATCCGTACGTCTTGAACTTGCTGCTGGCAGTCGTCGTGGCATGCGGTTTGATCTATGGCACCCTGATATGGCTCGATAAGTATACGAGGCATAATGAAGCTGTTGTCGTACCGGATGTGAAAGGCCTGAAAGTGGAAGAAGCTGCTGAATTCTTCAAAAATAACAACTTACGTTATAATGTGATCGACTCTGTGTTTTCTAAGGAGGTCAGTCCCGGAGCTATCGTAGAGTTGGTTCCTTCGGCAGGTTCGAAGGTGAAAGAAGGACGGATCGTGTTTATTACGGTAAATGCCATGACTTCCCAAATGGCTACCATACCGGAAGTGGAAGACTTGTCGTTCCGCCAGGCGTATGCATTGCTGCGGGCCCGTGGGTTTGAAAATGTGGAGATCGAATATGTGCCGGGCGATTTTAAAGATCTGGCAGTCTCTGTCGATTTGCGTGGAAGGACTTTGAGTAAAGGTGAACATGTCCCGCTTACGGCTCCTCTGATTCTGAAGGTGAGTAGTGGCGAGGCCGAAATTCTATCTGAAGACTCGCTGTCGACCATGCCTGTCGAATCGTTGGATAGTGAAGAAGAAAACTGGTTTTAACTATGGATGATTTTTTTGACGAAATGGATGATGAACAGGCCGACGGCCTGTTAGGACAGGAAGAGGAGGATGGGACTCCCCGACTGTATGAACATTTCCGCTTCGTTGCCGATCGCGGACAGTCTTTGTTGCGGGTAGACAAGTTCCTGGTAGACCGTATGTTCGGATCGACCCGCAATCGGATACAGCTAGCTGCCGAAGCGGGATGTATCCTGGCTAACGGAAAACCGGTAAAAAGTAATTACCGTGTGAAGCCCGAAGATGTGGTGACGATCGTTATGACGCGTCCGCGTCGTGAACTGGAGATCGTTCAGGAAAATATCCCTCTTAAAATAATATATGAAGATGACGACTTGCTGGTGGTGGATAAACCGGCAGGTTTGGTTGTGCATCCCGGACACGGCAATTATACCGGTACACTGGTAAATGCATTGGCCTGGTATCTGAAAGACGATCCGACCTATGATCCTTCCGATCCGCGATTAGGATTGGTTCACCGTATTGATAAAGATACTTCCGGTCTGTTGGTGGTTGCCAAGAAACCGGAAGCAAAGGCAAATCTCAGCCTGCAGTTTTTTAATAAGACTACCAAGCGCGAATACCGTGCATTAGTCTGGGGAATTGTGCAGGAAGATGAGGGACGCATAGAAGGAAATATCGGACGCGATCCGCGCGACCGGATGCAGATGACGGTCTTTCCCGAAGGAGATCAGGGAAAAACTGCCGTTACCCATTATTCCGTGCTCGAACGTTTGGGCTATGTCTCGCTGGTGAAGTGCCGCCTCGAAACAGGACGTACGCACCAGATACGTGTACACATGAAATATATCGGTCATACCCTCTTTAACGATGAACGGTATGGCGGAAATGAAATTCTTAAAGGAACGACTTTTACCAAGTATAAACAGTTCGTACAGAACTGTTTTGCCATTTGTCCCCGACAGGCACTGCATGCCAAAACGTTGGGATTTGTGCATCCTACTACCGGTGAGGAAATGTTTTTTGATTCCGAAATTCCCGCTGATATGGCACAACTGATAGAGAAGTGGCGGATATATGCAAACACTAAAGAAATATAAAAATGAAAAAGAACATAGCTATTGTAGCCGGGGGAGATTCTTCCGAGATTGTTGTTTCATTAAAAAGTGCAGAAGGAATCTACTCTTTTATTGATAAAGACAAATATAATTTATATATTGCAATCGTTAAGAAAGGCGAATGGGCGGTTAAACTTCCTGGCGGGGAATATACACCAATTGATAAAAATGATTTTAGTTTCCGGGAGAACGGTGAGGTGAAGCATTTCGACTTTGCTTACATTACTATTCATGGTACTCCGGGGGAAGACGGTCGGTTGCAGGGCTATTTTGATATGATCGGGATGCCTTACTCTTCTTGTAGTCAGTTGGTCAGCGCTCTTACCTTCAACAAGTTTGTTTGCAACAACTATTTGCGTAGTTTTGGTATCAATGTGTCCGACTCTATCCGTTTATTCAAAGGACAGACAGTGACAGAAGAAGAGGCGATCACCCGGTTAGGACTGCCGATCTTTGTGAAACCCAACGATGGGGGAAGCAGTTTCGGAGTGACCAAGGTTAAGGACGCTTCACAATTGCAACCGGCTATTGCAAAGGCATTTGCCGAAGGCGACGAGGTCATGCTGGAAAGTTTTATTTCCGGAACGGAGGTGACTTGCGGTTGTTATAAGGTAAAAGGAAAAGAAGTTGTCTTTCCGCTTACCGAAGTGGTTACGAAGAACGAGTTTTTTGATTTCAACGCGAAGTATAACGGCGAGTCCGACGAGATCACTCCCGCCCGTATCTCTCCCGAACTGACGGAGAAAGTACAACGCGAAGCATCAAAGATTTATGATATATTGGGCGCCAAAGGACTCATCCGGGTCGATTTTATTATCGAAGCAAACGGGAAACCGAAAATGCTGGAAGTAAATACGACACCGGGTATGACGGCTACCAGCTTTATCCCGCAGCAAGTTCGGGCTGCCGGATTGGATATCAAGGATGTTATGACAGACATCATTGAAAATGAACTGCAAAAGGTAGGTAAATAATAATAGAAAGATATGGATACAGAAGTTTCCTATAATTTTGACGACATTCGTCCGCTGAATAATGACGAGGTGAAGGATGCTATTGAAGCACTGGTAACCAACGAAGATTTCGAGCGGGCCTTCCGGTATATCAAACCGGATGTGAACTGGGAAGAGTTTTCTGAAACGATGCGTTCGTTCAAGACAAAAGAAGACTTTAAATCGAAGCTGGCTTACGAAGCGGTGATGATGGTTGCCAATAAGACGACCTTTTCATTGACGATCTCCGGACGAAGCCGTCTTCCGAAAGATAAGAAGCCTTGTACATTTATTTCCAATCACCGCGACATTGTACTGGATGCCTCATTCCTGAATGTAATGTTGTATGATGTGGGATATGGTATGACGCAGGTGGCGATAGGTGACAATCTGATGATCCGTCCCTGGATCGAGACGCTGGTTCGCCTGAATAACAGTTTTATCGTAAAACGCGGAGTTTCTGTTCGTCAGATGTTGGATGTAAGTAAGAAGCTTTCGGCTTATATACGCCATACGATCAATGAAACAAAAGAATCTATCTGGATCGCACAACGTGAAGGTCGTGCCAAAGATTCGAACGACCGCACACAGGGTAGCGTCCTGAAAATGTTGAATATGAGCGGGGATAAGGGTATCGTTTCCAATATCATGGATCTGAATATCTTCCCGGTTGCTATCTCTTACGAGTACGATCCGTGCGACTTCCTGAAAGCAAAAGAGTTCCAGATGAAACGAGATGATCCTGACTATGTAAAGAGCCAGCGCGACGACCTGTTGAGCATGGAAACCGGCATCCTGAATAATAAGGGCCGTGTTCATTTTACGCTGACAGAACCGATCAACGATCAATTAGCGACCCTCGACAGAAGTATGGAAAAGAATGAACTGGTTGCCGCTATCGCTTCCATCATCGATAAGGAAATCTACAAACATTACCGTTTTTATCCCTGCAACTATGTTGCTTATGATATGCTGACTGGTACTAAGCGTTTCAGTGGCAATTACGGACTCAGAGATAAGAAACATTTCGAAGAATACCTGCAGGGACAACTGGATAAGATTGTCTTGCCGAACAAAGACGAAGCATTCCTGCGCACGAAGATACTTGAAATGTATACGAATCCTTTGAAGAATCACCTGGCAAACCAGGAATAAGAAAAATAGAATTTGATATGGAAAAGGGGCTGTCTCATTAAAGACAGCCCCTTTTATTTGTACATTTTTATACACAAAATTGACCAAAAAGTACAATGAAATGGCCTCTCGATACAATAAGAGAAAGTTACAATTACTTAATTTTGTCTTACACAATCAAAGTTCTATCGATGACCTTAAAGCTACGGAAAGTAAGAGCTGGAACATGGAGATAGATGTAGAACAAAAAAGGTATAATAACATCTAAAATGAAATGTGTATGAAAAAAATTATTTTTATGACCCTTGCGGTCGTTGCTCTCTTTTCGTGTAAAGAGGATGAAGTAATAGATAATACGGATGACAGCGAATCGCTGGTCGTGTTGAATATTAATGTACAAGGGAGGAATGGAACTCGTGCTGTTGAGCCTGGACATGAGGTCGGAACAGGGACAATTAATCCTACTGTACGTACAGTCACTTTTATGGCGTATGACGGTTATGATAATTTGCTTACATCGATTCTTTTGGATGATGATCAAATGAAAGCTGCTTTGTATGGGGCATATAATAAAGTAGATGGAACTCCTGGGGAGACACAAAAACCTGTAGAAGGAGCTACGATCGGTGTTCCGAAAGGAACTACTAAGGTTGATGTAGTGCTAAATGCTTATTCCAATGATGATAATGTAACTAATATTAATTTTTTCAATTATAAAGATGGAAAAAATGGATCGAATGTTGCTTATCCTACGGGAATGGAATATAGTTATGATCGGGTGCCGTTGGTGTCAAAGACTGGTAAAGTGTCTCTTGCAACTTCGAGTATAAAACCGAATGCAGGGTCTAAAGTTCTTACTTATGTGGTCGATTTTGAGGTTCTTCCTTCATTTGCTCGTTTCGAAGTTCATGGTGCTATTGATGTTAAAACACCTGAAAAGTGGGAGGATTTTTGGGGGAATCATTGGTTTACGATGACACTTGGTGACTTTAGGGCTTTTGTTGATGGTGAGTTAGCGAATGTTAAAATAGGACCTATTGATTCTGATGGAGTTATTAATCTGCATAAGCCAAATGACATGACAAATCCTACCGGCCCTTATGACTATGGATATTGTGGAGCGATTGCTGGTACACTGACTAATGGCTTTGCTGATACAGATGATATCACAGATGATAAAACTATAGTCTATCTTCCTGAATATTTTTATATACATGGTAATACTCATGTTACTCCTACTGTTGGCTCTGCCGGTACTCCCAAGATTGATCCATTGACTAACGTTGTCTTATTAAATGCAGCAGATGCAAATGCTGCTGGCAAATGGCTCAAGAATCCTTATGTTGAGGGTAAGAACATAACTTGGCTGACATGGAATCCGAACGCTTATTATGCAGTTGATGTAGAAGAAATATTTATTAATAATATAAAAGTACGTTCTTCATCAGATCCCGTTTTTCTGATGGCTTGGCCTGGAAGTGAATCTAGTTCGTATTGGCCGAACTGGTATAAAGCTTATCATTTAAATGGTTGGCATACAGCGGGAGTATCTAGTGGACACACTTTTTTGTGTATGGGAAATATGTGGGATAGAATCGCTATAAATGCAACAGGAGATGCCGGATCAATAGATGTTCCGGGAATTGATCTAACAGGGGGATCTTCCGGTCATACGGACAAAATGCCGGTAATAACTAAAAAGGCGGCAGCATTTGCTGGTAAATCTGAGTATTACTCAACAGATCGAAATCTGGGTGTTGCAAAAAATAAAGCAGCCGGTTATCAGATTTTTCCACAATCAACAAACATAACAGACATTGATGCTAATAAGGATCAATTGGGTTCTGTTTTGCCGCATATTATTGTTAAAGTGAAGGCGTATAAGACTGCCGCAGATTATCAGACGAATTCAGATAGCTATGTAAAGGATAAACAATTTGTGACTTTAAAATTGTTTAAGAGTGGTTCTACTAATCATGTAACAAGTTTTGCTATAGGAAATATCTATCGTTTGGATTTATCCACTTTGCTAAGTAGTATGGTTGGTACTACTCCTATCCCTGGTGGAACCCATCAACCAGATCCTACTGATCCAACTAAACCTATCCAACCCAAAGATCCTTTTGACCCGGATCCTGAAATGCCTGGTGCAAATGTGGAGGTGACAATTAATGTGATTCCATGGACGATCCAAAATATCACACCGGATATTTAATTTGGATTTTCTTTTCATAATGAGGTGAAAGTTTCCGGCAAAAAGGATTTTCTCTTGCCGGAAATCATCTTTTCTAAACAATGAACCGATATTTATAAAGAGAAACTGGCATGCGGATAAAAGGTGTTTTTTATTTGTTGGCAACTTGTCTCATAACGGTGATATACAGTTGTATCGACGAGGACATATCCCCATGTCCGCCCAACGGAGTGCAGTTGCAATATGACTATGTATTAAACATGCAATATGGTAATGAGTTTGGCAGGCAAGTTAAGGATTTGAAAACTTTTATTTTCGATGAGGCAGGTGTGTTGCAGGATACCTTATCTCCTCAAATCATGGGTGGAGAGCTGAGTGATAACTGGACAAGGAATGTAGAACTAGCTCCGGGTAAATATACCTTGGTGTCGTGGGCTAACAGTGTATCCTGTGATCAGCATTTTAAGATCACCCATAATAATGATCCGCTAACTCCGTCTTCGACAGGTGTTGTCATAGGGCAAACTAAACTGGATGATCTTCGAACATTTTTACGTTATAATCTCGATCCGGCTGACAACGACCAGGCTACACCACAAACCGATGCTTTTAGTGACCTGTTTTATGGTATTGCGCAAAATGTAGAGGTGAAATCGATGGAGATGACTACAATCCATACTTCTCTCATCAAGGATTCGAAGACAATTCGGGTAAAAGTGATAAACCTATCGGCAATAAGTAAGCCGGCACCTGTTGCTAGACAGTTCACTTTTAAGCTTACCGGTCGTAATGCCCATTATAAATGGAACAATAAGACGGGGGAATCGAGTTATCTGGTGACCTATACTCCCCATACAGTTGCGATAGACCATGATACTTTGCAGGCTGATATTAAGACTTTGCGTTTGCAACCTTATGATGCGGGTAACCTCTTTTCGGCTCCTGTATTGTTGGAAGGAAGTTGTGGTTCGCTGAAGTTTTGTAAAGAATTGGATGTGGTCGATTTGATACTGAAAAGTAAGATACCTTCCCGTGATTCAAGGGGACAGATTCAAAAAGAGGCTGTCGGCGACACTATTTGGGTTTATCCTACTTTGGAATATCTCGATCGACAAGATATTTTTGAGATAACATTCGTGTGTTCAGGTGGTGAAGAACCTGATCCTGGTCCCGGACCAAGCCCTGATCCAGATCCAGATCCCAGTCCTGACCCTGGTCCTGATCCTGGGCCCGCCCCCGACCCTAGTCCAGATCCTGGCCCTAGTCCCGATCCCGATCCAACTCCTGACCCTGATCCGGATTTGAATCCGAAAGTTGTAATTACAATATACGTGAACGGCTGGAAAATACAAGATATTGTTCCGGATTTATGAAGAAAGGCGATATGGCTAAAATAAGGAATAATCGAATCAAATGGATAATCTTGTTATTCGGTTTGGTATCGTTGTTATCAATAGGATGCAGTGAAGAGCAGGCGATTGGTACTCCGACCGTCGATGCCTCAGGAAACGCTGTGATGCGTATCTCGGTGCGTGCGGCCGGCGTTTCCACTGAAGTAGGAAATGTAGCTGAAAACGCTATACGTTCGTTGAGGGTGTTTTTCTTCACTCAAGATAACAGTCTGTTTGCCACTCAATATTATGAGGATAAAGACTTAATGTCCTCATTGCCGACTGATCCTAAAAAAGCATATGATTATTTTATAAAAGATGGAGATTCGTACGTCATATCTAAACTGTTCAAAAAAGAAGTTCCATTGAAAATAATCGTGGTGGCAAACGAACTGAGTTCTCTGACTGGGGTTACTAAGATAGACGATATCAAAGGAACCGTGCTGCGATATTATGATAATTATAATAGCAATGGTAAACTGGATATTAACATTGCAGGCTCCGGTGGTACTAACCGGGGATATATTCCGATGTATTCTGAAACAGGGTTAATGTCTGTTTATGAGTGGGATGCATCAAATGGGAAAGATGTAAAAATGAATTTGGAACGTGCTTTGGCAAAGGTAACTTTGAAAATAAAAAAGGGAGATACATTCTCGGATGTGTCTGGAAAAGGTAAGTTGGAAATTGCTAGTGCATCTATAGTCAATGTTCCCCGACGAGCTTGGCTGGATAGATCGGATTTGGGATATTCCGATACGTATGTTTCTACCTTAGCAAAAAATTTTGGAACGCATCTAGTCATTGAGCCCACTACCACAGGGGATGTAAGTACGGATGTGCTGACTTTCTATATTCCTGAACATAATTTGGTTGAGGCCGCCTTTAATAATGGAATTTATACTTATATCCAGGTGAACGGGGAGTTTACCGAGGCAGATGGTTCTACTAAGACAAATACAAGTTATCAGATTCCCCTAGGAGATGGTGTCTCTGCGTATAATGGAGGTTCTATTGATGTAGGCAATTTGTCTTTGAAAGATTTGCATATATCTAAAAATACCTCTTATCAGGTGGTGGCAAGCGTGGCTACGAAAGGAAAACTGGAACGATTTGAAGTGAAAGTTACACCGAAAGAGTGGGAAAACCCTGAAAATATAGAAGCCAATCTGGGAATCCCTTATTTGAATGTGACGAGTTTGCATGTGGATATGTCGGAGAAAAGGGTTAATGTCTATTTCTGGACAAATCAGGACAAACCTTATATAGGTGAAGATGGTGTCATGAAAGATGAGAATCAATCCGAGAGTCTTATAACTGTGAATACGGTATTTAAGGATCTTTCTTGTTCTTTGGGAAATACGACAACTCATTTTGACTATAAAGCATTATCAAAAGGTGGATATACTGGTTCTATGATTTTTGAATTTGATAATGATGACAGATATGAAAACATAGCGACCTATAAATTGACATTGCATGCCGGGGAACTGACTCGAACAATAGAAGTTAATTCGAATCCAATTATTGGAAAAGTCGTATTTGACGGTAATGGAGGTAAGATTGAATCGGAGGATACTTATATGAAAGAAATCAGATATGCAGATTGGCCAGGAACTACATTTTTTGGAGGAGAGTATGAAATAGCCTCGCCTAGTTATACGTCTCCGGCTGCTGATAAAGAATTTCTTATGTGGGTCTATTCCGGTGATGAGAGACAGGTTGATGTAGATAATGATGGAAAACTGAAGATTATTATTGGTGGATATATTACGGGAATCAAAGCTTTGTGGAAATAAAAAATAAGTAAATGTCTATGAAACGATTCGCTATAATAGTACAGATCACGCTGTTTTTGATGTATTTGTGTACGTCATGTGTGGATGAGACTCTTGTTAAATCAGGAACTTCGGATGTGCAATTTCGGTTTACTATATCGACTGCAGAAGAAGGTGTTGTAGATGTTAAAACGAAAGGGGATACTTCGGCAGATATTAATGATATCTGGGTACTTGTGTTTAAGGGTGATGATAAAAAGATTTCCACTTCTGTAAAGGCTACTTCTGTAGGAAATAATGCTTATTATGCCAATTTGGATAAAAATGATTTGGAGAATTCTGAGTTATTGGTATTGGCTAATATTGAAAGAGTGATGGCTACTAGTGCTGGTTTTGGAACGACTTACGGTGAGCTGCAATCAAAGTTGGTTGTGCAATTAAATAGAAATAAAGAAGGTTTGATTGTACAGGATGCCTCTCCAATATCTATGGTGTCAGATTTGAACTCATATAACGGTCTAAGTCTTGATTTTGAGCTTAATCGTTCTGCTGCAAAAGTGACAGTTGAAGTTGATGCTAGTAATACAAAATATAAACTGTTGGGTATTAATTTGGCACATGTTGCATCAAGAGGTGCTGTGTTTGAGGAGAATACTCTGACGGACTATGGCGTTGGAAATTATGCCGGTATAGTTTCCGGTGATACTTATTCCACAGATGTGATGCTTAGTGAATCGACTGATGGACTAACAACATCACCTCTATATGTGTTTTACACTCCCAAGGATAATCAACCTTCGATTATTGTAAAAGGAGAGTTTGATGGAGTAGAAGGGTATATCCGGTTGGCTCTTTGGAAGGCTAGAGATGATTATTATGACATAACACGTAATCATCAGTATATCGTCAAAATGAAGAGTATATCCATTGCGGGGTATCGCACTGCCGATGAGGCGATAAAAAATGCTCCATCGAACGAATTGGTAGGTGCTGAAATTTCAGTTATTGATCCTAGTGCACATGATATAGTCTCCAATGGTGAACAGTATTTAGGTGTATCTAACAGCTCTCTAATTATTTATAATGGAGGAGAAGTAGATAATCTTTTGGCTACTGTTTGTACCTATACATGTGCAAATGACTGGATAAATAATGGTTCTCAAGGATTTATTAGGGTTACTGGAGATGGATTGACTTTGGCCGATGGTAATAAGGAGAAGCAGTTTGCTTTAAATTCCACCTCTACTAAGGAAGCTACTGAGGATGTGAAAATAAACTGTGATAAAGATTTTCAGACCGGAACGTTGACATTGCATATTGGTAATTTGAGCAAGGTAGTTCATATTGAAAAACGGGATAGTCTATCGGCTACTCCTGATGAATTATTATTTGAAGGAGTGACGGTCGGTGACCAAAAAGAAAGTGCAGTACGTGATGAGATTCAATTTGCTGAAGAATCTGGAAAATATGAGCTGGAAAGACAACAAGGAAATTTGTTTTTTAGCAATACAGGAAAGCTTTATGTTTTGGTTTCTGCTAATGTCGGCTATGGTACAAATTTGCGTGACCGTGAAGGTGAGTTTTTTGTTGCAAGTTCCGAAGACGACGGACGTACTAAGGTTGTCTTTACCCAAAAGAAACTGGATGTATACTCCGAGTTAGCCCAAATCCGTCCTTATACATTTGTCGGAACATTTCATCGTGCGAATGAGACAGCTGAGCGTATCATTCGTATCAAGACAACAGACAAGGTCGGAAGTAAGTGGAGAGCGATAGTCGTGGTGGGACAGGATTTTATTGAATTGGATAAGAATCCTAGTCCAGATCTGGGGATTACCAGATATGCTTATGGGGTAGAAAATATTGATAAGCCGGATGGAAGTGCGAAGGATAAAGCAAATTGGACTACTGCTGCTGAGGTTGAGAATAACTGTCAGTTTAGAGCTGACGAAAAGGGGAAAATACTCATTTCAGGTGAAGTAACGACTGATACTCCCAGTATTTATTTCCGCGTCGGCATGAAAAGTCGGTTGCCAGGAGGTGCCATCGGAGCTCCCCGTTATGGGTTAATAGCTCTTATTCATGCTACAGGTACACATCTGATTTATGTTCGTCAGGGAGAATCTGACGATTATTTATTGCGTCCCAGCGATCCCATACCGGGAGGAGAGGCTCCTGGACAATCTCGTGTGATGGCAAAGAAGATATCACCATTCAATCTGACTTTGACAAAGGATTTGAGAGATAAATTAACAAAATGGTTTGATTTCTCTAATGGCGAAAAGGCCGATTTTACAGATTATCCGTCTCAGGGAGGCTACTTTTTTCAAGCTTATCCATCGCGCGCCTACTATCCGGTAGGGTCTGTAACCGATGTTAATTGGCAAAAAACGTCCAAAGAAGAAGCTAAAGAAGTGTTCCCTGATAAATATCGCCTTCCAAAAGATGGGGTTGATAATAATTTAGGATCAGTAGTTGGCTCTGAAATGCGTCAGTCATTTTGGTTGAATCCATTTAATGGGAAGGAGAGGTCAAGTTATGATAATATGTTACGTGGTTATATAGCAGATGGGTATTATGACAGGAGGCCTATGCGAGTACCTAATACTCAAAATCATCAGAACGAGGGGGCTGCGAATATTTATGAATTTGAGACGGTTGATGGAGTGACTTATAGAATTCCTACATTGGTGGGTGAAGGTGCTGAAATAGGATATGCTGGGATATTATTATATAATCCTTATAATTTTGCGTCTATATTTATTCCTGCCAACGGTTCTCGCTTTGGATCTCTGGAAAATCTAATTTGGGGTCAAGTGCAAGGAACCGGAGCAGAATCTAATCTGTGGTCCGGGACTTATTTCAACTCTAACGCTTGGTATTTAGCAACAGGATATTACAATACGCCTAATGCCTCTTGGGTTTATTCATGGAAATTTGTTTTAGATAACTATAGATCATCTGTAAATGAGGCATTTTCTTTACGTTGTGTAAAAGACAATTAGTCTTTTCCCGAATTTGTTTATGGCACTTACCTGTTCTCCTTCGCATACTTCGACGGGCTCATACCGAACTGTTTGATAAAGGCAGACCAGAAATAAGATTGCGAGCTGAAGCCTACCGCTTCTGAAATTTCGTAAATCTTCATGTTTCCTTGCAGGAGCAGTTCGGCGGCCTTCTTCAGACGGCTGATCTTGATCAGGTCGTTCGGAGTCAGATCCGAGATAGCGCGTATCTTGCGGTATAAGGTCGGGCGGCTCAGGTGCATCAGGTCGGCGATTTTATTGACATCGAGTTCTGGATTACCGATGTTGTCATTGATAATTTCGTTCAGTTTTTCGAGGAAACCTTCGTCGGCCTTTGTATAGGCCATCGACTTCATATTGGCGATCGGCGAATTGAAGTAGAACTTGCGGATATTATCCCGGTTGGAAAGCAGGTTGGATATCTGTGCCATCAGCAGGCTGGTGGAGAACGGTTTTTCGATGTATGCGTCTGCTCCCAGTTCCAACCCTTCCAGCCGGGCCTGCATAGTATTCTTGGCTGTCAGCAGGATGACCGGGATATGGCTGAATTCGATATCTGTCTTTACGCTCTGAAGCAAGGCGAAACCGTCCATGACAGGCATCATCACGTCGCTAATGATCAACTGGATACTTTCCTTCTTAAGTTGTTCCAGCGCTTCGGAGCCATTGCCGGCGATCAATACGTTGTAGCTTTCGTTGACTTCGTCGGCGATGAAAGCACTCATTTCCTTGTTATCTTCGACGATCAGGATGGTGGGGCGGCCTTCTTCCCGGGTATAAGCGATCTTCCTGGATTCGGGTAGCGGCTGGACATCCTCTTCAGCTGTCTTGACGGCGCCGGCCAGTTTGACGGGCAGGGTGATACGGAACAGGGTCTGGTTACCCGAAGTCTCTGCCAACTCGAGCGTGCCGTGATGCATTTCAGCCAATGAGCGTGCCAGCGGTAGACCTAGTCCTGTACCCGGTTTATCTTCATTTCCTTTGATACGGTAGAAAGGTTCGAATATTTTCTCTCTCATTTCTGCCGGAACAGGAGTGCCGTCGTTGATAAAGTCGATCGTGAAAGTCTCGTAGTCGGCAGACGGCTGCAGGCGTACGACAATGCTGCCGGCCGCATATTTAACGGCATTCGAGAAAAGATTGCTCATTATTTTGGTGAGCGCTTCGCGGTCGACAAACACATAAAGTTCCTGGACGGTCAGGTCGAGGTTCAGCAACAGATTGTTTTCTGTAGCTATCTCCTGGAAACGTTTAGCCGTTTCGGTCAGCAGCGAGACGACCTCCGTACGGACAAAGTTCAGGCGGTAACCTTCTATCTCCGTCTTTCTGAAATCGAGTAGCTGGTTGACCAGCGAGAGCAGACGTGATACGTTCTTGTCCATCAGTGTCAGCGAGTTATTCTCTTTCTCACCGATCTTATCCGATCTTAGCAACCGTTCGAGCGGGTTCTTTATCAGCGTCAGCGGCGTGCGTATTTCGTGAGCGATATTGATAAAGAAGTCGATCTTGGCCTGGTAAAGCTCTTTCTCCTTTTTGCTTTCGAATATCTGCATGTTGTAAGCCATGGTACGTTTGTTCTTTCGTCGCCAGTAGAAGATAAGGAAGATAATAACGGCCAGGGCAAAGATAGAATATATAATGTAGGCAGTCGTGGAAACCCACCAGGGCGGAAGTACCGTGATATGCAGGCGGGTGATTTTGTCTTCCCAGTTGTTCGATAAGTTGGCGGCCCTGACTTCGAATGTATAGTCGCCGGGATGCAGCTCGGTGAAATAGACAATGTTACGTTCTCCCAGCGGTATCCAGTCCTTGTCGAGGCTTACCATCCGGTAGGCATATTGTATAGACTTCGGAGCGATGAAGTTGAGAGAAGAGAAATTAATATTGAAGGTCGACTGACCGTGGTTCAGCGTGACCCTTTTTACCTCCGAGGAGGAAGAACTGTTGATGATCCGTCGTCCTCCTATCCCGTTCTGTATGTCGAGCGAACTGATATGCACATCCATCTTTTCGGCTGCCGGTCTTACGTCGCTAGGTTTGAAATGGATAAAGCCTTTTACCGTACCGAAGTAGAGCGTTCCGTCGTCGTCTTTAAATGCCGAGTTGTAATTGAACTGGCGGGTGACAAGGCCGTGCGCCTCGGTATATGTCATGATCTTTTCCGTTTGCGTGTTGAGACAGACCAAACCATTGGCCGTACTGATCCACAGGCAGTTATTTTCGTCCGGCAGGATACGGAAGGCCACGTTACTCGGCATTCCGTTCTTTACGGTATAATGCAACGACTCGCCGGTTTGGAAATCATATTTAATAACGCCCTCGACGGTGGCGAACCACATATTCCCGTCCTTATCTTCGCAGGCATCGTTCACGGTGTTGTGCCGTTGGGTATTGAGTTTGTCGTATTGCAGATACATGCCTGTGTTGCTGGTGTTGTTGAAGTAGTAGCTCCGGTTGAACATGCCGAGCCATATCTTCCCCGCACGGTCTTCGTACAGGCTGTTTACGGCAAAAGGCGGGAACTGGGAGGCATAGACAAAGCGGTCGTTGAGATAGTCGTAGCGAAAAATACCGTCTTCCGTACCGACCAGTATATCTCCCTCGCGCAATACTTTGATACAGCGCACCGTGCTGTTTTTGACGGTATGATTATCTTTCAGCAAATCATAATGCTTGACGACCTTCCTGGTCTTTATGTCCATCAGGTCGATGCCATGTATCACATGTCCGATCCACAGGTTATCGCCCGAAGCGGCCAGTCCGCGTATATTAGTATGGGAAAGGCTTTTCATACCGGGAACAGGCTGGTAGTTGGTAAATGTTTCCGTTTTCTTTTCCATGCAGTTCACACCCGCGTCTTCCGTACCGATCCACCGGTTTCCATAGGCATCGCTACAGATATCGCGTATCACTTCGCCTTTCAGCGAATGTGTCTCGTTCCAGGGATAATACACATTGAAGGGGCGGAAGGGGGAGTAGTAGTTCAACCCGTTCTGATGGAAACAGATCCAGACGCCTTCTTCCCGGTCTTCAAACAGGGCAGAGACGAAATGGCTCGAAAGTGCATACGGGTCGAGCAGGTCTTGCCGGATCCGTTTGCAGGTACCCTGTTGCAGATCATAGATAAACAGGCCCGAGTCTGTCCCTATCCATAGCTCTTCTTTGTCTTTTTCAAGGAAACAATTGATCAGGATGGTCAGTTGGTTTTTCTCCTGGATGTTCAGATCCTGGTATGTTTTAGTAAGTACGTTGAATATTTTCACGTCGTCATGTTCGAATGCTACATATATATTATCCGACGAGGGCGATCGATAAAGCATGGATAGCTTCCGGGAGGTCGTAGCCGGGGAATGTGCGAAGAGATCATATGAGTCGAGCGTGCCGTCTTCCGGATTCAGCAGGGAGATGAAGCCTTCCGAGTCTCCCAGCCAGAGGGAATTGTCGGGCATGATACAGAAAGACGTATAGGTCTGTCCGTTGTTTCCGGCAAAGATGTGAAACTGTCCGTCGGATATATTATATTGTATCAGGGTTCCGTCCATCAGTAGCCATAACAGGTTATTCTTATCGAACTGGAAGAAGTCGATCCCTTTGTTCTTGGTAAAGGGTACGTGAAGGAACGACTCTTTCGTTTCGTTGTACTGATACAGGCCGGAGAGTGTTCCGACCCACAGATTGCCGTCGTTATCGCAGTTGAGGTGGGTGATCCAGTTGTTACCGAGCGACTCGGCATCGTCGGGATCGTTGCGGAATACTTTAAAGGTATACCCGTCGAAACGGTTCAGACCGTCACGCGTCCCGATCCATATATAACCGCTTTTGTCCTGCACGCAGCCCGTCACCATATTATCGCTTAACCCGTTTTCCACCTGGTAATGGCGAAAAAGATAATTGCTTTCGTCGGCAAACAGCCAGAGGGAACAAGACAGGAAAAGTATAGATAAGATCAACTTCAGATAGCTCATAAATAAGTTTGTTGTTTGACACTGCAAGATATATAAAATTGTATTACGGGTTTTCATTTATTGTATCACGGTTTTAAAAAATTGTATCATACCCACTGAGAATAGCGTAGAATGAGATAAATACGGGAATTAATGCAACCGGAACGGACAGACGTTCTCTTGGGGAAGGAGTACTTTTGATCAACGAAATTGGAAAACACGACAAGTAACCTTTTTATTTACTATCATGAGTACACAACATTCTAATACAGGAATCGGAACAAAAGTTCAGCTATGTTTGATGATGTTTCTTCAGTACATGCTGAGTGCCGTCTGGTGGGTGCCGCTGGCAGCCTATCTTTCACACACGCTCAAGCTGGAAGTGTATCAGGTTTCCTTAGTATTAAGTGCAATGGCTATCGGGGCAATGGGCTCTTCGTTTATCGGAGCGATTGCCGACCGCTACTTTGCCGCAGAAAAGATATTGGCAGTTTTGAATATTTTCACGGGAGTCTTCCTGCTGCTGGCCGCCCAGCAGCAGGATTTTCCTCCTCTGATGTTCTTTGTCGTAATGGCTATGCTTTGCCACATGCCGACACAGAGTCTGACAAGTACGATCGCTATGAGCCATGCTCCGTCCGAGCAGTTCCCGCGTATACGTATGTTCGGTTCGGTAGGCTGGGTGGCTTCCGGTATTTTTAGTATCGTAGCGATCCACCTGATGGGTATGGAGGCGTTCGACGATACGAACCTGCCGATGTATTGCGGTGCCGGCGTTTCTTTCGTAGCGGCTTTTGTCAACCTGACGCTTCCGCATACTCCGCCTTCCGTGGCGAAAAGTTCGAAGATATCGGTGATGGATATAACCGGATTTTCCGCCTTCTCGCTGATGAAAGATAAGAATTACCGGGTGTTTATGATCCTTACGTTCCTTTCGATCATCCCGTTTACCCTGTATCATGTATATGGTTCCATGATCCTGGCCGACGAACAGGTTCGTAATATAACGGTGACGATGAACTTCGGCCAGCTGGCTGAAATGTTCTTCCTGGTTATCACTACAACGATCCTTGTGAAGTCGGGGATCAAGAACACGCTGATCTTTGGTATGGTAGCCATGTTGGTTCGTTACGGGGCCTTCTTTTTCGGTGCCGAAACCGGACAGCAATGGTTCTATTATATCGGGATTATCGTACATGGACTGATCTTCGGGTTGTTCTATGTGGGCGGACAGGTGTATACGGATAATGTTGCTCCGAAGGAGATGAAAGCACAGGCACAGGGGTTGCTTTTCTTCCTGGTCTGGGGCGTCGGCTTCCTGATCGGAACGTTATGGAACGGATGGCTGATCGGATTTTTCCGGGATGGTGACAAATGCGACTGGCCGGTATTATTCCTGATTTCTTCGGTTTGCACGGCAGTGCTGCTATTCCTGTTCATCTTCCTGTTCAAGCCGGTGAGCCTGAAGACGACAGATAAATAATACGCATTTAATTCTCAAGACTATATATATTTTTTACGCCAAACATGAAAAAGGGGATGACGAGGGTCATCCCTTTTTTAGTATCCGGATGGCAGTAATCAACCGGAAAGAACCGTTTTCTGTGTTTCTTAACATATATCTTCCGGTGACATACTGTCACTTCAAATTCCTATCTTTGGCTCATTGGCTGTATGAAACGCTTACAGTCTGTCAAACAATTAAATCTGAAATAGTATGAGACCGGAAGATTACATCACCCGTGAGGGGAAGTTTGGTGCACACAACTATCATCCCCTGCCTGTCGTTCTCGAGAAAGGAGAAGGCGTATTTGTTTGGGACGTGGAAGGCAAACGTTACTTTGATTTCCTGTCCGGTTATTCCGCCCTGAGCCAGGGGCATTGCCATCCTAAAATCATCCAGGCATTGACCGACCAGGCGCAGAAGCTGACGCTGGTGTCGCGCGCTTTCCATTCGGACATTTTGGGCGAATACATGGAGTTTACCTGCAAGTTCTTTGGCTACGACAAATTGCTGCCGATGAATACCGGGGCAGAGGCAGTCGAAACCGCCCTCAAACTGGCGCGCCGCTGGGGGTATCGTATCAAAGGCATCGCTTCCGAACGTGCTAAGATCGTTGTTTGCAGCGAGAATTTCCACGGACGTACAATCACGATCATTTCGATGAGTACCGATCCGAGTTCGTATGAAGACTTCGGGCCATACACTCCCGGCTTTATCAAAGTACAATATAATAATGTAGACGCATTGGCTGAGGCATTGAAAGACCCGGATGTTGTAGGCTTCCTGATAGAGCCGATCCAGGGAGAGGCCGGTGTAGTAGTGCCCGACGACGGTTATCTCCGCCGCTGTTACGACCTCTGCAAACAACATAATGTCCTGTTCATTGCCGATGAGATACAGACGGGCATCGGACGCACCGGGAAACTGCTGGCCTGCGATTACGAGAATGTTCATCCCGATATATTGATATTGGGTAAAGCCCTCTCCGGTGGTGTCACTCCTGTCTCTGCCGTACTGGCAAACGATGAGATTATGCTGACGATTGCGCCGGGCGAACATGGCTCTACGTATGGCGGAAATCCGTTGGCTGCTGCTGTCGGTATTGCTGCCCTCGAAGTAGTGAGGGACGAGAAACTTTCGGAGAATGCCTTTGCCATGGGTGAGTTGTTCCGCAGTGAGATGGAAAGGATCGATAATCCGATGATTAAGCAGGTGAGAGGAAAAGGGCTTCTGAATGCCGTAGTCACTGAGCCGCATGACGGGAAGGTTGCCTGGGACATCTGTCTGGCCCTGAAGGAAAACGGACTGATTGCCAAGCCGACACACGATCATATCATCCGCTTCACTCCGCCACTCATTATCACTCATGATCAGATGATGGAGGCGATAGCTATTATAAAGGAAACGTTTGCGCAATTTTAAACGGACAGTATGAAGATTAATGTAATAGGAGTCCCCCTCAACCTCGGTTGCGACCGGGAAGGCGTAGAACGTGCCCCGAACCATCTGCGTGAGCGGGGATTGATGAATTTGATTCGTAAGAACGGGCATCGTGCTTTCGACCTTGGGAATCTGTATGTTCCTCCCGTTTCCGAAACGGATAAATTTGCCAGGGGCAAGAGCATGAAGTATCTGGACGCTATCGTCGAGGTGAATAATAATCTGGCAGAGCTGGTGTATGATACCTTACGTGGCGGGGCATTCCCGCTTGTTATCGGTGGCGATCATTCACTTGGTCTGGGAAGTGCTTCCGGTGTAGGGAAATGTTTCGACGATTTCGGAATCATCTGGTTGGATGCGCATGGCGATATCAACACGAATGAAACATCCCCCAGCGGGAATATCCACGGAATGCCATTGAGTGCTCTGATGGGGATGGGAAGCGAAGAACTTGTCAATATCTATGCTCCCGGCAATAAGGTGAATCCGCAGAATGTGTTCCTCGTTGGAACCCGCAGCCTGGATGAAGGCGAACAGGCTCTTATCGACCGGGAGCACCTGAGTGTTTACACCATGGATACCATCCATCTGAAGGGAATCAATTTCGTGGCCGAAGATATCAAGCGGAAGCTGAAGGAAAGGAAAATACGTAATGTCCATTTCAGTATCGATGTGGACAGTCTCGATCCGCGGTTTGCTCCGGGTACAGGTACGCGAGTGAGCGAAGGACTGACTCCGGAAGAGTTTAAAAATTTTGTCGAACATATGTTGTCGACAAACTTGATAAAGTCAATGGATTTGGTCGAACTGAATCCCGATTTGGATACGAATGATCTGACAACCAATCTCTGTCTGGATATTATCGATTATATAACAGCCAAACTATAATAAAGCTCCGGGCTCCAGTTTTTTTATATACGGTTGTCGTATACGCTCGCATACGGCAACCGTATAAAAAGTTACTCTTCCTGTCCTCCCCCTAATGCATGATAAAGGTTGATAACCCCTTGTATCTCATCGAAACGATCGGCAACCAGCGAGAGTTCCGCCTGCAACAGACCTTGCTGGGCAGTCAGTACCTCCAAATAAGTGGTGTTTCCGTGTTGCATCAGTAACCGGGTGCTTTTTACGGCCTTTTGTAAGGCTGTAATCTGTTGATCGGCCAGTTGGATGCGTCCGCGTGCCGTCTGCCATTGTGTCAAAGCGTTGTTTACTTCGCTTCCGGCATTTAATAGGCTTTGCTGGAAAGCCAGGGAAGCTTCTTCCTGTTGTGCCTTGGCTATTTTCAACTGGGCGATGTTGGCTCCTTTGTTGAATAGCGGTTGTGTCACCGAGCCTATCGCCTGCAACAGCCAGCCGCCCGGATTGGTGATGATCCCCGTTCCGTTATTGGTCCATCCGGTTACACCGCTCAGGGTGATGTTCGGGTAGAAGGCACTACGTGCACCGTTGGTAGTATAGAATGCCTGTGCCAGCGAGTATTCGGCTTGTCTTACATCCGGGCGGTTGCTTAGCAGCGAAAGCGGGACTCCGACAGACAATGTCCGGGGAAACTCCTGTCGGTCGATGTTGCCTCTTTCTATCCGGCCTGGAACTTCTCCGAGCAGGTTCGACAGGCTGTTCTCTACCTCGTTGATCTGCTGGCGCAAGGTCAGGAGGGAGGCTTCCACACTCAGGCAGTTGGCTTCCGACTGGGAAACGGCTGCTTCATTCGTCAGTCCCGCCTTTTTTAATGCATACATCGCCTGCACATTCTCTTTCCAAAGAGAGGCCGTCCGTTCACTGATGACAAACTGTTTGTCGAGCAATAATAAAGTGTAATAGGAATTGGCTATAGTGGCTATTAGCTGTGTCTGGACGGCCTGTTTGTATGACTTGGTTTGTTCGAGGGCTGCCTGTGCGCTTCGTTTTGCATTGGTCAACCGACCGAATATATCGATTTCCCAACTGGCAGAGGCGGCCAGCTGATAACTCTTGGCGGCTTTCGAACCGTCGAAGCTGCTGATCGTACCTTGCGGGGTCAGGTTCAATGCCGGAAGGTAAGCCAGACGTGAAGTCATCAGGGCGGCTTCGGCCTCCTGTACCCTCAAATGGGCGGTGCGCATGTCGGTGTTATTTTCCAATCCCTTATCGATCAGAACTTGCAGCTGCGGGTCGGAGAACAAATCCCGCCAATCGAGGTTGCCGATACTGGTGGTATCTGTAGCCGGCGTATCCTCCCTGAACAGGTTATCGGGAACGGAGGTCTCCGGTTTATAGGATTTGTAAATGCCGCACCCACTCAGTAACGAGAGGGTGGCGACGGATAATAGAATGATATTATTTTTCATCTGATTGATTTCCTTTCTTTTTACTTTCGAGATATTCATTCCGCTCGGCAGTTACTTCTACTACTTCTTCCTGTATCTGCCAGTCACGTGCCGGTTCGAACTGTATCGGACGTACTTTCTCTTGTAGATACTGGAATACGATGAACAGGGAAGGCACGACGAACAGCAGCGCCAGTGTACCGATCAACATACCGCCGACGGCACCTGTACCTAACGAACTGTTACCGTTTGCACCTACGCCGGTCGCTACCACCAGCGGCAGCAGACCGAAAATCATCGTTAATGCCGTCATGAGGATCGGACGGAGACGTACTTTGGCGGCAGACAGTGCGGCAGATGTCAGGCTCATACCAGCGGCGCGGCGTTCGGCGGCATATTCAGTCAGCAGGATGGCTGTCTTAGCCAACAGGCCGATCAGCATGATCAAACCGGTTTGCAGATAAATGTTATTCTCCAGCCCCATGATCTTGGCGAACAGGAAGCTACCCATCAGGCCGAACGGTACGGAAAGGATCACAGCAAACGGGACCAGGAAGCTTTCATAGAGCGCACTCAGGATCAGGTAGATCATCAGGATACAGATCACAAAAATTACAGTTGTCGTATTGCTTTCCTGGTTCTCTTCGCGGGTGATACCGGCAAAGTCGTAGCCATAACCTCTCGGCAGACTGGTTGCCGCTACTTCCTTCACGGCATTGATCGCATCACCGGAACTGTAACCTGGTGCAGGCATGGCGTTTACCCCGATCGAGTTGTACATATTGAAGCGGCTCAATGATTCGGCACCGTATACCTTTGTCAGGTTGACGAACTGGCTTAACGGAGCCATTTCGCCGTTAGCCATACGTACGAAGGTATTATCCAGTGAGGATTCATCCAGACGATAATTGGGCGAAGCCTGTATCATTACTTTATATACTTTCGAGAAACGGTTGAAATTGGATACATACTGTCCTCCGTAATAACCGGACAAGGTGCTCAGTACGGCATCCGGAGTGATACCGGCACGCTTACATTTAGCTGCATCTACCGTCACTTCCCATTGCGGGTAGTTGATGGAGAAGGTTGAATAGGCGGCTGCAATTTCCGGGCGTTCGCGCAAGGCTCCCAGGTATTGTTGTGTCGTATTGAAGAAATCAGTCAGATCGCCTCCCTTTTTATCCTGCATATACATTTCCAATGCGTTACCCATACCGTAACCGGGAATCATACCCGGCGACATGGCGAAGATAGTCGCATCCTTGATATCGGCAGTCCGTCCGTACACCTGGTTGATAACCGATTGTACGTGGTCTTCCTTATCTGTACGTTCATCCCACGGTTTCAATTTGATGATGAACATACCGAATGAGTTCCCTTGTCCGGAGATCAGCCCATAGCCGGATACTTTATTGTATTCCTTTATCTGCGGCAGGTCTTTGATACGGTTTTCTATGTTGGTCATGACGTCGTTGGTCGTTGCCAGCGAGTTACCGGCTGCCGTTGTTACGTTGACAAACAATACACCCTGGTCTTCGTCAGGCACCAGACTGGTCTTTGTCGTTTTCATCAGGAAAAACAGCAGAACAATCGAGCAAGCCAGCATCGACCACATCAGCCATCTGCGTTTGATAAAGAAGAGTACGCCTTTCTTGTATTTCGCGATTAGGACGTCGAAAGCTGTATTGAATGCTTTACGGAAGCGAGAGGCGAAATTGTTCTTTTGCGTACCGTCTTCGTTTATATACGGCTTCAGGATTAGTGCGCATAATGCCGGACTCAGCGTCAATGCATTGATCGCCGAGATACCTACGGCAACCGCCATAGTCAGACCGAACTGTGTATAGAATGTACCGGAAGTTCCGCTTATAAACGATACTGGAATGAACACAGCCATAAACACCAGTGAAGAAGAGATAATGGCGGCACTGATCCCGTTCATGGCATCCATACTCGCCATGTACGAAGATTTATACCCGACGTCGAACCGGGCCTGTACCGCCTCGACGACGACAATGGCATCATCGACCACCGTACCGATTACGAGAACAAGTGCAAACAAAGTAATCAGGTTGATACTGAATCCGGCAATCGACATGAAAGCGAATGTACCGATCAGAGACACGATGATACCGACCAACGGGATCAGTGTCGAACGGATATCCTGCAGGAAAATGTATACCACCAGGATAACCAGCAAGATCGCTTCGATCAATGTCTTTACCACCTCGTGGATGGAGGCGAATAGGAAGTCGTTCGAACTCATCATCTGTACGATCTCAACACCTTTCGGCAGGTCTTTGCGTGCTTCATCGAGGAAAGCGTCGATTTGCTGGTTTACCTCGGTTGCGTTGGAACCGGCTGTCTGGAATACCATACAGGAAACGCCGACATGCCCGGTCAGCTCACCGATGTAGGAGTAGTTTTCACGTCCCAGTTCTATTTCAGCTATATCTTTCAGCATCAGTACTTCGCCGTCTTCGGTCGAACGGATCACGATATCTCCGAATTCTTCCGGCTGTATCAAACGGCCTTTGTACTTCATCGTATATTGGTAGGTCTCCGTAGAGTTCTCGCCGAATGCACCGGTTGCCGATTCTATATTCTGTTCGGCCAGTACGGCAGTCACGTCTGAAGGGATGAGGTTATATTGCGCCATCACATCCGGCTTCATCCAGACACGCATACTGTAATCGCCACCCATTACCATTAGCTCTCCAACGCCTGAGATACGGAGGATTTCCGGCTTCAGGTTAATGCTCAGGTAATTGGCCAGGAAACTTTCATCGTATGAATCGTCAGGGCTGTATATCGAGAAGATCTGTAGCATACTGGTCTGACGCTTGGTGGTTGTGACCCCTACTTGTGTCACTTCTGCCGGCAACTGCCCGGTGGCTTTGGATACACGGTTTTGTACGTTGACGGTTGCCATATCCGGATCTGTCCCCTGTTTGAAGTAGACCATAATGGATACGGTACCTGCATTGGTCGCCGTAGATGTCATATAGGTCATATCTTCTACACCGTTGATGGCTTCTTCCAACGGGGCGATTACACTCTTTTGAAGGGTTTCCGCACTGGCACCGAAGTAGGTTGTACTCACCATAACGGTAGGTGGGGCAATATCGGGATATTGTTCGACGGGCAGACTGGTCAGCCCGATAATGCCCATAAATACTATCACGATAGAGATAACGGCTGATAGTACCGGGCGTTCTATAAAGGTTCTTAATTTCATATTCCGTTCTTCCTATTATTGTTTAACTTGGATCGGAGTTCCTTCGCGCAGCAAACCTACGCCTTCGGCAACGATCACGTCACCGGCTTTCAGACCTTCATTCACGATGTATTCCTGTCCGCCGTTCACACGGGTTATATTCACCGGGGTGGATGTCGCTTTGCCGTCTACCACCTTGTAAGCATATACTTTATCCTGTATTTCGAAAGTGGCTGTTTGTGGGATCACGATACTGCCCGATTTCTCGGTAGAGAGAATAATATTACCGGAGCTGCCGCTGTAAAGGATTTCTTCTTCGTTCGGGAATACGGCGCGTAGACTGACAGTCCCTGTGTTGCGATCGATGACTCCACTGATCGTTTCTACTTTTCCTTTTGCCGGATAAACGGATTTATCATTTAGTTGCAATTCGACTTCCGGCATCATTTCCAAAGCTTTCTGCTTGGAGCCGTATTGGCGGGTGAGAGCCAGCAGTTGATTTTCTGTAAGGGAAAAGTAGACATACATGTTCGAATTATCTGAAACGGTTGTCAGCGGTTTAGGAGAATTGGCACTGACCAACGCTCCGACACGGTAGGGAAGTGTTCCGACTACTCCGTTGGACGGGCTTTTTACCTCTGTGTATGAAAGGTTGTTGTGTGCGTTCAGTTCCAGCGCTTTCATCTGTGCCAGTTGAGCCTTGGCACTGAGCCAGGCGTTTTCAGCAGTTTGCAGGTCGAAAGCTGATACTACATTTTGTGCATGCAGTTCTTTTTTACTGTCGAACGTCAGTTTTGCCGTGTTCAGTGCAGCCTGTGCCGCTTCTACATTGGCAATTGCTGTTTGCAGTGCCGCCTGGTAAGGGACCTGGTCGATGACAAACAATAGTTGGCCTTTTCGTACGGCCTGTCCTTCTTCTACGCATAATTGGGTGATGAATCCTGATACCTGGGGATAGATGTCGATATCCTGCCGTCCGCGTATGGTGGCGGAATAAAGGCTACTCAGGGTTTTGTCGGTTGTAGATACTTTCAGTACTTTGTACTCGTTGTTTACCATCATGGCGGGTTGTTCCTTACATGAGCTGGCAACAAGGCAAAGAAGCCCTACCCCGATGCCGCTCAGGCATCGGACAATTAAATTTGTCTTCATTTCTTCGTAATTGTTTTATTTATATCCCGGCAGCGGATTGTTCCAAAATCAAAACATCAATAGGGTGATATTCAAATGGGAATAGTTTGTTACTCTTTGATATTTACTGCCTTAACTAATAACCGGTGCAAATGTCCGACTTTTCGCCCGATAGCGTGTGGTTGAAAATTGAATATTGTTGTTCCAAAATTGAACAGGATCGGTTTAAGATATATTTGTTATCTTTGCCGACTCACAAAAGGTATTCATGGAACAATCTGTATTACAACTCAGTATTGAGGATTTGCTGCGCTATAATTTGATTTTTAAGTCCTATCAGGATAAGTTGATCATTTCTATGATAAATGGCGAAGGTCATGAAAATCCGGGATTTAAGGAAGGTGTTTCCATTCGCTTGGATGCATTTTCTATTTTTCTGGTGCGTCAGGGTAAGATAGAGATTACCATTGATGATTTTACCTATTATCTGGCGGATAATGTGCTGCTGGATATTATGGATATGCATGCGGTAAAGGATTTCCGTTTATCTTCGGATTTCAGAGGATACCATCTGATTATCGAAAGGAACCTGTTTGCCGAAATCATGCTGAACAGTCGCCGTATGCCCGCCGCTTATATCGCTTCGCGTCATAGCCGCCCGATTCAGAAACTGAATGAAGAAGAAGGCGCCCTGCTGGAAAATTGTTTGTTGCGAATCGAACGGAACATGGAACGTACCGATCATGCCTGGCAACGGGATATCGTCTTGAACGAACTACGAGGCTTTCTGCTGGAAATGAATAATATCATTTACCAGGCCAATCGGGGAAAAGTAAGCCCGAACCCGCCCAGCAAAGATGTGCTTCTGTTTCTTTTCATCCAATTGCTGAATAAACATTGCCGTACGGAACACTCCGTCTCTTTCTATGCCGGCGAACTCTGTATCACCCCTGAATACCTGTCGCGTATAATGAAAAGTTTCAGTGGAAAAACTGTCAACCAATGGATCAGCGAGGCCTTGATGCGTGAAGCAGAAATGACTTTGCGTAACCCGGAACTGACTATTCAGCAAGTTGCCGATATGCTGAACTTCTCCGATCAGTCGTCGTTTGGGAAGTTCTTTAAGAAGCATCGGGGAATGTCACCTTTGGCTTTCAAAAAACAGTTTGTAAGGGAGTAGAACCGGACTGATTGGTTTCTACGGCTATTCTCCCATGAGAAATACATGCAGATCGCTAAATAAACGGGTTGTATTTATAGAAAACGACTTGTTTCTCTTTGAGTGATTTTTTCACATCGATCAATCGCTGATTACTGCTGCCACGGAACAGAAGACTTTCGTCGCGGAGGGCTTGTTTGAATTTTCCGTCTACCAGGACATCGATGTATTGGAGCAAGGCTGCCTGTTTAGGGTTTTCCAATAATTTCTCGAACTGATATCCGGTGTAACACCAGATATTCTTTTGGCTTTTCTCTTTGATCGCACGCGCCAGTTCTGTGAAACCTTCGGGTTGATACATCGGATCGCCGCCACTGAAAGTAACGTCGGCAAACTCGTCTTCGAGCACCTTTTCCAGAATATCTTCGGTCGGAGTGGGGCGTCCTTTCTTTATATCCCACGATTCCGGATTATGGCAGCCCGGGCACTGGTTCGGACAACCAGCAGCGTAGATTGCAGTCCGGAAGCCCGGACCATCTACTGTTGTATCTTCAATAATGTCAATAATAGATAACATTGTTTTTAACTATTCGAATTCGATATTTGACAGATTAATAATTATCAGCATCTTTTGTCCCTATCATCATCAGGACATTTTGACATATCTTCTATGATTCTTTTGTCATACCTGGGTGTAAATAAATTTAGACGTACCTCTAAATGAATTTACACCTACCTCTAAATCGATTTAGACGTACTTCTAAATAAAAAGACATCAGGTACGTTTTCCCAATAGTTCAGCTATTCTAATTATGAATAATACGATCATTCAACTCTGCCAACTTGGCATTATTCCAACGGTCAGTAGTGCCGACCAGGTAACCGGTGATGCGCTGTAGTTTATCCAGGTGTTGGCTACCGCATTTCGGGCAGGTTTCCAGGTTGGTATCAGCATTTTCGTAGCCGCAATCCAAGCAACGGTTGCGGTTATGGTTTACCGAGCCGTAACCGATATTATATTTATCCATCATATCGACCACTTTCATGATTACTTCCGGATTATGGGTTGCATCGCCGTCTATTTCGACATAGAAAATATGACCGCCACCGGTCAATGCGTGGTAAGGCGCTTCGACTTCTGCCTTATGGCGGGCGCTGCATTTGTAATATACCGGAACATGGTTGGAGTTCGTATAATAGTCGCGGTCGCAGATACCGGGTAACGGGCCGAATTTCTTACGGTCTCTTCCTGTGAATTTGCCGGAAAGACCTTCAGCCGGAGTTGCCAGCACGCTGTAATTATGCTGATATTGCTCCGAAAACTTATTTACACGGTCGCGCATATAAGTTACGATCTTCAAACCTAATTCCTGTGAGTCTGCATCTTCACCATGATGTTTACCGGTAAGGGCGACCAGGCATTCTGCCAGCCCAATAAATCCGATACCCAATGTGCCCTGGTTGATAACCGGAGCGATCGTGTCTGTCGGTTTCAGCTTTTCGCTACCCAGCCAGAGTGAAGACATCAGCAGCGGGAACTGTTTTGCATACGCCGTTTTCTGGAACTCCATACGTTCGTGCAGCTGACGGGCTGTTATTTCCAGCATTTCGTCCAGTTTGGCAAAGAAACGGGCAATACGTACATCCTTATCTTCAATATCCATACATTCGATAGCCAGTCGTACGATGTTGATGGTAGAGAAAGACAGGTTTCCGCGTCCGATAGATGTTTTCGGCCCGAAACGGTTTTCGAATACACGCGTGCGGCATCCCATCGTTGCCACTTCGTGCATATAACGCTGCGGATCATTGGCTTTCCAATCCTCATGCTGGTTGAAAGTTGCATCCAGATTCAGGAAGTTCGGAAAAAAACGGCGTGCCGATACTTTGCAGGATAATACATACAGGTCATAGTTCCGGTCTTCCGGCAGATAGCTTACGCCCCGTTTCTTTTTCCATATCTGGATCGGGAAAATAGCCGTTTCGCCGTTACCGACACCGCGGTAGGTACTTTTCAATATTTCGCGGATGATGCAACGACCTTCCGCCGAAGTATCCGTACCGTAGTTGATGGAGCTGAATACCACCTGATTGCCGCCACGTGAGTGAATGGTATTCATATTATGGATAAAAGCTTCCATCGACTGGTGAACACGGCTGGCAGTTTTATTGATCGCGTGTTGTATGATCCGTTGGTCGCCTGTCAGACCATTCAGCGGACTGTTTACATAGTCGGCTATTTCTACCTGATAGAGATGTGAATAATCGGCTCCGTTCAACTCTTCAAGCGTTTTTAGCTCTTCAATAAAGCTGTTGCGCACGTAAGGAGCCAGATAGAAGTCAAAAGCCGGAATCGCTTGTCCGCCGTGCATTTCATTCTGGGCAGTTTCCAATGAGATACATCCCAGGATGCTGGCCGTTTCGATACGTTTGGCCGGGCGCGATTCGCCATGTCCGGCGGAGAAGCCGTATTTTAGAATGCGATCCAGCGGATGCTGTACGCAGGTCAGGCTCTTGGTCGGGTAATAATCCTTATCATGGATATGGAGGTAATTGTTGGAAATAGCTTCCTTCACCTCTTCACTTAACAGATAGTCGTCGACAAACGGTTTGGTTGTTTCGCTGGAGAATTTCATCATCATACCTGCGGGGGTATCTGCGTTCATATTCGCGTTCTCGCGGGTAATGTCGTTTGATTTGATGTTGATGATTTCCAGGAACATGTCACGCGTTTTTGCTTTGCGGGCAACACTGCGCTGATTGCGGTAGGCAATATATTTTTGTGCTACGTCTTTGCGGCTGCTGTTCATCAGTTCCAGTTCGACTGCATCCTGAATCGCTTCCACTGTCATTTGTGGTTCCCCTTTGAATGAAATGTGGTCGACGATCTGGCGAATTAGCTGCAAATCGTCTCCTATTTCTGTGTGTAGCATGGCTTTTCTGATTGCCGTCACGATTTTCTCCTCATTAAATCCGACGATACGACCATCCCGTTTGATAACTGTCTGAATCATGATAATTGTATTGGTATATTACGTTTTATTTCTTCACAAAGGTAAAGTCATTTGTGATATGGTTTTCTTTTTGGGAAACTTTTAACCAGTTAAAATATGTCAATCGGTTGATTGCCAGGTGTTGTATTTGCAAAAATGGAAAACTTTATTATTTGCAAGAACAATAAAGTTTTCCGTTTTGATTTTTGTATCAGAGGTGTAATGTGAAAATTATCAATAGCTTATGTTATTGTCCAGCACCTCCCATTATATCCAGCAATTCGTTGGTGATGGCCTGCTGGCGGGTTTTGTTGTATTGCAAGGTCAGTTCCTGGATCAGGTCGTTGGCATTGTCGTTGGCCGTCTGCATGGCGAGCATGCGGGCGGCATGTTCGGCTGTTGCATTGTCGAGCATTGTCGTGTAGATATGCAAATGGAGTACTTTCGGCAGCAGTAGCGCCAACAGATGTTCGGACGACGGCTCCAGGATGTAATTGGCCGAGAAGCTCTCCGGATCTCTCTCCGGCAGGGTGACGGGCAGGAATATCTTTTCGGTCAAAATCTGCTCTGCCATGTTCTTGAAATGATGGTAAAGCAGTTCCACCCGGTCGGCTTCTCCCGAAGTATAAAGCGTCATTAGCGCGGTAGCCAGTTGGCTGGCATCCTCGTATTTCAGCTTGTCTGCGATCAGCAGAAAACTGTCGTCTGTCTGATAACCGGCTTTATACAGTTCGTCGGCTACCTTTTTGCCGACAGGGTAAAGGCGTACAGCTATACCATCCGCCTCATACCGGTGAAGGCGGGCGGACAACTCTTTCCATATGTTGGCATTGAAAGCGCCGCACAGACCTGTACTGGACGAAAAGGCAACGATAGCCACCTGCTTCACCTTCCGCTGTGCCGTATAAGGTGAATTAAGATCGCTTTCGGCGGCCAGGACACCGTTCAACAGGACGCTAAGCTTACTTTCGTATGCGAGCATATGTTCGACAATCGTCTGCGTATGATGCAGTTTGGCGGAAGAAACCATCTTCATGGCGGAGGTGATCTTCTGCGTATTCCTGATCGACGCAAGACGGATTTTTATCTCTTTCAGTGATGCCATAATCTCCTTTCTATATTCAACCTGCTTTGTATGCTCCGCTTACCTGGTGAGCCGTTTCTTCCAGTACGCGGGTTATTTCGTCGTTTATCACTCCCGATTTCAACACGTCGAGGACATCCCGCTGATGGTTGGTAATCAATGTCTGAAGATATGCTTTTTCAAAGTCATGCACTTTGTCGAGCGGTACTTCCTTCAGCAGTCCTTTTGTTCCGCAATAGAGGATCGCGATCTGAAGTTCCACGGGCATCGGGCTGTACTGGGGTTGTATCAACAGTCGGCTATTCTTCTGTCCTTTATCGATCGTAAAGGCAGTTACCGCATCCATTTCGCCGCCGAATTTAGTGAACGATTCGAGCTCGCGGAACTGCGCCTGATCGATTTTCAGCGTACCGGCCACTTTCTTCATCGCCTTCAACTGGGCGTTGCCACCTACACGGGATACCGAGATACCTACGTTGATAGCCGGGCGGTTCCCCTGGTTGAACAGGTCGGTTTCGAGGAATATCTGTCCGTCGGTGATAGAGATCACGTTGGTCGGGATATAAGCCGATACGTCGCCCGCCTGCGTTTCGATAATCGGCAGGGCTGTCAGCGAGCCGCCTCCTTTTACCAGTTCTTTCATGCTTTCCGGCAGGTCGTTCATTTCGCGGGCTACTTCCTGTTGGTTGATGATCTTGGCCGCACGTTCCAGCAAACGGGAGTGCAGGTAGAAGATATCGCCCGGATAAGCCTCTCGACCCGAAGGACGACGAAGGATCAGGGATACTTCGCGGTAGGCAACCGCCTGTTTCGACAAGTCATCGTAGACCACCAGGGCATGACGTCCGCTGTCGCGGAAATATTCGCCGATAGCCGCTCCGGCAAAAGGAGCGAAATATTGCATAGCAGCCGGGTCGGAAGCGGTGGCACTGACAACGATCGTGTAGTCCATAGCCCCTTTCTCCTGAAGCGTATTGACCAAAGAGGCTACGGTGGAACCTTTCTGTCCGATCGCTACATAGATGCAGTAAACGGGATTGCCCGCTTCGTAATTGCTGCGCTGGTTGATAATGGCGTCGATGGCGATGGAAGTCTTACCGGTCTGGCGGTCGCCGATGATTAGCTCGCGCTGTCCGCGTCCGATTGGGATCATGGCGTCTACGGCTTTGATTCCTGTCTGCAACGGTTCGTTGACCGGCTGGCGGAAAATGACGCCCGGCGCTTTCCGCTCCAGCGGCATCTGGTATTTTTTACCTGTGATCTCGCCTTTGCCGTCGATCGGGTTACCCAGCGGGTCGATCACACGACCGACCATGTTTTCGCTTACGTTGATGGAAGCGATGCGGCGGGTACGTTTCACTGTGTCGCCTTCCTTTACTTGGTCGGTCGGGCCGAGCAATACGGCACCCACATTGTCTTCTTCCAGGTTCATGACGATGGCTTCCATGCCGTTGTCGAAAGCCAGCAGTTCGTTGGCTTCGGCATTATCCAGTCCATAGATGCGTGCAACCCCGTCGCTTACCTGAAGCACGGTACCCACTTCTTCCAGATGGATGCTGGTGTTGATACCTTCCAGTTGTTCGCGTAATATGGCGGAAACTTCACTTACTTTTATCTGGTCTGTCATACGTTTTTCTTTTTTAATTTCTTTCGATCAGCTTGTTTTTTATCTCCCGGAGCTGTCTGGAGTAGCTGGCGTCGATTCGGATGTTGCCGATCCGGAGTACAAATCCCCCGATCAGTTCCGGCCGGAGCACTCCCGTAAACTCGATGGTGTTGCCGGTTTCTTCCTGCAACCGTCTCTTCAGATGCTCCTGGGTCGCTTCGTCTACCGGCACCGGTGTCTTAAACAATACCCGCGTGATCTTTTTATCCTTCCGGTACATGTGGATATAGATGTGTGTCATGAGCAGAAGCAGGCTCTCTCTTTTGTGCTGCAATACCAGGCGGATAAAGCGGGTGAACAACTCGCTTACTTCCAGGCCGGCGGCGGTAGTCAGCAACTTTACTTTCTCTTCTGGGGGAAAGATCGGGTTGTCGAGCACTGCTTTCAGTCCCGGTTCCTGTTCGAAACTGGTGGCCAGCATCTTCATATCATCATATACCCGTGTCTCCTGCTTTTTCTCCTTTGCAAGTGAAAAGAGCGCTTTGACGTAGCGGGAAGAGATTGTACCTACATCCATATATTATGATTTACTAAACGATACACTGTCGAGCAGCCCGTTGATGATCTTTTCCTGTTCATCGCTGCGGCTGATTTTCTCTTTCATTACTTTCTCTGCAATGGCGACAGACAGATCGGCGATCTCGGTACGGACTTCGCGGATCGCTTTCTCCTTTTCTTCCCGTATATGCCGGGTTGCCTCTTCTACCTGCAGATGTGCGTTGGCTGAAGCTTTCTTATGTGCTTCGCTGATGATCTGTTCTTTTTCAACCAGGGCTTGTTTCAGGATCTCGTTCTGCTGCTCTCTTGCCTGGGCAAGGATCTTTTCGCTTTCGGCCTGTATGCCGGTAAGCTGTTCGTTTGCCTGACGGGCCGACTCGAGGGATTGATCGATGTATTCTTTCCGTTGTTCCACCGCCTTGATAATGACCGGGAACCCGTATTTGGAAAGAATGGCAAAGACAATTCCGAAAGAAAGGATCATCCAGAATAAAAGCCCTGCGTCTGGTGTGAGCAATGACATAGTTTACTTTTATTTTATTGGAATAACCCTAAGAAACATACCACGATCGCAAACAGGGCAACCCCTTCTACCAACGCACCCATGATAAGCATGGAAGTACGGATATCGCCGGCTGCCGACGGTTGACGGCTGATTCCTTCAACTGCACCTTTTCCGATAAGTCCGATACCGATACCTGCACCGATAGCTGCTAATCCTGCTCCGACTGTTGCACCTAGTTTAGCTATGCCTGCACCGGCTGCTGCTTGTAATAAAATTGCTGATAACATAGTTTTTAATCTTTTAATTAGTAACCTTCTTTTAATAATTATGTTTGTTTACTCTCTTACTTTAGCCAGTCCGATATAATTGGCCGACAGCAGGGTGAATATGTAGGCCTGCAGACATGCCACCAATAATTCGAGACAGTTCATAAACACGGTGAACAGTACTGAAACGACTGTCATCGTCCCGTTTATGGCTACCCCCATCGAGGCGGTGATGAATATCAGGCAAGTCAGTGCCAGGATGATCGTATGTCCGGCCATGATATTGGCAAACAGACGGATCATCAGGGCGAATGGCTTGGTGAGTATGCCGAAAAACTCCACGAATGGCATGATCGGCAACGGTAGTTTAAGGAAAATAGGGGCGTGGGGCCAGAATATTTCCCTCCAGTATGCCTTGGTGGCAAACAGGTTCACTGCCAGGAATGTGCATAAGGCCAATACGGCTGTAATAGTAATGTTGCCGGTGATATTGGCTCCTCCCGGGAAGATCGGAATAATACCGATCAGGTTGTTGATCAGAATAAAGAAGAAAACGGTCAGCAGATAGGAAGAGAAAGGCTTGTATTCCTTGCCGATACCTTCTTTCACTACTCCTTCATGTATGAACATGACAGCCATTTCCATCAATCCGGTGAAGCCTCCGGGGGCTTGGTTGGGGTGCTTCTTATACCAGCGGGCAGTCCGCAGCACGATGAAAAGCAGTAACCCGCAACTGAGTAACAGCCCGCATACGTTTTTGGTAAGCGACAGATCCCAGGGTTTTACTTCTTCGCCTCTGCTGTTTTTTTCGACCACCTTTCCTGCATGTTCGCCTTCACCGGCAATGTAATAGTTGTGATGCACATTACCGTGGTGCAGGTGCGAGGAGAGGAACAGGTCCCATCCGCGTTCTTCGCTTTTCAGCAGGACGGGCAGCGGGATGGAAATCTCTTTTCCGTTCCACTCCGTGATATGCCATGTATAGGCGTCCTTGATGTGGGAGAATACGATATCCTGCACGTCTACTCCGCCTTGCTTATCCTCCGTGGAGGCATTTACCGGAATGCTGATGCAAGCCAGTAATAAGAAGGTAAACCAAAACAGGCAGTTATTTTTTATTCTGTTCATCTTTTTCTCTTTTCTCACTTTTCATTCTTTTTTTCTCAAACAGATACAATGAATATGTCTCCAGTACGAGATAAATGAAATAGAACAACATCATCGTGAAGCCGAAGGCTTTCAGGTTCTGACCGACCAAAGCGGCATAAAGCCACAGGAAAACCAGGGCGAGTGTGAATTTGCACAGGCGGACAACCATATAAGTAACGACCGTAACGTCTCCGCGTTTCCGTTTTACATGATCCAGAAAGTAGATCATCAACATACTGCTTAACCAGTAGAATATCGGTATCGACGGATACCATTCGTAATAATGCGAAGGCCAGATGGTGTATAGTAAGCCTCCCAGTGCGACGCCGATAACTACATTGATAAAGGTTGTCAGCCCCATTAGCTTCATTCTTAATCTACCGCTCATGATCGTATAATTTATTCGATGCATACGGACAGGATATCGTTTTTTATTTCAACGAATCCGCTCTGTATCTTTATTTCTTGTTGTTCTTCCTTTTCTTTTGTCTGATACCGGATAACACCTTCTTCCAGTGCGGCTATCATGGAGGCGTGATGAGGCAATACGTCGAACGATCCGGCGATACCCGGAAAAGAGACGTAATCTGTTTCGCCTTTGAATAAGATGCCCGCCGGGGATATGATTTCCAGTTCCATACGTTATTAATTTGCTTGTTCTGCCAGTTTCTTTCCTTTTTCAATCACATCTTCGATCGTTCCGACATTCAGGAAGGCCTGTTCGGGGATATCGTCTGTTTCTCCGTCCATAATCATGTTGAACCCGCGGATGGTGTCTTCGATAGAGACCATTACACCCGGTACGCCGGTGAACTGTTCCGCCACGGCGAAAGGCTGCGACAGGAAACGTTGTACGCGGCGGGCACGGTTTACGGTCTGCCGATCTTCGTCCGAAAGTTCTTCCATACCCAGGATAGAGATAATATCCTGCAATTCCTTGTTGCGCTGAAGGATCTGTTTCACGCGCTGTGCCGTTTCGTAATGCTCTTTCCCCACTACCAGCGGATCGAGAATTCGCGAAGTCGATTCCAGCGGGTCGACAGCCGGATAGATACCCAGCTCGGTGATCTTACGGCTCAACACAGTGGTGGCATCCAGGTGTGTAAAAGTGGTTGCCGGTGCCGGGTCGGTCAAGTCGTCGGCCGGTACGTAAACTGCCTGAACTGAGGTGATAGATCCTTTCTTGGTCGAAGTAATACGTTCCTGCATAGCTCCCATCTCGGTTGCCAGTGTCGGTTGGTAGCCAACGGCCGAAGGCATACGTCCCAACAGGGCGGATACTTCGGAACCTGCCTGGGTGAAACGGAATATATTATCGATAAAGAACAGGATGTCGCGCGTTTCTCCTTCGGGTGCCAGGTCGCGGAACGACTCGGCGATGGTCAGTCCGGACAGGGCTACCGACGAACGGGCGCCCGGCGGTTCGTTCATCTGCCCGAACACCAGCGTTGCCTGCGATTTAGCCAGTTCCTCATGATCTATCTTCGACAGATCCCAATGTCCGGCTTCCATACTTTCTTTAAATTCTTTGCCGTAACGGATTACGTTCGACTGTATCATCTCACGCAACAGGTCGTTCCCTTCGCGGGTACGTTCGCCTACGCCGGCAAACACGGAAAAACCGTTGTTCTTTTTAGCGATGTTGTTGATAAGTTCCATGATAAGAACCGTCTTACCGACTCCGGCTCCTCCGAAAAGTCCGATCTTTCCCCCTTTGGAATAAGGTTCCAGCAGGTCGATCACTTTTATACCTGTGTAAAGAACATCTTTACTGGTTGTTAAGTCTTCGAACTTCGGTGGTTCGCGGTGGATAGGGAGAGCTCCTTTTTTATCCAGTTCTTCCATCCCGTCGATCGAATTACCGGTGACATTCATCAAACGCCCTTTTACCTGATCGCCGACCGGCATGGTAATGGGCGAGCCGCATGAAACGGCTTCCATTCCTCTCTGCAATCCGTCTGTCGTGTCCATTGCGACTGTACGGACTGTGTTTTCCCCGATGTGTTGTTGTACTTCTACGATCAGTACTTTTCCATTGGAGCGGGTTATCTCCATGGCGTCATGGATACGGGGAAGTGCAATTTTTACCTCTTTTTCATTATCGAAGTGAATATCCACTACCGGCCCGATAACCTGCGAAACATAACCTTTTGTTTCTCCCATACGTTTCTAATTAACCTTTTCAATCTGTTTTCAAGGTTGCAATATTACGAAAACAACCCGCCGGAATTCAGAACATATTACTTTTTGGGCTTTTTTGCATTTAGTTAAACTTTAAACTATTTTTGGATGTGTACCTAAATGAACCAATAACTTTTGGATATGGAACAATTTGGATCAACATTCCTGCCGAATGTTGATCCGTAACTGATTTTTTTTGGTTTTAATCTAATATTGGACGGATTTGGTTATTGTGTTTTTCTTTGTTAAAAAATAGACTTGTTTATGTTACCATTCCAGAAATTTTCCACGTTGCCGGCGCTTCTCCAATTCTTCCTGCAGATACCGTTTGCGGTCTTTGGCGATGTATTGGCGGGCAAAGATATTCGGAAAGGCAACCCCCAGGGAGATACAGAGAATGATGAGTGCCGAATTGATTCCGTTGGCAAAGGCATTGGTAACTTCGCCGATAACTCCGTGCATATTGATAAACGCCAGTAAGGAGCGGTACATCAGAACTCCCGGAACCATCGGAATGACTGAAGGAATCGTCAACACATGGTTGGGTACATGAAACCAGTGGACTGCCTTTACTGCAAGCAAGCTGACTACGAAACTGCCCATGAACGAACCGATCACAGGACCGTAACCCAGTTCGAAATTGACAAAGTTACGGGTACACACGGCGATGATACCTCCCAGGGCGACTACCCAGAGCAGACGCCGTTGTATATTGAATATCATGGAAAAACCCATTGCAGAAATTGCTGCGGCGATGGCATAAACAAAATACGTGTCGTGGGGAACCATGCTTAACTCGCTGAATTTATGGTCGATCGATATGTCGTTCATAACAAGCAGGCGCATGGCGAAAGCGATACCAAAGGTCATTGCCATTACCATCATGGCAGTATTGGCAGCACGGGTCATTCCGACAAGCAGGTGGTTATCGAGCATATCGTCCACGAAATTGATCAGCGGAACCCCCGGTACAATAAACAGAGCACAGGCCAGTAATGGCTGGTAAGGTGTTTCGGACAATCCTGTAAAAGAAGATGCATAAGCAACGCAGGTGGAAGCGAAAGCGGCAAGTGCAATACTCATATAGACATTTAAGCCGGCCTCGATACAGCGGGCGCGTACCCGGAAACCAATAAACGCACTGATAGAAGCAAACAGGAAAGCGATCCAGTCGCAGCCGAATAATTTACAGAAACCTCCGCAGGCGAATCCTGCTCCGATAGCAACGATGTAAGGTAAATAGTTACGGGGTTTACAGGCTATCTTTTCCAACTCTTCCTCATACCGGTCGAGTGAATAATCATCTTCGATGGCATGCCATGAGAGATCGCTTATCTGCGAGATCATGGTCATATTGATACCATGTTTCTCACATTTCTGGAATTTGGAGAATGAGTTCCTTTCGTCACTTACATTTACCATGATCATTGTCCACCGGATATCGATATGTAATTTCTCTTCCGGAATACCCATAAATGCTGCAACCCGTTTCATGTTTCGTTCGATACGGTTCGTGTCGGCAGCACTTTCCATCAATAACTTGCCAGTACGGAGCAAAAGGTCGAGTTTGCGTCGTAATAACAATACATCCTTGTCTGTCATCATTTTTTATATATTCTAAAATGTTACACTTATCCTAACCCACGAGGATATGAGCCTGAACGAATGGCAGGTCTTCTGACTGACTCCTATCCTAATGCCTTCCCGACGAATGTCAGTGGCGTAAGTAGTATTAGGCTGTTAACGGAGCTTCACAGCAGCGGGACTGTCCGGGATTTACACCCGATTCCCTTTTAATCCGTATTCCTGAACAGGATATACGGAACCAATTCGGGCGCGAAGGTACTGATTTTTTCCGATTATCAAAATGATATTAGTATAGAGACTATTCCAATATATTTCGTATTTTTGCCATCGAATTATGGTGTAGCGGTTTGGCTTTCGCTGACCGTTAGTAAAAGGGAATCCGGTGCAAGTCCGGAACTGTACCCGTAGCTGTAAGTTCTGTAACCCCGGCAAATCTTGTTGCCACTGAGTCTTTATGACTTCGGGAAGGCGGCCGATCATGGGAGAACAAGTCAGAAAACCTGCCATCATTCTGTATGCAATACCTCGGGTAAGGTGTTGATAGACCGAAAGATATATGCGTGATTTATACATAATGAGAATGTTATGCCTGTTGGGTATATGGTTGCATGCGTCAGTGTTTGCGATTGCACAACAGATAGATACTACGACTTATCACCAACTGAAGGGGGTGGAAGTGGTGGAGAAGGCGCGTCCGTCCACTACCCGCGAAGCTACTCCTTTGCAGGTGATGGATCGTACCGGTATCGAACGACTGGGGATACAGGATCTGTCGGAAGCGGTAAAACGTTTCTCCGGTGCTACCGTAAAGGATTACGGTGGGATAGGAGGATTGAAGACTGTTTCGGTGCGAAGCCTGGGAGCGCAACATACGGCTGTCAGTTATGACGGCGTGACGATCACCGATGCCCAAAGTGGACAGGTGGATATCAGCCGCTTCTCCCTGGATAATGTGGAAATGGTTTCATTGTCGATCGGACAGGCGGATGATATTTTCCAGACGGCACGGATGTATGCATCGGCGGGGGCGTTGAGTGTGAAGTCGCTACGTCCTGACTTTCTGGTAAAACCGTTGCATCTGAAAGCGCAGGTAAAGACAGGTTCCTTCGGTATGGTCAATCCTTATATCCGGTATGAACAAAAGTTGGGGAATAAATGGGTTGCCTCCCTGGATGGCGACTACCTGCGAGCTGATGGTAATTATCCTTTTACATTGACTAACGTATCGCAAACAGAAAAGTTAAAACGACATAACAGTGATATCGAATCGTGGCGTACGGAACTAAACCTCTGGGGAGATCTGGGACGTGGCGGAACATTGTCGGTGAAAGGATATTATTTTGACTCTGAACGCGGACTACCCGGCTCTGTCGTTTTATACAACGATTATGCAGGTGAACGTTTGTGGGATAAGAATGCTTTTATGCAAGCCCACTATAAGAATCAGTTAAGTAAGAAATTCGCTTTGCAGGCGCAGGCTAAGTTCAATTATGCGTGGAACCGGTATAAGGATGTAAATAATAAATATGAGAATGGTGTACAGATCGATAATTATACCCAACGTGAGTATTATGCTTCTGTATCCGGTTTATACACCTTGTCGGATCGTTTTTCCTTCTCCCTTATCGAAGATTTCTTCGTCAATACGTTGGATAATACATTGCCGAAATGTCCGTTTCCAACCCGCTACTCGTCATTGACTTATCTGGCGGGACAATACCGCGACAACCGGTTGACCGTTACCGCCAGTTTGCTGGGTACTTATATGACTGAACGGGTAGAAACCGGTGACCGGCCGGCCGACCGGAAACGTTTATCCCCCGCTGTCAGCGCCTCCTGGCGTATTTTGCCGGAAGAGAATCTGCGTGTCCGTGTTTCTTATAAAGATATTTTCCGTGTCCCGACATTCAATGACCTTTATTATCTGCGGATGGGGAATACGAATCTGAAGCCGGAGAAAGCAACCCAATATAATGCAGGGCTGACCTGGAGCGGCGATTTTTCCGTTTTCAGCTTCTTAAGTCTTTCGGCAGATGGGTATTATAACCGCGTGAAGGATAAGATTGTAGCCATTCCTACCATGTTTGTCTGGAAGATGATGAATATGGGAGAGGTTTCTATCGGAGGAGCGGATGTGAACTTTTGGGCAGATATTCCTCTATTTGAGAAAATAGAAGCACAGGTGCAGGCAAATTATACTTTCCAGAAGGCGATAGATATCACGGACGAGTCGGCAAAAACCTATCGTCATCAGATACCATATACTCCCAAACATTCGGGTATGGTGGCTTTATCTATGCAAAATCCCTGGGTGAATGCCGGTTATTCTGTAACGCTGGTAGGTGATCGTTATGCCTTGCCACAGAATATCGATGATAACCGTATCGACCGGTATGCCGAACATACGATTTCATTGAACCGTGAGTTTAATGTCCGGAACTGCAAATTCCGTTTGCAGGGAGAAATAGTAAATTTGACAAATAAAATGTATGATGTCATACAATACTATCCCATGCCTGGACGGTCGTGGCGAATAACTTTGAGTGTAAATTATTAATATTTTAAACCGACAAACAATGAAGACGAGAAACTATCTTTTTCTTTCTGCACTATGTGCATTGATGTCTTTTTCATTCGTTGCCTGTGATGACGACGATGATAACAAACAAGAAGGTGTTCCCACAAGTGTGGTGACTGACGTGAAATTTACAGATACCGATAAGAATGCATCGAAAATTGCAGGTACGGTAAATTGGACAGCTCCCTCTTCTGTAAAAGATATTACTAAATACGTGATCTATCTCTCTTCCGATGGAGAAGGAAAAGATACGAAATTAGGTGAAGTAGAAGTAGGAACAAACAGCTATACAATTCCGGAAAATACAGACTTTGCTTCGTATATACTTGTAATTGCTGCTAATTTAAAAGGCGAATCGAATGCGATAGCTAAAGTACAGGTAACGGATTTCACAGAAGAACCTGTTCCTGTAATACCGGGTGTATATTTTATGAACTCAGGAAAATGGGGATCAAACAATGCAACATTGGATTATTATGATCCGAATACAAAAGAACTTAAAACAAAAGTCTTTGCTTCTGTTAACGGTCGTGGTCTGGGTGATACTGCCAACGATATCATGGTTTACGGTTCTAAAATGTATATTGCAGTCAGCGAATCCAATACGATCGAAATTACCGATCTGAATGCCAAATCATTGAAGGCTTTGGCACCGAAGGATGACTCCGGCCAGCCTCAATCTCCCCGTTATCTGGCTGCCTATGCAGGAAAAGTATATGTAACTCTGTTTGACGGTCATCTGGCAGAGATCGATACGACTTCAATGGAGATTACTCAAAAAACAAAAGTAGGCCCTAACCCTTATCAGGTTCGCGAAGTAGGCGGAAAGCTGTATGTGGCTAATTCCGGAGGATATAATCCGGTACAGGACTCTACTTTGTCGGTTGTCGATCCTGTTTCATTTACTGAAGAAAAGAAGATTGTTGTCGGCCTGAACCCGATGTATATGGGGGCAGACAGCGACGGAGAAATGTATGTCGTATGTGGTGGGAATTTCGGGGATGTGAAGGCTTCCTTGCAGCGTGTCGACTTAAAAGCCGAAACTTCTACATCTATCTATACAGACGACAACATCCTGATGGGTATGGCTGCCGATAAATTATATGTTATTCATTCGCAGAATGATGCCAACTGGCAGCCTGTCAATACTCAATTTGTTTCTTATGATACAAAAAGCGATACTGAAACTTCGAAGAACTTTATTACCGATGGTACAGTGGTAGAAAAAGCTTATAGCCTGACTGTAAATCCATCTAACGGTGATATTTATATAGGTACATCCGATTATACCAGCACTGGTGATATGTTCATTTTCTCTGCTAAAGGAAAGAAACTTAACCAGTTGGAAGTATCCGGTATCAACCCGATGGGTGTAGGCTTTCTAAAATAAGGAAAGTAAAAGGTTGGAATAATGAATTTTTGTAAAGTCTTAATAGGTCTGGTGCTCTGTTTCACATTCGGTTGTAATGTGAAACAGGGTTCTACAGACCATCAATCCCTCTCTACCGACTCCATCAGCTACGCCAGTGGTTTCACCGTACAGCATTTCGAAGACTATACCTCCGTTGAGGTACGTGATCCCTGGGACAGCACACGTATCCTTCAACGTTATCTTCTGGTGGATCGCGATCTGTCTGCTGTGCCGGGTAACCTCCCTAAAGGAACGGTTGTGCGGACCCCTATTCGTAATATTGTCGTTTATACTTCTGTGCATGCCGCCATTATCGATCAGTTGAATGAAGCCGATAAGGTGATCGGTGTATGCGAGCCCCGATATATGGATACCCCTTCCATCCAGGAAGGTCTGCGTGCCGGAAAAATTGCCGATCTGGGTGAAGCAACCTCTCCGAATATCGAAAAGATCATCGATATTGGAGCGGAGATCATCATTGCTTCCCCGTTCCAGAATGCAGGATACGGGCCTGCTGAGAAACTGGGTATTCCTATCATCGAAGCGGCCGACTACATGGAGTCGTTGCCTTTGGGGCGAACCGAGTGGATACGTTTCTACGGCCTCTTGTTCAATAAAGCTGCGATGGCAGACTCTATTTTCCGCGAGACGGAACAGCGCTATCTGGCTTTAAAGGAGCTGACCAAGACGGTTACCAGCCGTCCGACCGTTATCTCCGAAAAGAAATTCGGCTCTTCCTGGTATATGCCGGCCGGCGACAGTTATGTGGCTCATCTGTATAAAGATGCCGGAGCTGATTATGTCTTTAAAGATCTTCCCGGAGCCGGCAGTACACCCCTGGCATTCGAAACCGTACTTGACAAAGCGATCCATTCCGATATATGGCTGATCAAATATAATCAGGCGAACGATATGACATACAAAGACCTTCGTACCGAGTATACCCCTTACGAGAACTTCGATGCCTTCAAGAACCGTCGGATCTATACATGTAATACAGGTGTAGTTCCTTATTATGAAGAGTTTCCAATCCACCCGGACTACTTGTTGAAAGACCTGGTGTGGGTATTTCATCCCGAACTACTGCCCGATTATACGCCGCGTTATTACCGGAAGATGGAATAACGCCATATATACACAAAGTTTTCAAGAAACGTCTGCCATCTGTCACGCTGTGGTGTAATATACAGGTTTACAGGAGATAAAATGTGGCAGACGCTTCTTTTTATCTGCAACTGCATCTATCACATCTGCCACTTCCTTTGTAGTAACTATCTCTTGCCTGCCTACTTTTTAGTTCAAAGCATACTAGCAACTAGGAGAAAACTCCTTACCTTCTATTTCTACCCTGTACACCGTAGTAGACTATCCTGTACACCCTGGCTGATTACCCTGTACAGACTGTTCGATTATCCTGTACACCCTGGTTTTAAGAAGTAAGGAGTTTTGTGTTAGTTACTCGGGAGTTTTATACTAATTAGTAGTAAGCAAAGTGATAGTAGTTATGTAGACCGATTCATTCTATATCGAAAGGGATATCGCTGCCGAATATGATTTAGTGGGACTTACCGTAGCTGACCCCATGCCGCGTATCGCCATTAAGATCAGAAATATGCTGGATCAATTGCCTTTGTTGAAAGAATAGGCCTGCTGCAGAGGGCAGAAGAACAAAATCCCCGGTCTCAAGGAGTTGAGCCGGGGATTTTCTGTAGTTTGGCATTTGAATTATAGGGAGTTGTTATTTTGGTCCGTTATGCGTAACCGTTCAGCATTCCATAGAAATACATCGGTTTCAACATATAAACTTTTAGTAACCAGGCCGCCCATTGTTCCTTCGATGTGTCCAGCATACTGAACGGGAACGAGTGAACCGGTTTTTTATCATAATCGAACTCGCACAAAAGTACGTGTCCGTAGTCTGTTACGATCGGGCAGGCAGCGTATCCGTTGTATTTTTCAACGGGTTCTTTGCCTTCCATCAGCGAGATCAGGTTCTTTGCTGCGATCGGCACCTGCATACGTACGGCAGCAGATGTCTTACTGGTCGGTATTCCGGCGACATCTCCCAGGGAGACAATGTTCGGATACGTCTTATGTACCAGTGTCGCTTTGTCGACCATCACCCAGGCTTCGGCAGCCAGCTTGCCTTCTGTCCATCCCAGCCCTGCTTCGCGAACGAAATCGGGAGCCGACATTGGCGGTGCGAAGTGAAGGAAATCGTAATCTTCCACGAAAGGAGTGTATACTTTTTCTTCTCCAACTGTTTCAACCTTTTCAAAATGTACTTGTTTGGCTGCTGTATCGACACCTTTTACACGCACATTGAGGTTGATAGGGATATTTCTTTCCTTATAGATCTCCAACAGGCGGGGAGTATAAAAAGGAATATCATACAACTCTTTAGCGGCTGTGAAGTAATCCAGTTTAACGTTGTCCCGTGTCCCGTGCTGGCGGGTGTAATGCTCTGTCAGCAAACAAATCTTTTTTGGTGCTCCTCCGCATTTGTGTTTCGTGTATGTATCGGTGTAGATACCACGGCCACCTGTTTTAGAGAATTCCTGGAGCGCTTTCCAGGTTTTTTGTGCACCTTCGAAATCATATATACTGTGAGCGTTTCCTGCTCCTAATGTATCATGTGTAATACCTTCGACCTTTTCCCAGTTTGTTTGTACCCCTGGTGTCAATACCAGAAAATCGTATGGTATCTTTTCGTTGTTGGTTGTTGTAACCTGGTTCATCACCGGGTCGACTGCTGCAACTGAATCTTTAATCCATTTCACACCATCCGGAATACAACTCTCCTGTTTCTTCCAAACATCCTCCGGTTGGTAAACTCCTGAAGCAATTAGCGTAAAACCGGGTTGATAATATTGACGGTCGCTTGGATCGATCAATGTAATATCCGGGTTGTCCAACCAGTGCATCAGACGTGCTGCCATACTGATTCCGGCTGCCCCTCCACCGATAACTACGATTTTTCCTTTTGCATCACTTGAGAATGCATGAACTTTTTGTGTACCTACAGCTGTTATAATACCAGCGGCTGTTAATATTTTCAGGAAATGGCGGCGACTGATGCCCTGCCTTTCCAACTCTTCAAGTTGTTCTTCCAGCTCGTGTTTCATCGTGTCTTAGAAATTAAGATTCATTTGCACTGGCAAAGGAAGCATATTTAAAAGTATGTCGGCTAAAAAGTACTACTACACTACTTGCACAATTAATTTGTGAGGTGAAAAATAATGCTACAATACTTTCTCATATCCACTATTTGTGTTGGTATATTGTTGATAAACAGAAGTTTGGAGATATGTAAAAAATAGAAAATATTTTCTAGTAATTCATGAGGAAATCGATGAGATTAGTGTCTCCATCCAGTGAAAGACGTTTTCTTAAACGGTATCTTCGTAACTCGATGGCACGTACGGACACATTTAAAAGTGATGCAATTTCTTTTGTAGAGAGATTCATTCGCAACAGACAGCAGATCCGTAAATCGCCTGTTGTGATATCTGAGTATTGCTGACGCAGACGCTCGATGAAATTCTGGTGTGCACTGTTAAAGTGGCTTTCAAATAGCAGCCAGTCTGCCTGGTCGTTCAGAGATTCTTCCATCAGGTTTTTCATCCGCATATATAATTTATTCGGATAACGGTCGGCCAGTGTTTCTTTTTGGCGTTCCAGTTCGTCGAGCAGTGCTTGTATGGCTTGATTCCTTTTTACGAGTGCTGAGGTCTGCAGGCTCAGCTCATTATTTTTGTTTTGCAACTCGGCTTCCAGCATTTTACTTTTCATTTGCTGGATTTTTTGCTCTTCTGCCTGCCTTTCGGCTTCTTGCCGGGCAAGTTCTTCCTTGCGCAGGTTTCTCAAATGATAACCGAGTATGAATTTTACTATTAATCCGGTAAGAATGATATAAGCCAACCATGCCCAGATGGTATTGTACCAGGGCGGACGGACGGTAATTGGAATTGCTATTTCCACATATGGGCCTCTGACTACATACTTCCTGATTTTCAGGGTGTATTTACCTTCCGGTAACTGGAGGAAAGATATCTGACCGTCTTTTTGCCACGGAGACCAGTCGGACGATACTCCTTCTATCATATAACTGATCAGATGATTCGGCGTGAAGATCGTACTCCCTACATAAATAGATAGCTCCTGAAAATTATGAGGCAAGATGATCTTTTCCGAGTTGACAGGCAGGTTGTGCTCGCCATGTTTGTCCACATATTCTATTTCCGATATTTGCAGGGGAGTTGCGCCTCCCAGGCTACTGCCTATCAGGTCGCGTATATTGACCAGCAATACGCCTTGCATGGCAGAGATCAGGTGTAAAGAATCGCTAAGCGGAAACATTCTTCTGTCTCTGCTGACCATATTCATATTGTAGTTGTCGAGCAGAATCCTGCATTTTAGTGTCCCATTCCCGTTTTCATTATGGAACAGTCCGGCTTCGTTTTTTATGCAGAGCCAATAGAGGTTATTCCCGATCGGGTAAATCTGATCGGCAGCGGCAAAATTACCCAATGCCTCGTGATTATTGAACAGGGTATTAACCTGTAAGGTATCGTAAGCGATTGTCTGCGGCGGAAAATAGAATAGCTCCTTGCTTATATCGACAGGTTCGAAACTGTCGCCGCCTTTTAATGTCCTTTTGAAATAGCCGGTATTGGTCTGGATATACAACGTGTCGTTGCGCAGAAACGCATTTTTGAGCTTTCCTATCTCGCTTCGTTTTCCAAGTCTGACGAGGGAAGGTTCGAATGAGATCTGTGACAGTCCGTTGTCGAAAGCAACCCATATCTGCTGTGCGTCCTGTATGCAGATAGCCCGTACGATATTGTCGGGCAGCGATTGGTCTTGCGTCGACAGATGATGCAGAATAGTCCCGTCTGGGCTTGTGATATATAGTCCGCGGTTCTGTGTTCCGATGAAATACATATCGTCTATCGTCATAAAAACAGATGGCTGTGCATGAAGTATTTCGTCGGGAAGAACGAAGGGAATGGATGCCGGTGGTTCCTTGAATTTTACTTCGGCCGGTATCTTGTTGAGTTTGTGATAGCGCATTACACCGAGGTTATCGCGTGTCCATCCTCCGAAAGAACCTTCGCTGATGGTGTAGATCGTATCGTTCAGGAATGTGACGCCATTGATGGCAGCCTTGTCCGGTGTTTCATAGTGTTTCCAGGTGTTTCCGTCAAACGTCAGCAAGCCCATATTGTTGGCTACATAAAGAACGCCGTCGGAGGCCACCGATAAACCCCAGTTCTGGCAACTGGCTTTATAATCGTCGACAGTAAAATTTTTGATGAAGATATTGGGTACTTCTACCGATGATGCACCATGCGCCGCCAGGATGGAGAGCATGAAGGTTAGCAATAATATCGGTAGTCTATACATAAGCATGAATATGAATTAAACGTATAGAGACAGGATTTTGTCCTGTCTCTATATATTGTGGTTACAAATATAATAAAAATATTTGCTTATTTATAATCCTGCCAATCTTTGATCTGGATATCTTTCACATCCATTGTACAGAATGCTTCGATAAACGCGCTTGCCAGACGGGCGTTGGTGATCAACGGAATGTTGTGGTCGATCGCTGCACGGCGTATCTTGTAACCGTTGGTCAGTTCACGTTTGCTATGGTCTTTCGGAATGTTTACAACCAGTTCGAATACGTGGTTGCTGAACATTTCCATAATGTTCAGGTCGCCCTGTTCATCCGGCCAGCATACGGCAGTCGTATTGATGCCGTTTTCATTCAGGAACTTAGCAGTACCGGCAGTGCCGTAAATCTGGTATCCTTTTTCGCTTAGTAAGCGGCAAGGTTCCAGCAAATCTACTTTACTCTTGGCTGCACCTGAAGAAACCAGGACATTCTTTTTAGGAATGTTGTTACCTACGGCGATCATGGCAGACAGCAATGCTTCGTTGAAGTCGTCGCCGATGCAACCTACTTCACCGGTAGAACTCATATCCACACCCAGTACAGGATCCGCTTTATGCAGACGGGCGAATGAGAACTGAGAGGCTTTTACACCGATCCAATCGATATCGAAAGCACTCTTGTCCGGTTTTGTATAAGGAGCGTCCAACATGATGCGGGTTGCCGTTTCGATGAAATTGCGTTTCAGTACTTTTGAAACGAACGGGAAACTACGTGATGCACGCAGGTTACATTCGATTACCTTCACGTCGTTGTTCTTAGCCAGGAACTGGATATTGAACGGTCCGCTGATGTTTAATTCTTTGGCGATCATCTTGCTAACCTTCTTGATGCGGCGTGCTGTTTCGAAGTAAATCTTCTGAGCCGGGAATACCAATGTAGCGTCACCAGAGTGAACACCGGCAAACTCGATATGTTCGGAGATTGCATATTCAACCACTTCGCCGTTCATGGCCACTGCGTCGAATTCAATTTCTTTTGCTCCCTGCAGGAACTCGGATACAACCACCGGATATTCTTTAGAAACCTTAGCTGCCAGATCCAGGAATTCGATCATCTGTTCTTTGTTGTGGCAAACGTTCATGGCTGCACCTGAAAGTACATAAGAAGGACGGATCAGGATCGGGAAGCCTACCTTTTCGATGAAGCCGTCGATCTCTTCCATACTGGTTAACTCTGCCCATGCCGGCTGGTCGATACCCAGTGTATCCAACATGGCTGAGAATTTATGGCGGTTTTCAGCGCGGTCGATCGACAGCGGAGAAGTACCCAATACCGGAACATTCTGGCGATACAACTTCATTGCCAGGTTATTAGGTATCTGACCGCCTACGGATACGATCACACCTTTCGGCATTTCCAGATCCATTACGTCGAGTACACGTTCGAAAGAAAGTTCGTCGAAGTACAGACGGTCGCACA
>NZ_CAJJWO010000018.1 GCF_905196875.1 uncultured Parabacteroides sp. | reverse complement strand
TACAAAGACCGGTACTTGCTTCCCGTTCTGGGCCGCACTGGCCAGTGTATTGATCACTGCCGAATTTTCCGCCACCCGGTATTGGGTGATCTTTATCTCGTCTACCTTCGGATCGAAAGCGGCCTCCATCAGGAACCGGATCAGGTAGTCGAACGACTGGTAAGGGAAATGCAACATGATATCTTTCTTCTTCACGGCACGGAACACAGATCCCTTTTCATCCAGATAAGGAATACGCATAGGGGAAGGTATCTGCTGCTCCAACTCTTTTCCTTTCGGATTAGGCAACTTGGCCAGGTCCTGCAAATTCAAATAACGGCCGCCCACCACCAGATCATCCGCAGTAATACCGAACGCATCACAGATAAAAGAAAGGAAATCGTCCGGCATCGCCCTGTCGTACATAAAACGGCTCAGGTCGCCGATCTTCCGTTTCTTCACTTTCTTACGGATACTCTCCACGATATTCCCCTTCTCATTCTCAAGGTAAATATCGGCATCACGCGATATCTTGATGCTGTAACAGCTGTCGATAATATATCCGGGGAATATATTGGCCAGGTTGGCACGAATAATATCATCGATAAACATGATATAGAACTTCCCTTCATGCTCCGGCAACTCGATAAAACGGGGCACCTTGGCATACGGTATCTTCATCATGGCATAATGATATTCAGGAGCCTGTCCCTCTTCCGGTTTCCGCTTGCTTTTCTTTATCATACGGATCACCAGGTATAAACGGCGGTCGCGGATAAACGTACGGATATCTCCGGCCTGTATCATTACGGGCGACAGGAAAGGGAAAACCTCTTCATTAAAGAAGTTATGAACGAACTCTTCATGGAAAGGTTCCGGCTCGCTTCCCTGATACAGGTAAATGTTCTGCCGATGCAATTCAGGCAATATCTTTTCCGAAAAGATCCGGTAATATTCCCGTTGCTGGCGGTTCACTTCATTCGTTATCTCGGTCAACACTTCTTCGGCTTCGGCACCACTTTCTTCGGTGAAGTTCTTTTTCATGATCACTCCGCGGTGTTCAGCCACACGTATTTCATAGAATTCTTCCAGATTGGAAGAATAGATAGACAAGAACTTGATCCGCTCGTAAACAGGCAGCGTATCATCTTCCGCTTCCAGCAAGACACGGTAGTTGAAAGAAAGCCAACTGATGTCGCGTTTAAAGTATTTATATGAATTCTCCATCGTATTCTATTCTTAGCTGCGTAAATATAGATACTTTTGTAGAATAAAAGAAATTGTTATGATTAAAGTTGGACTTCTCTCGGATACTCACGCCTGGTGGGATGATAAATATGCGGAATACTTCGCAGAATGCGATGAAATATGGCATGCAGGAGATATAGGTTCGGACGGACTGGCGGCACGGCTAGCTGCCCTGAAACCTTTGCGGGCGGTATACGGAAATATAGACGGGCAATCACTCCGGCTGGAATATCCCGAAGTGGCTCATTTCAAAGTAGAAGAAGTAAATGTGATGATGACGCATATAGGCGGTTACCCGGGACGATACAACCCGGCTATCCGGAAAGAATTGTACGATACCCGCCCGAATATCTTCATAGCGGGTCATTCGCACATTCTGAAAGTTGCTTATGATAAATATCTTAATTGTTTATATATTAACCCGGGAGCCGCCGGAAAGAGCGGCTTTCACCAGGTCCGTACGCTTGTACGTTTTGTTATCGATGGCAAGAATATTAAAGACCTGGAAGTGATAGAACTCGGTATTAGATAGTAAGTCTATTACTTTCCGCAGCAGAAATTTTCAGCCAGCAATATCGTATTCTGAAGATAAGAGAACTCCTGCTCAAAGTATTCACTGAATACACCTGAATGCAGGTTTTCTTCCACTTGTTTGGCAGTCCACAGCTTTCCGCCTGCCTTTTTACATTGACTCAGTTGCTCTTCCGTACGAAGACAGATCACATAAAGTGATACTAAATGTTTAACCTTCTCGTTTTCGAACGTATAACGTATCAGGAAACGAGGTGTTATATCCTCCTGTTCGGCCAGTTCGCCCACCGACTCACGCACAGTACTTTCAATACTATGCCTGAATAACACATAACTATGGAAAGGATAATCGATCGTATCAGGAGACACGAAAGCTTCTTTACTCCTTTTCATCAAATACAGCATTCCGTCATGAATAACGGCTATCCGGACGATCGGATGGTAGTATTTCTTTGGCAACGTACGACTTACCGAACGTGCAATACAACCAATCACTTTTCCTCCTTCATTCAACACCGGCAACCACATTTCTTTCCGTAAACTACCTTGCATCAACGACAAACGTACCTGTTCATAAAGAATAACCAGTACACCAACCAATACCCCTAGTTCCCTGTAAAGGAAACGCTCTGTATGTACACTCTGCATCGTATCCGGCAGGATACTGTATACCAGAATGGCAAACAGGTGCAATGTATATAAATTCTGAACAAGCTGGGCAATGAAATAAAATTCATTCAATGTTGTCCGCATTAAAGTCCGTTTATAAGTCGGATGAGCTGATGTTCGTATTTTCTTTAGTACCGAGCGCCGGGTAAAACCGATAAACGCAAGTACAACAACCAACAACACTTCCGTAATCAACGGAGAATAAATAAACAAGACCGGCTCGAGTTTCAAGCAAAGAAAAATAGAATATAACACCAGCGTCATTGCCGAAGGCAACAGCAGGAATTGATATACCTTATCCTTACTTAAGACCTGATAGAGAAAAATACATACAAAGCAAAAGGTAACGCCAATGATGAAAGACAACAGATAAGAAAAGTAATTGTCCAAAAACATAAACAACAGCAATGGCAATAGGCCAATGGCTTGGTTGTCCAATCCTTTCTTAACTTTGTTCATACCCTTTCCCCCTTTCTTCGCACTTTAATAATATAACAACGCAATTTGTTAAATGTTTTCGCAATCAAACATGCTTTTCGGCGTGATAAGAGGAACGAACCAGCGGAGCACTCTCCACCATCCGGAAACCTTTCTCTAAAGCTATTGATTTATAAGACTCAAACTGCTCTGGGGTAACATATTCGGAAACTTGAATATTTTTTCTTGAAGGTTGTAAATATTGTCCAATTGTTAATACGGAAGCCCCTGTTGCAAGCACATCGTCCATCAAACAGCATACCTCATCCGGAGTTTCCCCCAGACCGACCATGATACCGGTTTTCGCTGTTGCCCCCTGTCCGGCTATACGGGCCAGGACAGATAAACTGACATCATATTTAGCAGCACTACGAACCTGCGGGCTGATACGCCGTACGGTTTCCATATTATGTGAAATAATTTCAGGACCGGCAGCAACAACCCTGTCTACCAGATCGAGACGTCCCTGGAAATCGGGGATCAGCACTTCGACTGTTGTTTCCGGATTAACCTCCTTGATCGTACGGATAGTATCCACCCAGTGCTGGGCTCCCATATCCGGCAAGTCATCCCGGTCGACCGATGTTATTACTGCATGTTTCAAATTCATCAGGCGGATGCTTTCTGCTACATTGGCCGGTTCTTTCGGATCCAACGGCAGCGGCTTGCCTGTAAGCGTATTACAAAAACGGCAGGAACGGGTGCAGATCTCACCGGCAATCATAAAGGTTGCAGTTCCACGACTCCAACACTCTCCCATATTCGGGCATTTACCACTCGTACAGATCGTGTGCAGACAATGAGACTCAACAATACTTTTAGTCCGCGTGAACTGTTCGTTCCCTCCAAGCCGAATCTTCAACCAATCCGGCTTTCTCAAATGTTCTGGCATTATAAATTATCAAATAAGAAATTAGACATCCTGGTATACAAATGATAACGGGTATTGCCACCGTAAATACTATGATTACGGTCTTTATAAACCTGCATATCAAATTGTTTACCAGCTTGTACCAATGCTTCTGCATAATCCATCGTTTGCTGGAAGTGTACATTATCGTCAGCAGTACCGTGAACAAGCAATAACTTACCTTGCAAGTCTTTTGCCAGACGGATAGGCGATGTTGCAGCATAGCCCGAGAAGTTTTCCTTCGGCGTACGCATAAAACGTTCGGTATAAACCGAGTCATAATATTTCCAGTCTGTCGGAGGAGCCACTGCGATACCGGCCTTGAAAGTACCGTTACCTACGCTCATCGACATCAATGTGTTGTATCCACCGAAACTCCAGCCCCAGATGGCGATACGGCTGGCATCCACATACGGCAATTTACCTAATGCCTGTGCAGCTTCCACCTGGTCTCTGGATTCCAATTCACCCATCCGCAAGTATGTACATTTGCGGAAGGCTTCACCACGTGCACCGGTTCCCCGGCCATCCACACTGACTACTATATATCCGTTAGCAGCCAGATAATGTTCCCAGTCAAAACCGTATTTATCCAATACTTGTTGTGAATTAGGACCACTATATTGAACCATTAACACGGGATATTTCTTCGATTCATCGAAATTCACCGGTTTAACGATCCAGGCATTCAGCTCATAATCAGAAGCTGTATGTACTTTGAAGAATTCTTTTTTCGAGAAAGACGTACCGGCCAGTTTTTCTTTCAATGCTGCATTATCCTGCAATACACGTAACTCTTTTTTGGTCTTCGTTTCGTTCACCGTAATCTTTGCGGGAGTGTTCGCGTTCGACCAGGTATTAACAAAATAAGCATAGTTATCACTGAAGTCGGCACTGTTCGTTCCTTCTGCATCCGTCAACTTCGTTTTTACACCTTTCGCATCTATCTTATAGACAGAACGACGCAACGGACTTTCTTCTGCCGATTCGTAATAAGTGACTTTTGTTGCATCGTCGTAACCGATCAGACGGGTTACATCCCAGTTTCCTTTCGTCACCTGACGCTGCATTACACCCGTCGGCGAATACAGATAAATATGGGAATAGCCGTCCTGTTCGTTTACATAAGTAAATCCGGAAGGGAAGAAATGAATAGAAGTCAACCATTCGGAATCCACATAACATTTATTTTCATCACGAAGAATCAGGCGCGATACACCGCTCTTCGGATTTACATAATACATATTGAAGAGGTTCTGCTGACGGTTTAAAGTCATTACAGCCAACTGGTCGGAATTAGTCGTGAAAATAATCCGCGGGATATAGCTGTCTGCCTCGACCGGCACTTTCAGTTCCTTGATATCTTTAGTAGCGACACTATAAGAATGCACGGTTACTTTCGAGTTATTTTCTCCGGCTTTCGGATATTTAAAGTTGTAATAACCCGGATATAAACCGGTACCATACATCTGCATGGAATATTCCGGAACTTCACTCTCATCGAAACGTACATAAGCCAGGTACTCACTGTCGGGCGACCAGGCCATCAGATTTGTTACTGCAAATTCCTCTTCGTATACCCAATCGGTAATACCGTTCAGGATTTTGTTCAATTCACCATCTTTGGTTACCTGCACTTCGGTATCGTAATCGAACTTACGAACCCATATATTGTTATCCACAACATAAGCACACATGCGTCCGTCAGGCGAATAAGTCGGAATCATCTGTTTGTTCTTCGAGTCTGACAAAGGCTTTACGTAGTTACGACGAACGTCATAATCGTAAACGGTTGCCTTGAACGAACGACGATAAATAGGTTCAGTCTCTCTCCAAACCAATATATGATGACCGGTACTGCTGATATCATATCCATCGAAGTCATCAAATGTCGATTCGCGGGCAGTGCGGGCATTAAACAAGGTATCTACCGGATTACCCGTACGATATGAATATTTAATGATCATACTCCGATCCTTGTTCATTGCTGTATAATGCTCACCATCCGGCAACGACCGCATTTCTCCAATAGCCGTTATCTGACGGAATTTACCATCTGTAATTTCTTTTAAATCTACACGTTTGCTCCCGTTCTGAGCAGATACGCTTCCAATTATCGCCAATGAAAGCAAGAAACCAACACCCAATCGTTTCATGAATACTTCTAATTTTATTTTGAATAGGTCGCAAAGTTAGCATTTTATCATGGTAAACCCTTCACCTTTAAAGGTAATTTATGTACCAGCCCGGGTAAGCCCGGGCATTTTATCGTTAAATTAACCACCGGACATTGGTGATTAACCATTATAAATTACCTTTGCCTCATGGAAAACGTAAAGCCTTATAATGATTTCGGTGATTTTCTACGGAAAGTATTCCCTTACAAAGTACAGAAAATCTCTATAAACGCCGGCTTCACCTGCCCTAACCGCGACGGCTCAAAGGGTTGGGGAGGATGTACTTATTGTAATAACCAGACATTCAGCCCGGAATATTGCCATACGGAGAAAAGCGTATCCGAACAATTGGAAGAAGGCATCCGCTTCTTCTCCCGCAAGTATCCGGAAATGAAATACCTGGCCTACTTCCAGGCGTATACTAACACATACGATGAGTTAGACTCTTTGAAGGCTAAATACGAGGAAGCTTTATCGCACCCCGAAGTTGTCGGGCTGATCGTCGGAACACGCCCGGACTGTATGCCGGAAGCTTTACTGGACTATTTCACCGCCCTCGCCAAAGAAAAGTTCGTGATGATAGAATACGGATTGGAAAGTACTTTGGATAAAACATTGATCCGCATCAACCGCGGACATACTTACGAGGAATCGGAAACAGCTATCCGCCGAACAGCCGAAAGAGGCATCTACACCGGCGCCCATCTGATCCTGGGCTTACCGGGAGAAAGCCGCGAAGAGATACTGCATCATGCCGATCGATTATCCGCATTACCGATCACTACGCTAAAGCTTCATCAATTGCAACTGATCCGTAACACCCGCATGGCAAAGGAATATGCCGATCATCCGGAAGAGTTCCATCTTTATACGGCCGACGAATACATCGACCTGGTGATCGACTTTATAGAAAAATTAAACCCCTCTATTGTAGTAGAGAGGTTTGTATCGCAATCCCCGAAAGAGCTGTTGATCGCTCCCGACTGGGGACTTAAAAACTTCGAATTTACTGCTAAAGTAAATAAGCGTATTGCCGAAAGAAATGCACGGCAGGGACGACTATTTATTCCTTTTTCTTAGGAGCCAGCTCCCCGTAGAATGTGATATTCTGCTTATTGACAGGTGTCACATTTATAGTTGCGGAACCATTAGAGAATACCTGTACATTGAATGTATATGTATCGTCGTCTGTCTGGGCACGAAACTGTATTTGAGCGGTTCCCTTTTTGTTGAAAGAGGTTTGATAATCGGTAATTGATTTTTCAAATCGTAACCCGTCACCGCCACCATAAGGAGCCGAATATGCTCTTCCGAAATAAGGAAGATAGGAAATAGCCGAATCGCCGCGCATTTCCAGAGAATAGGGAGAGGTCAGATTGAGAGAACGCCCCCCCATGGGTATCGCACGGTTCACATCTATCGTAAACCGTTTACTTTCTATTAATTCTTTTACTTCTTTTTCTTTTTGTTCTCTCTTTTCCTTCTTGGTTTGGGCACAAAGGGATTGCCCTGCTATAACAAGGACAATCCCCAGTAACCAGAATAACCTAACATTCTTCATAACCTTAAATAAATAACACACTATTTGCCTTTTATATATAAGACAATCACAGAAGCTAAAAGTTTATGACATATCCGTTAATTTAACACAATAAACAGTTAACAAAGTATTACTCAATAAAAGGCTTAACTAGGTGAAAAAAAATAGCAGCAAAACATGGCCTTAGCACTATAGTAACAGGGGTATCAGGACTATAGTGCTATCTTGTTAAATGTATGTACAGAATCTTTATTTATTCTATTTATCAATTAAGAACTAAAGCACTTGCGTATGTCCGTCAACTTTACGTAATTTGCTGTACATTATAATTCTGAATCAGAATAAACAAATTTATGGAGAAGAAACATCAGTATCAGGGCTTAACCAAACAAGAAGTTGAAGAAAGCAGGCGCCTTCACGGCGAAAATATCCTTACACCTCCCGAGAAAGCTTCTCTCTGGAGTCAGTTCCTCGAAAAGTTCAATGATCCGATCATTAAGATCCTGCTGGTAGCATGGTTGTTGTCGATGATCATTGCCGGTGTACATTGCTGGGGACCGGAAGCAAAGGGCTTCACCGCTTTTCTCGAACCGATCGGTATATTCTTTGCCATCATGCTGGCTTCGTGCGTAGGGTTCTTTTTTGAACTGAAAGCCAACAAAGCATTCGATATACTGAACACAGTGAACGATGATACATTCGTAAAAGTAATCCGCGAAGGGAATATCTGCCAGATCACTAAGAAAGAAGTGGTAGTAGGCGACATCGTCGTACTGGAAACGGGAGAAGAAATACCCGCCGACGGTCGACTGCTGGAAGCTATTTCCTTACAGGTTAACGAGTCGACCCTGACCGGCGAACCGATCATCAGCAAAACGACCAACGAAGCAGAATTCGATAACGAAGCAACTTACCCATCCAACGCTGTGATGCGTGGAACGACCGTAGTAGACGGACATGGTGTGATGGAAGTCGAACTGGTTGGTGATGCTACCGGATACGGAAAAGTTTATGAAGGCTCTCAAATAGAAAGTGACGTCGAGACTCCATTGCAGATGCAACTGAAAGGACTTGCCGCCGTGATCAGTAAAGGTGGATACACGGTAGCCGGGCTTACTTTTATCGCCCTATTGGTCAAACTGTTCCTCACTTCTTCCGGTATGCCGGTAATGGATTTAATATCTCATATACTGAATATCTTTATGATAGCAGTAACCCTGATCGTCGTATCCGTCCCCGAAGGTTTGCCGATGAGCGTCACCCTGAGCCTTGCGCTCAGCATGAACCGGATGCTTAAGACGAACAACCTGGTCCGTAAGATGCATGCCTGTGAAACAATGGGAGCTACAACCGTGATCTGTACAGACAAGACCGGAACACTGACACAAAACCAGATGCAGGTCTATCAGACAAACTTTTACAACCTAAAAGACCAGAAACTGGGTGAAGATGAACTAAGCAACCTGATCAAAGAAGGTATCTCGGTTAACTCTACCGCCTATCTTGACTTCTCGGAAGATAAAGTAAAGACATTGGGTAACCCCACCGAAGCAGCCCTGTTGCTTTGGCTGAACAGCCAAGGCCAGAACTATCTGACATTACGGGAGGAAGCACCGGTTCTGGCACAGCTCACCTTCTCAACAGAAAGAAAGTACATGGCAACTGTCGTACAGTCCGCTTTGCTCGGTAAAAAGATATTATACGTCAAAGGTGCTCCGGAAATCGTACTGGCAAACAGCCAGCGTGTAGCGACCGGCGGAGAATACAAGCCGGTAGAAGCCTGCAAGGCCGATATTGAAAAGCAACTATTGAATTATCAGAATCAGGCGATGCGTACACTCGGGTTCGCTTACCAGATCATTGAAGACGGGAAAGACGAAGCCTATTTCGTAAACGGACGCCTACATGGAACCGACCTGACTTACCTGGGAATCGTTGCTATCTCCGACCCAGTCCGGGCAGATGTACCCGCAGCCGTTCAAAGCTGTCTTAATGCAGGCATAGACGTAAAGATCGTAACAGGAGATACACCGGGAACAGCCAAAGAGATCGGTCGTCAGATCGGAACATGGAAACCGGAAGATACCGACCGTAACATCATCACCGGCCCGGGCTTCGAGGCTTTAACCGATGAAGAAGCATTGGATCGTGTACTCGACCTGAAAATTATGTGTCGTGCCCGTCCAACCGACAAGCAACGCCTGGTCCAGTTATTACAAAAGAAAGGAGCCGTTGTAGCTGTAACCGGTGACGGAACGAATGACGCTCCGGCTCTGAAAGCCGCACAGGTAGGCCTTTCGATGGGAGACGGAACATCCGTTGCCAAAGAAGCCAGCGATATTACGATCCTGGATAACTCCTTCGGAAGTATTACCCGCGCCGTTATGTGGGGACGTTCCCTGTACCGTAACATCCAGAAGTTCCTGCTCTTCCAGCTGACAATCAATGTGGCTGCCTGTCTGATCGTATTGCTGGGCTCGCTGTTCGGAACCGAATCGCCCCTTACCATTACTCAGATGTTGTGGGTAAATCTGATCATGGATACATTCGCAGCCGGGGCACTGGCCTCCCTTCCTCCTAACGAACGGGTTATGAAAGACAGCCCCCGCCGTAGCGGAAAAGACGGCGACTTTATCATCACTCGTCCGATGGCTTACAACATCTTCGGAGTAGGCCTGGCTTTCGTCATCATCCTGATGGGAGTATTATATTACTTCCACGCACAAACCGGATTAACTCCGCACGACCTGTCCTGGTTCTTCAGCTTCTTCGTGATGCTTCAGTTCTGGAATATGTTCAATGCCAAAGCCTTCATGGAAGGCCGTTCGGCTTTCGCCAACCTGAAAGAGAGCAAAAGCTTCCTGTTTGTAGCATTGTTGATCCTTATCGGCCAATATCTGATCGTTACTTTCGGAGGAGAAATGTTCAATGTGGTTCCTCTATCGTTGAAAGACTGGGGTATCATTATCGGTTCTTCCTCTCTGGTTCTCTGGGTAGGTGAAATTGCACGCGGAATCAGCCGGCTTACAAAGAAGTAAGCCGGAACTAACAAATCAAGATAATAACTTGCTGTGTTAGATTATAATATTTACATTTGCTTAAATTGAAAGCGAAAAGAATATGGAAATAAAAATAAAACACGGAATAGAGACAGTGATCAGTCTTTCCGGCCAACTGGATACCTTGAGTTCGCCCGATTTGGAAAAAGAGATCATGGACATCCTTGAGAGAGATGTAAAGAAAGTAATACTCGATGGCACCGACCTTAGTTATATCAGCAGTGCCGGCCTGCGTTTACTTCTTATTCTACAAAAAAAGATGAGCCAGAAAGGCGGAACTTTCGTGTTGAGGAATATCCAGAGCAGCATTATGGATATATTCAAAATAACCGGATTCAACTCTTTCCTTACCATTGAGTAATAAGATCCAAACTCCGGTAAAATGACCAGCACACTACATATTAAGAATAATCCTGACCAGCTTGCCCTTCTATATGATTTCCTGGAACAGCAGGCTGGACATTGCGGTATCGATGCAACATTGCTCATACAGATAAAGTTGGCGATGGACGAAGCTGTGACGAATGTTATTCAATATGCATATCCCAATTCAGAAGGGGATATACGCATTGACATGGGGTGTGAAGAGGGACTGTTGAAAATAGTTGTGACCGACAACGGCATCCGGTTCAATCCGCTGGAAAATCAGGAACCGGATATTACCCTTTCGGTAGAAGAACGCCCGATCGGCGGACTAGGTATTTTCCTGGTTAAACAATTGATGACGGATGTCAGATATGACCGCTCCGAAGGAAAGAATATATTAACAATGACTAAAGAAATTCAGTGATATGGCCGACTTCGATATAAAAGAAATAGCATCCCTCAAAAGACAGCTGCGCATCATAGAAAAGCTGACGCTGGTAGGCTGGATACTTATTATTGCTGGACTTTACTACGATTGGGAGACGATTCCCGGTATCACGATCGTTGCACAGATCATCCTTTATATCCTGAAGGGACGTCTGCGGAAAAAGCTGAAACAAAAAGAATACCTTGCCAAGATAGTGGAAGAACGTACCATTGAGCTCCGTATCCAGCGCGACCAGGTATTGAAAGAATCGGAAAAACTGTCGAAAGCACTGGATGCTCTGGCCGAAGCGCAGGACGAACTGGTACGGAAGGAAAAGCTGGCAACCGTAGGACAGCTTACACAGGGATTGGTAGACCGTATCCTCAATCCGGTAAACTATATCAATAACTTTGCCGGCCTATCGGCAGACCTGATCAAGGAATTGAAAGAGAACATCACGGACGAGCGAGCCGTCATGACAAAAGAAATTTATGAAGACAGCGTCGAAATACTCGATATGATAGAAGGCAACCTGCAAAAAATCAATGAGCATGGTTGTAACACGGTCCGCATCGTCAAAGCTATGGAAGAGTTGTTGAAAGACCGTCACGGCGATGTTACTGCGACCGATCTGAGCGAGTTGTGTAAGGTCAATATAGATGTCGTCAACAAATTATTCAGGAAAGAAATTGAAGAAAACCAGATACAGATAAATCTCGAATGCCCGGAAAAGCCGCTTATGGTGGAAATCGATATCGAACAGATGAATAAAGCAATAGGCAGCATTCTTAAAAACAGTATTTATGCACTGCTCCGGAAACTCCAGAAAGAAAGTTTCACTCCGTTTATTACGATCAAATTGGAGGAAAAAGCGAACAATACTGCATTTATCAGTATCTACGATAACGGAATAGGTATCGAAGACAATATCAAAGACAGGATATTCGAACCATTCTTTACAACGAAACCTTCGGCCGAAGCAGCCGGTGTCGGGTTGTATCTCTGCCGTGAAGTTATCCTAAACCATCAGGGGTCGATCCTGACAAAAAGCGAAAAGGATAACTATACTGAATTCCTAATTACAATTCCCATCAGTCAAAAAAGGATCAACAATGAATGAGAATACCCAAAAAGAGATTGAGAATCTGCGGAAGCAGATCAGCCAGCAGGAAAAGATGGCTTCGCTCGGATTATTGAGTGCCGGTATTGCGCATGAGATACAAAATCCGCTCAACTTCGTAATCAATTTCAGCAAAGTTTCGCAGAAGTTACTAAAGGATATGCAGGAAGTGTTGGACGAACTCGGGGATGCATTACCGGAAGACTCGGTCGAAGAGATCAAAGAAATTATGTCCGACCTGGAGGGGAATATGAGTAAGATCGAAGAGAACGGCAACCGCGCTTCGAGCATTGTGCGTGGTATCCTGCTCTATTCACGTGGCAAAGACGACGAATATATCCCTACCGACCTGCAACAGCTGACCAAAGAATATATATGGCTTTCTTACCATGCCGTCAGAGCGAATAATAAAAGCTTCAACGTGGCTATACAAGAGAATTATGCCGACGACTTGCCATTGGTAAAGGTTATTCCGCAGGACTTCAGCCGTGCCATACTCAACCTGATGAACAACGCCTGTTATGCCGTATTCAGCAAGTCGAAAGAGGCAGCCGACACAGCTTACCAGCCCACAATCAAGGTTTCCCTAAAGAAAGAAGGCGACCGTATCGCCCTGGTTATAGAAGATAACGGACAGGGTATTTCCGAAGAGGTAAAGAAGAAGCTTTATACCCCCTTCTTCACTACAAAGCCTATCGGGGAAGGTACCGGCCTGGGGTTGTCGATCACTAAATCGATTATCGAACAAAAACACAACGGTACGATCGGGATGGAGTCTTGTCCCGGCGAATATACCCGTTTTACTATTTCTATTCCTATCCAACAATAACAGAGACAAAAGTCATGGCTATAAAAATATTAAGTGTAGATGATGAATTAGACCTGGAAAGGTTGCTTACCCAATACTTCCGTCGCAAGATAAAGAAAGGAGAATATGAATTCTATTTTGCACACAACGGACTGGAAGCACTCCAACTCATGCTTGTCCAACCGGATTTCGATGTTATATTAAGCGACATCAACATGCCGGAAATGGACGGGCTGACATTGCTTGCCAAAATAAATGAGATGCAGAATCCTGCTCTGAAATGTATCATGGTTTCAGCTTACGGCGATATGGAGAATATTCGTAGTGCCATGAACCAGGGGGCATTCGACTTTACGACAAAGCCAATCAACCTGGAAGACCTGGAACGTACGATCGAAAAGGCAGCCGAACAGATATCCTTCATCAAGAAGGCACAACAGGAACACTCACAGCTGGAGTCTATTCGTAACGACCTGCATATCGCTCAGGAAATACAACAGACCATCCTGCCAAAAACGTTTCCGCCGTTTCCGGAACTGAAGTCATTCGATATCTATGCCTATATGAATGCGGCTAAATATGTGGGAGGCGACTTTTACGATTTCTTCCGCATAGACCAGGATCGTTTGGGATTCGTAATTGCAGATGTTGCAGGCAAAGGAGTCCCGGCCGCCATCTTTATGGCGATCAGCCGGACAGTTATCCGGACAATAGCACTGAATGAGAACTCTGCAGCCACGTGTATGCAACGTTCGAATGCATTTCTTTGCCAGGAAAATACAAACGAAATGTTTGTCACCGTATTCTATGGCATACTGAATCTGAATACAGGCCTCGTGACCTATTGCAATGCAGGACACAACCCTCCTATCCTGATGAAAGCAGATAATACAGTTGTATCCGTACCGCTGACAAACGACTTTATATTAGGAAGCATAGACGATATCACCTATCACGAAAAGACTTTACAGCTATTGCCGGGAGACAACCTGTTGCTCTACACCGACGGAATCACAGAAGCGATGAATACCCGCCACGAGCAATACAGCGAACAGCGGTTGCTTGAAAACTGTCAGGAGTTGATCGGAAAGAGTCCGAAAGAAATCGTTGATAAAATAACAGAGAAGGTTGGAAAGTTCGTTGTCGGAGCCGTACAATCGGACGACATCACCTTGTTGTCCATCACGTATCAAGGCTAACTTACTTTTACCGGATAAAAAAACGGAGATGCACCGATCGGCACATCTCCGTTTTTTTATATACATTATATATATGTATTTATTTCAATAAAGCATCACGGATACCCATGATTTCTGCATTAGCAGCTCTGGCATCCTGAATTGTTGTCACTTTTTCTTTTAGCGGACTGATAGTTGTGCCCAGCTGTTGCAGGTCCGGATAATAAGAAGCCAGGTCGGCTACTACTTCTTCCAGCATAGTCACACGTTTTTCCATATTGGCAGACAGACCGGCAGATGTAGCATCCCCCTTAACAACCAATGTAGGATTAGCAAACAGACAAGCATATTCAGCAGAAGATGCACCTAAGATCTCGATCTGTACATCTATTTTGTTTTCTGCAGCCATCTTATCGATGATCTTATCTTCCTGTGCATTCATGAAAGCCTGCAATTGTTCTTTAGTTGCATCTTTCGGAGCTTCTTCTTTCAGGATATCCAATACAAAAGAAACATTCAGGTCTGTAGCCAGTTTTACAATAGCACCTTCTACCTCAGCAGTAGGCTGCCCGATAGCTTTCAATACGTTGTAATCAGCCATATACATACCAAGTGCACGTGCTTTCTGTGTAGCAGTACTCAGTTCAGCAGCTTTAGCTACCGGCAGCATATATGTCAAATCAGCCACTTTAACCTGAACTTCGCCGCTTGACAAACGATAAGGAAGCTCAGACTCCGGCATATCAGCCAGAAACTTAACAGTTTCCTGTTTTACCTCTTCTGTCAACAAATCTTTCGGAGCTTTACCGGCTATAACGGCTGCTTCTTCCGTTTTCTGGGCATCATCAGATTTCTTAGCTCCATTACAGGAAACCATGCCTACCATTAATGCGGCTATTGCAAGCACGCTTAATACACTCTTTTTCATGTTACTTTATTTAATAATTTATATTCCAGCTTTTTCACTCTTCTCTCAGGAAACGTCCCGGAAACTCTGCGAATATAGCGATAATCGCTAAAAATGCAAAGAAACCTATAATCAATAAATTAAAATTATACGTAGAAATTGAAATACCACCCAAATTTTTCTCATAAGCATAGAAAGGAGCTCTGCCATACGGGTTATCCGGAACTACATATATTTGACCTATCGCAGGATAAATACGATGGCTGTACTCTTTATAAAAATTGCGCCCACCGGCTCCCATCACCAGATCTTCGATAGCAGAGTTATGGTGTTCTCTCTTTTGGGTAGTTACCCACTCAGTTCCTTTCTCACGTATATCTTCCTGTTGCACCTGATCCAGATAAGCAGTAAAGTTATGCGCACGTTCATGCAGAGCTGTATCCACCTTATCCAAATACGACAGATAGCTTTCGCTCTTCTCATAAGGAGCAATACGGGCAGCACGTCCCAACACAGCCAGTTCATTTTCTACCGTCAATCGTTTGTCGGAGTCATCCTTTATTTCCAGTTGTTCAGCCAGCCTACGCACCTCTTTTGCATGTATATTCTCATAATACTGTGCCAGATACTTTTCTCTTTCGATTGGGAAATAAGCCTGGTTATAAGCATTATCGGCAAACTGCTCCACCATCAAGGCCTCGAAAGCCCAGCGTGAAGGGATAATTTCACCGATCAGCGGCACTTTATTTTCCTTCGATGCACGGGTATTCAGGTCATCGAACTTGATCACCAATCCACAAAGTAATATCTGCGGAATAAGCAAAAGAGGGATCGTGATATAGATGGCTACAACAGAATTCATCGACTGCGACAAGATCAATCCCGTCAGGTTTGCCAGGAAAGAGGTAGCCCAAAGGATACTCCACCAGATACCGAACATCTCCCATCCAACTCCCATGATAGAATTCCCCACTAAAACAAAAAGCAAAGACTGCAGTCCCGATACTATCAGAAGGTAGACCATCTTGGAAGTGAGGTAGCTACTGCGGCTCAACCGGAGAAAATGTTCACGCTTCAGGATAGGCTTGTCTTTTATGATCTCTTCGGCACTTATGCTTAACCCCATAAAGGTCACGACAATAACCGACATAAAGATATAAGACACAAAGTTCTTGTTGGCAAGCAGAGTATACTCGTCACCATCCACATAACGAGTAAGCAAAGCGACAATCAATGCCAACAGAGGAGCTTCCAGTAAGGTGATTACCAGATACTGTTTATTAACCAACTTTGTTCGGATATTCCGTTCCAGGAAAATACAGAATTGCTTAAACCAGGAAGGTTTCCGCTGTTTGCTGTCAGGCAAATCTTTCTCCTCGACAGTTGTGTAAGCAGGCCTCTCCGAAACATATTTCTCATGCCATTCCTCAGGGGTAAACTTCCGGATATTCGTCTGGTTACCGCTGTCGTCGATCTTCTTCGAATCTATGATGTTCAATATCAATTCCGGATTGACATTTCCGCAGGTACTGCAAACACTGATATCCGGATCGGTATATTTGGCCGCTTGCTTGAAATAGATAATCGCTTCTATCGGATTCCCATCATAGATAGGATACCCTCCCCGATCCAACAACCAAAGGCGGTCGAACAACTTATAGATTTCCGACGATGGTTGGTGAATATTCACGACAACCAGCCTTCCACGGTGGGTCTGTTCCTTCAACAACATAATAACTTTCTCTGAATCTGACGAAGACAAACCGGAGGTAGGCTCATCCAGATACAGAATAGCCGGCTCACGAATCAGTTCAAGAGCGATATTCAACCGTTTACGTTGTCCGCCACTGATCGTTTTACGGATGGGCGAACCGACTTCCAGATCTTTTATACTTTCCAGATCCAAATCTTTCAGGACCGTATCGACCCGTTCTTTAATCTCTGGTTCCGAAAGACGGGCAAAACAAAGGCGGGCTGTAAACCAGAGGTTCTGATAAACGGTAAGTTCTTCAATCAACAAATCGTCTTGCGGAACAAAACCGATCAGTTGCCGGGCTTCAGGGGCATCCAACGGATAGCCATTTACGGTTATACTCCCTTCGTCCGGGTGAATATTCCCGTTCATAATACCCAGTAAAGTAGACTTACCGACTCCACTTCCTCCCATAATAGCGACCAGTTGTCCCGACTCCAGGTTGAAGGAAAAGTTATGCAGTCCGTTAGAGCTATTTTTAAAAGTAAAATTCAAATCTCTACCTGCCAGAGAAATCGTTTCTTTCCGTTCATTCTTATTATAGACAGTCAATAAATCACTGTAATAAACCGGAAGAAATAAAGGCCCTTTCAATACGCTACTGTGCTGCCAGGCATAAAATATTCCCGATGATAATGGGATATCGTTCATGAAAACGCCCCCTGTGCCATAATAGGTAAATATCTGCTTATCGAACCGACGGATAAATAGTACACGGATAAATCCGTCCATTCCCTTACGGGTTATATGGTTTTCAGCTCCAGTCTCTTCTCCACTGATAAGAAGCAAAGAAGAAGACGGTTTACCGACTATAAATGCAAGTATGTCGTCAAACTCTTCCTGTGGAATGGCAAAAATATCGGCCACCAGATGAAAAAGAGACAGATGGTTCTCGAACTCTTCACTATTGGAATAAGCAAACTCCACAAAGCGGATCAGGAGAAGAAGTTGTTCTTCCGCCATCAGCTTCACCTTCATCTGCTCACAGATATTACGTACTACTCTCTCCTTATCCACAGGAAAAAGAGGATCGTCGTACATACTCCGCAACTCACTGTATAACTCAATATACTCTTTATGAGAACGAACACCAAAATGACTGGACAAATAAAAATGAACCGCCCGGCTTGCCTGCTGTTCCTCGATGCGCACAGCCGAAGCAAAAACTGCAAACAGATTTAATAAACCGTTCAGAATGGTTTCATTCATATATTCATAGATAATGATGATTTACAGGACAAAGGTAAAACTTTCAAGCATACTGAAATAAAAAATGTCTCTTTATTTAAGAGATTACTTCGGCGATAAACCATTCGTGTAAAACTGATAACTCTCTTCTATTATTTCAGGTGTATCAGCATCCAATGCATATAAGATTTCACGACAGAAATCCAATGGAGCAGTACCGTTGGCGGTAACAATATTACCATCTCTTACAGCATGCTTGTCAACATAGTTAGCTTCTCCCATGTATTTCTCTCCTGCATATTGTTTCAGGTAATCCACTCCGTTACTTGTATGCTTTACATTGTTTAAAAATCCGTTCGCCCCAAGAAAAACCGAAGCATTGCATATTCCGGCAACCAATTTATTTTCCTTAATAGCTTTCTCTACAAGCGGAACGATTTGTGCAGCTTCGGGTGAGAACCAATGCATGCCGCCAATCAATATCAATCCGGAATGATTCTTTGGTATATCATTTATGTCGTAATCGGGCGATACCTTAAAGCCACCTATCGACATAACAAGGTCTTTCGTTACAGACATTGTCTTTACTGTATAGTTGACAGGGTTTCCGGGCTTTACGCCTATATTCAGACAGGTAGCGATATAAGCTCCTTCCCAATCGGCAAACTCATTTAAGAGTACGAAAATCACTTCTTTTTTATTCATATTGTTTTACTCGATTATTTTAAAATTGCAATTAGTAGAAAATACAGGTTTAAACAAACAATGAAAAGCAATAAAAAAAGCAGTTATCTTTTCTGGATAACTGCCTGACATTGTGAGCCGAAAGCCGGACTTGAACCGGCGACCTACGCATTACGAATGCGTTGCTCTACCAACTGAGCTATTTCGGCAACATTATATATTACTTGTTACTTGTTTTTCAATTCGGGCACAAATGTAAAAACTCTATTCGACATCTGAAAGAAGTTTGGCTAAAAAATCATCTAAATCTGCATCTAAATCTTTCAATAGCGGATCGTCGGCACGCAAAACTTCGTCGTCAAGGAAGAGAAGTTCCTCTATTACAACGAAATCCTCGTCTGTCAGGTTAACAGAGAAAGGTTTCATGATGTGAGGACTGTCAAATATATTTTTCGCAACTAAAAGAGTCAGCACAGATTTTACACTGTTGGCTACCTGCTTGTTGAATTTGTCTTCTTCACAGGGACAGCCTACCCAGTCGAATACGATCGTCTTATCCAGCAACCGTTCCTCTTCGTCATAGATTTGCAGTTCCCCGCTTTCAGGGTCTGCCTGGACATATAGATCACTGTGATAGCTATTGGAATCGTCAGCAGTCAGTTTTCCGATAGCGGAAGTAAAGGTTGTCTCCAGGACAGACTGAATCTTTGCATTATTTGCACTCATAACTCTTTTTTTATTCTTTTTGAATCGTCTGTCAAAAGTAGTAATAATTCGGAGAATATATGATATTATTCTCCAAATTGCATATTAAGTTTTTTATCCGAACGTATCCGGTTCATCAAAGCCTCTACATAAAGGTATAAAAGACGGGCATTCTTACTCTCGTCACCTTCATTCTTCTTAAATAATTCGTACGATTTTTTCGCCCATTCGTATGCCTCCTTCAACTCACTTTTCATTTCATACCCCAAAGCAATGTTCGATGCGGCTTTCGCCTGTGTCTTCCAACTATTGGAGTTATTGTACAATTGTTTCCACCGCTCGGTTGCCTTCTCCCATTTTTCCGTCCGGGCATAGGCAGTAGCTTCTTTCCAGCGTGCTCCCATGCCGGAATAGAACCAGCGCGTTTCACGGCTCCAGTGAGGTACAAAGTTTGGACTGGCTTTCATGCCGATATACTCGGCCGATGTACGCACGGCATTTTCCATCGTAGGTAACATCTGATCCAAAAGGATCTGATTATAGGCGCTTTCCGAAAAGAAAAGACTGTCCGTCACATAAACAGTAGCTAAAGGATTAGGCCTGTTACGCAGATACCCACGTATTACCCCCGACATCTTCACACTGATATCTCCGGCGATAAAACCTTCCGCAAAAGCAACAATATCCTTTTGAGACTCGAATAAGATACGATCTACCGATATAACCGCATCGGTTCCTGTTTCATCACATAATGCATTAATCTCCTCTTGAGTCAGTTTCCTATCTTCATAATAAACATCATCCTTACGGGTTGCATCGTTATAAAGAAGCACGTCATTGAAAAAAGAGACATCGACCATAGCCTTTCCCAATCCGCGACACGCATCAAACAAGGCACTGTCGACTTTTACATGGCAGGTATCCTGCTTGGTTCCAAACAGACTAAGCTGACAACCGACATCATCCGGTTGCGGCACTGCATTGTTCACAACCAGTATTTTACCGACATTTTCCGGAAAAGTAATCTCCGCCGGATTGTATGTTTCAATCGCCACATAATTGACAGAACTACAAGACGTCAACAAGCCGATTGCCAATAAATAAAACGCACTTCTCATCACTCTTCTGTTTAAAAGAGGGCGAAACTAAGTTCGCCCCTACATTATACAATATCGCTCACCGCCTTGAAATAGCCGATCGACTCTGCGATACCGAGGAAAGGATCTTTCATATCCTTCTCGTATTCCAGGCTGCACATACCAGTATAGTTCACTTCACGCATCATCTTCATTAATGCCGGAAAATCGATCTTTCCACGACCGATCTCTATACCGATACCTGCCTTCGATGAGTCTGTTACATCCTTGATATGCATATCAAACACACGGGTATGATATTTCTTCAAGTCGGTAACCGGATTACAACCGTTACGCAGGTCATGACCGATATCCAGACACATTCCGATACGCGGATCCAGGTCTTTCGTATGCTCCCAGACATCCGTTGCGTCCGGATAGGTTTTAATATCGGGACCATGCAGGTGGATTGCATAATTGAAATCGTATTCCTTCACTTTCTTGTCCACATACGGGAGCAATTCGTAGTTGGGAACGCCCACAATCAACTTTACACCTACGCGTTTCGCATACTCGAAAGCACGGTCGATCTCCTGTTCACTCTTCATATAGATAGGACCAACCGCATACCCCGTCACTTTATGAGCGGCGCATTTCTCATGAAATGCTTTAATCTGTTCGTCGGTACTATCCATCGGCAAGTGGAAATCCTTGATACAAAGATAATGAATATCCAGTCTCTCCAAAGTCTTTAGGGTTGTGTCCAAATCAAAATTAACAAATGTATAGCCAGCCATCCCCAATCGCCAGGGATTAATCGACTTGGCAGCCTTGGGAATGATCCTGTCCGGCAAACCGGCTTTTACTACACTAGCCGAGCCTAATAATATAGCGCCGGCAAGTCCTTGTCTAAAAAAGTTTCTTCTAGAATTCTTCATGGTAAATTATGTAAATAATATATTACGGCTTTTTCAGAGGTAAAACGACTGTAAATGTTGAACCTTCACCGAACACGGAAGAAACACCGATCGTCCCTCCCATCTGGGTAATAAGTCCTTTACAAATTGCTAACCCCAGGCCTACTCCTTTACTCCAGTCATCCAACTGAACGAAACGGCTGAATATCTTTTCCTGTTTATCTTCGGGGATACCTTCTCCCGAATCTTCTACCGAAAAGACGACATCTGTCTCTGTCACCTCATAACCAAAGCGGATGAAACCTTTTTCCGTATGCTTGATTGCATTGGTCAGCAAGTTAGTAAGAATTTGTGTAAGACGATTACGATCGGTATAAAAAAGTTGTGGCAGGCACTCATTAAGTTCCAGTTTTACATTTTCGGGCATCCTAAGCTTTATCACATTATAGATCTCCTTCATCAGGACAGGAAGATCGTGCATCGCATAATTCAAAGCCATTGTATTCGACTCAATCTTCGATAGATCAAGGACATCCGTTATCAAACGCTGAAGCAGTTCATTGTTACTTTGTATAATATTGGCATATTCCTGCCGGGTTTCCTGATCATCCTCATCTACCAGCACCTGAGAGAAACCGACAATGGCGTTCAACGGAGTACGTATTTCATGGTTCATATTAGCCAGGAAAGTCGATTTCATCCGGTCGGCTTCTTCTGCTTTCTCTTTAGCCTGTTTCAACTGCAACCCGTAACGATGGCGACTATAAGATATATACCCCAACAGGCAACACAAAATAAACAGGAGAACGGCTCCTCCTCCCACTTGAAGAAGTTGAGAATGTGCCTGAGCAACTTCCAGATCCATCTGTTTGTTTTTTATTTCCAGTTTGTCTACCTTATGTTGCGCATTCATTTCCGCCAGTTTATCGTAAAAACGGACTTTCGATAATGAATCATTCAAAAAAGCATATTCTTTATAGAGTTGCGATGCCTCCCTATCCCTTCCGATCTTCAATAGAACATCAGCTTTACGATCCAACATATCGAGGTACCCCCCCATCGTATTCCTCTGGCGCCAAACAGGTAATAAAGTATCAAAAATCGCCAAGGCCTTGTTATACTGTTTACTATGCTGATAATAAGAGCCATAAATTGTCTTCAACTCTATTTCATAATTATACATCTCGTATTTTGTCAGAAGTGCCTGGGCTTGTTGCAAGTGGTCCAACGCCTCCTTGAGTTTATCCCTTCCTATATATTCTATGGCATAGTGCCGGTGCATGACATATTCCAGATAATATATAGATATTTCATCATCCAACCACTCAATCCCTTTTCCCTTACAGATCTTAATGTAATCATCCAACCGCTCAACATATTTCAATCTCGTTTCAGGATCCAAAGCTTTATTCATGAGTTGCCGGATAATATTGATACGCTTGATAAGAGGTGCATTTCTCATTTCCATGCTATGTATAACCTCTTCATACAGGGCGACACCTTCCTCCCCCAGATTATTGGACAAATAAAAATCGGCGAGCGCCTGATTGGCCATCTCTATGCCTTCGGGAAAATTCAGACTGCTCGCTTCTTCCTTTAAATCGTCAACATATTTCAGGGCTTCTTCATTTTGCATCGAACGATTCAAAACATAAATATACCATGCCTTCATCCGGAAATACTCTACATACCTCTTTTGTTCCCTAAAGAGAGGTAATGCCTTTTGCATCCAGAAAGACATACTGTCGGTATTCTTGGAATAATAATAACGGACATGACAAAACATGGCATTCGCTTCCTGATAGCGATCCTTCCGACGTAGGGCTTCTTCCAGTAATTGTGTGGCATACTCAAAGCCCTTTTGTTGCTGTACATTTGCCTGTGCCATCTCAAAGAGCGAATCGAGAGACAGCGCATCTGAAACATCATTAGCACCATACAAAGTAACAGGAAGACAAAAGCTTCCTAAAAAACAAAAGATGATGAACAGCCTTTTTCTTATTTCCCTCATTTCTTATACACCATGTAAATAACAAGGGCTGCAAGTTAGTAAAAATTAAAGAAATATAAGCTTTATCCAGAAAAATAAAACAAGGATAACTCAAAACCAGAAAGAATAGCCATATTAGAGCTAAAGATGTAGGGTATTATCGGAAAACAGTAGGCACCTGTATGAAGGAATGATGAATGTAAAAGAAAAAAACAGCGGGAATGATTATCTTCCCGCCGTCCTTTGTAAATTATTATTTCGTTAATGCAGCAATGCTCTCCTCTATCGATTTGATCTTGCTTTCAGCATCGGCTTGTTTCTTACGTTCCATATCGATTACCTTGGCCGGGGCTTTGCTTACAAAGCTTTCGTTGCTCAGTTTCTTTGTAACGGAGACAAGGAAGCCTTGCTGATATTTCAGTTCTTCACGCAATTTAGCCAACTCTTCTTCCACATTGATCATACTACCCAGAGGAACAGCATATTCCGTGGTACGAACCAGGAAGGATACGGCGCCGGCAGCCTTATCGTCAGTCCTTGCAATCTCAGACAGGTTACACATCTTAGCGATTACCGGGTTGAAATCATCGTTATGATCGCCTAATACCTGCAAAGTCAATTCTTCCTTATTCGGAATATTTTTCTGCAGACGGATCGTACGGACACCGCTCACAATCTCTTTCACGATCTCGAATGATTCCAGATAAGCAGCATCCACCGGTGTAACTTCAGGCATTAATGCAACCATCAGACTTTCACCTTCCTTACGCGGTTCGAGAGCCTGCCACAGTTCTTCCGTAATGAATGGCATGAACGGATGGAGCAAACGGAGCAACGCGTCGAAGAAACCGAGTGTTGCCTGATAAGTCACCTTATCAATCGGCAGTTGATAGCCCGGCTTAATCATTTCCAGATACCAGGAAGAGAATTCATCCCAGAACAGTTTATAGATAACCATCATCGCTTCGCTCAAACGATATTTGCTAAACAGATCGTCTACCTCAGCAATCGTCTTATCCAACTGCATCTTGAACCATTTAACAGCTGTAGCCGATGCTTCCGGCTGTGCAATCGTATCGTCGACCGTCCAACCCTTAATCAGACGGAAGGCATTCCATATCTTGTTATTGAAGTTACGTCCCTGTTCGCACAAAGCTTCGTCGAAAGGAATATCGTTTCCGGCAGGTGCTGCCATCATCAATCCCATACGAACACCGTCGGCTCCGTACTGTTCGATCAGCAATAACGGGTCGGGGGAGTTTCCTAATGACTTCGACATCTTACGTCCCAGTTTATCACGAACGATACCGGTAAAATAAACATTCTTGAACGGCATATCGCCTCTATATTCGTAACCTGCCATAATCATACGGGCTACCCAGAAGAAAATGATATCCGGGCCTGTTACCAGGTCGCTGGTCGGATAGTAATAGTTGATCTCTTCGTTATCCGGATTATTGATGCCGTCGAACAGAGAGATAGGCCATAACCAGGAAGAGAACCAGGTATCCAGACAGTCGTCGTCCTGACGAAGATCGGCCATTGTCAGTGCCGGATTCTTGTGTTTCGCCAGTTCCAATGCCTTTTCTGGTGTTTCGGCTACCACATAACCACCTTCCGGCAGATAATAAGCCGGGATACGATGTCCCCACCATAACTGACGGCTAATACACCAGTCCTTAATATTCTCCATCCAGTGACGGTATGTATTCTTGAACTTAGGAGGATAGAACTTCAGGTCGTCATTCATAACCGGAGTCAAAGCGATCTGTGCCAGGTGTTCCATCTTCAGGAACCATTGCATAGACAACTTCGGTTCGATAGGCACATTGGTACGTTCCGAGTAACCTACCTTATTTTCGTATGCTTCTACCTTTTCCAACAGGCCGGCAGCTTCCAGGTCTTTTTCGATCTGTGTACGAACATCGAAACGATCCATACCGATATACAAACCGGCAGCTTCGCTCAATGTTCCGTTATCGTTGAAGATATCGATGGAAGGCAAGTTATATTTCTCGCCCAGCATATAGTCGTTTACATCATGGGCCGGAGTCACTTTCAGGCAACCTGTACCGAAATCGATATCTACATAATCGTCCTCGATAACCGGGATTACACGATTTACCAGCGGAACGATCACCTTCTTACCTTTCAGGTGCTGGTTCTTCGGGTCGTTCGGATTGATACACATGGCAGTATCCCCCATGATCGTTTCCGGACGGGTAGTTGCGACAACTGCGTAACCGTCTTCCCCTTCGATTTTATAACGGAGATAAAACAGTTTACTATGTTCTTCTTTATAAATTACTTCTTCATCGGAAAGAGCAGTCAGGGCCTTCGGGTCCCAGTTTACCATACGCACGCCACGATAGATCAGCCCTTTGTCGAACAGATCGACAAAAACTTTCAATACGCTTTCCGAACGTTTTTCGTCCATCGTAAAAGCCGTACGGTCCCAATCGCAGGATGCACCCAGTTTACGCAACTGTTTCAGGATGATGCCTCCGTGTTCTTCTTTCCATTCCCAGGCATGTTTAAGGAACTCGTCGCGGGTCAGGTCTGTTTTCTTGATTCCCTGTTGTGCCAGTCTGTTCACCACCTTTGCTTCGGTAGCGATAGAGGCATGGTCGGTACCCGGTACCCAGCAAGCGTTCTTACCCAGCATACGGGCACGACGGATCAGGATATCCTGAATGGTATTGTTAAGCATGTGTCCCATGTGAAGTACGCCGGTGACGTTAGGGGGCGGAATAACGATTGTGTACGGCTCACGACCGTCTGGTTTCGACTTGAAGAAGCCGTTATCCAACCAATACTGATACCACTTTCCCTCTACTTCGGCGGGGTTGTACTTACTTGCAATTTCCATATTGTTTTATTCTAATTATATCCTTATTTAACATGGGCCAGCTGTACCCGTTATTTTGATGTGCAAAGGTACAAAAAATATTATCATATAGCATGTTCCGCCTATAAATTCAGGATACATCAATCATTGATACCTACACCGAACTGTGTTTGCTGTTTTTCCACTTCTTTCACTTTCAACTGATTTAATTCTTTACGCAAACGCTCGTTCTCCCTTTCCAGATCACTTTTACTTACGGAAAGATTAACAACAGAGCCAGACTGTCCGGATAAAGACAACTCCTTCTGTGAAAAGATTTCTTTTTGTTCATTCGGAACACTTTCAAACTCCAGCACACCTTCCAATGGACGTGACTGCCCAGGATTTTGCATGGAAGCTATTACTTTTATCTTCCCAGATGTAGTTATCGACTGTACTAATATCGGAGCTGTCCCCCAAATAACTTCACATGGGCTATTACCTGTTGAATCGTCACCCAACAATCGGCCTTCTCCCTCTATTTCAAACCGGATAACAGAATTATTCAAACGTTTCACCGTACCGCGCTTATCCACAATCTCGGCTATTACGGTTACAACATCAGAACCATCAGCTTTCAAAGGAACCTTCTCATTGTCAAGACGGAGAGAAATATGGTCGGCCTGACCGGAAGGATAACGCTTATGGCTTACTACAACTTGACCATCAATCAATCCCTCGGCCAGCAGATAAGCATCCTTTTGCTTTCCGGCGCGTGCCATAGCCTTCCATTCCATAAAATGAAAGACATTTTCAAATGTTATAATAGGCGAAGGCATACCTTTATGAGAAGGGTCTTTCTTATAAGTATATTCTTTTCCTTCTTTAAAAACCGTCAGGCGGACTTCATCGCAATTGGAATATACCGTCACATCTTCCGGTGAAAAAGGAGTAAGTTCATGCGCAATGTAAATCATAGGTCCGTTATCAGCTATCAGATCACTCTTTTTCGGAGAACGCTGAGCCATGAACATATAATAAGATGTTTTCGGTTGACGGAAAGCATCCATCATCCCACCGTAGAAAGGATCGGCATGATAACCGCGCTGATGATCGAACGAATGCCAGAAACATGCTCCGACAATCTGGCTCGGTTTATTACAAATCGTTTCATAACATAAAATCGGAAATTCTTTCAAATAAGAAGGTTTCGCATAATGTTCTGCCTGAAGCAACATTGGAATTTCTCCCCAGCTACGTGCCACACGGCTATCCGAATTCTGAGCATTCCAATCGTCTACATTATCTCCCCATTCACGGATAAAATAAGTTTTATCCGTACGCAATTTAGACTCAATAGGACGCAACAACAAAGAATAATAATGATCTCCTGCCGCACCATGGTCACATGCAGCTATACTGTATGGATAAGGGTATTCTTCTTCACAAATATCTAACGCTTTCCTAGCAAACTCATCCGGATAGTGTGTTTCATTTAAGATGGGCTCCCAGAAAAATAAAGAAGCATGATTACGATGAATGCGGATCATATTCCGTATATCCGAATAAACACGTTCTCCAAAAATCGGTTCCTTATTCCAGAACTGCCAACCAGGAACTTCTACCAACGCAAACAATCCCAATTCATCGCAGGCATCCATAAAAGCAGGATCTATCACATAATGTGTACGGATAACCTTCATACCAGCATCACGCAGTTTTTTAGCATCTCTCCATTGCATGGAATTAGGCAAAGCATTTCCAAGAACAGCAAAATCCTGATGACGATTCGTCCCCATCAATTTACCGTCATAACGCTTACCGTTAATCCATAGACCATCAGTCTGCTTAAACTCAATACTCCGGATTCCAACTCGCTGCCGGTATCCATCTATAACCGTTCCTCGATCATCTTTAACCTTCACATCCAAATGATATAAATTAGGACTATCCGGACTCCACAACAAAGGTGTTTTAACTTTCATAGAAGTGATAGCATAAGAAGCTTTCCCTTTTCCAACCGAAACCTTTTTTAAAGCTTGCTGAACAACTTTTCCCTCCTTATTTTTCAACTCGAAAGAGATCGAAACCCGTTCATTCTTTTTTGAATTATTACGAATATGCGCCTTCAGGTTTACAACAGCACTCTTTTCCGATACATCCGCATACGAAATAAACAGTCCTCCTCCTGCTACCTCATTTTCATAATTCGCATTGGTTATAAACACATCATTATGCGCAATCAGCCAACAATCACGGTAAATACCTCCGAAATAAGTAAAGTCCAGCATATTTTGAGCTTTGCCGACAGGATAAAGCGGATCATCGCCATTATCGGCTTTTACAGCTATCACATTTTCTTCTCCCCATTTCAGAACATTTGTTACATCCACTATTACGGGTAAGTATCCCCCATAATATTCTTTCAGTAATTTACCATTTACATAAACTTCACTTTTACCCATGATTGCTTCAAAATGAATAAACAATTGTTTCCCTTTCAAGCGTTCATCCGGAGTAAAACGTTTACGATACCAGGCAATACCCTGATAATTGGCACAGCCACTTGCCTCTGACGGCAAATACTCCAAACCATGAGGAACAGAAACAACCTGCCAATCCGAATCATTGTAATCAATCGAATAAGGTTTCCCCTCTACATCACCTTTCATAAAACGCCAGGCCAGATTCATCGAATAGACTTCACGACCAGTATTGGGGAGTTCGTAAAAACCAGCAGTAGAAAACTTCGGCATATCCAGTGCTGACAACTGGACTGTAACCAGTAAAAACAGTATAATAAATATATTTCTTGTCATTGATTTTTGCATTTTATTGATATTAAATTTTTTATTATTGACCTCCACTAAAATCATTAACTTTTAGTAAACGAGATTTTCCCTTTTCCAAATAAACTTCCATACGTTTCCCGTTATAAACAATGAATACCTTTCCGGTTTTCATCTTTGAATAAAGACTAGCACTCTTCAGTTTACCTTCTTTCCATTCCATAGATATCTCATAACCGCCTCTTGCACACAAACCTTTTACAGAACCATTCTTCCATGCCTCCGGTAAAGCCGGTAACAAGCAAATGACGTTATTATGGCTTTGTAACAACATTTCAGCCATTCCTGCGGTCAAGCCAAACCCTGCTTCAATCTGATAAGGACGACCAAGTGTAAATAAATTATCAGCCAAGCAGTCTTTCTGTAATTTCAAAAATGATCCATACGCAAAATCTGCATCCTTGAAACGGGCACCGACACATGTCAGCCAAGATAAGTTCCAAGCAACATGCCCTTTGGTATGTTTAATGCGATAATCCAAAGACTTACGGGCTGCATTAAATAGTGTTGGAGTATCTTCCGTTATCTGGTTTCCCGGAAACAGACCATACAGATGTGAGATATGCCGGTGTCCCGGATCCGCCTCCTTATATTCCCGGTTCCATTCCATCAAACGCCCGTCGTGGCCTATTTGATCTTTTTTCAACGCAAGCAACTGTTTCCGGACTTTCCGGGTCACAGTATCTTCTTCCTGCAAAAGTTCCGATGCTTTCAGGTAATTGGTAAACAAATCCCGAATCACCTGATGGTCATGCGCAGTCCCTGCACAAATAGCCAACCTATACCCTTCCTCCGTTTCATAAGTATTTTCCGGTGAGATGGAAGGCATGGAAACATAATCACCAGAAGGATCAAGCGTCAACCAGTCCGTATAAAAAAGAGCCACACGCGACAGGATGGGATAAATTCGCTGTAAATACGAGATATCTTGCGTAAAAGCATATTGTTCCCATAGATTCTGGCACAACCAGCCCGCAGAACCTAAATGTAACCCCCAACCAACACCTTCACCCGGAGAAGTAAATCCCCAGACATTTACGACAGGATGCACACACCAACCTTTTGAATGGTAAAGTTCCATAGCCGTTTTTTGTCCACTGGCCTGCAATGACTCCATGAATGAAACATACGGTTCAAACATTTCCGGCAAATTCGTCACTTGTGACAGCCAATAATTCATCTGCAAGTTGATATCCATATGATAATCACCATTCCAGGCCGAATTGATCTTGTTACACCAAACGCCCTGCAAATTAGCAGGCAACGTGTTCTCGCGCGAAGAGGCAATCAGCAGATAACGTCCATATTGAAAAAGCAATTGTTGCAAATATAAATCCTCTCCTCCTCCACGTACTTTTTCAGCTCTGACATTCGTCGGAATCGTATCGACATAATCTGCAGGGACAAGAGATAGATCCACGCGTTCATAAAAAGTGGAATGATCCTGTATATGTGTTTGCAATAAATCCGCATACTGCTGTTTCATAGCATTCTGCAAAACGCCTCGTGTATCTTCTTTGAAATCTGCATCGATATAGTCCGGGGCTCCAACATAATCAGTGGTTGACGTTAGATAAAGGCAAACCTCGTCTGCATTCGTAATAGTCATCAAACTGTCTGTTACTTTTTTCTCACCACCCTTGGTAGTAGCATCCAAACGCACCCAATACTTCATTCCTTCACCTCCGCAACCATTATCCATAGAACCAAACATCAACAATTGTCCTTGGTCTTCTATCAGCTCATATCGTTCTGGTCTGTCCATTCGAACGGAAAAATTCAATTTGCCTTTTTCCTTAGACTTAATTTTGTAAACAAGTACCCGATCAGGATAACTGGCAAAACAAGTTCGTTCTATCCGGTTTCCATCTATAGAATAAGAAACATTAACCACTCCCGTTTCTAAATTCAAAGATTTCCGATAATCTTTATACTCATTATCTATATCATGAAAATCAATATACAAATCCCCTAAAGTTTGATAACAGCCAAACGGTTTATTTGCAGCATACGCGCGATTGGTCCCAGCACCTTTACAAACCAATCCCTTTGCTGCCAATTTCTGAGCATCTCGATTATGCCCCTGCAACAATAAAGATCTGACTTCCGACAAACAATCATAAAAACCCTCCGGATTGGCCTCTTGCGGAGAGCCGGACCAAAGATTCTTATCATTTAGCTGCAAACGCTCTGTTTCAAACCCTCCAAAGACCATAGCCCCCATATATCCATTACCCACAGGCAAAGCTTCCAGCCAAGGTTCATCGTCCGGCCAAACGTAAGGATTATCTTTTTCCACCCCATCGGCAGGAGTTGCATACCAAAGTTCCAACGATGACTTTTTCTTGAAAGGGCTATCGGCAGAATTACAACTACATAAGTAAACTCCACAAAATAAAATTACCCAATATACATATTTCATTTTCTATCTTAAATTAAATCCTCAAACAAACATTATTAGCAGTTCCTGGTTTATCTCCGGCCTGTTCCCCTGCTTTTATCCATCACCTGGACGATTTCACCTGCTACCATCAGCATCTCAATCGTCCCATCCAGTTCAGAAACTACGGTAAACTTTCTTGCTTTTCCAGTCAAATCAACCACTTGAAGGTTTGCAACCGACATGCCTGTCTGCAACCGGCAAATCCCCCCTTTTTCACTCTCCACCTGTATAAGCGTATTCCGCCCCGCTTTCCGTGTCGCGCTTATCAAAAAAGCACCGTTAGCACGCAGATTGACAAACGAAGCATCGTTCCAGGAAGAAGGGACTCCGAAAAACACCCTAATCTTATCACCCCAATCCTGCATATAAAACTCATGCAACGTAGAAACGGCAGCCATTGGCGTTTCCATACACGGTCCATTTTCAGGATACAAAGTATTCGGCCCAAGTAAATGCTGGAAAAACAAGAGCATCTGTTCCAAAGCTCCGTTTCCATCCCCTTTACTCAACAGCATGGAAGCCTTTCCAGTACGAGAAAAACCCCGATTACCTTTCCAACGAACCAGGCTCAACTCCATCTTGGCACAATCTGCCGGATTCTCCCAATCCAACATGTGATAAGGATAAATCATAAACAAATGTGAATAATGCCTATGCGAAGTATTCATAAATTCATACTTGTCGCTCACTTTGAAACCGGTCTCCGGGCTATAGGGATAATCGACCAAGTTTTCTAAAAAATCTTTCCATCGGGGCAACATCGGATCATTGATTCGGTAAGTCGTATCAATATCGATCAGTGTCTGTAACCCCCAACGCAAGTTAGCCAAATCGTAATTGGCATTCGGCCCAATGTTGGTCTGTATATATTCAGGAGAAGAAGTAGGAGGCAAACCATATTTACCATTATGGGAAACACGTATGTGGAAAAATAAATTGACCGCCGATTTCAAAAGAGGGAATACTCTTTCCGTCAATTGCTGCGTGTCCCCATAGGCCATGCAATATTGCCAATAATAGAAAAGTGTCCACGTAAGATTGCCTACCTCATATTCGTTCTTATCGACTGTTTCGGCCGGATCCAACGGAGCGTGGAAGTCGTAGGTTGCCGTACGTGGCAGGCAAGCGGCATCATACCAGTTTTCTTGCCCCGGGATATCTGTCACATTACGCCTCAAATTATCACGATTCCTCCAAAGAGCATCCCACAAAGGTTGAGCAAGGCATCCCAAGTTTGCTTTGGTCTGCCAAGAATAGGTCAACTGAATGTTCAGATTCATCCAAATCGCCGGCCAAGGAGTATCCCACGAGGGCCATACACCTTGCAAATCCACAACCGGCTTTCCCGGACGGGCAGTAGAAGCGAATTTATAATATTGGGTCCAATAAAAATTTTCAATCATGGTATCTGGAAAAGATAAAAATGCCGCCTGCTTATAGAAAGCATTCCACCAATCCCTATGGCTGTTTTCCAAGCGGCTTGCCTCCTGCATCGCCCCCTCATTGATAATAAATTTGGCAGAAGCGACAGCCGCTGCCTCGTCTTTCTCTTGGGAAACCGTAGCCAAAATACGGCGTTTGTTTCCTTTCTTTATCTCTTTCCATCCCACTACATACACCTGGGGAACAGTCCGGAACGTTGTGTCTGTCACCAGCTTTTGCACTAACAGATGTACATCCCCGTCCACTTTTTTTTGGGGCAAAGGATTCGCCAAACCGTCCTTGTTCAAATATTCCGCAGGGACATTACCTGAAAGACGACAACGTGGACTGATAGCTTGCTGGGGTACAAAGTCCCACACATAATCCACTTCTGTGCCCGCCGCTTCCGTTTCAAATACAATATAGTCTTTTTCTGCATGAACAAACGTTTTGAACAGCACCTTCCCCTTATCCGTCGTAAAAGTTCCTTCTGTCATAGCATTGTAAAGAGAGAGGTGCATCTGCTCGTCCTTCACATTTCCACGGAGTTGCAATGTAAAATATCCAATGGGAAGACGACCCGAATTAAACAAGTTATAAGGCTTCCTGACCTCCGTCACATCGCTCCGCCCCACATTCAACCGGTAAACATTCTCCTTCAACTTATATAGATTAGTACCTATCAACCCGTTCCCCATAAGTGCTCCCGCATAATATCCGGTCCGGAGCTTGCCATCATAAGCAGGTTCGACCGGATCGGCAGTCAATTCATTCCAATGCATATCATGTCGGGACAAGAAACGTTCCCAATCAATTTGCTTTGTCGTCAATTTATCCAAAACGTTTGCCTCACCGTCATTGGCACTCACCATCCTACCATCCAACAAACATCCTGTTAAAAATAGAGCGAACCAAAAAGTTTTCCAACACAAAATCTTCATTTCCATCCAATAGTTATAATACACATTCATTTATACTTACCCCCTGATAACAAAACCTGTTACCCCGGTAAAATATTCTGCTATTTTCCGATAATAACATAAGCTACATGCCAATAAAGGAGGGGACACCTTTCAACATGTCCCCATCCAAAATGATTACCAAAAAGAAGATTAATCCCATCCCTCATTTTGCACTAAGTTCGGATTATTGTCCATTGCCTCCTGCGGAACGGGGAAAAGATACATCTTGTCCTCCCAAAAACGCTCTTCTATGTATTTATGATCCATATCTTCACTGATTGCTTTCATTCGAGCGCCATACACTTTGCCTTTCTTCACCTGATCACCGATGTGCCAACGGATAATATCAAAATAACGCAAACCTTCAAAAGCAGTTTCTATTCTCCGTTCATGACGTAGTTTTTCTCTCAAAACTGACTGTGAAGCCACTTCGATACTCGGCATATTGACACGACTGCGGATCTGGTTGAGTAGAGAAACCGCCTCCGGAAGATTACGGTCCAATTCGATCAATGCTTCGGCACGCATCAACAAAACATCGCTATAGCGCAGTATGGTCATATTCTTATCGGCCAATGTACGGTCAGCAAATTCACCACGCATATCGACCCATTTCTGACACATATATCCGGTCATATGTACCTCCTTTTGCAGGTAATCGGCACTGTTCGGGTCATCCACGCCATAACGGGCGCGAACAGCCCCATCCACGACCCATTCTTTGAACGGCCATACGATCGTTGCATCTAGGCGGGGATCACGAAAATCATATTCTCCACGGTGCGTATTCGTTTCCATATTAAGGCGTTTCTGATGGTACTCACAACCCAACGCTTCACACTCGGAAACAAAGTGTCCATTCAAACATTCATATTCATCAACCAATTCATTCAAAACCAACACATGCGACCAACCGGAATAGACACCGGAGGCATACGAAAGGTTGCGATTCAGTTCATGCACAACCAAAGGAGAACTGTACTGGCGTTCGAAAATAACCTCTTTATTCGTGCCATCGGATTGTGGACGAAACAAGCCGTCGTAGTCTGCATACAGTTCATAGTCACCGGATTTGATAACCTTGTCCGTATACTCCAATACCTTTTCATAATTCTTTTCATATAAATAAACACGAGAAAGATAGGCATTCACCACCTGTTCGTTCACACGTCCGCTCTCATTGACTTCAATCGCATTGATGTTCGGTAGGACATAGTTTTCCAATTCATCCAGGACAAAGGCCAACACCTCTCCACGGGGCTGACGAGAAACCTCGCGCGATTCCGACACCGTTAATGTTTTTTTAATCAATGGGATATCCCCAAAAAAGAATGACATGTTATAATAAATAAATGCTCGGATGAAACGAACCTCTGCAGTATAACGCAAATATTCCGACTCTGTAAGATTGCCCTTTGCCTTTTCCAAACCTTCCAACACATAATTGAGCTTGGCAATGGAACCATATTTCCATTCATCCTTTACAGCAGCACTCTGGGTCGTGTACGTCCCATTACCCATTTGTTTGTATTTCCCTTCACGGTGGGTCGCATTGTCGCTGAGGCAGTCCCGCAAAGCGACCTCACTGGGACCATAAATATGTTGATACGTCCCTTTCACCATCATTTCCGATTGGTTCTTGTCGCTCCACCATTGGTCTTCCGAAATCTGGTCCAACGGAGGAGTTGTCAAAAAGCTGTCACACGAAACCAAGCTCAGCGAACAAGCAATCACATATATATATTTCTTTACTGTTTTCATCTTTCCTTACTTTTTAAAATTGAACATTCAAACCAAACGAATAAGTACGGGCAAACGGATAAGCAAATCCATTTGCAGCCTCCGGATCCATACCCGGCACGAAATCAGAAATCGTGAACAGGTTATTAGCCGTGAAATAGACACGTACACGACTGAAACCGGTAGAAGATAGCACCTTCCGCGGAATGGTATAGCCCAACGTCAGATTCTTCATACGTAAGTAGCCAGCATTGATCATCCAAAAATCAGAAGTTTCATAGTTATGCGAAGCATCTTCCTTATTCAGGATACGCGGATACTTGGCATCCGTATTCTGTGGCGACCAATAATCCAACATGTGTTCAAAAACTGAAGCATTATGCAGTGGGCGGACAAAAGTATCCATTACAATCCGGTCTTTCTGACCGATCCCCTGGAAGAACATTCCAAAATCGAAGTTCTTATAATCGAACGACAAATTCAAACCATACAAAAAATGCGGAGTCGGATCACCTAAGACGACACGGTCGTTCGCGTCAATTTTGTTATCGTTGTTTTGATCCTTGTAGCGGATATCACCGGCTTCCGTATTCGAGTTCTGGAAAGGGTCATCCGCCACTTCTTTATCCGACTGGAACAAGCCCATCGATTCATATCCGTAGATGGAGTTGAACGGCAGGCCAACTTCCGTATAGGTATCCGAACCTTTCCACGGGCCTGTATCTCCCAAGTCGACTACTTCACTTCGGTTGTCAGACAAGTTGGCAGAGATGCTATATCCGAAATCATTCACCCGGTCGCTCCAACCCAATGACAATTCCCAACCTTTATTTCGAACCTGACCGATATTCACATTCGGCTTGCCGAAACCATACTCTAACGGAACCGGCATTGCCAACAAAATATCCCGCGTGTTCTTGACATAATATTCACTCGTAAAATTCAAACGATTGTTCAGCAACCGGGCATCCATACCAATATTGAACATATCCGAATGTTCCCATGTCAACTCCGTGTTCCCGATCGTCTTTAGATCTGCAATCTGCTGATAGCTATTGTTCAGGATCAAACCACCTGTCGAAACCAGCGTATAGCTCGGATACAAACCCAATCCGTTCGCATTACCAGTCTGCCCCCAAGAGGCACGGATTTTCAAATCATCCAAAAAATCACGCGTACCTTCCATGAAAGATTCTTGCGAAAGACGCCAAGCAGCAGCAATAGAGGGGAACGTCGACCAACGATTTCCCGCTGCAAAACGAGATGAGGCATCCGAACGCATACTCAGCGACAAGATATATTTGTTGTCATAATCATAATTGATACGACCAATAAAAGAAGCCAATGCCCAATGCTCTCCATTACCATCATTGCTCCAGTTATCTTTCGGACCGGGGTTCAGTTCCCAGATAATATCCGTCGGATAACCGGAACGTGAGCCTTTCAACCAGTCGCTGTCTTCGCTTTCCTGCTGGTAACCGACCAGGATATCGAGATTATGAATGCCGAAACTCTTTTTATAGTTCAACAATGCCTGCAAATTATAATAATTGTTCTGGTCACGGCGATCAGAGAAGTTATTTTGATATTGTTCAAAGATTTCCTGTGTAAAATAATTCTTGAAAACTAACTTACGGCTTTGCGACTCCTCGCCCTTGAAGGTATATTTCACATTGGCGATTCCCGTGAACGTTAACCCTTCGATGATCTCATAGTTCAACTTGAAAAGTCCGGATGCTTCGTGCCGATTTGTAAACTTCTGCCCACCTTCATACAACGAAGCCAGCGGATTGGTAAAGAAACCGGCATTGTAGCCATAAGTTCCATCCGTATAATAAGCAACCATTGTCGGATCTGACTGAATAATCTGCTTATAAATATCCCCTTGATTGTTCAACGCTTCCATATCCCGCAATTGATAACGCATATCAAAAGAAAGATCTAATTTCTTGCTGATTTGGATATCCGTACTCGAACGAACGTTGAATACGTTCTGTTGCGTCATCGGAAATATGCCGGTTTGATGGTCGACTCCTGCACTCACTAGATATTTCACTTTTTCCGTACCGCCGGAAGCCTCGATACCATGACGGGTCATCACGCTATTCTGGATGGCCAAATCCAACCAATCCGTATTCGGATATCGGTTCGGATCTCCTCCCTTCTCATAATTAGCTATCTGTTCAACCGTATAAACCGATCCTTGATCCATGTTATCCGCAGCCTCATTCATAATGCGGGCATATTGAGCCGAGCTGACTGTTTTGGGCATGTGCATTGGTGTGTTCACTCCCACGGAACCATTATAGCGAAACGTCGGTTTGCCTTCTTTTCCTCGTTTCGTTGTGATCAACAAGACACCATTAGCAGCACGCGACCCGTAGATCGCAGACGAAGCGGCATCCTTCAAAACGTTGATGCTCTCGATATCTTCCGGATTCAAGAAGTTAAAATCGGCAGGAACACCGTCTACCAACACCAACGGTGCTGTAGAATTATCGGCTTTCAATACAGAAGATCCACGCAATTGGAGAGAAGGAGCTTCACCTGGAGCACCTTTGCCTGTTACCATCAAACCCGGCACGTGCCCTTGCAGGGCTTCACCCACAGTCTGTACCGGACGGTTCTGTAACGTTTCCGACTTGACCGTTGTAACAGCCGTTGCAATATTTCCTTTACGCTGCGTACCATAACCGACAACCACCACTTCGTCCAAACTCTGCAAATCTTCTTTCAACACAATTACCCAGTTTTTCTGTTTTTTCACCGGAATCAACTGTTCTGCATACCCTATATAAGAAACAACTAAAACCACATCATCCGAAGGTACTTCCAAAGAGAATCGACCATCCATATCCGTAACTGTGCCAATAGTCGTACCTTTCACTACAACATTTGCTCCAATAACAGCTAACCCAGTCTCATCGGTAATCGTACCTTGAATTACCGTCCCTGACTGTTGAACTACAGTATTAACAGAAGTTCTTTCTTTATCCCGTTTTGTTAATACAATATAATCATCTTCAAAAACATAGGAAATACCAGATTTCTCAAAAATATCATTCAGGCAGTCAAGAACCGCATTCTCTCCCTTTTTCAATGAAACCGTTCTATTGGCATCGATCTCTCCTTTGTTATAAACAAACATATAACTGGTTTCTTGCTCCACCTGTTTGATAAAAGCTTCAACTGTCATACGAGTGTTTGTAATATTCACTTTTGCAGTCTGTGAACTTACATTAGATGCATAAGATGTGAAAATGCAGACAAACAAGAATAATGTAGAAATTCTCATAATATTAAAAAACTTCTTAAAGTGTTTTCTTTGACATAATAAGACTGACAAAGTATATTTTTCCATACCTTTGTAAAATTAAATGTTTAATACTTTCTTTGACTAAGAGTGTTAGATATTCCGGCAGGCTGGTGTTCGTGCACCAGCCTGCTTTTTATATATAAAAAGATTTTTCCGTTTTAAACCATAGGCATTTTATTTTTAAGGTTACACATGTTTTTCCTGTATTTTTAAAGTTAAACTCTGTAAGTTTCGAATACCACTATAAACACCTCTACATTTAACATATATTAACCGCACTCATTTGATCGCATGGTCAGCCTCCACTCGTTTTCCATCCCAAGCCTTTTTCCCTGTCCACTCAGTATAAGGCATAGACCAAAAGCCATCTGTTTCAGGAAGCCCCAATGCAAGAAAGCCTGTAGCGCACAAATAAACACTACCCGTATTGATATAGTATTCAGAAATCCGGATCTGTCCTCCGCCATTAAAACCAACCCGAAGCCACCCTTGTCTATCAAAGTTTGCTGATGAAGAAAATAAATTCCGAATTACAGACGTCAATGCACAGCGCACCTGAGCAGCTTGTACGGGAGAAGGCAATATATGCATCAATGCAGCTTGCCCCAAAGCATGGAAAGCACCGGTACGGTAAACAATCGACCGGCCAACAACCGGAAAAGTCCCCTCCGGAGAAATAAACCGCTCTAGCTGGGCTGCATAACGACCATGTCGTAATAATTGTTCATTCAAAAAATCAGCGCCTTCCAAATTATGTTTTCGCATGATAACCAAAACATCCGTCAACATAGGATGAATCACAAAGCTATTGTAATAATCCATATGAAACCTGGGACCATCTCCATAAAACGCATCTCCTTTATACCACTGATTACGAAATTTAAACACACCATAAGTCAAACGCTGCATATCGCATTCACCGGTAAATTCCAATAAAGCGGCTTCCACCATAGAAGCAAACAACAACCAATTATTCTCATTTGGTTTTATATTACGGCTTCGCTTCAATTCCGTAACCATGCGCTCCCGGATCTTTACATCCATTCTTCCCCATAGCTGTTTAGGGGCACGCAATAAGCCTTGCGCTAAAAAGGCGGCATCTACCAAAGGTTGATGAGGTTCTCCGAAAATCAGATAGTCGGGCGAAGCTGGATTTACTGCATTTTTCAAACCGGCCAAAGTCAGGTTTATATACTTTTCACGAAGCTTTCCTTCGGGAGTTTGATCCGTCCCAAGCTCCAACCAGGGAGCTATCCCACACACCAAACGACCTACAGCCTCCAAATGGGAAAACTTTCCTCGCTCTTTATCTAAAGATTCATAAGGCATATTCTGCTTTAAAGTCCCATCTGCCAAATTTATCAAAACAGGATCTGCAATCTTTGTCAAAACTTCAATCCACAACTTGCGCTCTTCTGCCCCTGTAGGAACCTCTTTTTTATTTTGTGCTTGTAAAACGGACATCCAACAAACTGAAAATAAAAAGAACAAGACGAACCACTTTTTCATATGAACATTATTTTTCATTCAGTAATTTCTTCATGCGCATCAACGCTTCTACATAATAATAGTCTGCATAAGTAAGCGGAACATCCACTTCAATATTACCCCTAAAATGTCCGGTAGAATGCATTAAAGCAAAATTACAATTAGTACCTTTTTCTGCCAGATAAGCGGCTGAAGTCAATGAACGAATCTGCTGCTCCGCCATTTTTAAACATTTTCCACCAAACTCGTTCGAATTCATCTGGCTTAAATCTATTAACGAAGATGCCATAATAGCAGCAGCTGAAGCATCACGCGTCGTGTTCGGTATTTCAGGCATATCGAAGTCCCAATAGGGTACCTTATCTTCCGGCATATTCGGATGATTCATCAGATAATCCGCTATGTTATTTGCCAGTTCAAGATACTCCTTCTTACCTGTTTCACGGTACATCATGGTATATCCATACAATGCCCATGCCTGACCTCTGGACCAGGACGATTCATCGGACCATCCCTGATGTGTCTGTTTTATATGAGGCAGACCGGTTATTGTATCATACGATACAACATGATAGCAACTGTAGTCAGAACGGAAATGATGCTCCATTGTCTTATTTGCATGATTCACTGCGATCTGATAAAACTGTTTTTCTTCCGCCATACGGGAAACGACTGTAAGAAACTCCAAATTCATCATATTATCAATAATAACCGGATATTGCCACTTGGACTTATTGAAATCCCATGAACGGATAACACCGATATGTTCATTATAGCGGGTTGCCAATGAACGTGCACCGGTAATCATTACATCTTTATATGCCGGATTTTGAGTTAATCGGTATCCATTACCAAAACTACAGTTCAACATAAACCCGACATCATGGTTATTAGTTACATTCTTTGCAGGTTCTACACGAGCTGTATACAACTCGGCATACTTTTTCAATTCCGGTATAGGGGTATTTTCATACAAATACCAAAGCGTTCCCGGATAAAATCCCGAACACCACCAACCATAACCACTCATTTCCAGCTTACCGTCTTTTCCTATTGATTTCGGCAATTTCCCATCCTCCGGTTCTAACTTTTTAGCCATCAACAAAGCTTGCTCCGTTGTCCGGTTCAAACCTCTCTCTATTACTTTTTCCATCGGTTCATCCTGTACCACACATGATGTCAAGACAATACCCATAGTTGTCATAGTCAATGCTATAACATAACGATACAAATTTTTCATGTTTAGAATTATTTACTGTAAAACAATTAGATTACGTTCATCATCCTTGGTAAAAGTGAACGGATATACAATTTGTAATTTCCGCAAAACGCTTTCCACTCCATCACGTTGTCTGAATTTTCCGGTATAACGGTAGTTACCTAGTTTCATGTTTTTCACAGTAATTGACACATCATAAAATAACTCCAATTTTTTAATAATATCCGTCAACACCATATCATCAAACACAAATACCCCCTCTTTCCAAGATAGAAAATCGATATCCTCAAATGAAGTGACTTCTGATGAAGAATCCGACACTACAATTTGCTGTTGTGGACGCAATGAAAAGGTTCGATTTCGGTCGTTTGCACAGGAAACAGAAACAGCACCCTCAACCAAAGAGGTAACAAAATACTTTTCTGTCTCATAAGCGCTCACATTAAACATTGTGCCAGTCACCAGTATATCCATTTTACTTGTCTTTACGATAAAAGGTTTCTCCTTATTTTTTTCTACTTCAAAAAAAGCTTCTCCATGCAGTTCTACCTCCCGTTGTTTCCTATCAAAACGTTCCGGATACCGTAAAGTAGAATTGGCATTCAGCCAAACCTCGGTTCCGTCAGCCAATAAGACTTTGGCACGTTGTCCGGGAGGTGTTGAGAACTCCTGGTAACAGGCGACTTCCTCTCCTCCTTCCGCGGCATAAGTCATTAATAAATAGGTCGACAATACGGAGAACAGCACGATGGCAGCATACCCGGCAACTTTTCGCATATTAAATAAGAAAGCACGCTTTTTCTTCAAACGGACAAACGACCTGTATTGCATATCGGAGGCAGAATGTTCTTCCCTGACCATCGATATAAGCGCCGACAAATTTTGTATATCAGCTGCTTCTTTCTTCAGTTCCGCATCTTCTTTCAATTGCTGAAAAAGAGTTTGCTTTTCTTCTGATGAAATATTTCCTGTCAAATATTTTGATAACAGATCGTACATATTTTCCTTTATTTATAAAGTTAAACCCTCACCGGGAGAAAGACCACTATAAACCGCCTCGAAATAAACATTAATTAACTAAGAACAAGAGTAAGGGCAAGTAGTCCTTTAGTTCTATACGTAACTTCTTCAAGGCTGTAACAATATGGTTTTCAACTGTGTTTACTGAGATTCCCAGCTCATCCGATATTTCCTTATACTTCAGTCCCTCGATACGGCTTTTTATAAACACCTCGCGGCAACGCTCCGGCAATGTGTCCAAAGCTCGTTGAATGATCTCCTGCAATTCTTTTTCCGAATGATATGAATACTCCAACGATTCCAAAGCATACAGCTTAAAGCCTAATTCATCTTTCAACTGCGTATTATATTCTTCTTCAATCAGTTTATGTCGCAGGAAATTCAGACATCTGTTCTTGACCAGGGTAAATAAATAGGTAGTAAGTGTACAGGACAGTTCCAGTTCATCTTTTTTCTCCCAAAGTACCAAAAAGACATCCTGTACTATATTTTCCACATCTTCATTTGCCGATATGTAATTCCTGGCAAATGCAGACATCTTCGGATAATACAATTTATATATCTTTTCAAAATTACTTTGAGTATAAACCATCCCAATCAAATCCTTTTTAGCAAAAGTAATATATTATTCCAACTTTTAAACAACAGGATGAAATTAATCATTTACGAAGCAAAAAAGACGGGAAAATTGAAATATGCCACATTCAGCTTAACCAATCGCATCTTTCTCTTGAATATTGCTTATCTTGCAGCATTTATGTCCGCAAACATAAAAGAGACATTAACGGAATTACATTAATAAACAATTATGACAGAACTATTTACCGACCTGTATAACCGTGCCGATAAGGATGCAGTCATCCCTTTCCTTCAAAAGTTGGAACAGAAAGAGCGACGGGAACTTGTGCCTTTCCTCAAAAAGGAGTTAAAAAGATTTGAAGAATGGGACATCAGACAAGGATTCCAGGGAGAAGAGAAAATATATATTTTAAGGGTTTCCGCTTTTGTATGCTTCACAGAAGCGGAAATAAAGACATTACGCTGGTGGAACTTCCCACCGGAGGAAGAACTTGAAAAGATTCTCCCCTGGTATTGTCCGGCATGGCTTTCCAACTATATAAATAGTGAAAACGAATTCAACAGGAAAAGTTATCTGACCCTCATGGACTGGACGGAAAAAGGGTATATCACGCCGACAGCCGAACGGATCGTAGCCGTATTGCCGAATGTCATTTTCAAAGAAGATAAGAGAAACAGCAAAATATACGAACCGGAACGGATCGAGAAATATCCGGTTACCCTGAATGAACATATCTGGTATCTCTTCGAATACCCGTCGAACATCGACTGGGCCGACAGGTGGTATCTGAATCAGAAGGAGATAAAGAATAATGAAGGGAACTGGATTAAAGTCTTTATCCATTATACAGCAAACGGTCGGCTCAACCGGATGAGAGTACTGAAAGAATGTCTGCTGACAGCTAACAGAAACTACAATAAAATACTGACCGGCTGGTTCTCCGCATTGTTTATAGCTCTGAAACCTACGGCTGGAGAGTTGCTGGAGATGCAGGACGAATTGTTCGCCACACTAAATTGTGTACAGTCAAAGCCTGTCAATACAACTTTGAACTTATTCAAAAAACTTTGTATCGAAGAACGATTCCAAACTAACGAGTTCCTACCCTATCTTCCGATCCTGTTTAGTTCGGAAGTTAAATCGATCATTGCTACAACACTGGTTATTATCGAAAACATATTGAAGAAGAAACCGGAGAACAGTCAGGAGATCTGCATTAGCCTTTGTACTGCTTTTCTATCCAAAGATGAGGCGATCCAAAAGAAAACGGCCGAGTTGATTTCCCGTTATGCGACTCCCGGAACGGAGATAAACGAAGCGCTGGCCGCCTTCTCCGAGAATCTGTTAATGAGCGTGCAACCGATATTGACCGACTATCTGGAGAAGAACAAAGAAAGTGCAGACGTTCTGCCGGATTATCCGGAAATAACCGAACCCGCGACCTTGCTACGGGAAGACAACCGAATCCCTTCAATCAACTCGTTTGAAGACTTCGCTTTTTTCCTTTCACAGGCACTCGACCAACCAGAGACTTATTACTTCGACTTGCTGGCAAACAACCTGATCGCCTGGGGCAACCAGGTGGATGAAGACTCTTTGATCCTTTTAGAGCCGGTTTTCCAAAAAGCCTACAAAATCATAAGTCAATGGGACACTCCTGCAATAGATGGTCTTCCCTGCTATATGGTTGTTGCTTACGGCAATCTGCTGATGAAGCAATACCCTGCAAAGCTTTCCAAAATAGAAAAGATACGTACGAAAGCAATCGAAAACGATATTCAGAGGGATAAGAATAGCAAATACTATTCCCGCCGGCTTGTTGACTTCGACAAACTATCTATTTCTACTTGTTTCCAAGGTTTCTACGGGATTGCCGGCTTCACTCTGAAGAAAATGAAGACACGAAAGCAATTGCCTTTGCTATCAACTCCGACACATAGCCCTGCTTGGATCGATCCGGCTACGTTCGTGGAAAGACTCTCTATATATCAGCAACTGAAAGAAGAACCGGAAGAAATGGATATGCAACTGGCACTACAACGTTGTGCGCCGGAAAATCTTTCCGAAGCCACCCGGTTGGCTCAGGAAAAATTATCAGGGGAATACAAAGATTTGCTCCTATTCCTGCTGGGAGTAAACAAATCCCCGAAAGGCGAATTTCTACATCCAGCCTGGTGGATGATTGCCGGAATAACCCGCTCGCCCGAATGTCGTTTTCCTGAATTTTCTTCTTTCGAATATAACGAAATACCAGAAGCTTACCTTTTCGGCAATCATTCCTGGGAGTCTTATATGCGAGAATATATGGCTTATGGCAATTACAACCGGGAAAAGAAAGATTACGACCGGTATCCGGCAACCACACCGGATCTGCATTGGCTCACTCCTGATTATGAAAACAGGGAAAACAGTCACACTCCTCTATTTCTGGAATATACCCTGAAAAAGAAAGAAGGGTACCAAGGCGGTATTAACGAAAACAATATTCAATATCTGCTGACTGCATTTCCTAATATGCCGGACAACTTTTATGGCAGAATCGTTTTCGAAAATATCTATTACGGATGCAGCTGGGAAGTAGCCGAGCAGACTCAGATAACAACAGCCATCACATTCATGCAGCAGATTGCCACTCCTTTCAGAGAGATGCATTATTTATTCCTTGCCATCTGCTTATTGGCTCCGGACAAGACTGTTCGCAACTATGCCAGTCAGATATGGATCGACCGGGTGGCATCGGAAACGATTGACAACGAACGGCTAGGTATAGCACTCGGGAAGATTGAACGTCTTGAACTCTGCCCGCTCAAACGACTGACCGACCTGATGTCGGAAAGCCTGACAGGAGTCAGTCCGTTGCATAGCAAAGCCCTGCTGGAAACAGTCGAAGCTATGTGCCTGCAATTACAGGTAAAGCCGATAAAGAACCTGAAGAAGCTCTTGGAAATATACAATGAACTGTTGGTGCAGTGCAAACAAAAACCCCGGACAGAGATGATTGCCCGCCTGGGTGACTGGGAAAAAGAAGGCAACCTGAAAAAGATAGCCAAACAACTGATCGGTAACCAATAAAAGCAAAGATAAAAAATGGAAGATCTGCTTACTTACACCTATGCCCGTCCTTCCGGACTCGTCAGGCATGGAAATGAAGAAGAACTGTTCTTATCCAAATACAGTGAGATACAGAAAAACACGGATGCACCGTGTTTCTTTTGGGGAAATATTGCCAACCCGTTTATCATGGCTCGTTGTCTGATAGCGTTGTCAAACATTGTCAAGTCGAGTTTCAACATGTCGACATTCCAGCTATCCCTGCTGAAAGATCCGATCGTGACAGCCGGAAACGGGCGGATACGGTTTGAAGGATTTTCCCATTGTGCGGGAGTTTATGCCCGTATCGATGTCTTACCTGATGGAATAGACGGCGAGTTTCTGGAGAATGGCACAACGAACGTTGACTTTAACCAACCGATGTTAACAGCTTTAGGCAGCATCCGGCAAAACGAGAAAGTACTGCTATCGATCGGACAGAAAGAAGTAGGGTTGCATTTGGAAGGGAATAAAGTCACCGAACGCAAAGTACCGCTACCAACCAAATGGATCAAAGGACTAAGTACCGTACAAATCTATTTGTCGAACGCTGAAGAGGCTTATACATTTAACAAGATACAAACTTTACAACTATTCCGGGGAATCCCCAAAGGACAAGTGAAGAGTGATTATTATCTGACAGTCAGAGGGAACGTTCCGATGTTTACTCCTGTCAAATCTGTAAATGCTATTTGTATCGGCGGCCTTCACCGATTGCGTTTGCTTGAACCGCTTATTCCTTATATCGACTCGATGAAGATATTTCCTCACCCAGCGATGCTATCGACTACCTGGCAGCTTTATTTCGGAAATATCCGTTTCAGCTTCTCGCTTTCCCGCGACTCATGGAGAGGCTTTTCCGGCGAAGGTGCCGCACTCGAATCATTGATAGATGAAGTCGAAGACGAATGGATAGACGCACTTGACAAATATGTTTATGCCAACCAGGCTTTCAACCCGACATTATTTGCCATCAACGAGCAGCTGGATTTCGACCGGGTGGATAACCTTACCGGCCGGCTGGCAGCAATGGGACTTCTGGGATACGATCTGGATGACAACCAGTTCTTTTACCGCCGCCTTCCTTTCAAATTAAGCCGTATCATGAGTCTGAACCCACGTATGAAGGGAGCGGATAAACTGATTGATGAGGGGAAAGTCGAGATCATCAGTAACTCCCCGCAACGGATCGAGGCGCGCGTTGATGGAAGCGGAGTCAGACACACCGTTATCCTGGACGACCGGAATGAACGTTGCACCTGTGAGTGGTACAGTAAATATCAGGGAGAAAGAGGCCCATGCAAACATGTGCTGGCTGTGAAAAAAATCACAAAATAAAGCATCCCCTATGGATTAATAACTAAGATATATAAACACAACTTGCAACATTCCGCAAATGCCAGTATCTTTGTGAATTATTTATGATAATAAAATGGGAAGACGCTCAGGTTACAAAGACACAAATCTAAAAAAAGCCCCTCGCGGACGCAAAGTATCGGTGAAGGAAGAGAACACTCTTCTTCCTTTCCTGTTCGAATTGCTGAGCCAACAGAGCAAAAGTTCCGTTAAAGCGCTATTGGGCCACGGACAAATCTTGATAAACGGGAAGGTTACTTCCCAGTTCAACGCTCCTTTAGTGCCGGGAGACGAAGTCGAGATCAGTTATGAACGGGGTAAAGTGGAGTTCACCAACCCTTTACTACACATTGTCTGGGAAGATGACGACCTGATAGTGGTCAACAAAAAAAGCGGACTCATGTCCGTCTCCAGCGATCGTGTAAAGGAACGTACCGCTTACCATCTGCTTAGCGATTACGTGAAAAAGAGCGATCCCAAAAATAAGATATTTGTCCTGCACCGTCTCGACCGCGATACATCCGGTTTGATGATGTTCGCCAAGAACCAGCGTGTGCAGAAAGCATTGCAGTCTAACTGGAATTCAGCCATCACCCAGCGATCGTATGTTGCCGTTGTAGAAGGCCGGCCGGAAAAAAACACCGACCTGATCGTCTCCAACCTGGTTGAAAATGCCAAAATGCAGGTATATGTAACAGCCGAGGGCGACGGAAAGGAAGCCATCACCCGTTATCATGTACTGCACAGCAACGGTCATTACTCTTTACTGGAACTCGACCTGGAGACAGGCCGTAAGAACCAGATACGTGTCCAGATGGAATCTATCGGACACCCCATCGCCGGCGATTATAAGTACGGCGCAGAAACTGATCCCGCCGGACGGCTGATGCTTCACGCCCGACGGCTCTTCTTTATTCATCCGGAGACAGGTGAAGAGATGCGTTTTGAAACACGTATTCCGGATGCTTTCGCTTCATTAGCTAAATAACTAAGACAGAAATATAGACAAGTATGAAGAAACTCTTTAGTATCTTTTTGCTGGTGTTCGTAACACTGGCTGTACAGGCTCAGATACATCAGCCTGTTAAGTGGAAAATCAAACTGGAGGACTCTAAAACTGCCGAAAAAGAAATCGTGTTTACCGCCACTTCCGAGAAGGGATGGCATTTGTACGATATGAATCTGCCTGAGGGAGGACCGGTTTCCACTTCATTCACATTCGAAACCTTAAAAGGGGTCGAATTGATCGGACAACCGGTTTCATCCGTTAAACCGACTGTAGTTTACGACGAACTGTTCGCGATGGATCTCCGCTGGTATCCGGGAACGGTTTCATTCACTCAAAAAGTCAAAATCACCGATCCTAAGAAATTCAAGATTGAAGGCGAGGTTGAATTCATGGCTTGCAACGACGAGACCTGTTTACCGCCTGATCGTGTAAGCTTTACTTTCGACGCAAAGAACACAAAGCTAACCTTACTGTCGGATGCCCCGGCTGTCGACAAAGAGGATGTAACGGCTATTCAGCCGGATACCGAACAGGTGGTGGAAGAAGCAGAAACGCTTACGACTCCTGACCCGGCAGCAAAGACCGATAATATAATTTCGAGTCCGGCAAAGATTGCCAATGAGCTGACAGACGACGCTGCTCTCTGGACACCGGTCATCGATAATCTGAAAGCATTCGGTGATACAACTGTTACTGCCACAGATACCTCCTGGTTATTTATCTTCTTCGCCGGATTCCTGGGTGGATTGATTGCCCTGCTGACACCCTGTGTATGGCCAATGATCCCGATGACAGTAAGTTTCTTCCTGAAACGTACCAAGGATCGTAAAAAAGCAATACGCGATGCATTGACTTACGGTCTGTCTATCATCGTTATCTATCTGGTTATGGGATTACTGATCACCGGTATATTCGGGGCCAGCGCACTCAACGACTTATCGACAAATGCAATCTTTAATATCATATTCTTCCTGTTGCTGGTTGTATTCGCCATCTCGTTCTTCGGAGCATTCGAAATGGTATTACCTGCTTCCTGGACTACAAAGTTGGATAGCAAAGCGGACTCGACGACCGGTATATTGAGTATCTTCTTTATGTCGTTTACGTTGGTATTGGTATCCTTCTCTTGTACCGGCCCGATCATCGGAACATTATTGGTACAAGCTGCCTCGATGGGGAATGCCGTTGGCCCGGCTATCGGAATGTTCGGATTTGCCTTGGCATTATCCATCCCGTTCAGTTTGTTCGCCATCTTCCCGAATATGCTGCAAAGCATGCCTAAATCAGGTGGTTGGCTGAACTCCGTAAAGGTAGTATTAGGCTTCCTGGAATTGGCTTTGGCTTTGAAGTTCCTTTCTGTTGCCGACCTAGCTTACGGCTGGCGCCTGCTGGATCGTGAAGTATTTATCGTATTATGGATCGTGATATTCGTTCTATTAGGCTTCTACCTTTTAGGAAAGATCAAGTTCAGCCACGACAGCGACGTGAAATATGTTTCCGTACCGCGCCTGTTCATGGCAATCATTTCGTTCGGCTTTGCCGTTTATATGGTTCCGGGACTATGGGGTGCACCTCTGAAATCAATCAGTGCTTTCGCTCCTCCTTTATATACACAGGATTTCAGCCTGTATGACGATGAAGTACATGCGGCCTTCGACGATTACGAAAGCGGTATGGCTTATGCTAAACGGGTAAATAAGCCGGTGATGATCGACTTCTCCGGTTTCGGTTGTGTAAACTGCCGTAAAATGGAAGCTTCCGTATGGACAGATCCGAAAGTAAAACAGTTACTTGAAAAAGATTACGTCCTGATCACCCTGATGGTGGATGATAAAACGAAACTGCCTCATCCGATCGAGATCGAAGAACACGGCAAAGTGCGTAAGCTGAAAACGATCGGTGACAAATGGAGCTATCTGCAACGAAGCAAATTCGGTGCTAACGCCCAACCGTTCTACATCCTATTGAACGACGAAGGCAAACCGCTCGGTCCGTCTTATGCTTTCAACGAAGATGTATCGAAATATGTACAATTCCTTGAAAACGGATTAAAGACATTTAAAGAGCAAAGTAAATAAAACACCATAGGGGGTAGGTTTTGCCTACCCCTTTTTTATAACTATAAACCCTGGCGTGGTCTATCCGCCCTGATAATATGTCAACGAAACAAGAAAAGATGGAAGCCTTCGGGCAGCTGCTCGACATCCTGGATGAACTCCGGGTAAAATGTCCCTGGGACAGAAAGCAAACAAATGAGAGCCTGCGCACCAACACGATCGAAGAAACTTACGAACTGTGCGACGCAATCATGAAAGACGATAACAACAACATCAAAAAAGAGTTGGGCGACCTGCTCCTGCATATCGTCTTCTATGCTAAAATAGGCGAAGAAAAAGAAGCCTTCGACATTAAAGATGTATGCGACAGCCTCTGCCAAAAGCTGATATTTCGTCACCCTCACGTATTCGGCGATGCCTCTGCCGATACAGCCCAGAAAGTAGAACAGAGCTGGGAACAAATAAAACTAAAAGAAAAAGGTGGAAACAAAACCGTATTGGAAGGTGTCCCCTCCTCTCTCCCGTCCGTGGTTAAAGCTCACCGTATCCAGGATAAGGCTCGCAACGTCGGTTTCGACTGGGAACAGCGCGATCAGGTATGGGATAAAGTACATGAAGAGTTTACCGAACTGAAAGAGGAAATAAACAAGATGGACGCCGACAAAATGGAAGGCGAATTCGGCGACTTGTTCTTCAGCCTGATCAATGCCGCCCGCTTATACAAGATCAATCCGGATAATGCACTAGAACGTACGAACCAGAAATTCATCCGTCGCTTCAATTACCTGGAAGACCATACCATTAAGGAAGGACGTTCTTTAAAAGAAATGTCACTGGAAGAAATGGATAAGATCTGGGACGAAGCTAAATCGAAAGGGTTATAAAAAACAAAAGGGGAACCGACATCACGTCGCCACCCCTCCCTTAACTTAAACGCCAAAACTAAATCTAAACAAAAAACACAAATAATGATAATATTTTATTTTTTCTTGTTTCCATCTTTCTTATCGTCCGGCCCTTTCATAAAACTCCGTGCAAACTTATATTCTGCCCGCCGGTATTTATAAAGTTTCTCAGGCGATAATATTTTTTTGAATTTCTCGTAATATTCTTTTTCTAAAGCAGCCTCCTTCATCTTTACCCCGAGACATTCATCGTTAACCTTAGAATAATCAGAGTCTGTCGGATTCTTTTTATGCCTCACCTCCTTCGCCAACTTACGGCATTCACGGCCAACTTCGAACATCTTCTGCTGTAACTCGTTACATAACGGAATAAAAGCTGCCGCTTCTTCCGGTGTAAGACCTACTTCTGCCGTAATAAAAGCACTTCTCTTTGCCTGATAGGCTTCTTTGTCAAAATGTCGATGTTCTTTATCTCCCTGCGCCAACACTTTCGAAGAGAATAAAACTGAAATCGCCACAAATGTAATAAAAAATATTTTATTCATACAAGTATTATTACAAAAATATGCTAATAACTTCTTTTTTTCATCAAATTATTCATAATTGCCCAATTCTTCTGCTAAAAGATAATCCGTGTACTGTGCCTCCAGATACTCCAGATATTCTTCATTCTCAGCATCCTGTATAGCAGATATCGTAGCAGAAGCGTCATTAGACTGAACTAATAATGTATCCGTCTTACTCTGATCACCATCGATACCGACAATAGCTTTAAAGAACAGTCCCAGTCCGGCAAATACAGCTGCCATATACAACCACGGACGCATACGATCCATCATAGAGATTTTTTTCACCTCTACTTGCGGTTTCTCAGGTAACCGGCTCATTATATTAGCCGTCAAATCCTCCATATACCCATCAGGCACGGTAAAAGGATTCTTTCCTTTAAAACGATCCAGATTATTTTGTTCTTTTTCCATACTCCTACGTTTTAATATTCTTTTGACGAGCGTTCGTCCAAAAGGTTTAAATGTCTTTTGTTAAAAACTCCTCTACTTTTTTTACGGCATGATGATAAGAGGCTTTCAAGGCTCCCACGGAAGTCCCCAACATCTCCGACATATCTTCATACTTCATCTCGTCAAAGTATTTCATGGTAAACACTAAACGTTGCTTCTCGGGCAAAGTCAGGATAGCATTCTGTAATTTCATCTGCGCTTCATCACCGTCAAAATACTCATCCCCTTTCAGACGTTCCAGCAGGAAAACATCCGTATCGTCGATCGACACGTTATTCATATTCCGCTGCCGGTTCAAAAAGGTGATACATTCATTGATAGCAATCTTATACAGCCAGGTAGATAATTTTGCTTCCCCCCGGAAATAATCGATATTTGTCCAGGCCTTCAGGAATGTGTTCTGCAAAAGATCATTTGCATCATCATGGCTCAAAACCATCTTACGTATTTGCCAGTACAACTTTTCCCCATAAAGATTTACCACCCGGGCAAAAGCCTCCCTTTGCCTGGCCGGATCTCGTAGCTGTTCTACTAATTCATCTTCTGTATACTGCTGCATCCTCTCCATTTTGGCGTAAATATATAAAAAAATACGGATATAAAAAAAGCGGGCAACTTTACAGTTGTCCGCTTTCGGAAGTGCCCAGAACAGGACTCGAACCTGCACGCCTCGCGACACACGCACCTGAAACGTGCGCGTCTACCAATTCCGCCACCTGGGCATTTCATTACTTTCAGGTAAGCAATCTCTCATGATTGCGGTGCAAAGGTAGCGATTATTTTGATATTACAAAATATATGACAGATATTTTTATGATTAATCGCCACAAACGTTCAAAAGAAATAAAGCCCCGCCGGATAACCAGCGGGGCTTTGTTGTATGTAACCTGTCAACCTAACGGTTTACCAGGAGTGCCTTATTTACTTAACGACAGCTTTCACTGCGCTTTCACCGTCAACAGCAACAACCACGATACCTGCAGGAGCAGAGAATGTTACGTTGTCAGAGTTAATAGTCTGAACAGTTACAGTCTGACCAAGAATGTTGCTTACAGTTACTGTTTTACCAGCAGCATTCTGGATAGTGATCTGACCTTCACCTGCAATTACATTAACAGTTGATGTAGAAACACCTTCGTTAGAAGTTGCGAAGTCGCTAGTATCTTCCAGGTTGAAAATCTGAGCCTGGTTGATCAATTCCTGCATCTTCTGATCGTCATCTGCGTGGTTACCGTTATCTACAGTGTATTCTGCCAATACAGGTACGCCATTGTGGATTTTCACCCATGCACCCTTGAAGGAAGCAACGTGAGATACACCATCCAGATTAGATTCCAGTAAGAAGTCTTTATGATCGTCGTCTGTGTAACGCAGAGAGAATGCATAGTTCTTATGTAAGCCGTCTACCGGTTTCTTTTCGAAGATAGCTTCGTTGTACAGGTCGCGAGGATCAAGAACGCCGTCTTTAGTTCTCAGGTCTGCCAATTTCTTACCGTTCTTCAGGATATACAGGTATTCGCCTGTTGCATCTACCTGGTGAACACCTTCTACGAAACCAAGGCGAGTGTAAGACTGCCATTTGTAAACGTCAGGATTGTTCAACATGTTCGTGCTACCCTGAACAGAGTCTGTCAGGTTGATCAGGAAGCTACCGGCCAGGTAACCGTTGTAATCCACTTCGTGCTCGCAATTCGGGTTGTAACCGTGAGCGTCACACCATTTGCCGTCTTTTACAGAATCCGGACGTACAACGAACAGATACTGAGGCATACGGTCAGAAGAGCTTACTACATAGTCTGCATACAAAGCTTTTGTGCTTTCCTTACCTATCGGCTGGATCTTTTCAGCTGTCACGCCCAGGTAACCGAAGTCTTTCACTACCTGCGGAGCTCCGCTCTGGTTGTTAGCGTCTTCGAACAGGTATTCAGAACCTGTACCTCTTGCACGGAACATATTGATAGTCTTACCGATTTCACCCAGATCCATATACAACGGACGGTTGTCAGTGATAACTGCAAATGCAGTTGCTCTTTCAGTAGCTACGTTGTTCAAAGGCAGGTAGCTCATTTCGCCAACACCGTCTTCGCAATGTGCCTGCATCCAACCATTATCAGATTCAAGAACTGCACCACTGTTGATATCTACCAATACATAGCAGATTTCGTCACCCTTCACCTGGTCAGCTTTCAGATAGAATACACCCAGTTTAGGATTATCGGCAGCATTATCTTCAGCCTGAGCCTTAGTCATAGCCTTGTAGTAAGGAGTCTTACCCTGCGGGCTTACCAGATATACATATATTTTATCGTTATCGATCAGGTTCTTGTCGCTTACTTTCAGCACATAAGCAGTTCTAGCCAACTGTGGCAAACCGATTTCTGCACCGTAACCGAACGGAACATCGATAGCTACCTGATCTTCCACAGGAACATCTTTCGCTTCGATCAATTCATAAGTAGTAGACTGACCCGGAGTCGGAGCAAAGCTCTTATCTTCAGTCACATTCAGATAAAGATCCTGATTTGCGAACAGGTTATAGTTCAGATAATACTTAGTATAAAGCAGATCTTCAGTCTTCAAGTGCTTGTAACCATGACGAGGACTTGTTTTAGCTTCATTATCTTCTACAGCAGTGAATGTATAAGTATCTTCGTGCTGAAGTTCTTTCCATCTGAAATTGTTGAAATCCTGATTGATGAAGTAAACACCTGTCTTATCCTGATAAAGCTGACCTTCGAATACTTCGTCTGCATATTCACGGTTGTAAACAGCAACTGTAGGAACAGCACCGCAACCAGTAGTCTTAACAACCCACATAGTAGCCGGCATATCATTGTAATCCTGAGCAGTTGTAGCAGCATCCAGCATCAGACGACCGATAAAGTTGTCAACCACATTCTTACCGGTAGCTACATCTTTCAAGAAATATAATCCCTGAGGCACGTTAGCACGAACCAAATAATCGAAGTTTCTGTCTTTGAAAGTAAACTTAGTCTGAAGAGAACCCGGAAGTTCGATACCACCATCTGTTTCAGTGTTCTTAGCAGTGATAACTGCTTTACCTTCTGTCAAATAAGCGATACGAACTGCTACTTGGCCATTTTCTGCAGTATGAAGGCCTGCACCTACTGTAGCAGGGCTAGTATGAAGTTTCGTCAAATCGTTATAAACAGAGTTGAACGCGATATCCGAATTCTGCCATAAGCTACTTGCTGGATTCTTCGGCAAAGCATTCATCGGCTCGATAAACAAACTATCATTTGAAGGATAGTAAGTAAATCTAAACAAGCTGCGAGCTTCCCAAGTAGCTGCTGTCAAGTTTGTTCCATCAGGAATAGCAACTCTTGTAGGAGCATCTTCCAACAGAACCAAAGGCAGTTCCTTACTCAAGCTTGAATAGAATTCTGTACCAACAGACAGAACTTCACCCTTTGCATTCTTTAAATATACGAATTCTTCCGCTACTAAAGCACCTGGACCAGGAACATCGCTAAGCCCCAGCTGCTTTCTAATAGTTCCGTCACCAGCTGTTGCAGCTGCAACAACAGGGAAGTCTGTGTCATTAAGTTCTACAGCAGTGAACTTTTCTGTCAGCAACGGACTTTCTGTGTTAGGAGCTACGGCAGAAACGATACCGAATGTACCATCATACTGGAAGTCAACCATTCTGTTCAGGTCATCGGCAGTCAGGATAATACCACCAGCCAGAACCGGTTTCAATTTCACAGCATCTGTAATAGCCTGAACATTCGTTTCGGCTTCTACGTGTGAATATTTTGCAGCAATGATCTCGTTATTTACATTCTTCTGCAGAACAACAACCGAGTCACGATTTGCAAAATAAGAATAAATAGGCTTGAAATCAAAATCAGTATTCTGAGAAATCGTAGAATACCAAGTCCAGTTAGTCAAACATCCTTCCAGGATAGAGAAAGTAGTTGAATAACCGGTTGAAGTAACTGTCGGCGCATCGAACTTAGTTGCATTAACATGTGCGTAAACCAACTCCAGGTTTGTTTCCTTATTGGTCATCGTATAGCTGACACCACTTACGTTGTCGCTGGTTACTTTGATAGACCACAAAGAAGCATTGATAGGAGCATTAGCTACCGGCACCAACTTCAAATTCAATTCACCTGTTTGATAATTACGAGTCTGGATCAATACTTTTCCATCTGCGTCTGCCAATTGATACAATTTGTCTGCATCAAAATGATTGACACCAGCACCGATAGTAGCGCTAGCTGTTGCAGTTGGGCGAAGAGTAATACCGTGACCAATCTCATTTGTATTGGTATGCACAGTTGTAGTACCTTGCGCGAAAGCTCCGAGACTTGTTGTCAGCAGGGCGCCGACAAGAAGAGTAGAAAACTTTTTGTTCATAATCAAATAATTTAATTAGTAATAAAATATAAAGTTCAAATAATATTATGCTGCTATAAAATAAAGCTCTAACGATTTATCTCTATCATTCTAATCTGTGCATACTTCGCACCTAAATCGTATTGCAAAGATACATATCTTTTTCAGTTGCACTATTTTTTTGTTATATTTTTTTCCCTTTAACCATGCTTTCTTATCCGATTCTTGGATTAAATCGTACAAATAATGCGGTTTTAAGGACATAGTAAATCAGCCTCATTGTGTTCTGCCATGCTCCGACTCTTTCTTTCGGTAATCGGAAGGAGAAATACCCATTACTTTTGTAAAGGTGCGCGAAAAATAAGCCGGCTCTTCAAAACCCAGCTTTGTAGATATCTCGTTCAGTTTCAGATTAGTCAATACGATATACTGACAGGCCTTCTGTATCTTCAGCCGGATAAAATAACTGATGGGCGATACGCCCGTCTCTTTCTGGAAAAGCATCGAAAAATGAGAAGGTGAATACTTGAAATAGGCTGCCAACTGCTCTAAAGTGAGGTTATGTTCCATACGCTCGCTCATATAATGGATCACACGGGAAGCAAAAGAGTATTCCTTATGATTAGGCAAATTAATATACCGATACTGTTCCAGATACAAGAAAGAGGTGAGGAACATATACAGGCACATCGATGAGTAAACCATATACTCTTTAATATATCCCATCGAAAAACAGCTGTATATCTCCTCGAATAATTGTATCCTGTCCTGCAGGCGTGAATACTCTCCCGGCAGGATTGTTCCCGGCACCGCAGTAGAGGGCAGAAACTCCCCGCTGAGTTTTCCCATGAAATGAACCCAGTAAATAGTCCAGGGATCGTGTTCGGAAGCACCGAAAGAATAGGAAACATTCGGAGGTATAATAATGTACTGGTTCTGTTTCACCGGATAAGTCTTACCGTTAATCGTATACCAACCCTCCCCTTCTATACAATAGATAAGCATGGCATAGCTGCATCCCTGGTCTTTTTGTACATAATGGTACTTTACCCTGGGAAAGAAACCGATCTTACGGACATACAGATTTCCGATAAGCGGCTCGCGGCTATAAGCGTTCAGCAATTCGTCCGGCAAAGAGACAAAACGCTCTCCCTTAAATCCTTCTTTAATCTTTATCACTATACATTATTATATATGTAAACCGTGACAAATATAATAAAAAAACGGCCACTTCCTTTTTCGGAAGCAGCCGTTTCGTGTTTTATTTTCAGGAGAAAGAATTACATCATTCCACCCATTCCGCCACCCATACCCGGGTTCATCGGCGGCATAGCAGGACCTTCTTCTTTCTTTTCAGCGATTACGCATTCTGTTGTCAGGAACATACCAGCGATAGAGGCAGCATTTTCCAAAGCAACGCGAGTTACCTTAGCCGGGTCGATTACACCGACAGCGCACAGGTTTTCATATTTGTCCGTACGGGCATTGTAACCGAAGTCGCCTTTACCTTCTTTCACTTTCTGAACGATAACGGCACCTTCCTTACCTGCGTTGGCAACGATCTGACGCAACGGTTCTTCGATAGCGCGTTTAACGATTTCGATACCAGTTGTTTCGTCTTCGTTTTCGCCCTTCATGCCTTCCAATGCTTCGATAGCACGGATGTAAGCTACACCACCACCAGGAACTGTACCTTCTTCGATAGCTGCACGGGTTGCATGCAAAGCGTCGTCCACACGGTCTTTCTTTTCTTTCATTTCCACTTCAGAAGGAGCACCTACGTAAAGAACAGCTACACCACCTGCCATCTTAGCCAGACGTTCCTGCAGTTTTTCTTTATCGTAATCAGAAGTAGTGTTTTCGATCTGAGTCTTGATCTGACCGATACGAGCCTGGATAGCAGCTTTGTCGCCTGCACCGTTCACAATGATAGTAGTATCTTTGTCTACAGTGATCTTTTCGGCAGTACCCAACATATCCATTGTAGCGCCTTCCAACTTCAAGCCTTTTTCTTCAGAGATAACAACACCGCCTGTCAATACAGCGATATCTTCCAACATAGCTTTACGACGGTCGCCGAAGCCCGGAGCCTTTACAGCACAGATCTTCAAAGAACCACGCAGACGGTTTACAACCAATGTAGCCAACGCTTCGCTGTCGATATCTTCTGCAATGATCAACAGAGGACGACCGCTCTGAACAGCCGGTTCCAGGATAGGAAGCAGGTCTTTCAGTACAGAGATCTTCTTATCGTAGATCAGGATATACGGATTTTCCATCTCGCATTCCATCTTTTCCGTATTTGTTACGAAGTACGGAGAGATGTAACCACGGTCGAACTGCATACCTTCTACTACGTCAACTGTAGTTTCAGTACCTTTTGCTTCTTCCACTGTGATAACGCCTTCTTTCTTCACTTTCTGCATAGCTTCAGCAATCAGTTTACCGATTGTTTCGTCACCGTTGGCAGAGATCTTAGCTACGTGTTCGATCTTTTCGAACTGGTCGCCTACTTCTTCAGCCTGGTCAGCGATCTTTTCAACCACTTTGGCAACGGCTTTGTCGATACCGCGTTTCAGGTCCATCGGGTTAGCACCTGCTGTAACGTTCTTCAAACCTACACCGATGATAGACTGTGCCAATACAGTAGCAGTAGTCGTACCGTCACCAGCGTTGTCGTTAGTTTTGGAAGCTACTTCCTTCACCAACTGTGCACCCATGTTTTCGAACGGGCAAGCCAGTTCCACTTCTTTAGCAACCGTTACACCGTCTTTTGTGATGTGAGGAGCACCGAATTTCTTTTCGATGATCACGTTACGGCCTTTCGGGCCTAATGTTACTTTTACTGCGTTTGCCAGTTCGTCCACACCTTTCTTCAAAAGGTCGCGGGCATCCATATCGTACTTAATTTCTTTTGCCATGATTATATTACTTTTTTATTGTCCGTTAATGAATTAGATAATAGCTAAGATATCAGACTGACGCATGATAAGATATTTCTCACCATCCAGTTCGATTTCTGTTCCTGCATACTTTCCGTACAGTACAGTATCGCCTGCTTTAACAACCATTTCTTCATCTTTTGTTCCGTTACCTACGGCAACAACTTCACCTTTTAAAGGTTTTTCTTTTGCTGAATCCGGGATAATGATTCCGCCAAGTGTCTTTTCTTCTGCTGCAGCGGGCTTGATAAGCACTCTGTCTGCTAATGGTCTAATGTTCATCTTTCGATATATTTTTAATGTTAATAATATTATGTATAATATGTGTATTTCTAATTCACGTTTACTCCTATGCGAAATCTGTGCCAAAACAATTGGCAGGAAAAAGACTGACAAATTTGCATAACCCGACAGTTTATCGTGCCGACACGACTGACAGGATGACTATCCTTTCCGCCTTACCAGCTTCCCGACTAGAACAAAAGTGCCTGTAAAGTAGTTCATAGGTCACTATCTTTTAACTGTTAAGTGCTATATTTTTATTCTTTTGGGCATGCCTCAATTTAATTTTGAGCTAGCTCAAAATTGATTTCGACCATGCTCAAAAGCAAAAAAATAAGGGAGGAAAGAATTAGTTTCTAACGTCCCTTACATTAATATATAGTAGGCTACCGGTTAGTCTATCAGGAGAGTGGAAATGGAATGTGCCGGTAATACAGGTTGATACACGCGGCCATCTATTTCGACAGACACCTGCCGGTCGTCGTTTCCTTCGTTAGCCAAAGCGACTACGATGCTTTTATCGGGGTTGATAAAGGCCAGAAGGTTAGCGAAAAGACCGGAAGTTTCGAGTTTACGAGCGCCGGGCTGTACGTAGTGGCTCAGGTGTTTCATGACATAATATTCGGGAGTGAAGCGGAAAGTCTTCGTATCGGGATCGACAACCACCAGAGAGTTTTGCGCCCATCCCCACCGACTGATACCGCCTTTATCCAGCGAAATATTCCAATACATATAAGCCGAAGCTCCGTTATCGAGGTAATGACGCATCAGGTTCCAGGAATAGACGGCTCCGCTCCAGTCGTTTTGCCCATCACCGCATTCCTGCTCGGTCTGGTAGAGCTTCATATCGGGATAACGTTCGTGTATACCTTTGATTGCACCTTTCCCTGCCCATTGAAAACCGACACCGCTGATATACTTGCTGCTTGCCGGATCGGTCAGGATGGTATCGACCAGGGCTTCGTTGGCACGTTCCATTGTTCCGAACATTACTTTTACGTCCTGCTCTTTCATCGCCGGGCCGAGATAACGGCCGATAAAGTTTGCCAAAGAGGCAGACGTCCAGCAACAGCTGGGAAATATTTGTGCCGAGTTAAATTCGTTCTGCGGCATAACGGCAAAGATGTCGATACCTTGTTCGCGGTAGGCTTCGATGAATTTAGAGAAATACAAGGCGTAGGCTTGCAGGTAGAGAGAGTCCTGGATAAACATATCCGTACCTTCGTAACCGACTTTATCGGCCGGGAGCCCGTTGCGGTATTTCTCGTTAAAGTTCTCGCCGGTATAGGCAGAGGCGTAATGTTTATTGTATTTCATCCAGGATGGCGGGCACCAGGGGGAAGCCCAGATACGCAGGTCTGAATTGTATTTCTGCGCACTCTTGATAAACGGGATCAACGTTTGCTGGTCGTTGGCAATGGTGAAATACTTCATTTCGAAGTCGCCATCCGTCTCATTATAGGAATACCAGTCGCGGGAGAAGTCGTTGGCTCCTACCGGCATACGGCAGATGGTGAGGTTCGCTCCTATCTCGGGGAAAAAGAGCTCTTCCATGATTTCTTCCCTTACGATTGGGTCGAGTTTGCTCAAAGAGATCCAGCCCAGTTCGTTGAAACAGGCGCCGAAGCCGTCTATCTTCTGTTGTTTCTTACGGGTATGGATTATTGCGTCGATCTCAGGAATGGTATCGGGAGAAGCAGAAACGAGGTCGGATTGTTCCTGCCACGGTTCGCTTTCAGTGGTTGTCACCCAGGAAGCTCTTGGTTGGAAAGAGCAGGAAGAAATGAATAAAGTAATTGCGAAAATTAAACAAGATGTCTTCATAAGGCTTAAATATAAAGGACAACGACTTCTCTTTGAGCAGGAGAAGTCGTTGTATTTGTTAGTTTTCTGAATCAGGTTAGAACTGTGCGATCAGCTCTTCTACGGTCACAGGTACTTGTTCTCCTGTGATCATATTCTTCAGGTTTATCTTACCTTCGTTCATTTCATTTTCACCAACAATAGCCACAAACGGGATCTTCTTCGTATCGGCATATCCCATCTGCTTCTTCATCTTGGCTGCTTCCGGGAAGAGTTCGGTACGGATACCGGCGGCACGTACTTTGGCGATGATAGGCAGCAGATAGCTCTCTTCTTTCTCTCCGAAGTTGACGAACAGTAGTTGTGTTGTCAATAACGAGTCGGCAGGATAAAGTTCCAACTGGTTCAGTACGTCGAAGATACGGTCTGCACCGAAAGAGATACCTACGCCGGATACGCCATCCATGCCAAATACACCGGTCAGGTTGTCATAACGTCCGCCACCGGTGATACTTCCGATCTGAACATCCAGTGCTTTTACTTCGAAGATAGCTCCGGTGTAATAGTTCAGTCCGCGTGCCAGGGTCAGGTCGAGTTCCAGTTCGGAATGCATAGGCAACAGGTCGATACGGTCGAGGATGAAGGTCATTTCTTCGATACCTTTCACAGCAATCTCCGAGGTAGACAGCTGTTCTTTCAGAACTGCCAGCTTTTCGCGGTTGGTTCCCGACAGCATGATGATCGGTTGCAGACGGGCAATTGCCTCTTCAGAAAGGCCTTTGCTGCGAAGTTCTTCGTTTACGTTATCCAGGCCGATCTTGTCCAGTTTATCGATAGCTACGGTAATATCGACGATCTTATCTGCTTCACCAATGATTTCGGCAATACCGGATAATATCTTACGGTTGTTCATCTTGATGCAGACGCGGATACCGAAACGACGGAATACCTCATCCATGATCTGGATCAGTTCCACTTCATTGACCAGCGAGTCGGAACCTACCACGTCGCCATCACACTGATAGAACTCACGGTAACGCCCTTTCTGCGGACGGTCGGCACGCCATACAGGTTGTATCTGATAGCGTTTGAAAGGGAATGTTATATCGTTGCGGTGCTGCACCACGTAGCGGGCAAAGGGAACGGTCAGGTCGTAACGCAGGCCTTTCTCGCAGGCCTTCACACCGAACTTTACGGCATTACGTTCGGCCAGTTCTTCGTCGGTAATGCCGGAGAAGCAATCGCCGGAGTTTAATATCTTGAAAAGCAGCTTGTCACCTTCTTCACCATACTTGCCCATCAGAGTCGACAGGTTCTCCATGGCCGGAGTTTCTATTTGTTGAAATCCGTACAGATGATATACTTCGCGAATCGTGTTGAATATATAATTACGTTTCGCCATTTCTTCGGGCGAAAAATCTCTTGTACCTTTTGGTATAGATGGCTTCTGCATATACTGTTTGCTCTTCTTTATCGTCGGAGCTAACCGACTTTTATCTATTATGTTATTATTCGGAATGCAAAGGTAGGTATTTTGTTTCAATTTCGTTATTTATTGGGAAGGTTGATTGTTTTATCCGTTTCTTTTCGTTACGTTTGTAACGTAATCAAAATATGACGAGACTATGAAAAAGAAACAAAAGAAAGCATTGTATGGCGAGATTGGTAGTTTTGCTATCGATTTAGCGAAGTACATAACAACAGGCGTTGTTGTAACAGCCTTACTAAAGGATTTCGGAGAGAACACTATTGTTATCTATTTAACAGGAGTCATCTCAAGCATTTCCTTTTTTACAGTTGGCTTATTTCTAATTAAATTAAAGGAGGAATAATTATGGCAAATATTCTCATGGCATTTTCAATTCCTATGATATTACTTATAGGATCACTAATTTGGGTTTATTTTATTGAGAAGGAAGAACGTAAAGAGAAGAAAAAGAAAAAATAAAAAGCAGCCCGAGGCATTCAGAATGCCTCGGGCTGCTTTTTATTTTGATACGGTACTAACTTTAGTCGCGACTTCTTCCACCCAGGAAGATCATCACATAATATAATAAGGTAGCCAGAGAACCTAAAGCGGCAACCACATAAGTATAAGCAGCAGAACGCAAAGCATCTTCCGCCTTATCATGTGTATAGGCATTCGTTATTCCGGCATTACTCAACCAGGCCAAAGCACGCTGGCTGGCATTGATCTCAACCGGCAGTGTTATGAAACTGAACAGCGTAGTCATTGCAAACAGAATGATACCGATCAGCATCAGTTGCGGAAATGTATGCAACATCAGCATACCTCCCAACAATACCCAGGTCATGATGTTAGAAGAAAAACTTACGATCGGAACCAAAGCCGAACGCATCTTCAAAGGGCCGTATGCCGTTGCATGCTGTACCGCATGACCACATTCGTGTGCTGCCACAGCCGCAGCAGCTATACTGTTGCTATAATATACAGACTCACTCAGGTTTACCGTTTGATTGGCAGGATTGTAATGGTCTGTCAAATGTCCGGGAGTAGAAATCACCTTCACATCGTAGATGCCGTTATCGTGCAACATCTTTTCAGCTATATCCTTTCCGGTCATCCCGTTAGGCATAGGAATCTTAGAATACTTCTCAAACTTGCTTTTCAGTCGGGAAGACACCAGCCAGCTTAACAAGGCAAAACCAATAAATATAATCCAATACATGCTCATAATGCTCTAATTAATTAAGTGTTATACAAGAAATGTCTTACAAAAAGTCTGCCAGAAACAAAAATGGCAGAAGATTGGCCTGCTTAGAGGTGGTCTTCTGCCATTTTGTAATAGTATCTGATGTTTATTCTTCGATATACCGGATAATTGTCTGCTCACGGTCGGGTCCTACCGACACGATTTTAACAGGGACACCCAGCTCTTCTTCAAGGAAAGCGAGGTATGCGTTGAATTCTTCGGGGAATTCGTCTTCGCTCTGCATCTTTGTCATGTCTGTCTTCCAACCCGGCAGTTCAACGTATACAGGTTCGATCGTATCGTCGATTTCAAACGGGAATTCTGTTACCTCTTCCCCGTTGATCTTATAAGCTACACAAGCCTTGATCGTTTCGAAACCGTCGAGCACGTCGCTCTTCATCATGATAAGCTGGCTTACACCGTTGATCATAACGGCATATTTCAACGCTACCAAGTCGATCCAACCGCAACGGCGCTTACGTCCTGTAACGGAACCGAACTCATGTCCCAACGTACAAAGCTGATCGCCTGTTTCGTCGAACAGTTCAGTCGGGAACGGGCCGCTACCTACACGGGTGCAATAAGCTTTAAAGATACCGTACACTTCGCCGATATTACGCGGAGATACGCCCAAGCCGGTACAACATCCAGCGCAAATCGTATTAGATGAAGTAACGAACGGATAAGAACCGAAGTCGATATCCAGCATAGTGCCCTGTGCACCTTCTGCCAGAACAGACTTACCTTCTTTCAGGTAGTTGTTTACGACATGTTCGCTATCGATCAGGTTGAATTTCTTCAGGTATTCCAGTGCTTCAAACCATTGGGCTTCGAGTTCCTTGATATCGTAAGAATAGTTCAATGAGTTCAGGATCGCTTCGTGGCGTGCTTTGGCAGCGGCATACTTTTCATCGAAGTTATGCAGCAAGTCACCTACGCGGAGACCGTTACGGCTGATCTTGTCTGTATATGTCGGGCCGATACCTTTACCTGTCGTACCAATCTTACCGGAACCTTTGGCTGCTTCGTAAGCAGCATCGAGCATACGGTGAGTAGGCAGGATCAGGTGTGCCTTCTTAGAAATACAAAGTTGTTTGGTCAGGTCGTGACCACTGGCAGCAAGCGCTTCGGCTTCCTGTTTGAACAATAACGGGTCGAGAACGACACCATTACCGATTACATTCACTTTTCCTCCCTGGAAAATACCTGACGGAATAGAACGAAGAACATACTTTTCTCCGTTAAACTCCAATGTGTGTCCTGCATTGGGACCTCCCTGAAAACGAGTGATTACATCGTAGTTGGGAGTCAGCACGTCGACAACTTTACCTTTGCCTTCGTCACCCCATTGCAATCCTAATAAAACATCTACTTTCATTTTATCTTTATAATAGGCTGTTAATATTCTTATTTTCCAATTCTTTGCTGAAGCTTGAATTTACATTTGCTGCATATCCCGTAGATATATAACGAATGAAACTCGGGTGTGAAACGGGATATCTTCAAATTGCAGACATCCTTTTTCAACACGCTGTCTTTCATTTCCCTGATCGCCCCGCACTTCATACAGATCAGATGCAAATGCGTTTCCGCCAGGGCCCGCAGTTCGTATTGAACCGACTGAGCGTTCAATTGATGCCGCACAATCATCCCTCCATCCTCCAACACATCCAGTGTATTGTAAAGCGTAGCCTTACTCACATGGAAGTTTGTTTCTTCCAGCTTTTCCTGAAGTGAGTACATGTCGAAATGACCAGAGAAACCGCATATGCATTCAAAGATAGCATATCTTTCTTCGGTCTTTCGTAGTTTTTTCTCAGTCAGATACTCCGTAAATGACTGTTTCATCTCTATGTACTTCTTTTCATCCATTCTGTTGCGACACCACGCGACCGACAAAGTTAGCGCATTTATTTTAAACGCAAAGCCTTAGCTATAATATTCAAATTCAAATTTTAATTCATTATAGATTTCCTGCCCTTCGGGAGTCTTCATAAACTCCGTAAAGTCATCGAAACCGCTCAATATTTGTTTGGCACGATCGGCAGACTGACGTCCGTAAAATTTCATTGCCCTCACCGCCGCCTGCTTCTCTTTCCAGGAAACGCCGAAGTCGGGCCAGGCAACCGTACGCATACATTCTACAATGAAGGCGGCTCTTACCGGAGCAGACACCGTCTTCCCTTCCTTAAACAATTCTGTCCAAATGAGATAGGCTACCGTACGGGCATACTCATCCTCTACATTAAAGATAAGTCCGAGGAGGAGATTATCGGCATAGGGTAGTTTGCAGAAAAGGTTACGGCTGCATTGCTCCGCAATTTCCAGGTAAGGTATTTCTTTCACCCATTGCTCGGCCTGTTTAAACGGAAATTCCTCAACGGGCTGCAACAAGGGAGCCAGCAGCTTGAACTCGCGAATGTCTTCCTGCCACAAAGCCGCTGCCAGTTCCGAGCTGGGCTGATGCGTTGCCGCAATCTGCTTGACTTCGGGTAGAGGAACACCGAAGTTCAGTTTATAAACTACCCCTTTCTCCCGCATGCTGGTGGAGATAACTCCATTCATAGCCATGCGGAGTTGGGTACGTATTTCTCTTAATTGGTCTTGCAACATATTCGCTTAGTCGTTGTAAGATGGGAGGAATGAATAATCTTTGCTGTAACGGAGCATTTGTTCGGTATAACCTTCAGTATAGTCGAGCACGATATCGGTTACTTCGCCTTTATCGTTCTTCACTTCTTTCATGACCGGGTTGACGAAACCTTTGTATGGTGCCAGGTTCAGTTTTACATAACGGGCAAGCACTTCGTCATGCAATGCCTGATCCACCTTCACGGCGTAATCCTCTACCAGCTTCTTGCCGGCGGAGAAGTCGCCTTCGCTCTTGATACGCTGAACTTCGGCCAAAAGGGTCCCGAACAGTGTACGTAACTTTTCGTAATCGTTCACCACGACGTATGTCTTCCCGTCACGTTTCTTGTATTCGATTACATTGTCGGCTTTACCGTTTTCGTAAGCCCATTTAGCTATCAGCTGACGGTTACGCATGTGTGCTTCTTCCACGTTCTTACCCGCTTCGATGCGGACAAGCTGTGTCATCAAACCGTTCATGATGTATTTGTAATACTCAGCTTTATAAGCTTCGCCATCCGGTACCAGCCCCAGCTCTACCAGCTTCGGATCCCCCAGATAATAGAGTCCAAACAAGTCGGCACGGGCCTCTTCCAAAGTAGAGTCGTAAGCTTTCAAAGCGCCCGACTCTGTATTGGGTAAAAGCTTACCGGAACCATGTCCAAGGCATTCGTGAAGGTCGGTATGTAAGTTGTCGGTCAGGAAGCCGTATTTATTGAGAGCTTCACGTTCCGTATCGCTCCAGATAAACTCTTCATTGAAACCATTACCTTGCGATGCTTTGTCGTAAGCCTCGGTTATATTCTCTATGGTAACGGACTTAGAACCGTGATCACGACGGATCCAGTCTGCATTCGGCAAGTTAATACCGATCGGAGTAGCCGGATAACAATCACCACCTAGCATAGAGATCGTGATCACTTTTGCACTTACCCCTTTCACCTTTTCTTTCTTAAAGCGGCTGTCTACCGGAGAATGATCTTCGAACCATTGCGCGTTATCGCTGATCACTTTCGTACGTTTGGTCGCTTCCTTATTGATAAAATTCACGGTTGACTCCCAGCTGGCTTTCATTCCCAGCGGATCGCCGTATGTTTCGATAAAGCCGTTCACAAAGTCCACATCCGAGGTAGTATCTTCCACCCAAAGGATCGAATAAGCATCGAACGTTTTCAGATCGCCTGTCTGATAATATGCGATCAACTTCTCGATGATAGCTTTCTGCGCTTCATTCTCTGCAAAGGGAACAGCCTTCTGAAGTTCTTTTACAATCTGTTCGATCGCGGCTGAATAAAGACCGCCTACTTTCCAGACTTTTTCTACAACCTTACCGTTTTCTTTCACCAGCCGGCTGTTCAGTCCGTAAGAAATCGGAGTGACGGTATCCTGACCGACTTTCATCGCTGCATAATAATCTTCCACCTCTTTTTGAGTGATACCGCCACCATAATAGTTATTGGCTGAAGCCTGTATCCAATCCTGATCGCCACTCTGTACGGTTCGTTTTGCCAAGACAGTCGGATCAAAGATTACCGGAGATATTTCGGCAATAAATTGTTCCAATGTCTGTCCTTCACGCAAAGGCAGATCCGACACGTTGACCTGCTCCAGACAACTCCGGAAGAACTCGGGAGTGAAACCGGGAGCAAACTTATCTTCAGCATAATGATGGTGGATACCGCTGGAGAACCATACCCGCTTCAGATAAGTCTCCAATGCTTTAAACTGCGCATCTTCACGATTTCCCTTATATTCCGTATAAATTGTCTCCAATGTACGGCGGATCGGCAGGTTATAACGGCAATTCTGGTCGAAGAATATGTCGCGTCCCATCTGTGCAGCTTCCGCCAGATGATATAATAACTGTTTTTGTTTTAACGAAAGAGACTCGAATCCCGGAACCTGATAGCGAAGTATCTGCAGGTCTGCGAACTGGTCTACTACGTAATCGAACTCTCCCTGCGGAACCTGGGCGTTATCCCCCTTCTGGCCTGTGCAGGCGGTTAATGCCATTGCTGTCATAAGCGATACAATTGTATTTCTCATATTATTTATACTAATTCTTTTGTTTTTTCTGAAGTATTACAACGAAAGGCTCTCCCGCAAAGGTAACGAATAAATCGAACCCGTAGGAATATCACCCTAATATTTTGTACCTTTGCATCCGATATATTTAGAAAGAATGGAAATAGCAGCATTAGTATCAGGAGGTGTGGACAGCTCCGTAGTAGTCCACCAGTTGAAGGAGGCGGGATATGATCCTACCATCTTCTATATCCGTATCGGTATGGAAGATAAAGACGGATATATCGACTGCCCTGCCGAAGAAGACATAGAAATAACATCTTATATAGCACGCAAATACGGTTGCCGCTTCGAAGTGGTATCCCTACATGATGAATATTGGGACAAAGTGGTCAGCTACACGATCGACTCGGTGAAACGCGGCCTCACTCCCAACCCGGATATGATGTGCAACAAATTCATCAAATTCGGTTGCTTCGAAGAGAAATGGGGAAAAGACTTCGACAAGATCGCAACCGGCCATTATGCCACAACGACTGAGATCGACGGAAAAGTTTGGCTTTCTACCGCCAAAGACCCGGTGAAAGACCAGACCGATTTCCTCGGACAAATCACCCGGTTGCAAATACAGAAACTGATGTTCCCCATCGGCCACCTGATGAAAGCCGAAGTACGTGCTATTGCCGCTGAACAAAAACTGCCAAGCGCCATGCGTAAGGACAGCCAGGGAATCTGTTTCCTCGGAAAGATCAACTACAACGACTTTATCGAACGTTACCTGGGTAAGCGCGTCGGTAAGATCGTCGAACTGGAAACAGGCAAAGTACTGGGTAAACACAACGGTTACTGGTTCCATACCATCGGACAACGCAAAGGATTAGGCCTTAGCGGAGGTCCTTGGTTCGTTATCAAAAAAGATATCAAACGCAATATCATCTACGTATCCAACGGTTATGACCCGGAAACCCAGTACGGCAAAACGATCAACCTGCACGGTTTCGACTTCATCACCGAAGATCCGTGGGGAGAATTCGCCGATGAGAAGGAGATCACCTTCAAAATCCGTCATACACCAGACTTCACTCCTGGACGTATCCGCCGTATAGGCGACCTGTACCGTATCGAATCAGAGAACAAAATACAGGGAATCGCCCCGGGCCAGTACGGTGTTGTCTACGATAAAGATCATCGCCTTTGTCTGGGAAGCGGTATGATAATTGACGAAACGGAGTAACCGTTTGTCAATTATCATACATATCTTTGTATCAGACTATAACATATACAACTATGGAAACGACGACTTTAAAAACATTTGATTTAGTAAGGCATATAACTCCTGTCAGATCCCATCGAAAAATAAATTTATGCCGTATTCCATCATTTTCCTTCTATATTATTTGGTTTACAACATAAACCATTTTATATTTGCAGCGTGTAGGTGAGAAATGCGCAGCTCCTTACACTTTTTTAATCCATACATGGTTTATATTATAAACTTATTTATTTCACCATTTAAAGAAAGAGAAACGATGAAACGAGCAGCATTATTAATCATTCTGGCAATGATTTTCAGTTATAGCACAGTCGGGGCACGCACCATTATTGTAAAAGTAAGCAATATCCGGGGAGAGCAAGGTACGATCCTTGTCATGGCCCAGTACGGAAAAGAGAGTCAACCTGTTTACGGCATGGCAAAACCGGAAAAAGGAGAAGCCACCATTACCCTTGAGAATGTAGAATGGGAACAGTTCGACCTTTCGGTTTTTCATGATGAGAACGGTAATTATAAGATGGATTTCACAGACAACAAAATGCCTGCGGAAGGATATGCAATGAAAAACTGTAAAACTCAGAAAGAGGAAGAAACAGTTAAGTTGAAGTTATATTATCCGTCAAACGAATAAAATCATGAAAAGGCTCCTATTCCTAATGCACCTGTTTTCTGCCGGCTTTGCGGGTATAGCCCAAAAGCCGGCAGAAACAAAACCCTATTCCGGTCGTCTGACCGATGAGCAGGGAAACGGAGTAGAGTATGCAACAGTCGTTTTGCTACAGGATAACGATCAGAAAGCCGGCGGGACAACCGACAGCAACGGTAATTACATCCTGGAAGCAAAAGCCGGATCATACACGGTAATCGCTCAATGTATCGGATACGAACCGATACGAAAAGACATACAATTACCGGTATACGGCCAGGATACCCTTGTCCTAAAGACCTCCACCTATTCCCTGAAAGAGGTGGTGGTACAAGCCAGGAATATCGAACGTAAAGCAGACCGGTTTGTCATATCGGTTTCACCGTCAGCGGGAAAAGACGGAACAGAATTGCTGTCGCAGGCACCGGGCGTCTGGCTGGCAGAAGACGACATTTCCATCAACGGCGCCCAGGGCACGAAAGTATTCGTCGACAACCGGGAGATCAGACTGACCGGCGGGGAACTCATGGCCTACCTGCGCTCCCTGAAGTCGGAATATATAAAACGGATAGAAGTAATACCGATTGCAGGAGCTGAATATGAAGCCAATTCACGAGGTGGAATCATACTGATCTCGCTTCGCCGGCGGCAAAACAACGGTATCCAGGGCAGTGTAATTATGGGGGCAGGCTTATCCTCTTCCCTGAACCGCTATCTTCCTTCGGGAACACTGAATGCACGTATCGGGAAATGGATGGTAAACGCTGCCGTCTCCGGTTCTTTCACGCCCGAGAATGACAGCGAAATGTCTTCCGAACGGATATACCCGGACAGCAACAACCGTTTTTCCAGCCGTTCCGAATTCGAAAACCGTTCCAACTACGGCACCGGACGCATCGGTACAATCTTCGAAATCGATACGCTCAACAGTATCGGTGGAGAAATCGAATATATAAGACAAGTATCCAAAGGAAGCTCTTCGAGCCAGACCGAATTGACGAAGAACGGAGTTATGGTAAACAGCTCAGGCGATTATCGCCAGAAGGAGGATTACAATACCTTATCCGCCACCGCCAACTATCTGCACCATTTTGACAGTAAAGGCTCCATCCTTAAACTGATCGTGGATTACGCCAATAAGAAGTCGACCGGGAAGAACGACTACCATGTCCTGCAGCGGCTACACTACGGGGATAAAGACAGCACCTACCGCAGCAATGCAAATGCCATCTACGAGATCGTCACCACCGACGTTTCAATGAAGAAGCATATCAGGAAAGGAATGTCGCTGAACGCCGGAATAAAGTATACGCATACATTCATGGATGATAACTCCCAGTACGAAGGCTTGTCGGAAGAGCGGAAGTGGACTGCCAATCCGGATTACGGATATGCGCTCAAATACAATGAAAACATTCTGGGAGCATACGCCTCCTTCACGACTGAGATCGACCGCTGGTCGTTTATCGCCGGGTTGAGGGGAGAGTATACCCGGACTTCGAACGAAAGCGACCGTATCCGGCGGGATTATTTCGACCTCTTTCCCAACCTGAGCGCGACATACGCATTCAACAACCTGAAAACCTGGCTGTTTGTAGCCCAATATGCCCGCAACATCGAACGTCCGGCCTTCTACACTCTCAATCCAAACCGTCTTCAAACGTCCGATTATAGCTACAACATGGGAAACCCGTACCTGAAACCGACGCATATCAACCGTTTCAGTGCAACCATCGTCTATAATTACCGGTATACACTGACGATAGGCGGCAACCTGCATCGCGACCTGATCCGGGAATTCTGCAAAGAAGATGCCGCCAATCCCGATGTATCGTTCATCACTTACGAAAATCATGATGTCGAAAACCACTGGTTCATTGCCGCCAATATACCCGTGCAACCGGTTTCATGGTGCAGCCTTTCTGCTAATTTCGTAGGTGTCCGCCAGGATATCCGCATGACCGAAACGGCTGGCTTCGCGCATCATTATCTGGCTTTTGCCAATGCGAACCTGTCTTTTATACTACCTGCAAATATTACATTGGAAGCACAGTATAACGGAACCAGCCGTTTGTATTCGGGCAACAGCGAAATTGCGTCCCGGCATATATTCAACCTGTCCGTCCGGAAGAAGCTGGCCAATAACCGGTTGCTTATAACCGCCTCGGTCGACAATATTTTCAATCGCTACAATAACTTTGCCAGCCATATCGAAGCTTATACCGCGCAAAGTCATTTTGAAAGCGGACATCAGGGACGGATATTTAAAGTATCTTTGGCCTGGAACTTCAACAGCGGGCAAAAGGTGAAAAAGAGAACTGTCGAACGAAGTTCCGATTCAGAAATAAACAGATTAAATGACAAATAAAACAAACGTATCATGGAAGAAAAACAATTGAACGAGAAAGAAAGCCTGGAACTTATCACACAAATGATAAACTCCAGCAAAAAGAATATGGAGATCGGTCAGGGGAATTATCTCCTGGTATGGGGTTATTTCACGACCGCCCTGTCGATTATACTCTTTACACTGATTACCCTGACACACAATTTAGTATGGAGCTGGGGATGGATGCTGATGTTTGTTGTATGGCCCTTCATCGCTTACTGGAAAAAGCAACAACCTCCAAAAGTCGTTACCTATACCGACAAAGTAATCATGCAGGTATGGCAGGTAATGGGTTGGATGTTTATCATCACTTTCCTGACTACAGGTACCATCGAGTTTATTTTCGGTAGATACGTCGACTTCATTCTTATGCTACCGTTATCCCTGATATACTGCGGTTTGGGAGTATCTATTACCGGTATTATCGTACAAGGGCGCTGGATGATCTATACTCCTTTAGTAGCCTTCATCATTGCCATTTATATGCTAACTATGCTGATGATGGGAGAAAAAGTAACAATTTTGTGGTATCTTTACTTCGGTTTATCATTCGTATTTATGATGATTATCCCCGGGCATGTTACTAATTATAAAGCCAAGAAAGAATGTTTAAAGAACTAGATCCGTTACTCCACTCACAATTACGGCTTGCCGTGATGTCGATACTTCTTTCGGTAGAAGAAGCGGATTTCGTCTACCTAAAAGAAAAGACACAGGCTACGGCGGGAAACCTGAGCGTACAGATAGACAAACTCAGTGAAGCCGGCTATATAGAAGTTGAAAAAAGTTTCGTCGGGAAAAAACCCCGTACCACCTGCCGCATAGCACCTCCCGGCAGGCAGGCATTCGAAAACTATGTCAATGCCCTAAAAGGCTATATTGGAGAATAAGCATAAAAAAACAGGCACGGAACCACAAATAAATGTGTAATCCGTGCCTGTTTATTATTTTGTATAAAATCAAATAGCATACAAAGAACTGATAGACTCGCCACTGCAAACACGACGGATCGCTTCGGCAAACATATCAGCGACAGACAATACCTTCACCTTTTCGCATTTCTTCGCGTAAGGAATAGAGTCTGTAAAGATCATTTCAGTTAGCGCCGACTGGTCGACACGTGTTGAAGCCGGATCAGACATAACAGCGTGGCTGGCAATAGCACGAACAGACTTCGCACCGTTCTCCAACATCAGGTTGGCAGCCTTCGTGATTGTACCGGCTGTATCCACCATATCGTCCACCAAAAGAACGTCGAGACCTTCTACATCACCGATTATACGCATTTCTGCCACCTCATTGGCACGCAAACGTGACTTATGACAGATAACCATCGGCAATCCCAGATACTTAGAATAGCTGCTGGCACGTTTCGTACCACCCACATCCGGAGTTGCGATACACAAGTTATCCAAAGGCAATTCCGTTTTAATATAATCAAGGAAGATGGAAGAAGCATACAAGTGATCCACCGGAACATTAAAAAATCCCTGGATCTGGTCTGCGTGCAAGTCCATCGTAATCAAACGATCGATACCGGCTGTACTCAACATATCAGCGATCAGTTTCGCACCGATAGACACACGGGGTTTATCCTTTCTGTCCTGACGGGCCCAACCAAAATAAGGAACGACAGCAATTACAGAGTGTGCAGAAGCACGTTTAGCAGCGTCAATCATCAGGAGCAACTCCATCAGATTGTCCGAATTAGGAAATGTCGATTGAACCAGGAACACATCGCGACCACGGATAGACTCTTCGTAAGAAACTGAAAATTCACCGTCAGCAAAATGTTGAATGTTCATCTGTCCCAGAGGACAACCAAGACTATTGCAAATTTTCTCTGCAAGATACCGGGAGTTGGTTCCCGAAAACACCAAGAAAGGAGTTTGTGCACTCATTATTCCGAATATTTATCTTAAGTAAATAGATTTGAATTGTGGTGCAAAAGTACAAAACTTATTTGCAATAATCTCCTTATCTTCAGAAAACTTTCAACAGTGAGAGCAAGTCCCCCTGCCCTCACTATCTATATTCCGTATGCGAGCGGATTATTTTGAGTACGTAAACTTCAGTAAATTACCAGAATAAGCAGAAAGAGTCAGTTGAAACGGACAAGCCGCCGTCAATGTACTGATACTCGTCTCTCCCGTCAGCAGATCGGTCAGAACGGCTGCCTTATTATCGTCAAATCCCAGCGAATGAAATGCTTCAGAAGGAATTTTCACCCGTACGGTCTGCTCGTTCTTATCGAAATTGACAACAACCAGCAGCACTTCATTCAGGTATTTACGCATAAACACATATTGGCGGTTCACATTAAAATACGGATTGCGTGAGTTGGCATACATCAGGTCGTAGAATACTCCCTGAGTAATTACCTGTTCTGTTTTAGCTATGTTCAGTATTTTTGCGTACTTCGAACGAAGAAGGCGTTGATCCGGAGTCAGTTTACCACCATCGAAAGCACCGTCGTTGATCCAGTTACGCAGAGTTTCCACGCTCCAGTAATCGAATATGGTAGTACGGCCGTCACGTCCGCTGAAACCCTCTTCGTCCATACCGGGCTCACCTAGTTCCTGACCGCTATAGATCATGACCGGATTAGTATTCATAGTGGCCGACAGGATCATCCCCGGAATACCCGGACGCGGATCACCGGCAAAGAAGTAAGACGCCACACGCTGCTCGTCATGGTTTTCGAGGAAATTCAGCATATGTGGCTGTATACCTTCCAGTGCCTGCCAGCAGCCGGAAATATTAGTTGCCGGAGCCTGGTTACACATCACGGCACGTACGGTATCGTACAGGCCTACCTTATCATACAGATAATCGAAATGGCCGTTGAAGATATAATTGCGGTATTCGTTCGGGTTATAAACTTCAGCGATAAAACATACATTATATTTCTCTTTCACCTTCGGGATCACCCAGTTCCAAAACTCTACCGGGACCATTTCCGCCATATCGCAACGGAAACCGTCGACGCCTTTTGCCGCCCAAAACAGAAGGATGTCGAGCATCTTCGTCCAGGTATTCGGTATCGGGTCGAAATGACAGATGCCACCATTCACATAATCCACTCCATAATTCAACTTCACGGTTTCATACCAGTCGTTCCGGTCGGGAGTTGCATCGAAATGGTTGTTTCCCGTTACTTTAGCCGGAAACTCGCTGTATTCGAAATCTTCCTGATGGTCGCCGAAATGCAACTGCAAAGGCTGTCCGGGAATATAATAGAAGTTATTGTTAATATCGAAAGCTTTCGTCGTATTATCATGTTGTCCCAAATCTTCCACAAACGAAAGACGTGCATCCGAATGATATTCGCGTGCCACATGGTTCGGTACAAAGTCGATGATTACTTTCATCCCCGCATCGTGCGTCCGTTTCACCAATGCCTCAAACTCTTTCATACGGTTCGGCACACGATCGGCTAGGTCAGGATCGATATCGTAATAATCTTTTATGGCATAAGGAGAACCGGCCTTCCCTTTTACAACAGCCGAATGATCCTTGCGTATCTGGTAAGCAGTATAATCCGTTTGGGTAGCATGTTCGATCACACCGGTATACCAAACATGCGTAGTACCCAGTTCCTTGATCTTTGCCAGCGCCGTAGGAGTAAAAGCAGAGAACTTACCTACTCCGTTTTCCGTAATACTGCCGTTTTTCACCAATGGATAGGTCGAATTTCCAAACCAACGGGGAAATACCTGATATATGATCATTTTGTCCTTTTGTTTCATCGTTTTTATCAACTTTTAAGTTATCGGTAAAAGTAACTCCGGCATAGACCGGAATCAATTACGGCATAAGGATATTTGTCTTATGGGATGTAATTGCTTTTACCAGAGTTTCATATTTATTCTCTTGTATTACCAGTTCGAATGCACGGACAGCGGCAGAATAACCTATTTGGGAAATCTGATCCACATTCTCCAGATCGAAGGTTTTATACTTGCCGAACTCCTCCGCCTCGATCAGTACGTCGCACATTTCACGGTCTTCAATCGTATTGGCGCGAAACATATAATGATAGGAACGCTCGGCAATATGGAAGATCGTCTGCTTGTATTTCTGTGAAACAAGCGGGCTCACGTTCACACCGATCACCCTTTCACACGAATCGCGGATAATGGAAACCGGGAAGTTATGGAACAGACCGCCGTCTACATAATGCACCCCGTTGATAACCACCGGACTGAAGATAATAGGTATACTGCACGAAGCGGTAACAGCTTCCACGATCGGTCCGCTACGGAACTCATGGCTTTCGCCGTTGTCGAGGTCGGTAGCCATTACGATCAGAGGAATTTTCAGATCTTCAAATGTTTTTGCCCGCAAATGGCGTCGCAGGAAATGCCGGAAACGTTTACTGTCAAACAACCCTGACTTGGGAAGTTGAAGCTGTGCAAACTCGGAGAATTCACGGCCGCTAAAAAGTTCTTTTATCTCGTCTGCCGAATAACCGTCGGCAAACAAAGCACCCATCAACGCACCGACACTCGTTCCCACGATTATATCCGGCATCAACCCACACTCTTCCAGTAATTTAAACACACCGATGTGTGCAAATCCTTTTGCACCCCCTCCACTCAGAGCCAGGCCCAATTTATAGGTTGTCGTATGGTTTGAATCTTGCGTCATTGTATGTTTCATCTCTTTAACGGTAACAAATATGCTGTTTTTTTTAGAATGAAACAGTATTATTTCCAAAAAAGTTTCTCTACGTCTTTATTTTTACTACATTTACGGTGACCGAAACAAGGCTTTGAAAGCCTTCTTCCGAAAGAAACTTTTAAATCGAACTGCTATGATAACTAGTATTTTTTGGATTATTCCCGTTGCGTCGATCCTGGCGCTGGTATTTGCCTGGTTCTTCTTCCGGCAAATGATGAAAGAGAGTGAAGGAACGGAAACGATGGCAAAAATCGCCTCGTACGTGCGTGAAGGTGCGATGTCGTATCTGAAGCAACAATACAAGGTAGTAGCTTCGGTTTTCCTTGTATTGGTCATCCTGTTTTCCATTATGGCCTATGGTTTCGGTGTGCAAAACGAATGGGTTCCCATCGCCTTCCTGACCGGCGGTTTCTTCTCAGGGCTGGCCGGATTTCTGGGGATGAAAACAGCCACATACGCTTCCGCCCGTACCGCCAATGCCGCCCGTACATCCCTGAACAAAGGTTTGCAGGTAGCTTTCCGCAGCGGGGCCGTGATGGGTCTGGTGGTGGTCGGACTAGGACTGCTGGATATCTCTTTCTGGTACTTCCTGCTGAACGCACTTATCCCCGATGAAGCATTAAATCCTACACATAAACTGACCATTATCACCACCACCATGCTTACTTTCGGAATGGGTGCATCTACCCAGGCCCTCTTTGCCCGCGTGGGAGGTGGTATCTATACGAAAGCTGCCGATGTGGGTGCCGACTTGGTAGGAAAGGTGGAAGCCGGCATTCCGGAAGACGATCCGCGCAACCCGGCCACCATCGCCGACAATGTGGGGGATAATGTAGGTGACGTTGCCGGTATGGGTGCCGACCTGTATGAATCGTACTGCGGTTCTATCCTCGCCACGGCTGCCCTGGGAGCTGCAGCCTTTGTTTCTTCCGGAAACGTAGAAATGCAGTACAAAGCAGTGATCGCCCCAATGCTGATCGCCGCCGTAGGGATCGTCCTTTCCATCATTGGAATATTTGCCGTACGCACGAACGAGAATGCCACGATCCGGCAATTGCTGAAAGCACTGGCTGTAGGTACCAACCTAAGTTCCGTACTGATCGCCATTTCCACCTTCGGTATCCTGTACCTGCTTGGCCTCGACAACTGGTTCTGGATCAGCTGCTCGGTAATTATCGGCTTGCTGGTCGGCATTGTGATCGGACAGGCCACGGAATATTACACTTCCCAATCGTTTAAACCGACACAGCGGGTATCCGAGTCGGGGCTGACAGGTCCGGCAACCGTTATTATCTCGGGATTGGGACTGGGGATGTTATCTACTGCCATTCCGGTGCTGGCCGTCGTGGTAGGTATCATCTGTTCATTCCTTTTTGCTTCCGGATTCGATTTCAATAACGTTGGAATGGGGCTCTACGGTATCGGTATCGCCGCTGTCGGAATGCTTTCCACCTTGGGTATTACATTGGCAACCGACGCTTACGGGCCGATAGCAGACAATGCCGGGGGAAATGCCGAAATGTCGGGACTGGGAAAAGAGGTGCGTAAACGTACCGACGCCCTCGACTCGCTGGGAAACACCACAGCAGCTACAGGTAAAGGTTTTGCCATCGGTTCGGCTGCCCTCACAGGACTGGCGCTGCTGGCATCCTATATTGAAGAGATAAAGATCGGTCTGTTGCGACTGGGCGAAACAGTTCTTTCGTTTGCCGACGGTCGCACGATGGAGGTATCGAAAGCCTCTTTCTCCGATTTTATGGTCTATTATGACGTTACGCTGATGAACCCGAAAGTTTTGTCGGGCATGTTCCTCGGTTCGATGATGGCTTTCATGTTCTGCGGATTGACGATGAATGCGGTAGGGCGTGCCGCCGGACACATGGTAGAAGAAGTGCGCCGCCAGTTCCGCGAAATACCGGGTATCCTAACCGGAAAAGCCGAACCGGATTACGCCCGTTGTGTAGAAATATCCACCAAAGGGGCACAGCATGAAATGGTCGTACCTTCCCTGCTGGCAATTATCGCCCCGATCCTGACAGGGCTTATATTCGGTGTAACGGGTGTGATCGGCCTGCTGATAGGCGGTCTGAGTACCGGATTTGTACTGGCTATCTTCATGGCAAACGCCGGCGGAGCCTGGGATAACGCCAAGAAACATGTGGAAGAAGGCAACCACGGCGGTAAAGGCAGCGAAGCCCACAAAGCAACCGTTGTTGGCGACACCGTAGGCGATCCTTTCAAAGATACTTCCGGCCCGAGTCTGAATATCCTGATCAAACTGATGAGCATGGTAGCCATCGTGATGGCGGGATTGACGGTGGCCTGGAGCTTGTTTTAGAAATAAAATGACTGCCGCAGTCGTTTTTAGTGGCTGCGGCAACTATTTTTGGTAGCTGCCGGAGTAAAATAAATTAGCTGCAGCAGCCATTTTATCTTATTGGGGGGCAGATGGGGGCAGCAAAAAGGCTGTTTTGAAAACTTTATAATAAGATGTTCCATGTTCCATCTACGAGGAGGTCGTAGATGGAACATGGAACATACTATACAGAAGTTTACCAAAAGGGCTTTTTGCTGCCCCCATCTGCCCCCGATTACTAAAAAGAGGAATCTCGCCCCAGAGCGACTTCACAGATAAAACACAGATTATCAAACAATAAATCCTAAACCGACAAATTACATCGAATCCCCTTTTAACAGGCTTTTACCAGCCTATTGCTCGGAACACAATCGGCAAAAACACGCTTATTGGCGGCCACTTGTTCCTTAAAAACGGCACTTTTTAACACTTTTCCGGGCACATTTCCACCTAATACAGGCACAAAACAGCGTATTGGTTCCACAGTTTGTGCCACAAGTTGGAGCTTACTCCGGAACAGTTAATATAATCTAATCGGACTCAAACATTCCTGTACGAACAGCCCGTAACTACGAATCATTCGTATTTTTGTATACAGTAAATAAGTTTAAATGATCTTGTATGAAAACAACTGGCCTACTCCTCTCCTCCATTCTGTTAGCAGGATGTTTATCAGCGTGCGACACCTCCACCCGGAAACAACAAACGCAGAAAGCAAACGACGGAAGTATCACCACTGTTGAAATAGACGGGCACAAACTGACCGTGTGCGACTTCGCCCTCGCGAAAGATACCATCGACGTGCCGCTCAGCGAATTTATCAACGACTGTCGAATCATACATTTCGACAACTCCGACAAAGCTATGTTTAAAGCCTGGTTCACCCTTGCCACCGACCAGTATATCGGGGTACGGCAAGAAGGCGCCCCCTTCAAACTTTTCGATAAAGAGGGTAGGTTCCTGCATGATATCGGCTCTGTGGGGAATGGGGCGGGAGAATATGCCATTTCCATCTACGATGAAGTCATCGACGAAAAGAACGGCCATATCTTTCTTTCTCCTTTTGTCGGCGACAAAATCATGATGTATAGTACAGACGGCAGTTGGATAAAAGACATCAAGCTCCCCACAAGACTCAACAAGCCTAAAATATACTTAAACACAGACGGCAACTTATCGGTCGTGCACATGCCTTTTGCCGAAGGAGAGTATTTTGCTTTCCGCATGGATCCGGAAGGTAACATCCTGCAACAAATCCCGGCAACCGCAACAACGAAAGTAAGTGACTTCAACGGAGAAGTTTTTTCTCCCAGAAACTGCAACGATTTCGATTTCTTTCACACCAGTATAGATACTCTCTTTGTCTACGATCCTGCCGGCAACCGGCTATTGCCGGAATTCACCATGACTTTTCCAAATCCGAAAGAGAAACCGGTACATTTTTATTACAGACTACCGAACCATTTTATGATTACTTATTACTATTTTGGGAAAAACGGTCCGGAAAATGGTGGAGACATATTGGTAGATACGCAAAAGAATGCCTCCTCCCATTTCCGCCTCGTAAACGATTTCTACGGAAATCTCCCGATCTCCAATCCGGGATACCGCTTTTACCGCGGATATTTTATCCAGAATCTGGAACCGGGACAGCTGGCAGAACAAATAGAGACTCATCTCGCTTCCGGCAAATGCCCCGCCCAGGACAAAAAGAAACTCGAAGAGCTGGCTACTTCTTTGAATGAGAATGATAATAATGTGTTATTTATCGGGAAGATTAGAAAAAGGCTTTAGTGTATTAAATGCTTCGCTACGTAAATATCAAACAGATGTAAATTGAGTACAACAATGAACATAATGGTCGGTTTTATGGAATATTTATAACAGTACCTTCTTTTTATGCAGTCCTAAAAGCCGGCTATTAGCCAATTTCCGGCAGGTATTTGCAAATTAAGTTCTGCCCGATGCCAACTACCCGGCAGGTAGTCGCGATTACCTGCCGGGTAATCCGAACCAACCGCGCAGAGAATTTTTCTTTTCGGAAAATATCTGCTAAAAGCATCCTCATCTATATCATACAAAAGCCTTTTGTACACAGAAGCTCGTCCGAATAAGCTTATTCCCGGTTGACATTTTCATCTGTATATTAACCAACCGATAACCGATGAGTGAATTACCCGCCGGGACTTTCCCAAATAATGAAATTTATTTTACCATTATAAACAAACCGCTATCATTATGTCAATGCCCAACGTTTGCTCCGTTCGTTATTTGAAAACCACCGTCCGTTTCCCCGCATACAACGAGTTCTCCCGCAGCATAGGTATCAAAATGACAAAATGATCATTTTATCAAAACCATCTCTTACGTTTTATAGATAGTATACCCTCAATCGTATACTATCATCCACTAAAAGTTATTCTCTTCTACATACTAATTATTCATAAATCCGTCAGCCATAATTTTTGCTATCTAAAACCAATATTCTATCTTTGCT
>NZ_CAJJWO010000017.1 GCF_905196875.1 uncultured Parabacteroides sp. | reverse complement strand
AAATCTTCTAATGGATTCGTAATTAATGTCAAAGGAGTGCGTAGTTCGTGTGAGAAGTTGGCAAATAATTTCATACGTTCCTCGTGTAATTCCTTCATTTTCTCTTGTTCCAACTGTTTAAAACGTATATTGCTTTCGAGCTCATGCCGAACCTTTTGGTGATAGATGGATTTTGCAATGATAGAAGATATAATGGTGATATACAATACATAAGCCCACCACGTTTTATATAAAGGAGGCATTACAGTGATATTTAAAGAAGCTTCTTGTGGATTCCAGATCCCATCACTGTTTGCAACCTTAACTTTGAATTTGTAAGTACCTGGAGCTAAATTGCTATAATAAGCTACCCTTCGCCCCTTTACATAGTTCCATTCTTTTTCTACCCCTTCCATCATATAAGCATATTGGTTTTGCTTAGGGGAAATAAAGTCTGGAGCTGTATAACCAATAGCAATATTGGTTTCATCGGCTTTTAGTTTGAGTCGTTTTGTGCTCTCAAATTCTACCGGATTATTATTTATATATAAGGTTTTCAGATAAATCGGTGGAGTATATGTGTTTTTACTCATTTGTGTTGGATTAAAACATATAATTCCTTTATTCCCAGGAAAGTATAAGTTTCCTTTTTTGTCTGTTGTTCCGGCATGTATGGAGAACTCCATTATTTGCCGGCTGTCGTTAATAACCGGATAGAAGGAATCATCTTTCGAATTGTAACCATATAAACTCTCTCCGGAAAGTGCCCATAAGGAATAATTTTTACCTTGTACCATTGTGTATATGTAGCCGTCTGCTAATCCGTCTTTTTCCGTATAATGTTTTATCTTGTTCATTTTTTTGTCAAAACGGAAGATACCATTTCCAAAGAAAGAAACCCATATGTTATGGAGCGAGTCAGTAAGGATTGAACTTACTGTACCGGGTTTTCCGTTTTCTGGCAAATCGAGTTGGGGGGATGACACTGTTTTTAGCAGGCCTTTATTCATATTATATTGGAATAAACCTTGTCCGAGAGTTCCCATTATAAAAACATCCGGTTGTGTTTCTTTTATGGTGGTAACAAAATGAAATCGTCTGTTTTGTCCGTCAACATTAAACAGATTAGTACTTTTTCCATCTTCTAACATAACTAACCCTGTATTGGAGTTGGTTGGAATCCATATCCTGTCTTTACTATCGCTGAGTAAGGCATAAATATCGCCATATTGGTAGTCGTATAGTAAACGATAATTTTTTCGTTTGCGGGAGAATAGATAAACTTCTCCTTTATTGGTTGCACAGATAATGCTGTCTCCTTTGATAAATAAGGATTTAAATATGTTGGAGTTGTAATTGTCCTTGTAAGGCGATTTTACCGGATAAAGTTGTTGGCTCTGATTTGACGGATTGTAGCGGAACAGGCCGGCACCTTCTGTTGCAAACCATATATTACCTTCGTCATCTTCCTGTCCCATGCCCAATAGTCCGGTAAATTCTTTTGGTGCGATCTGATAAAATAGTTTTTTGACCGGACTGTAATAATTCAGTCCTCTCCATGTTCCAACCCATAGAGCACCGGTATTATCATTTAGTAAGCTATGTACGGAGTAATAGCTTAAAGCTCCGGGATAGTCCGGATTGAATTTATATGGAGTCACTTGGAGTGTCTTCATATCTACTTCGTTTAGTCCGGCAAAAGTTCCGAAAAGTAAAGTTCCGGGAGTAGGTTCTGCTATTGCTCGGACAACATTGCTGCTTAATGCAGAATTTTCAGAATTAATATGAATGAAAAGTTCATTTTCCTTATCAAAATAGCAAGCTCCGGAGGTTTGAGAATGTACCCACAGTCGTTTGTTACTGTCTGTAAACAAACCACAGATTGTTCCTTTTATTAATGAGGATGGATCATTCGGATCGTGTTTATAAACAGATATTACCTTCCTTTGTTTGTTAAGAACAATAAGTCCGCTTTGTGCACTTGCCACATAAAGATTCCCTTTTTCGTCTTCTGCCAGTGCTTTTATATTTGAATTGATAGGGATTTCAGCCAGCCAGTCTTTAAACACCAGTGAGTCACCTTGTTCGTCATATTGGTAAATATATTTTTCTCCGGCTACAAGAAAATCTCCGGTATGGCTGCGTATGCAACAGTGCATAAAACGAGTTTCACGAACATGATATCGTTTTATTTTACCCGTCTGATGCGCTATTTTGTGAAGACCATTATCTGTTATAACCCATATGTTTTTGTTCCTGTCTTCATTAATCGCCATAACATTATTGTCTTTAAGTGAGCAGGAGTCGGTTGGATTATTTCTATAAATTGTAAATTCATATCCGTCATATTTATGGAGTCCTCCCCGTGTTCCCAACCACAAATATCCATCCGTATCCTGATAGATACAGGATACGGAACCTTGAGACAAACCATCTTCTACTCCGATCTGTGAAAAGAACCAGGGAGATGTATTAGTTCCTTTAACAGGTTGTAAAACAGAAAGCAATAGTAGGCAAAACAGATTTCGGATGATACTTTTCATGATTTATAGATTGTTCTGGTCCCGGAAGACTAAGAGATAAATTAACTATAATTTAGTGTAAAGATATGAATTTTACCTTTATTCTTCGTCTACCCCATTATATTTTCTGTTGAAATCACGTAAGCGCATAAACTTTGCCTTGTTTTTCAGTGTTGTTTTCAGACGTGTTGACGGAAGAAAAGTGACTGTTTTGATACGGATATCCTGCGGTTTCAGGTCATCTTTGTTGTCTACTATATCACTGGTAATTGAGGCACTGAATATCCCTATGTCTCCGAATTGGATATTCTTTCCACTCAATAACTCTAATTCAAATTGTTTCATTAATGCTTCTATAACACCTTTTATATCGGCCGATGTTATCGTGCAATTACTGGATATGCGATAGCATAAATCATTCAGGTTAATTGTACTACTATTTGCTTTCGCTGCAAAATAACCTGTTTTCTCTTTGCCGGGGATGGTGCATACCATCTTTCTTGGTTTGTAAATGATACTCATGTTTTGTTTTATTTATTTAGATGTTTATGTTGTATTGTTCTGCTCTCTTTTTTGCGACAAGTACGTCTCTTTTTATTTAGAGGTAGGTGTAAATCCATTTATACCTACCTCTAAATAGATTTATACCTAGGTGTTTTTTTAAAGGGATTGGGATAAATATACAAAATCGATGAGGCGTTGTCAAGAGATGATAAGCATAATGTGGACGAAAGGGTAGATATAGGGGATAAACAGGTAGAAAAAATAATCCCCCACCTTGATAGTAAAGGCAGGGGAAGAGTTTGATTTTATATATCTGACAGTATATAGAGAAGAGACAGATGATCGTCTTTTAATGAGATATGCAGTGTGTAATCATCATAAATATATACTGTATTCAGCGTTTCCCCGTCTACCTCTATCTCTTTGCCGGAAGCGTCGGCTTCCTGTTGCGATGCCTGTTCCAGAAGGGTTGCAGCCCAGTAGCGATGAGCGGGTAGCAGGCGTTCGTAAGAAGTGCATACATTATCTTTCATATCGAAGCGGTAGGTGACGTCGAACAGGCGACCCAACTCATCCTCTTCCTGGCAGGTCATGGTGAAGAGGGAGCCCGTTTGCCGGCTATCCTGAATGCGTTCTTTATGCTCTTCTATATATTGAAGAATCTCTTTATCCGTTTTGTTCAGCCATGTCTGGCAGAAGCCCCCCTGGCTGCAAAGGAGCAGCAGGAGGGGTATCAGTAATCTATTCCACATAAAATTCGGTGTTTAACGGGGTTGATTTGGATGAGTTGCCGGCATACAACAGGAACTTGCCGGGCTCTACCACAAACTCATTCTTATCGTTATACATGCCGTAGGCGCGGCGGTTTACACGGAAGGTGACAGTCTTTTCTTCGCCCGGCTCCAGCGTGATACGTTCGAAACCGCATAACTCCCTTTCATAGCGGGAGATAGAAGAAGTTTCGTCGACCAGGTAAAGCTGTATGACTTCATCGCCTTTCACTGCACCGGTATTTTTCACCCGGCAGGTAACAGTCAGCGTGTCACCATCGGCAATGCGTGTTTGTGCCGGTTGGAGGTCGCTCAGTTCGAACGTGGTGTAACTCAGTCCGTATCCGAAAGGATAAAGTTCGCCGTCGACGCGGGCAAAGCCTTTACCGTTGGCATTGGGTTTGAACGGGAATGCCCAGGGGATTTGTCCGACCGACTTCGGGAAGGTCGTCGATAGCTTACCGCCGGGGTTATAATCGCCGAATAACACTTCGGCAACTGCCTGTCCGGAGTATTCTCCCGGGAACCAGGCTTCAACGATGGCCGGCAAATTGGCATCTTCCCAGTTGAGGGTAGCCGGGCGACCGTTAAACAGTACCAATACAACGGGTGTACCAGTCGCTTGCACAGCACGCACCAGCTCTTTCTGGCGACCCGACAGGTCGAGGTTGACACGGCTGCGGGATTCACCGATCGTACGGAAGTCGTCGCCTACATATATAATAGCAACTTCCGCTTTCCGGGCTATTTCGACGGCTTCGTTGATTCCTTCCTGTTCCTTGTCGCTCATTTCGAAGAACATCACGTCGCTTTGCGGGAAGTTCTTGTCGCGAACGTTACATCCTTTGGCATACATCAGGTTGACATCCTCGCCGAGCAGATCCTTCAGACCTTGTAGGCCCGTTACGACATGCGGGTTGTGCGATCCGTAGCGGGAAGTAAGCGATTTATATTCGTCAGCCTGCGGGCCGATCACTGCAATGTTCCGGATCTCTTTCGATAGCGGGAGCGTCTTGTTCTCATTCTTCAGAAGAACGATCGATTCGCGGGCGGCACGGAGCGATATTTCCCGGTGCTTGTCGCTGTTTACTACCTGATCGGCCAGCTTGGTGTCTTTTACGTAGGGTTGATCGAAGAGTCCCAGCCAGAACTTGACATAGAGCACTTCGCGGACACGTTGATCCAGGGTGCTTTCCGTTACGAGTCCTTGCTTCAAGGCATTTCTCAGCGTCTCGATAAAGACTTCCGACTCTTCGAAGAAGGTGCGAATATTCAGTCCGGCATTCAGTTCACTGGCAACAGCCTCTTCGGGTGTGGCTACGATATGGTAGAAGTCGACGTTCTTGCTGATCGACCAGCTGTCGGAGACGATATATCCTTTGAAGCCCCATTGGTTGCGCATCAGTTCCGTCATCAGGTAGTGGCTGGCGCTGACGGGCGTACCGTTGTAGTCGTTGTGTGCACACATGGTTCCGAGTGCGCCTGCTTCCTGGAAGGCGATGCGGAAGGGTTCGAGGTGCAGCTCATGTACTTCCTGCGGGGTGGCGTGCGGGTCGGTTCGCGACTCGCAATCGCGTCCGCCGGCCGGAACGCCGTAGATGGCGAAGTGTTTCGGGGTGGAGACAACGCGGTTGTCTTGAATACCGAGCACCTGCTGGCGGCCCAGTTCGCCGACCAGGTATGGGGCTTCGCCGTAACTTTCGACGGTACGGCCCCAACGCGGATCGCGTGCCACGTCGAGTATCGGGGAGTAGACGTTGGTATATCCCAGTGCTTTGGCCTCTTCGCCGGTAATGCGTCCGATCTCGCGGATCAGTTCTTTGTCCCAGGTACAGCCTTGTCCGATCTGGGCGGGGAAGAAGGTAGACTTCTCGTGTTTCAGTCCGCGGATGCCTTCGTTAGTCAGGTCGGCGGGGATGCCCAGGCGGGTTTCTTCCACGAAGAAAGCCTGTACCTTGTTCATGGCTTCGGCATGGTTGGAGTAGGGGAAGTCGAGCGAGGTGCGTTTCCATTCTCCGTTCAGATGCTCGTCGATATTGCCGATACCGTCTTTCCAGATGCGGGTTTTCCATTCGGCGGTCGGCAGGGTGTCTTTCAGAATGGCACCATATCCGTAAATGGTACCGAGCTGGCAGGTCTTTTCTTCCACGGTCATCTGTCGGAGCAGGTCGTCTATCCGTTTGTCGATAGGTTGGGAAGGATCTTCGTAGACGTCTTTCTTTCCATTCTTATTGAAGTCGATCCAACCTTTCTGGTAAATCTTCTTCTGTTTTTTTTGAGCATGGGGCTGTGAAGCCTGTAAGCTGCTATTGTCTGCATTCAGCAGGGGAAGGATCCCGAACGACAGGCACAGGATCAGCCGTTTAGCCGGTGTGTTATTTGTGATCATGATATTGATATTATATGGTTATACTAATGTTATTCAACGATATACCAGTTATATCCCTTGGACGGTATAGTAATGGTGATTGTGACGGAATAGTCGCGTTCCAATACATATACTTGTACATCCCGGTCTTGTTCCTTTATAGTTACTTTATCCGTCAGGCCCGTGTAGTAAAGAGGTATTTTGATTTCCTTACGTACAGGAACGTCCAGCGGGTTGTAGACGGAGATAAATCCTTTCTGTTTCAATGCAGGGTTGACATGCATGATACCATCCCAGTCCTGACCGTCCGGTCGACGCAGGTGGATGATGTCGGAGTCGAGTATCTGACGGTATTTCTTATAGAAAGAGACCCATTTGTTGACCAGTTCTTTAGTCGCGTCGGTATCATACAGGCGGGGACCGCGGTAGCAAGCTTGTACACCGGCACCGAACAGGTTGCGCAGACGGGTTTCGTAATGATCCAAGTGTTCGTTCAACGGTTCGATTGTAGCAGCTTCGCCTCCTCCGTGATATTGCGTGAGGGGGACGAACATGAAGCCCATGCTGGGTGTTTTCTGCCAGGTTCCGTCGTAGATGTTCTGGCGTTCGATGATCTCCTGGTAGGCGCGGGGCAACGACCAGTTGGTTTCGACATATCCCATCGGTGTCTTATTGGAGCCGCTCAGGAAGTACCAATCCGGTACATTCAGATAAACTCCGTTGGCGCGGCACCAGCGATAGAACCGGTTGATCTTTTTCCATTGCTGCCACTGCGAGTCGAGATATCCTTTATGACCGCTATGTGAGGTGGATGCACAAGGGTCGCCGGGGTATGAGCCGTCGTTTTCAAAGACATTCATACCTGTTGTGGTGAAGAAGTTCTGTAATTTACGGAAGTAGGTATCTCCCCAATCGGATGCGATGCAGGGAGATACGCCGAAACGGCTACCTTCTTCACGTGTGTTGGCCGGTTTCCCGGTTCTATGACTAATGGCGGCGTCTATGTCTTTTGCACCACGGCTTGCCAGTAGGGAATAACCGCCGATGGCAATGCCTTTCCGGGCAGCGTAATCGCTCAATTCTTTCATTCGTTGCAGATAGGAAGCGGAGTCGTTCTCGATCTTGAAGCCGCTACCGAATGTCATGATCACCATCTCGAAGCCGACGGCGGCGCATTGGTCGATGGCTTGTTTCACGGCTTCGTTATCTGATTCGCGAACATGCATGAAGATCGGGTTCTCCTGTGTCCAGGGAGCCATCATGCGCCAGAACTTACATTCTGCCAAGCCGCGCCGTTCCTGGTCGGTGGCGTCGCGCAGCATTTCGAAGGCGGTACACGACTCGAAACTTTCTCCGGCTTTGATATCTAGTCCGGGACCGAGTAAAGGAGTTACTTCGAGGCGGGCCGGTTTGTATTGACCGTAATAGCGTATACCGGTAAATTCATATTCCGGATGGTCGAACACCCAACGGACTGCCGGGTTATCTTTCATCGCTTCCATATCGCCGCCCATGGCATAATCGGTTACAACGAACAACTGGGTGAAACGATCGATATAATCACGTGGGGCGTCTGTCTGTACCGGCTGCTTACGGTAATCTTTAGTGTAAGTTTCCGGTTCCTGTGCCATCATACGGACTTCGTGAGGTTCACCGTAATGAACTTTAGGAGCGGTTTCCACCAGTGCCAGTATTTCCGACTTGAAGGAGTCGAGTGTGATCGTTTTTGTTCCTTTATTATCTATTTCGATCCATTTAGCCAGGATGGGAGCTCCATCATATAGTTCGTAGATGACACGAACTTTCAGATCTTTACATTCCCGGGGAGCTGTTGCCGGAGCCTGGTAGTTGAAGGTGATCCGTTTGCCAGGGGCAGGCCAGGGATATAGGTTGGATATCCATTGCTTATTCGGTTTCCAGGGGAAGCGTTCTTTACTTTCGCTGATCTGGTAGTCGACCAGGGTAAAAGCGGAATCGCAGGCCTGCATGTTATTGATAAATTCATCTGTCAGGAAGTTGTTGACGGGCTGCCCGGTCAGTCCTCCGACAGGATATTCTTTTCCGTTAATGACGAGTAAGGCTTCGGGACGGACAGCTCGTAATTCATTTTGTCCGGTCATTAGGTTGTCTAAGGCAATGGTCGCTGCGTTGGGAGCAAGCAGGAAGGTACGCCGCAGGAGGCCGTTGGTCAATTCAAGACGTTTCTCTTCGTACGTTGTCTGCACCTTCGATTTATAGGAAGCACCGTCGATTAGCCAATCCTGGGCAGATAAGCTGAGGGTAGAGGAAATATATAAACTTATTATCAGCAGTAAGTATCTCATGATATGATGTTTTCTTGGTATATGAAAGGAGAGAAATAAGGGGCAAATACATTGCCTGTAGATGCCCCCTTTATTAAATATTAAAGTGAATAATATGCATATTCAGTTCTATCTCTATCCATTAAAAAGGATTGAGTTTGCGAGGCTGTAGTGTCAATTCCATTGTTGTTCAACCACCCTATATAACGATATGTGCTATCTATGACTTGTGGAGCTGTGACAGTTATTGTTTCTCCTAGATTGCAGTAGTAATATTTACTACCTATTATTCTGCTATCACCTGTTGTTGGATCAACAAATACATAAACGAGTTCTAAAAAACGCGTACTAACACTTTGGGTGTTTAAATCTACATTAGTATTTGTAGAAGGTTGAGATGTTGAATAGACATTCTCTTCGGCTTTTAGTTGTGTATAGTTGATTCCACAAATAAAAGCAATAAGGATAAATAATAAATTTGTTCTCATGATAATAATATTTTGCATTAGAGCGTATTGAAAGGACTTTGTAGGTCTCTTTCAATACTTTTTTATTACTTGATTATTTTTTATTACTTGATTAATTGTAACCCGGATTCTGTGGAAAGTCAGCACCTGTGTTAGAGTCGATGATAGATTGGGGGATTGGCCACAAAGTATGATCGTTGTCTATTTTATTGCTCCGAGGGTTGTACTTTTTGGTGCGTTCTACTAATTTGCCGGTACGAACCAGTGTAAAGCGACGTAGTTCTTCGCCAACCAATTCGCGGATACGTTCATCCAACAGGAAGTCTATCGTTGCCTGAGAAGCACTAATTTCAGGAGCTCCTGCACGTTTGCGCACAACGTTGATCGCTTCAGCTGCACCTTGTGCGTTACCTTGCTGTAAACGAGCTTCGGCCAGTAACAAATACGTTTCTGCCAGACGAAACTTCATACGGTCTTTATTATTACCTGTGTAAGCAGGATCATCATCTGTTTTACCGTAGAAAAACTTTGTGATCGTTGGGTAAATAGATAATTTTGCCCATGTATTTTCTGTCACCTCGCACTTCTTACCAAGCAGTTCTGGAGTTGCCGGATTGTTGTAATACCACTCTCTCTTAATGCTGTATTTAGAGTTACGCATATCCGTAGGAGCGTAAAAGTCTTCTCCTTCGATCCACCATTTGAATGGTACGATTTGAGCCAGACCGCGGCCACCCAATGAGTCGCACAATACGAAACCTGTTTCATTCCAGTATTTGGGAACCCAGGCACGTTTCGTCCAATCTTCGCTGTCGTCACCACCACCGGGTGTGTTATATTCCAGCTGCATAACCCAGATGGTTTCCATATTACCTGCTGTACGGTTTTGATTGTATTCGAGGAACATATCAGAGAATACATCACCGGGCTGTGATTTATTGACACCGAAACGTTCTGTCATCAGGTGGAAATAACCGCAATCGATCACTTGTTTGGCAGCAGCTTCTGCTTTATCGTATTGTCCAGCCATCAGGTAAACTTCAGACAACAATTGGATAGCAGCCCATTTGGTCAATTTACCAACTTCATTTACATTATCCGGATTATCCGGCAAGTTATCTGCAGCAAAAGTTAGATCCTCGATCATGTGATTCAGGACTTCAGCTTTAGGAGTACGAGTGAAGTCAATGCGGAAATCGCTTTCAATTTTATCTACGTAAGGAACATCACCATACAGATAGGTTAGATAGCGGTAAGCATAGGCACGGAAGAAACGAGCTTCTGCCTGGAAACCAATTTTATCTGTCGGTGCATCCCAGTTTTCGTTCTTATCGGCATAGGTCAATAATTCGTTGACAGATGCGATCAATCCATAAGACCATTTCCAATAGTTTTCAACGAATGCCAGAGAGGGAGTGATAGCCAGTGTTTCGAAAGGAACGAGCGAACCGTCTCCATGACCTACGTACACAAGGTCTGTTGCCACTTGGAACGATTCGTAAGGACAAGCCTGTCCTAATGTTGTCGGTGAACTTCCCCAAGTATTAAATTCAGAACGTGCCCAGGCATACAGTCCGTTTACACCAACCTGGAAACCGTATGTGCTAGTATAGGTGTTATCAGGAGCCAATTCCTTTTTCAGATTTTCATCCAGGAAGTCGGAGCAGCCAGTTGCTGTGATTAATAAAAATGCTGCTGCTGCAGCGGCTAATATATTTTTCATATTCTGTCTTTGTTTATGAGATTAGAAAATAAGATTTAAACCCAGCATGTAAGAACGGGCTGTCGGGTAACAAGAAATAATGTTTGCATTATAGTCTGTTCCGTCAAAGTTCAGCGCATTCTTTATATTACTGAATGTATACAGGTTGTTAACACTCACATTAACGTTCAAAGAAGAAACCCCGATCGGGTTAAGAATGCTCTTCGGCAGATTGTAGCCTAATGAGATGTTTTTGATTCGTACATAATTCATCTTTTTGTAGAATTCATGTTTGTCGTAAGGAACATACCCGGGAGAGGTCATTGCATTTGTCGGATTTTCCGGAGTCCAGTAATCCATTCCGCTGATATAGTTGTATTTGGAACTCCAACGGTCGAAGTTGTAATCGTTCATTTGTTTCCAGGCTCCGAATACACCGTTCAATAAGAATGAGAATGTGAAATTCTTATATGCAAAAGTGTTACCTAATGACATCGTGAAGCTCGGTAACTTGGAGCCGATGATCTGTTTGTCTTTAGATGTAATTGTTCCGTCGCCGTCGACATCTTCCAGTTTTGCATGTCCGGGTTTTGCTCCTTTCTGTATTTCTTTTCCGTCTGCATTCAGGAAGTTATCGCCTTCCTGCCATGTACCAACTACCTTATAGTCGTAGTAAACCTTTACCGGCTCGCCGATAAACCATTTGTTTGTGATATCGTCTTTTCCGTCTCCGCGAAGTTCGATGATCTTATCGCGGTTCAGTGCGAAATTGAAGCTGCTGCTCCAACGGAAGTCTTTACTTTCCATGTTCACTGAGTTCAAAGCTAGTTCGACACCTGTATTACGTGTTTCGCCGACGTTGTCCATGATCGAGTTATAACCGTTCATAATAGGAACTGTACGGCTCATCAACAGATCGGAAGTATTTGATACATAGAAGTCGATGCTACCGGACAGGCGGTTGTTGAAGAAGCTGAAATCGACACCGGCGTTGACTGTGCGGGTAGTTTCCCATTTCAGGTTAGGGTTACCGATAGAGTTGTATGACAAGATCACACCGTTAACGGTTGTTCCTTTATCTCCCCAAATGTAGTTTGTCAGTTTCAAACGGTCTAATGTCTGATAAGCCTTGATAGCCTGGTTACCGTTGGAACCCCATGATAAACGTACTTTTAACATATCCAACCAACTGTTAGTACTTTCCATAAACTCTTCGGAAGAAATGTTCCATGCGGCGGCAAGAGAAGGGAAGATGGCATATTTGTTATTCTCACCGAATGCTGAGTAACCGTCCGAACGACCGGTAGCTGTAAACAAATATCTGTTTGCATAGTTATAGTTCAAACGTAACATATAAGATAACATTGCTGTTTCAGTCAGTTCGGAAGTAACGGTTTTGTTTTCTTCCGCACCTGCCATGTTGTGATATTCAGAATCATCGTTTACGAAGCTGGTACCTTTCTGTTCGGATATTTGCTGAGAAGTCTGTTGCATACTGAACAAACCGGTTGCATCGAATTTGTGCTTGCCTAACTGAAGTTCATACTTCAACACGTTTTCCCAGGTATAATCCCAGTCATGTTGGTTCTTGATGGCAGCCGAACCATTCTTGGCTCTACCGGTCACTGTGTTACGTCCATAGTAAGAAGCTTCGAATTTACTGCGGTAGTTGTAACCGAAGTTGGTACGGAAGCTCAATCCTTTGATTGGAAGTTTTGCATCTGCATACGTAGAAACAAAGATATTACGAGATGTTTTATCACTTGTTGCATCCAGGTCTGCTAATGGGTTTGGATGTAAAGTCTGGTCCATCGGATAGAAGTTTAACGAACCGTCGCTTTTATACATCTGACCGTAAGGAGACTGACAAAGAGCATCTGAAATACCGGCCTGTACACCACCATATTCTTTCAGGGCGGCTTGTGTAGCCATACCGATAGTCAGCCAGTTGCCCAGTTGTTGTGTAATATTCAAAGAGATATTCGTACGTTTCATACCGGTATCTTTTACTACACCTTCCTGATTCAGGCGTGAGATTGCTGCCATGTAAGTGGTCTTTTCCGTACCGCCCGATATACTGATCTGGTGGCTGTTGGTCATAGCGTTTCTAAAGATCTGATCTTGCCAGTCTGTCTCGATTCCATTCTTCCAGTTCTCGATTTCACTAACGTTCAAGATATCTTCCGGATCTTTGATCACACCGTTGTAGTTCATATAAGCCCACTGGTCTTGAAGGAATTTTACATATTCCGGGCCTTTCATTACATTGACGCGGCGTTCCGGCTGTGAGAAACCTACCTGTCCTTTATAAGATACGGTGGCTGTTCCTTTCTTTCCTTTCTTGGTCTGGATCAGGATAACACCGTTGGCACCGCGTGAACCGTAGATGGCTGCAGAAGATGCATCTTTCAATACAGACATGTTTTCGATATTATCCGGGTCGATATCTCCCAATGAACCGCTGTAAGGGATACCGTCCAATACGATCAACGGAGAGTTGTCGGCTGTCAACGAGTTTTCACCACGAACGCGCAATACCTGATCTTCCGAAGGGCTTGCCTTTTCCATTGTGATGTTTAACCCCGGAACCTGGCCTGCCAGTTTATCCATCAGGTTGTTGGTAGTAACCATCTGTAACTTCTCGTTACCTACGGCTACGATACCGCCTGTCATATCCGATTTTTTCTGTGAACCGTAACCGATAACGACTACTTCGTCCAGTTTTTCGGAATCTTCGGACAGAACGACTTTAATAGGAGCATTTCCGCTCACTTTTATTTCCTGTGCCTGGTAGCCGATGTAAGAAACGACTAATGTAGACCCCTTTGGAGCTTCGAATGTGAAGTTACCGTCTACATCTGTAATAGTACCGATGGTAGTCCCTTTTACCAGAATATTAGCCCCGATGATCGGGTAATTGTCTGCTCCGGAGATTACGGTACCAGAGATTTTGATGTCTTGCGCATACACCTGTACAGATATAAACGCCATAAAGAAGAATAATAACGAAAGAATCCTGTTCTTTCGTTCTACTGCCTTATTACAGGGAGGCAGGTTCCCGTCCAGTTGTCTGCTCATGCTTTTCATAATTTATTTGCGCATTAAACAATTTAAGTAATTAACCAGATGGTTATTTTAATTTTTTGTGTCAAAAGAATGAAACATGCGTCATGTGTGCGGACAAAATTGTCCCAAAAGGATGTAATATCGTCTCATTACGCTAAAAAACATGTAATTTCTTTAAATTTATCTGGCTAGTCGGTGTATTTCGCATGCAGCCATCAGGAAGGCTCCGGTCCCGTATAGCTCGGTCATTTCTTTGGTTACTTTGCGTGGATCGGCTCCAACGGGTTGTACCCAACCCAGTTTGCCATCGCTCTCTACGGCAGAGCATAAGGCTACCCATCCTTTTTCTATAACCGGGAGGTATTTGTCGGCCGGAAGATATCCCTGATTGACGCCATAAGCCAGTCCGTAAACAATAAATCCGGTAGCGCTTGTTTCTGGCGACGGATAACTGTCGGGATCTAAAAGACTGGCATGCCAGAAGCCGTCTTTACTTTGCAATCCGGCCAGGCGTTCGCTGATCTCTTTGAATAGTTGCAGGTAGAAAGGACGGTATTCGGTATCGTCGACCGGTAGTGTTTTCAGTATTTCAGCCAATCCGCCGATTACCCAGCCATTGCCTCGTCCCCAGAAAACTTTCTGTCCGTTTGCTTCTTTCTGGTTGAAGTAGCGGCTATCGCGGAAGAAGAGTTTTTCTTCTTTGTCGTATAGATGATTGTAGGTGGCTTTGAATTCCGCATCGGAGAAAATCATATACTTTCTATTGCCGGTAAGCGTGTAGAGACGGGTATATACAGCCGGTGCCATAAACAATGCATCACACCACGACCAGCGTTCGTAGGAAAGAGGTTGGCTGTAATCGATATCCATGCCGCCATTGGAAGGGTTGTTCACTACCCAGTCGATGCGGGCAAGTGTAGGAAGCAGCATTTTATCTTCTTTATATTTCATGTACATGTCGATGTAGGTCTGCGATACACATACATCATCGGCGTGATACATCCGGTCGGCTACCTGCCAATGCTGACGGTTGAATACTTTTTTCAACCAATCGGAATACTGTTCGTCTCCACTGAGCTCGGCCCAGTCGCATATTCCCAGATAAAGAGCTCCGGCAATCCAGCCTTTCGGTTCGCTAACGGCATATTTATTATGAGGAAACTCTTTGATCTGCCAGTCTGCTACTTTACGCGAAATAGCAGTTACTTCCTCTTTTTTCAAGTCAGCGGCCTGTGAAGAGATTGTGACACAGGCCAACATAATAGCAGTTGCAATGTGTTTAAATGGCATTCGTTTTGAAATCATAGATCTGTTCTTTTATTATTAGATTAATAAGTTTAATCAAATGAATAAAAGAACAGGATCCTTTGAAAACACAATTATCTCAAAAGCGAGTACAAACGTCTCATTCGTTTTCCTGATACTCGGTAGGCGACATTCCGTATACGGCCTTGAAGCTTCGGGCGAAATAAGAACGGCTGCTGAAACCGATATGCTGGGCTATTTCAGACACATTCATATTGGATTCTTTCAGCAGTTTGGCTCCGGCTTCGAGGCGGATATTCTTTATCAGTTCGATAGGCGATAGACCTGTCACCGTTTTTACTTTCCGGTAGAAATTGGCCCGGCTCATACCAAGTGTCTGATAAATAACCGATACATCCAGATCCTGGTTGGAGATGTTTGCCTTTACGATCTCGATATATTGAGTCAGGAAGTCGTTGTCCTCTTCGGGCTCTTCCACTCCCAGGTTGCGCAGGCTCAGCGATTCACCGTATATGTTTTTCATCTTTTCGCGAATGGAAAGCAGGTTTCTTATGCGTGCTTTCAAAATGGAAACATGGAACGGTTTTATGATGTAATCGTCGGCTCCGGCCTCCAATCCTTCCTCTATCTGTGATACCATAGACTTACCTGTCAGCAGGATCACGGGTATGTGGCAGAGGTGTTGACTTTCTTTGATACGTTTACATAGTTCCAGTCCGTTCATTTCAGGCATCATGACGTCACTGACGATTATATGGGGAGAAGCTGTCTCCAGCAGTTCAAGCGCTTCTTTCCCATTGGTCGCTTTCAATACGATGTAGTCGAGTTGCAATTGATGTTCCAGATATTGCAGGACTTCTTGATTGTCGTCTACCAGCAGAACCGTCTGCTTGTTGCGGGTTTCCGTTTCTTCTACAAGCAAAGCCACCTTTTTACTGATTTCGGAAGAGTGGGATTGAGATGGCTCTTCCTCTTTTTTTACATCTTGTTTTTCAGTGTCGGGAAGAAGGATCAGGAAGGTTGTTTCCTTTTCTTCCGGACTGTTAATCCAGATACATCCCTGGTGTTGCCGCACGATCGAGCGTGTCAGGCTTAACCCTATTCCGGTACCGGAAACTTCTTTGTGGACATCCTCGTTCGATCGGTAGAAGGGTTCGAATATCTTGTCGGCTTCCTCTTTATTAATCCCTTTTCCGGTATCGCTTATTTCTATCAGGATGTAGCCGGATTCTATCAGGGTCGAACTTTCCTGCTCGGGAAACATCGCCAGTTCTTCGCATTTGTTTTGCGGTATCCGGCTGATCCGGATCGTTACGTTTCCTTCTGCCGGAGTGAACTTGAATGCATTCGACAGCAGGTTGAAAAAGACCTTCTCTATTTCCGCTTCATCATAGCTGGTAAAGAATGGCTCCGGCAATTCGTTTTTCAGCACGAATGTTATCTCCCGGTTCTGTGCCACGCTTTCGAAGGAGTGATACATCTCCTGAATGAATGCCGAGAAATTGAAACGTGTCTTTTGAAGGACCGTTTTGCCGGCTTCGTATTTCTGAATGTCCATCAGGTTGTTGACGAGCAGCAGCATGCGCCCGGTATTCTTTTTGATCAGTTGCAGGGCATCCTTCACTTCCGGTGAGAAGCTGACCCGTTGCAGCAAGTCGTTCAGCGGATTGATGATCAGCGTGAGCGGAGTTCTCAGTTCATGTGAGAAGTTGGTGAACATACGCATACGTTCTTCGTGCAGTTCGTTTTCCTTCTCGTGTTCCAACTGTTTATATTTGGCCTCCCGCTCCCGTTCGTGTTTGAGGTGCTGCCGTTGTACGATCCATACCACGATGATCGACAGGGCACACAAATAGATCAGGTAAGCCCACCATGTCTGGTAGAATGGAGGGTTTACGGTGATGTATAAAACAGCCTCTTCCGGGTTCCAGACACCGTCGTTGTTGGCGGCTTTCACGCGGAAGGTATATTTCCCCGGAGATAAGTTACTGTAATAAGCTTCCCGTCGGTTTCCGATATTATGCCAGTTATGGTCGGCCCCTTCCATCATATAAGCATACGAATTGTTTTGGGAATGGATGAAGTTGAGTGCCGAATAGCGGATGGTGATGTTTCCCTGGTTGGCCTCCAGCGTGATGTTGTTGTTATATTGCAGGGGCAGCAGTTCCTGGTAAGCCGGTAATCCTTCCTGGTCCACCTGAGTGTTTATCTGCAATGAAGTAATATAAACAGGAGGAATGTTCGGGTTCGTAATTGATTTTTGCGGGTTGATAGCCAGTATTCCTTTATTGCCGGAGAAATAGAGGGTCCCGTCTTTCGAAACGCAATTGTTGGCATATAATGAGTATTCCTGTGTCGGGCTGTCGACGGGTCTGACTTGTTCGAATTTGTTTGCCGGACGGTCCAGTTTGTATAATTCTTTGCCGGTCACTACCCATATATTCCCCTCTTTATCGATTGAAAGCGAATTGATGTAACTTTCCGACAGACCATCTTCTTTTTGATAATTCTGTATTAAGTTGAGGTCTTTGTCGAGCCGGAACAGACCGCCTTTGGTGGTAGCTATCCATATATATTGTCCGGAATCTTTCACGACACCGGATATACTCCCCAGCCGTTTGTTTTTATCGCCGTTCTGCAACCGGGCAGTAAGGTTGACTGCTGTTTTCTTGTTCATGTCGTAGACAAAAGCACTATCGGTGATGGCCCCGAACAGAAATACGTCCGGTTCCAGTTCTTTGATCAGGCACATTCCCCGGAATTCCTTTTCCACACCGTCTACATTAAATCGGTTGACCGTCTTTCCCTTGTCCACCATGACGGTATGGTTGGAGGTATTGGTCGGTATCCATAACCGTTGCCGGCTGTCTATATATAAGGTATTGATGTCGTTGTATTTGTAGTCATGTATTTTCTGGTATTGCTCCTTACGGATGGAGAAGAGGTAGACGGAACCGAAGTGCGTGGCACAGAATATGGAATCACCCTGTATCAGGATGGTTTTGAGGATATTTATTTCATAATTCCCGGCTTGCAAAGGCTTTATGGGGTAAAGTTTCTGTTCGCCGTTGCGTGGGTTGTAATAAAGCAATCCCGCCCCTTCCGTGGCAAACCACATATTCCCTTTGTTATCTTCCTGGCCTTGTCCCAGTATACCGGCAAAGGCTTTCGGGGTGATAAATGAGGTCGGTCTGTGGAAAGGGCTGTGGTAGTTGACGCCGGCGGAATAGGTTCCGACCCATAATGTCTGGTCGCGATCGATCAGCATACTATGGATGGAGTAATGGCTGAGTGCTCCTTTCGCTTTCATATCCATGTCGACCGGCGTGATGGTCATATTGCGGGTGTTCAGGATGTTGAGGCCCCTGAAGGTGCCGATCAGGACCGAGTCTTTGCCGAATGGAATAAGATGGCGTACGGAATTGTTGTTGAGGCCCGAGTTACCGGTGTTGAGGCGTCTGAATGTCTCGTCTTTCTTATTGTAAACGCACAAACCGTCTTCATTGGTACCAATGAATATATTATTGGCTACGCCAGCCAATAATATAGATATCGTACTTATAGGTAATTTTTGCGGGTTACCGGAACTGTCCGGAAGGAAATGTTTTTTCAGCTTCCAATCGGTAGAGTATACATACAGGCCTTTATCTTCCGTACCGATAAAAATATCACCGTCCTTATCCTGGATAATGGAATGGATGGGCGAATCCATTTCTTTCAGGTAAGGCATTTCTTCGACCGTTTTATCCGGATTACACTTTAATATGCTCCGGGTGGTGAGGGCATAGAGTTCACCATTTGTATGGAAAAGGAAATTGCTGACTGCATTTGTCGTTATTTCCGGATTGATAGCCTGGGGATAGAAACGGGTGATCTGCTGTGTCTTGTAGTCGATGCAGTTGACCCCGTTGGATGTACCTATCCAAATATTCTTGTTTCTGTCTTCATTGATCCTGCGAATGTAATTATCGCTTATCGAAGCCGGGTTGTTTACTTCGTTCTGATATATTTTGAATTCGTATCCGTCATAACGGTTCGCCCCGTTGCGTGTACCGAACCATATATATCCGTCCGAATCCTGGAATATATTCATTACAGATACCTGCGAAAGTCCGTTTTCTACTCCCAGGTGAGAAAAGAAGAAGGGACTGTTATTGCCGTAAGCCGTAAGCGTACAGGTGAAAAGAAGCCAGACTATGATAAGTTTGTATATTGTATTCATCCCTGGTCGTCCTCTTTTTTCAATCCGTATTGTGCATTTGCGCGGTATCCCAGACGGACGATCTTCCCTTCTTCCTGCAATGTTTTCAGATCTTTCAGGGCAATATATTTCGAACAACCGTTGAGCGAACGGCACAGGAAGGTCGAGATCGTATCATGCTTTTCGATATAAGCCAGAATGTTGGCTTTGCGCTTTTCTTCCGTATACCCTTTCAGGCGGCTGGGTTCATCGGCACGTTCCACCTTCATGTATCGCAACTGGTCCTTCAGTTCTTTGGAGCAGCGGAATACCACTTTGTGGAATTTCACCAGATGGGGTTTGATCTCTTTTTCTGTTGTCAGCGAAGGACATTTAAGCGAGGCGTTGAACGTCCCCAGACCTTCCAACTCGACGATATCGCCGTATTTCAGGTGAAAAGCGATCCGGCTTTTCAGCGCGTCCAGCATCCCTTTTACATCGGCAGACGAAAAGGAACTGATCTGTGAGATCTCTTCACAAAGAGCATCGATGCGTACGGTATATTGGTTCACCTGGCGGGCGTGGAGGTTTTCCTTCTTTCCCGGGTTTCTGAATAGGTTGTAAGTGGCTGACATCTGCAGTACTGTTTAAGTATTTATATAGGTTGTTATTTGACTCGTCCCGGTCTTCTTTTCAAAAGACTGCCTTCTAGGTTTCCTTCCCTCGTGACAAAAAGTTTGTTTGACCTCCGTCAGACAGCTGTCCGACATTGGTGAGACAGCTATCCCACCCGGGTCGGACAGCTGTTCGATTGCAGTCGGACAAAGATTAGGATAGCACCAAAGATACATTATATTGGGACAAAATGTATCTTTCCCGGCATTTTTTTTAATTTATCCTTAGTTAAAGGCGGCGGCCTCCCTATTGTATATACCTTGGCTTACTTTACTACTCAATTCCGGCTCCTTTTGGATTTTTTACGCTGAATAGAGACAATCGTGATCGGTAATGAGATAATTTTATTAGTTAGAATGGGAGTGGCTGGGTATATTTGCAGCTCAATCAAACAACAAATCATGAATAAACGAGTATTAAGTTTAACCTTATTGTTAGCCTGCCTGGGATTGATGACGATGCAGGCGGAAGGCCGGAAAGTGGAATCATTTAATTCCGGCTGGTCATTTAAGAAAGCTCCGGCGGAAAAAGAGCTGGCTATTAACGCCCCGAAATGGGAGACCGGCTGGTCGGAAGTGGAAATACCCCATACCTGGAATGCCAAGGATATGCAGGTACAGGCCAATAACTTTTATGAAGGGGCGGCTTATTATAAGAAAAACTATTTCTTCCCTGCCGACCTGAAAGGCAAGCGGGTCTTCCTGCGCTTTGAGGGTGTCGGCTCCTGCGCCGAAGTGTTCGTGAACGGAATGCTGGCCACTTCTCATAAAGGCGGTTATTCGGCTTTCGCCTGTGAGATCAGCCCGCTGTTGAAGGTAGGAGAGGAGAATGAGATTATCGTGAAGGCAGATAACAAATCGCGTCCGGATGTGATTCCGGTCAACCATAATTTGTTTGGTGTGTATGGCGGTATTTATCGTCCGGTATGGTTGATCGTTACCGAACCGTATAATATCAGTGTTACCGACTGTGCCTCTCCGGGTGTTTATATAACCCAGAAGAATGTATCCAAAAAGCAAGCGGATGTAAAAGTAAAGGTCAAACTGGATAACGGCACTTTGCAGCCCGTCCCTGTTACTTTGCAGAATACGATCTATGACCAGGAAGGGAAGCAGATCGCAACAAACAGCCAGTCGTTCGATTTGACAGCACAGGGCGAACAGGCTTACGAATCTTCTTTCACGATCAAGAAACCGACGTTGTGGCAGGGACGTGAAAATCCTTACCTGTATAAGGTAGTCAGCCGACTGATCAAAGACGGGCAGGTGATCGACGAAATGGTACAACCGCTGGGTTTACGCAAATATGAAATTGTAGCAGGTAAAGGCTTTTACCTGAATGGAGAGAAGTATCCGATGTACGGTGTTACCCGCCATCAGGACTGGTGGGGGTTGGGAAGTGCCCTGAAGAATGAGAACCATGACTTCGACCTGGCTACTATTATGGATGTCGGTGCAACCACGGTCCGTTTTGCTCATTATCAGCAATCCGATTATCTGTATTCGCGTTGCGACAGCCTGGGACTGATTATCTGGGCGGAGATTCCTTTTGTCAACCGTGTTACCGGTCAGGAAGCGGAAAACTGCCGTAACCAGTTGCGCGAGATGATTCGTCAGAGTTTCAATCACCCTTCCATCTATGTGTGGGGATTGCATAATGAGGTATACCAGCCGCACCAGTACACAAAAGAGTTGACACAATCCCTGCATGATCTGGCAAAGACGGAAGACCCGGATCGTTATACGGTGTCGGTAAACGGATATGGCCATATGGAACATCCGGTGAATCTGGTTGCCGATATCCAGGGAATGAACCGTTATTTCGGCTGGTATGAAAAGAAAATACAGGATATCAAACCCTGGGTGGAGAATCTGGAGAAAGAGTATCCTTACCAGAAGCTAATGCTTACCGAATACGGTGCTGACGCCAACTTGAACCATCAGACCGAGTATCTGGGAGAAGCCCTGAACTGGACGAAAGAGTTCTATCCGGAGACATTTGCCACCAAGACACATGAATATCAGTGGAGCGTGATCGCTGCCCATCCATATATTATCGCTTCTTATCTTTGGAATACGTTCGACTTCTGTGCCCCGATGTGGGTGCGCGGAGGTGTGCCGGCTCGTAACATGAAAGGGTTGGTTACTTTCGACCGCAAGGTGAAGAAGGATTCTTATTTCTGGTATAAGGCAAACTGGAGCAAAGAACCTGTACTGTTCCTGACACAACGTCGTAACTGGGATCGTGAGAAAAAGGAAACTTCAGTGACGGTTTATTCAAATATCGGTACGCCGAAAGTCTACCTGAACGGAAAAGAACTGGCCGGTATCCGTGAAGGTTATACGCCCGTACATTATATTATAGATAATGTGACGCTCGATATGGGTAAGAATATCGTGAAAACAGTCGTTGTGAATGAGGGCAAGACGTACAAAGATGAGATAGAATGGATGTATAGCGGCGAGAAGAAACGCGACTCAGACCAGTCGGTCAATAAGGAAGAACATGCCGGATTCTGATTTCTCCCGGAACTAAATGGTGAATAAAAAGACAGGTGTTGTAAGATTCGTTCTTGCAACACCTGTTCTGTTTTTACCAACCGTTATAATGTATCTGTTTCTTGTTGTATTTATCTTTCGGCTTTTCGCTGCCCGTCGGATAGCCGAGCGGGATAACCGTGAGCGGAAGGATATGCTCCGGCAGTTGTAAAGCATCCCGGATAATCTTTATTCGTTCGGGGTATGGATAAGCCGCTGTCCAGACGGCGCCCAGTCCCATCGACTCGGCAGCCAGTAATATGTTTTGTGCGGCGGCGGAGCAGTCCAGTTGCCAGGCGTTTCCCGACTTAACGGTATCTCCGCAAACAATAATAGCTTGCTTGGTTTCTTTCAGCATGCGTGCCAGTGGCAATCCGTCTCCCATTTTATCCAGCAAATCCCGATCCGTGACAATAACGAACTCCCAGGGACGGCGGTCTCTGGAGGAGGGTGCAGCCATGCCGGCGCGAACCAGCGTTTCCAGTTTCTCTTTCTCTACGGGACGTTCCGTGTATTTGCGTACGCTTTTCCGGTTGAAGATCGTTTCCAATGTCTGGTTAGAGTCTCCGCTTTCCTGGGTTTCCGTACCGTTACAGGCAACCAGGGCTGATAATAATACAATAAAAGAATATTTCCATTTCATACTGCAAACATACAAATTGATCCGGACAAATATAACATCGAGTAATATTATTTCTATCTTTGTGAGATCACGTTAATACTTAAGCATTATGTCAATCAATTCAATAAACAGACGTCGGGAAGACCTTATTAAACAGATCAGCCAAATAGAGGATGAGGAACTTCTGATAAATCTCGAAGATCAGATATTTGCTTATCGGCAGGGAGCGCAGGAGGCTTTGTCTTCCCCTGAAAGTTTTAAGATCCGTTCGGTGGAGCATTTCCGTAGCCTGATCGATCAGGTTCTGGAGGATGATAGGAATGGGAGGATGATTGATGCAGATGAGTTTTTTGCAGAAATGGATAAAGAATTTGAGCTGGATCAATGAAAAGACTGAAATTAATAGTTTCTCCTCTGGCTAAAGGACAAACCAAAGAGTTGAAAACCTATTATAAAACAATGTATGGTTTGTCTGTAGCCCAAAAGGTTTATCTCTCGATTAAAGATAATCTTAAGACTATAACCTGTTATCCTGGTATAGGGTATATAGAACCGACTGTTGCGGATTATCCCCAGTGTTTTCGAACGTTTGTTCAGTATCCGAATCTAAAGATCGTTTACTGGATTGAAGATGGTGCGGTTAAAATAGCTATGTTCTTTGATACCCGTCAAGAACCTGAGAAGTTGCGTTATACCATCGAACACAGCTCCGACTGGGTATGTGAAGACAAGGAGCCTTACGGCTAAATCTGTTTTTGACATTCAAAACAGTAATAAATACTACCTCCCATATAGTTTTCTTTCCGGATCGTTTCTCCGCAGACCGGGCAAGGTTTGCCTCCTGTGTCTTTCGACAGGACAGGGATGTAGCGGCCTTTATTTCCGAACAGGTCTGTTTCTGTGTTACGGCCACCTGCCTGATATATTTCCTGCAAGGTACTCTTTACGCAGTCAAATAATGTTTCTTTTTGTTTCTCTGTCAAGGCGTTGATACGTGTCTTTGGATGAATACGAGCATGGAACAAAATGTCTTGCAAGACTCCGTTACCTAATCCGGGGATCGTTTGTTCGGTGGCGAGGAATGCCTTGGTTGTTTTCTTCAGCTTTTCCTCACTGTTGATAAGGCTGAAGAAATAAGCCTTGTCGAACGCTTCGGATAGAACCTGCGGTTTCGTGCGGGCTCCTTCCCGGTAGGAACTGAAGTTACATTCGAAGTCGTTCTCCGGAAAACACATGACTGCTCCGTACATGCGTACCGATCCCATGATGCAGCTTTCGTCTTCAAATGCGATAAGCAGCTGATGCTTCTCCGGTATCTTTTCTCCCGGAGCGTAATAGCGGATATTCATCCCGTCTCCGAAAAGAAGCCTTATGTCTTCTATATCAATTTCTATCAGTCCCCCGTAGGCATGTGCCTCTCCGATTGTCTTATTCAGGAGCTTATCAGGATAGCCGGCCGGATCTCCATAATACCAAGTAAACTTGTGAGGAGTATATCCTGCACTGACGAACGTGATCTTTTTCCCTTTGATCGTCTGATTCATTTGTTCCGAGATATACAGGGCTTCCGGTGCTTCTATCATAATATAATGTATTTAGTTACTGGATAAAACGACTTGTTTGAAGCACAAATGTGGGAATAAAAAATGAAACGAGAAAAAGTATTATTCCGAATAGGCCGGCATTTCGTAAATAGTTTTATATCTTTGGCTACGTTCAGTTAATGATATTCAATAACGGCAACGGTAAGTGTCGTTATTGGAACTCTACTTTAAACGATAGTCTTATATGGAAAACAAAAAACTCTATTCGCAGAATGCGATAGCTGTAGCGACCTTTTTCGGTGGCCCTTTTGCCGCCGGTATTCTGATACGGAAGAACTGTATAGCCCTGGGGCATGAGCGGCAGGGCTTTAACGCACTGGTAATCGGTATTATTACTACATTTCTCCTTTTCGGATGTATTTTCGTGATACCGGAGTCCGATTTGGACAAAGTACCGAGCGCCCTGATCCCGGCTATCTATACCCCTATCATTTGTTATATTGTAGAGCGGTTGCAGGGAAAGGAACTGAAGGCTCATAAAGCGGAAAACGGAGTTTTCTATTCTAACTGGCGCGCTATCGGGGTAGGGACCGTTTGCTGTTTGATCTCTATTGCCGTACTGATAGGCGGTCTTTGGCTCGGAGAGAAAGACTGGGATATGGATCAATATAATGCGAAGATGAAACAGTTCGACCAGAACGATGCTTTAGGTCTCCATGTCTATGATATACTGGATGATAAGCCGAAGAAGCAAGTAATAGAGTATATTGAAACGGTCAGCATACCGAAGTTGCAGGAAAATATGGATTTATTGAAAACAGTGGTTGCGATAGAAGATATCCCTGCCGAATATGTAAAGTATTCCAACTTATTGCTGGACTATTGCCGGATTCGTCTTGATATGTATAAAGTGACAGCAAAGATCGTAGAAGAGGAAACGGATGCGTACGATCAGGAGATAGAGCGGTTGGGGCAGCAGTTGGATGAAATCATAAAACAGATAAATGAATAAAAAAGGTCGGCAGATCATTTCTGCCAACCTTTTCATATAAGTTGAATCGTAGCTTATTGCATGCCTTCAGTTGTCATTTCTTTATTGATCTTCTTCACCAGACCTTGCAGTACAGCACCCGGGCCCAGTTCGATGAAATGGTCGGCACCGTCGGCAATCATGTTCTGCACGCTCTGGGTCCAACGAACCGGAGCAGTTAGCTGAGCGATCAGGTTTGCTTTGATCGTTTCAGGATCAGTTTCACCTTTCGTGCTTACATTCTGATAAACCGGACAAGCGGGTTTGTGGATCGGAGTCGCTTCGATAGCAGCAGCCAGTTCGGCACGGGCCGGTTCCATCAGCGGAGAGTGGAATGCACCACCAACTTTCAGCTTCAGTGCACGTTTAGCACCGGCAGCCAACATCTTTTCGCAAGCAGCATCGATTCCGGGGATTGAACCGGAGATAACCAGCTGACCGGGGCAGTTGTAGTTTGCACAAACAACCACTTCGTCCTGAATACTTGCACAAATCTCTTCAACTGTTTCATCCGGCAAAGCCAGTACGGCAGCCATTGTAGAAGGAGTGGCTTCGCAAGCCTTCTGCATAGCCATGGCACGTTTGGAAACCAACACCAGGCCGTCTTCGAAAGACAATGCTCCAGCAGCAACAAGTGCAGAGAATTCACCTAATGAGTGACCGGCTGTCATATCCGGTTTGAACTGGTCGCCTAATGTTTTAGCGAGAATAACCGAGTGTAAGAATATAGCAGGCTGTGTAACTTTAGTTTGTCTCAGATCTTCGTCTGTTCCTGCGAACATCAGGTCTGTGATGCGGAAACCAAGGATATCGTTTGCTTTCTCAAACAACTCTTTTGCAAGGGGATTGTTATCGTAAAGGTCTTTTCCCATTCCGACAAACTGTGCACCCTGACCGGGAAATACATAAGCTTTCATCTTTCTAATCTTTTTCTAATTTCAGTTTTTTAAGACGGTGCAAAGGTAATAAATTTAGAATAAGAGAGTGACTATTCGTTACAAATAGTATCTTTGCCCCATATAAAAGGTGAATATTTAATGACTAATATTATAATATCATGAATGAATTACTGTTTTTAGGAAATTTAGGTACGGGCGAAATTGTTATCATCGCCATTGTTGTGTTGTTACTTTTCGGTGGAAAGAAGATCCCTGAACTGATGAAAGGTATCGGTAAAGGCGTGAAGAACTTTAAAGACGGTGTAAAAGGATTAGAAGACGACATTAAACTCGACGACAACGATAAAAAGTAAGAAATGGAAGAACTGGAACAAGATGAAATGTCCTTTTGGGATCACCTGGAAGAACTTCGTTGGACTTTATTCCGTTCTATATTAGCACTCTTTGTCTTTGCTATCGGTAGTTTTGCCTTTATGCGTGATATTTTCGATCACGTCATCATGGCTCCCTGTTACTCCGATTTTGTTCTTTATAAATGGTTGTGTGAGTTAAATGTATGGCTTATCGGTATAAGCCCCTGGTTTGATGTTCTGCCTGACTTCTGTAACGATAGCTTTCACGTAGATATAGTCAACATTAAGTTGGCTTCCCAGTTTTTTACTCACATGTCAACCTCATTCTGGCTGGCCCTTGTACTGACTTTCCCTTACTTAATGTATGAGATCTGGAAGTTTGTAAGCCCGGCTTTGTACGAGAATGAAAAGAAGAACATCCGGTGGGTATTCTTTTTCGGAACGATTATGTTTTTCCTGGGTTGTGCCGTAGGCTATTTTATGGTATTCCCGATGACACTTCGTTTCCTGGCAACGTATCAATTGAGTGCTAACATTACTGAACAAGTCTCTCTGGATTCGTATATGGATAACTTCCTTATGCTGATCTTCGTGATGGGAATTGTCTTTGAGATGCCATTGGTATCCTGGTTGCTATCGAAACTGGGACTGTTGCACAGAGGATTTTTCCACAAATATAGACGACATGCTATCGTCGGATTATTGGTTGCTGCGGCATTCATTACTCCAAGTAGCGATCCGTTTACATTGAGCGTAGTGTTCTTCCCATTGTACGGATTGTACGAATTAAGTGCATTCTTTGTCAGAAAAGCTCCTGTAGAAGAGCCTGACGACGACGATGAAGATGAAAATAGTGGTCAGTAAACTATAAACACTGGAAAATAGTTATAGGAAGAGACGTACATGTTGAATGTTACGTCTCTTTTTTTGTATATTTGTCAAGACTTAAACAATTATAAGCAAATGAGGCACATATCATTATTGGCGGTCTCCCTGCTGGCTCTGGTAGCCTGCACGCCTGAGGAACCAAAGGAGGCAGATTATGCACAGTATGTTAATCCTATGATCGGTACCGATTTCACCGGGAATACCTATCCGGGAGCACAGGCTCCATACGGTATGGTGCAACTTAGTCCGGACAACGGATTGCCGGGGTGGGACCGTATCTCCGGCTATTTCTATCCTGACACGACGATTGCCGGTTTCAGCCATACCCATCTTTCCGGTACAGGGGCAGGAGATCTGTATGATATATCTTTTATGCCGGTGACACGTCCTTATAAGGAAGCTCCGGCTCCCCTCGGTATTTATTCTACTTTCTCGCATAATGAAGAAGCGGCTTCAGCCGGTTATTACCGTGTGTTGTTGCAGGACTATAATATTAATGTAGAGTTGACGGCTACCGAACGTTGCGGTATCCAGCGCTATACCTTCCCGAAAGCGGAAGCTTCCGTATTCCTGAATCTGAAGAAAGCGATGAACTGGGATTTTACCCTCGACTCTTATATAGAGGTGATCGACTCGGTTACTATCCGCGGATATCGTTTCTCACAGGGATGGTCGCCTAACCAGCATGTTTATTTCCAGACACGTTTCTCCAAACCGTTCGTAGCTTACCACATGGATACGACAGCTATCGTGACAAAGGATAAGGGGCAGATCGGAACCGCTTACATCGCCCGTTTCGATTTTAATACGGAGAAGGATGAGGAGATACTGGTTAATACTGCTATTTCGGGTGTGAGCATGGAAGGGGCAGCGAAGAATCTTCAGGCAGAAGTTCCTTTGAATGATTTCGACAAGTATCATAAAGAAGCGGTGGCCCGTTGGAACAAAGAACTGTCTAAGATAGAGGTGAACGGAAATAATACGGATGACCTCGTGAAGTTCTATACCGCAATTTATCACACGATGATCGCCCCGACCATTTTCAGTGATGTCGATGGTTCTTATTATGGCCCCGACAATCAAATTCATAAAACGGATGGTTGGAATAACTATTCGACCTTCTCTCTGTGGGATACTTACCGTGCAGCTCATCCGTTGTACACTTATACAGATCCGAAGCGTGTAAACGATATGATCCAGGGCTTCCTGAAATTCTATGAACAGAATGGCGCGCTTCCTTTGTGGAACCTCTACGGCCATGAAACAAATATGATGATTGGCTATCATGCTGTTCCGGTCATTGTGGATGCTTATCTGAAAGGTATCGCGACATTCAATCCGGAACTTGCTTTGCAGGCATGTGTTGCTACTGCCAACCGCGATGACTATCGGGGTATCGGAGAGTATAAGAAGTTAGGATATGTACCGGCTAACAGCGATCCGGCCAAATGGGAAAACTGGTCGTTGTCTAAAACAATGGAATATGCTTACGACGACTATTGCATTGCCCGTATGGCAGATAAGATGGGAAAGAAAGAGATAGCGGATGAATTCTACAAACGCTCACAGAACTATCGGAATGTGTACAACCCCGAAACAACCTTTATGCAGCCGCGTAATGAAAAAGGAGAGTTCGTAACTCCGTTCAATGCCAAAGACTATACCGAAGATATTTGTGAAAGTAATGCATGGCAGTATTTCTGGTATGTGCCGCAGGATTTGGACGGTCTGATCGGCTTGTTGGGCAGCAAAGAACGTTTTACGGAGAAACTGGACAGTATGTTTACCTATGCTCCGGATGCGAAAGAGGATCTGCCGATTTTCAGTACAGGTATGATCGGGCAGTATGCACATGGCAACGAACCGAGCCATCATGTGATCTATCTGTATAATAAGGTAGACCAGCCCTGGAAGACGCAGAAATATGTAGCCCAGGTATTACACGACTTGTATCTGAATGCCCCCGACGGAATTTGTGGTAACGAAGATTGCGGACAGATGTCTGCCTGGTTCGTATTCAGTGCGATGGGCTTCTATCCGGTCGACCCTGTAAGCGGGCAGTATGAGATCGGTACACCGTTATTCCCTGAAGTGAAAATGCACTTGGCAGACGGTAAGGTCTTCACGATCCTGGCTCCGGGTGTGAATGCGGAGAATATTTATATCCAGTCGGTTAAACTGAATGGCCAGCCTTATGATAAGAGCTATATCACTCACGAACAGATCATGGGTGGTGCGACGCTTGAATTCGAGATGGGTAACCAGCCGGGGCCGGTATGGTATAAGAAATAGATCTTTAAATTTAGAAATAATGGAATCTATGAAGGTGTGTCTTCTGACGCATCTTCATATTCTTTTTTGTAGACTTAACTTTATCGTATTATGTTAAAGAACTTCATTTTTATAACAAGCTTATTGACCTGTAGCTTTCTGGCGCAGGCACAAAACCGCGAATATGTAATCGTTGTACATGGGGGAGCGGGGGATGTCGCTAAAGTGGAAAGCGATCCTGTGCGTTCAGCCCAATATTATGCAGCCCTCGATTCGGCCCTGACGATCGGTGACCGTATTCTTGCCGCTGGTGGCGAAGGCCCCCAGGCTGTCATGGCTGTGATCAATTATTTTGAAAATAATCCGTTATTCAATGCCGGAAAAGGTGCCACCTGCACGGCCGACGGTACTTTTGAACTGGATGCCTCTATCATGGAAGGGAAAGACCTCTCTGCCGGAGCCGTTGCCGGGGTTAAGACGATAAAGAATCCGATCAATGCTGCTTATGCCGTCAAGACAAAGAGTCGCCATGTGATGCTGAGTGGCACGGGGGCGGACGATTTCGCTGCCGAACAGGGATTGGAGTTGGTCGATGATAATATGTATTTCGCCACTCCCAAGACGATGGAGTGGATCGATAAGCTGAAGAAGGAAAGCAAAAAGAACGGGACAGTCGGTTGCGTTGTCCTGGATAAACAGGGAAACCTGACGGCCGGAACCAGTACCGGCGGTACGTTTAAAAAGAAATGGGGACGTATCGGCGATTCTCCGGTGATCGGTGCCGGAACGTATGCCGATAATCAGAGTTGTGCCGTTTCGTGTACCGGTCATGGCGAATACTTCATCCGTCATGCCGTAGCTTTTAATCTGTGTGCCCGATATAAATACCTGAAAGAGCCTGTAGAACAAGCAGCCGATTACATTATCCATATGGAATTGAATGTCAATGCAGGCGAAGGAGGTCTGATTGCAGTCGATAAAGACGGAAATATCGCCCTGCCTTTTAATACTACCGGTATGTTTCGGGGGTATCTATATAAGGAAAAAGGCCGTTCCGGTATAGAAAAGAAGGTGGGCATCGGTAAAGCTATGGTTGGCTTTACCGAATAGGCTGTCTTTATTGTTGGTTTCTGCGGAATGCCCCGCTCACGAAACTGAGTACTTCCGGGAGGGCGGTGCGCCAGTATAACCAGGTGTGTCCGCCGCCGCGTACACGAAACTCGTGTTTCATCCCTTTCTCCTGCATAATCTTATGGGCCTGGAAATTACCTTCCAGCAGGCCGTCTTTATCACCGCAGTCGATATAATAACGGATACGGGGCAGATTGTCTTTGTCCAGTTCGGATAGCATTTTCAATACGCTGTTCTGATGCCAGTAATCGAGTCCGGGACCGAACAAGCGGCTGAACAGGTCTTTATGCGATTGGGCTTGACGTTTTTCCATTACGCTGTCGTCGAAAACTGCAGCGCTGAGCGGTGCACAGGCGGCAAACATTTCCGGGTGATGCAGCGAGTAGAGGAACGAACCGTAGCCACCCATCGAAAGTCCGGCAATGGCGCGGAACTCCTGACGGCTGCGGGCGCGGTAAGTCTTTTCGATATAGGGGATCAGCTCTTCAAAGAACATATCTTCGTAAGGTGCTTTGCCGTCGTATTGGTTGATGTACCAGGTATCCCAGGCATTGGGCATCACGATGATCATTTGTGAAGCGTCGCCGCTGCCGATCGCTTTGTCGGCAATTTCTTTCACTTCACCGGTCTGGATCCACATGGTTTCATCGTCGGTGTAGCCATGCAACAGGTAGAGCACCGGATAATTACGTTGCGAGGTGTTGTAATCTGACGGCAGGTAGATCGAGTAGGATACTTCTTTACCTAGTTTCTTACTATCGAATTTCAGCGATTCGAAAACAGCGCTCTGGGCCATTCCGTTCAGACTGAACAGGATGCACAGAACCAGACTGAGTAATAATTTGTTTTTCATATTGACAAGTATTAAATGAATAGTTCTTTGTTTGTAAATACGGAAAGCAAAGTTAGAAAAAACGGAGAGCTATGCTTGATAAAACGTCAGAAAATGTTATTTTTGTTTACGAAACTTACTAATCAATAATTACATATGTCGCATTTACCCGATTTGATTTCCGATCTGGCTTTGATCCTTATATCCGCAGGTGTAATAACCTTATTATTTAAATGGCTGAAACAACCGCTTGTGCTGGGATATATCGTAGCCGGGTTATTGGCCGGGCCTTATATCCATATCTTTCCGACGGTAGTCGATGTAGAAAATATTAATCTCTGGGCGGAGATGGGAGTCGTCTTCCTGCTGTTTGCACTGGGGCTCGAGTTTAGCTTTAAAAAGTTGATGAATGTGGGATCTACCGCTTTTATCACGGCGATGACGGAAGTGATAACGATGCTGATCGTGGGGTATCTGATCGGGCATTTGCTGGGATGGTCTACGATGAATTCTATCTTTCTGGGAGGAATGTTGTCGATGTCGTCGACTACCATAATTATAAAGGCGTTCGATGACCTGGGATTACGGAGCCAGCGTTTTACGGGAATTGTCTTTGGCACGTTGGTGGTGGAAGATCTGGTAGCCATCATCATGATGGTACTGCTTTCGACGATGGCAGTCAGCCAGGAGTTTGCAGGAGAGGAGATGATCGGTAGTATCCTGAAGGTCGCCTTCTTCCTGATCCTCTGGTTTCTGGTGGGGATCTTCGTTATTCCGGCTTTGCTGAAAAAGGTCAGGAAGCTGATGAATGATGAGACGTTGCTGGTAATAGCCCTCGGCTTGTGTCTGGGAATGGTGGTGGTGGCAACCAAGACGGGGTTCTCGGCTGCCCTGGGTGCTTTCATTATGGGATCGATCTTGGCGGAAACGATCGAGGCGGAACGTATCGAGCATATTATCAAACCGGTGAAGGATTTGTTCGGTGCTATCTTTTTCGTATCGGTGGGTATGCTAGTCGATCCGGCTGTCCTGGTCGAGTATGCATGGCCGGTTATTCTTATCACATTGGTTACTATTATAGGAAAGGCTTTCTTTTCTTCTTTTGGTGTCTTGTTATCGGGACAACCGCTCAAAACTTCTATACAATCGGGTTTTAGCCTGGCACAGATCGGGGAGTTTGCTTTTATTATTGCAGCCCTGGGCGTATCGCTTAAAGTGCTTGACGATTATGTGTATCCGATCATCGTGGCGGTGTCGGTGATAACTACATTTACTACTCCTTATTTCATTCGTTTGTCGGGGCCGTTTGCAGAATGGTTATACAATATACTGCCGGATAAGGCACGCGACTTCCTGGACCGGTATTCGTCGGGATCGAAAACGATCAACCATGAGAGCGACTGGAGAAAGCTATTGAAGATTTATGCCGGAAAGATATTGATCTATTCGGTCTTGTTAACGGCTATCCTGCTGTTGTCTACCCGGATTATTCATCCGTTGCTGGTGGAAAAGTTCCCGGCGATGGATATGTGGGGAAGCATTGTCATGAGTGTGCTGACACTTCTTCTGATGACTCCTTTCTTGTCGGGATTGGTGGCTAATAAGAATAATTCGCCTGAATTGTTTATGAGCTTGTGGAAGGATAACAAATATAATCATGGTAAGTTGGTGGCTCTTGTGTTGTTCAGGGTGTTTGTGGCTATTCTGTTCGTTTCGATCGTATTGATCAAGTATTATCATGTGCAGTATGGTATCGGTGCGATTATTGCTGTGGGAGTCATGATCCTGATCATTCTGTTCCGTCGCGATCTGAACCAGTATTCCAAGCTGGAAGCCCATTTCCTTACCAATCTGAACCGTCGCGAAGAGGTAGACAAGAAACGAAACCCTCTGAAGACCAGTTTTAACAAGCAGTTGAGCGATAAGGATATTCATCTGGCCATAGTGCCGGTTTCTCCCTGCTCTCCCTATGCCGGAAAAGCATTGGCCGAGTTGCCTCTCCGAAAGGATTTCGGAGTAAGTATCGTAGAGATTATCCGGGGTGATCATAAGATTTATATTCCCGGAGGTTCCGACCATATCTATCCGCAGGACAAGGTGGTTGTGGTAGGAACGGATGAACAGCTGAAAGCCTTTCAGGCTAAACTGGAGGATCAGGAATACGGTGATGATTGTTGCGGCAGGCAGCCGGAAGAGATTACGGTGAATTCATTTATTGTGGATGAGAATTTTCCGTTTCTTGGTCAAAGTATTACGCAGTCGAATGTCGGACGCCGGTATAATTGCCTGATCGTTGGCCTCGAGCGCAATGGCAATCCCCTAATAACACCGGACAACGATACGGTTTTCGAATCGGACGACCTGGTATGGGTTGTAGGGGATAAGAGTAAGATACAGGAGTTGATAAAAGGAGAATAACGGATATAGGTAAAGAAGAAAGGGGCTGTCCCAAAAGTCGGATAGCCCCATTCGCTATTGTTTATTTCGGTAAAAAGTATTATCTTACCGTTGCAAAAAAACATTATAGCAATGGCTAAGATAGTATTTAAAGAGTTTACTTCCAACCAAAATGTACTTTTTCCGGTTAGTTTATCGGAAAAGATAGATCCCAATCATCCCGTTCGTGTTGTAAACAGTGTTGTAGATGCCTTGGATATTAGCAGTCTACTCTCAGCCTATAAAGGAGGAGGCACCAGCAGCTACCATCCCCGTATGATGCTCAAGGTCTTGTTTTATGCGTACCTGAACAATATCTATTCCTGCCTCAAAATAGAAAAGGCCTTGCAGGAGAATATTCACTTCATGTGGTTGGCAGGTAATAGTACTCCCGATTTCCGTACTATCAATGATTTCCGTGGCAAACGTCTAAAAGAAGGTATAAAATCATTGTTTTCAGCCATTGTTCTGCTGCTACAGGAATCCGGCTATGTTAGTTTGAATGTACAGTATGTGGATGGCACCAAAGTGGAATCAGCATCCAACCGCTACATATTTGTCTGGCGTGGCAGCGTGGAAAAGAACAAGGCAAAACTGGAATCGAAAATACAGGCAATCCTTAGTGAGGTTGACAAACATATCGAACAGGACAAACAGGAAAGAGCACCGGATGCCTTACCCGATATGGATTCCTGTGGTTTACGAGAAAAGGTGAGTGCTTTAAACAAACAGCTCTCCGGGATGAACAAAGTTGAGCAAAAGCAAGTTAAAAAGCTACAGGAAGAATATCTGCCCCGGCTGGCTAAATACGAATCGCAATTGGAGAAATTAGCAGATCGTAATTCTTTCAGTAAGACAGATGAGGATGCGACCTTCATGCGCATGAAAGAAGATCATATGAAAAACGGACAATTGAAGCCCGCCTATAACATACAGATTGCTACAGAGAACTAGTTTATTACCAATCTTGGGATTTACAGGCGTGCCGGAGATACGGCAACTCTAATTCCTTTTTTGAAAGATTTTCGAGAGACTTATCATAGACAATCCTCTATATTAGTGGCCGATGCCGGTTATGGAAGCGAACAAAACTATGAGTTTATGGAGAATGTGGGTATAGAGGCCTTTGTCAAATACAATCATTTCCACAAAGAGCAGAAGCGAGCCTGGAAGAAGGATGCTTTTGCCATACAGAACCTTTACTACAACCGGGAACAGGATTATTACGTATGCCCGATGGGACAACATATGGAATGTACAGGCCAAAGGAAAAGTAAATCCGATTTAGGATATGTATTATCCGTACTGAAGCGTTATCAGACACAGAACTGCGAGGTGTGCCCGCTGAAATCCAGATGTCATAAATCTAAGAAGAACAGGATCATCGAAGTCAACTGTAATCTAAACAGGTACAAACAAAAAGTACGCGAAAGGCTCTTGAGCCAGGAGGGTATTTATCATCGGGGCAGACGATGTATAGAACCAGAAGCCGTCTTTGCACAAATAAAGCATAACTCAGCGTGGAATCGGTTTAGATTAAGAGGACTGGAGAAGGTAAAAACAGAGTTTACCCTGGTTGCTATTGCACATAATCTAAGGAAACTGGCTAAAATAGTCAGCTTTCTTTTGTTTTTTACTTATTTCTGTAGGATTACTTCTCTAAGAGAGATAATTGAGAAGGACAAAGATGTTTTTAAATTAAAAATGAATAATAAACTGGCTGCATAACAAAAAAAGAAGGCATTTTTTTCAGACACCTTCTTAACCTTTGTAAGAACTTTATTTATTATTTATTCCACCAGACACGTGAGGTCATCTTGTCGTCGCCATTTATGTGGCTGATTGTCTTGGTATAATATTAGACGAATGTGATTTGTTTTTATACATTAAATAATATACATATAAATAAACATGAAATATTTTCTGTTTTTATTATTTATTTAGTATATTGCGAACACTTGCTGATCAGTAGTATTATTTTGTGTATAATTTAATATTACAAGTTATGAAAAAAAAAATATTTTTAATATGCATTTTTTTATGCATGTTGTCTAATTTTATGCTTACAGCTCAGTCATATCCTTATCTTTCTGGCCCTGGAATAGATCAGGGAACAGTTGCAAAGGTTGGAGTGGAACAAACTTATAAAGTGAAATATAGTAGTGGGAGTACAACAGAATCTCAAAACCAACTGGTTCAATGGGAGATTGATTCTAATCAATGTGATATTGTTACAAGACATGGGACAACTGCTTCTATAACTCTGAAATGGAAGGTTTCAGGACAAAAAGGTTTTATCAGGGCCTATAATGTATATACTACGAATGTAGGCATGACAGAAGTTTCTACAAATGTGAATATTGAATCAACAACTGTGAGTGATATAATTATTTCTGCTCCTGATGGTGCAATAGTTAGCAGTTCAATAGTTATTAATGTTAGTTTGAAAGATGATCTTCCAGGTAATTATAGCGGAATTCTAACTGGGACCGATTTTATAAAAACAGAAGAAGGTAATAATATTATTAAAGGATATTTTACATCTTCAGGATTAAAAACTTTAACTGCAACAATTTATAATGAGAGCTCTGAAAAGGTGGCGGAAGCAAAAAAATCAATAGCTGTATTACCTAATAAAATAACAGGTGATGATGCCTTAGTCGCTAATGCTCGGGGAATATATAGTTTACTGAATGCCCCGAGTGGAAATTATACATGGACTGTTTCTAATAATTTGAGAATTGTATCAGGACAAGGTGGTCCTAGTATTACAGTAGAAGCAATTGGTTCTGATGCAAATGCTTCTATTTATGTTTCTGCATTTGGACTTTCTCTTTCCAAAAGAATAGCAGTGGGAGTTCCTGATATTAATTTGGTGAATGTAACATTAGGATCAAACAATACACTTTATGCTTATTTTACGAATCGAAATGAATGCCGTGCAACTTATAGTGGAAGTGGTACTATTTTAGAATATGAATGGAGTTCTACAAGTTGGGAAGTTTTTAACCCTCTTACTGCTAATAAATCCGTAGTGTTCTTAAAGTCTCTATATACTCCAGCATCTTCCACAGCTAATATTTTAGTTCGTGCGAGAAATGCTGCTGGTTGGAGTAATAAAGTGTTGCTTGGTGCTCAAGTTAATAATTCAACTTCAGGCTATTCTAGTTATAATATTAAGAACTTAAAAAATGGGACTATCGCAATTACGAAAAATGAGCAAGAGAATTCTCAAATTTTGAATAATAGGACAGATCCTATTTATGAGCTCTATAATCAATTTACTGGTATATTGGTAAAAAAAGGAAAATTAACAAATAGTGGAGGTGTAATTGATGTAAGTAGTTTACCAAATGGTATTTATGTTATTTCATTAATTGTAAATGCTTCAAATAAACAAACTGAAAAGGTTATAATACAACATTGATAATATCTTAATATAATATCAACCTTTCTATACAATGCTATGCTAATAACTTATTTAGCATAGCATTTTTAACTGTATCATGAATGGTAATTAATTGGATGGTGAAAATCTACGTAAGAGAAGTACTTTGAGTGTTCAATGTTTCATATCCTTATTGTTAAAATTTAGATATTGTTTATGATATGTTCTTTTTTGTAGTAAGCTATTTGTTTATAGTGTTTTATTCTGGAAATATCTTGGACATCTTTTGGGGAAATATAGGCTTTATTCATACATGATTGCTTAAAATTGGTTACTTCAGTCTTTATTTCTCCAAATGTTCTAATTTTGTCACGTTGAATAATAAAAACGGAAGAGAGATGAAAAAGTATGCATTTTTATTGATGATAATGACTATCGGATTATTATCATGCGGAGATGATGATAAACCTGTTGTTCCTAAATTAGACAAACTATCCCAAGTAATATGCTCAGAAGGGACGGATGTCGTATTTTTTAGCTATATCAATTATACAAGCGACGATAAAATTGCCTCTATCGATTTTGTTAAGGGTAATAAGATACCTTTTATATATGTAGATAAAAAGATTACAATGATAAATCCGGAAGACGGCATTGAACGGATTGAATATGATATGCGGGGTAGTGTCATTATCGAAAAATCCGTTAAAAAGGATAATCCTTATAATAAAGAAGTTTATGTAAGTGACAGATATGATTATACTTATAGTGGCTCCAGCCTGATTGGTGCTTCGCGGATAATGACATGGCCTAAAGAAAAGGGTGGATATGAATCGCAAACATTTGACAAAGAAGAAACTTATTCGTGGGAAAACGGGAACATTATCCTTTTTACTCAGGATAAGAAAAGAATTGAATATAAATATAGCACAGACTTGACTCCTTCCAATTTCCCCTGGCGTGTAATACCTTCTTTCAGACCGGTAAGTTTTGATATTGTTTCTCCGGTCAATCTGCTTTATGGCAATCCGAGCAAAAACCTACCCGAATCGGCTACTTATTACAGCCTTTCCGAAGATGATGATACAACTGCAAGTTACAAATATCATTTTACGACCACTGGCGATTATATTACCAGTATGACTATCGAAGAACAGATTACTTCGGGCGAAAAGGCGACAGAACAGCATACATATAATTATCTGTTTACCTATTCGAAGTAGTAAAAGATTCTTTCTGTACATTAAAAGACTGTTCATATAAGTTGTTAAACCGCATTTAATAATATGTGATGCGATTATCTGTCGGTATTGTATAAATATCTTACAAATATCCCTTTTGCAATAAATCTACAAGCTTTTGCGATAATATTAAAAACGATAAAAGAGGACAAACAGTATTTTTGAGCAAAAATACAAGTCTATCTATTGAGACCTCATGCCATGAATACAAAGTTTTTATTATTGATTTCAATTGTCGCATTTGCTTTTTGTTCCTGTTCTAATAAATCACGATTGAAGAAACAGGTATCTGACTTGTTGTGCTCTGAAGTTGTCCTTCGGGGAAATGAAGCGTTGGAAGAGGACCCTGTCACAGTGACTTCCTTTGTGGCTGAACGAAGTGTCGGTGGAATTCACGATTTTTATTCCGAAGGCGATTACTGGTGGCCGAATCCGGCCAGTCCGGATAGTGCTTACATCCGTCGTGACGGGGAAACGAATCCCAATAATTTTGTGGCCCACCGTCATGCAATGATACGCTTCAGTACTATCGTTGGCGATCTTACTTCTGCCTGGATCATTACCCAAGATAAAAAATATATTGAGCAAGCTCTAAAACATATTCATGCCTGGTTTATAAATCCTGAAACACGCATGAACCCAGACCTTCAATATGCTCAGGCTATCAAAGGAATCGCAACAGGTCGTGGAATCGGTATTATCGATACGATTCATCTATTGGAAGTCGTCCAATCCCTGATCGTGATGGAGCAGAATAACTTACTCCCGGAAGAAGATATAGTTGCAACAAAAGGCTGGCTTTCAGAGTATTTGTATTGGCTAACCAATCATCCCTATGGAAAAGATGAAATGAACGCAAAGAATAATCATGGTACTTGCTGGGTGATGCAGGCTGCCTTGTTTGCTAAATATACAGGAAATACAGAGGTCCTGGATTTTTGCAGAGATCGTTTTCAGACGGTTCTGTTGCCAGATCAAATGGATACGGATGGTAGTTTTCCGTTAGAATTGAAACGGACAAAACCATATGGATATTCCCTTTTTAACCTGGATGCGATGGCAACGCTCTGTCATATCCTCTCTGATGAGAATCATAATCTATGGCAATATACAACGGAAGACGGACGAAATATGCAGAAAGGGGTAGCGTGGCTCTTCCCTTATATAAAAGATAAATCAGTATGGCCTTTCGACAAAGATGTAATGTATTGGGATGAATGGCCTGTGGCACATCCGGCCTTGTTGTTCAGCTCTTACGATACACCGAATGAAAACTATGTGTCTACTTGGTCGACGTTAGAACATTTTCCGGTACATGATGAAGTCGTCAGGAATTTACCTATTCGTCATCCATTACTGTGGTTGTGAAAACAATGTCTTACACTATATAATCGATTTACTTTATTAGTTGAAAAAATATGAAGCTCAAAACTCCTGTCTTATTTTTATTGGTTGTCTTAGCCTCTTGCGGAACCGATAAACCTGACCTTGTTCAGGATAATTTTTCTTTTGCTTCAACACAGTTAAAGCAAGCTTTTGCAGAAATGGATGCTGTCCGTTCCGCAGAACCCAGAGAGAAGCAAGTCTTGCGTGATAAGCAGAATCAGGGTCCATTGGCCAGTCCGCGTAATGTTGAAGCCGACGGCACACTGCATATGGTAGTTTCCCGTGATTGGACCAGCGGATTCTTTCCCGGTGAACTTTGGTATATGTATGAATACACCAAAGATAACTTCTGGAAAGAAAAGGCCCGGGAACAAACCGCTTTGATAGAGCGTGAAAAGATGAACGGGGGAACGCACGACATGGGCTTTAAGGTATATTGCAGTTTTGGGAATGGCTATCGTCTGACTGGAGATGCTGCTTATAAAGATGTTTTGTTGCAGGCCGCTTATACATTGACTACCCGTTATAAAGAGAAAGTAGGAGCGATCCGTTCGTGGGACCATAGCCGGGATAAATGGGATTGCCCGGTTATTATTGACAATATGATGAACCTGGAACTTCTTTTCTGGGCATTCAGGACGAGTGGTGATTCTTTGTTTTATAACGTTGCTGTAAATCATGCCCGTACGACCATGAAGAATCATTACCGTAAAGATTATAGTTCTTATCATGTGGTTGATTATGATACGATTACAGGGGATGTGTTGCATAAACATACTCATCAGGGGTATGCACATGAATCAGCTTGGTCGCGTGGTCAGGCATGGGGATTTTACGGCTATACCATGTGCTACCGTGAAACAGGTTTACCTGAGTTTTTGGAACAGGCGAAACATATAGAGAACTATATCTTTTCACATCCGAACCTACCGGAAGATCAGATACCTTACTGGGATTTCAATGCGCCGGGAATACCAGCCGAACCTCGTGACGTATCGGCTGCAACCGTAACGGCTTCCGCTTTATACGAATTAAGTATGTATGATACCACCAATCGTCAAAATTATATCACAAAAGCAAATACGATCCTGGAGAACCTATCCTGGGAGTATCGTACTGCGCCCGGTAAAGACAGAGGTTTTCTGTTATTACACAGCACGGGCTCTAAAATGCATAATGTAGAAGTGGATGTCCCGATCGTATATGCCGATTATTATTATCTGGAGGCTCTTCTTAGAAAACATAAACTGGAAAAGGAGGGGACTGCGATATTATAAATGAGTAATCAATAAAACAAATAAACATAATGAGAAACATTCTTTATACCTGTCTTTTCCTGTTTTGCTGTTTGTCGATGGCAGGAAAAGTACCTACTAATCAGAAAATACGGTTAACGGAAAATTGGGAATACCTGAAAGGTGACCTGGGAGGAATCTGGGAGGCTGTACGCCCGGCTTCACCGGGAAATCCGGAAACCGTACCTGTCTGGCAGAAAGTTACGCTGCCCCATTGCTTCAACGCAGAAGATGCCGTAGATCCCGACGTCAATTATTATCAGGGTCCGGGTTGGTACAAGACATTATTGACCATTGATAATCCATATGCCGAAGGTCGTGTTGTACTCGATTTCGAAGGTGCCGGGCAGAAAACGAAAGTCTATATTTATACGACTTTGGTTGGCGAACATGTAGGTGGTTATGATGAATGGAGTGTCGATATAACCGACGCTGTAAAATCCTTTATGGCAGATGATCAGTTGGTGAAACGTTTCAAAGGGAAAGTGCCTTTATCTATCCGCTGTGATAATTCACGCGATTTGGAAATGATCCCGTCCGATCTGTCCGACTTTAACCTGTATGGTGGTCTTTACCGTTACCTGAATCTGGTCTATTTGCCGAAAACATCCTTTGAACTGATCCGGCTGGAACCGGAGCTTTCGGCCGGGTGGAAAGAGGGAACCGTTCGTATAAAAGCTTCTTTCTATAATCCGGAAGATATTCGGGATGCCGATGTCTCCGTAGCTATATATGATGCAGATCGTAAGCAGGTCTATTCACAAACGATTGACAATATCCTGCCCCTCGGAAATCAGTTGCTGGCAGAAGCAAAGATCAAAAATCCAGCTTTATGGGATGTCGACTCTCCGACTCTTTATACATGCGAACTGACTGTCAAGGCCGATGATCAAATCCTGACTGTCAGTGAACGTTTTGGCTTTCGCCAATTTGAATTCAAAGAGAAGGGTCCGTTCTTCCTGAATGGCCGGCAGCTTTTGCTTCGCGGAACTCACCGGCATGAAGATCATGCCGGAGTGGGACAGGCCATGACTGAAGAAATGATGCGAACTGAAATGCAGATGATGAAAGATATGGGTGTCAACTTTATCCGTCTCGGGCATTATCAACAATCGGATATAATCCTCCGGCTTTGTGATGAACTGGGTATTCTGGTCTGGGAAGAAATCCCCTGGTGTCGTGGTGGCCTGGGTGGAGATACTTATAAGGAGCAGGCACGTCGTATGTTGACAAATATGATCGACCAGCATCATAACCATCCGTCTGTTATTATCTGGGGATTAGGTAATGAAAACGACTGGCCGAATGATTTCAGTGAGTTCGATAAAGGAGCTATCCGTGCTTTTATGAAAGAGCAACACGACCTGTCACACCGTTTGGATGATACCCGTATGACCGCTATACGCCGTTGCGAGTTTTGCAGCGATATCGTCGATGTTTATTCTCCTTCCATTTGGGCGGGATGGTATCGGGGGATATTTACCGATTACAAATCTGTTTCCGAAGAAGAAATGAAGAAAGTAAAACATTTCCTGCATGTGGAATGGGGAGGTGACAGCCATGCCCGTCGCCATTCAGAGAATGTTTTTGCCAATCTGAAAGGCATTGAATCGGGAAAAGGAGCAGACGAACGCGAAGGCGACGCCTCTTTATACGGAGGAGCCGCCCGTGCTTCGAAAGACGGCGACTGGTCTGAAAGTTATATTGTCCGTCTGATAGACTGGCATTTGAAGGAACAGGAAACAATGCCGTGGCTAACCGGTACCGCCTACTGGCCGTTTAAGGATTTCTCGACACCTGTCCGTCCTGAAAATCCGGTTCCATACGTGAATCAAAAGGGTGTTGTCGAACGCGATTTTACGCCGAAAGAAAGTTATTATGTATTCCAGTCCTACTGGACAACCGAGCCGATGGTACATATCTATGGTCATAGTTGGCCGGTACGCTGGGGGAATAAAGGCGATCGTAAAGAGATTCTGGTTTACTCAAACTGCGAAGCTGTCGAATTATTTGTTAACGGCATCAGCCAGGGCGTGAAGAAACGCAACAGCCAGGATTATCCGGCAGCCGGACTGCGTTGGAACTGTGTATATGAAGAGGGAAAGAATGATATTCGTGCTGTTGCCGTGAAAGGAAAAACTGAGGTGACGGATGAGATCAGCCAGGAATATCAGACGGCCAAGTGGGGCAAGGAGACATACGTTACATTGTCTGTCGTTTCCCGTGAAGGCGATACCGTTCTATTGGAAGCGCAGCTTTTCGACAAAGATGGTGTTCGCTGTCTTGATTCAAAGGAATATATCGAGTTTGAAATAGCCGGTGACGGTTCGTTGATCCAGAATCAGGGAACATCTACCGGTAGTCGCAAGGTACAGGCTTATAATGGAAGAGCCCGGATTAAGGCGAATCTAAATAAAGGTAAGAGTATCGTTGCTGTAAAGTCGGATGGCACTCCTACTACTTTTATAGAGTTGATGTAGACGGAAAGGCACTAATACAATTGTGCATTTAAAACGCAATATTTTGCCTAAGGGAATGCAAACCTTTGCCATTACGGTGGCAAAGGTTTTTTATGCCATAAAACGATTCTTCAATAAAAATAAACCTATTCCCTTCTATCGGATTTTTTATTATATTTGTGGTTGATAACAAAAATCACTGTTGAAACTACTACATGTATGATCAGGATATTTTTACCTACACTATTCATAATCATTTCCGTATTAATTACACATGCCGAAAAGACAAACTATTTGTATTCTTTTAATTCGGATTTGAATGAAGGCATTTCTCAGCTTTCCGTCATGGATATATACCAGGATTCGAAAGGGTATCTGTGGTTTGCCACCAAGAACGGGCTGAACCGGTTTAACGGAAAGGAATATGTGATTTATCGCCGGGAAGACGGAAATGATCAAAGTTTATCCGGCAATTCCATCACTTCGATTACTGAAGACCGGGAAGGTTATCTTTGGGTAGCTACCAATAAGGGATTGAACAGGATAGATTTGAATACTGATCAGATTAAAAGATATACTTCGACAACTGACGGATTGACTCAGGGAGGTGTCACTAAAGTATATACCGATGCTGCCGGTGATCTCTGGGTTGAGATCAGAGGAAGTTTAAACCGTTATAATAGAGAAGAAGATCGTTTTGAACAAATCCTGTTGGACGATGAATTTAAAGGTACTACTCTATCCACTATCTTTGAAGACAGCTCGGGCAGGTATTGGATTGGAACGAGGGAAAAAGGTGTATACTTGTGTGATCATAATATGAATGTAATCAGCCATTTTACCCGTGAGTCGAAAAATATGTCGTTGAATAATAATGATATCACCTGTATATATGAAGATGTATATAAGCAAATATGGATCGGTAGCAAGTACGGATTAAATAAGATCGATTTACTTAATAATGATGTTCTCTCGTTTACAAGTGAAAATAGCGGGTTGAGCAATAATTCCGTCCGGTGCCTGATAGAGTGGCAAGGAAAACTGTTAGTAGGAACTTTCGACGGAATATTCTCTGTTGAACTCAAGTCCGGACAGGTAGTAAAAGTGTCCGGTTATGATGATGTTAACCATTCGTTGAGTCATTATTCCGTCTATGCTTTTTATGTGGACCGCGATCATACGTTATGGGTCGGCACATTTGCAGGCGGTATCAATTATCTGAATAAATTCACCAATCGTTTTGTGCTTCACAGACCTGAAGATGAATTGAATATCCGCACCGGTATTTATGGAGCAATAACCTATGAGTCTCCTTCGGATTTATGGATTGCCACAGAAGGATACGGGCTCTTGAATTATAATAACCAGACGGGGAAGTCACAATATTACCTGATAGATCCTTCGGCTAATTTTGCTTTTAATACGAATATCATCAAATCTGTTTTGTATGAAGACGGATATGTATGGTGCGGAACCACTAAAGGGGAGATCTATAAGTTTAATATCAAGACAAAGAAGTTTACTCTTTATTATCAATATCCGGTGGAATATTCCATCTACTCCATTATGCGAGACCATAAAGGGTATTTGTGGGTAGGAGGGGCATCGACGGAATTCGGCCTGACTTGTTTTGTGAACGATCAACTGGTAACGACTTTTACCAATAATCAAGATGAACCTTTTTATCTGTCAAATGTCCGTTGTATTCTGGAAGAGGAAGATGGCATTTTGCTGTTAGGCTGTACGGCGGATGGGCTACTCCGTTTCGATACGAATAAGAAACAGTTGATGAAATACTCCAACGAAGCATCGGTGGAAAGTTTCCGTATTCCCAATAATTATATATCAGCTATTATCCGTACAAAATCGGGTGAAATATGGGTATCTACTTATGGCGGTGGTATTTTTAAGTTTGACAAAACAAACCATATCCAACGGATCATGACCGCTAAACAGGGATTGCTGGATAATAACATCTGTACCTTGGTAGAGAGCAGCGACCAAAAACTGTGGATGAGCACCGTAAACGGATTAATCATGTTTGATCCCGCGGATGGAGAAGTCAGAAACTACCATCGTCATAACGGGATTGATATCCGCGAGTTTACATTGCATAGTGGAATTGCTTTGCCGGATGGTAATCTGTGTTTTGCCGGAAGCAATGGCTTCGTTACTTTCCAGGTGACAGCAATGGATAAAAATGAAAACATCCCGTCTGTGGTATTGGAACAACTTTCCGTCAATAACCAGCCGATAGCAGTGGGCGATGAATCGGATATTCTGGATAAAGTGCTGGATAGTATGGATACGATCCGTTTACATTATAACGAGAATAACTTTTCGATCGCCTACCAGGCATTGAACTATATTTATTCTACTCAAAATCAATATGCTTATAAACTGGAAGGATATGATAACGATTGGAATTATGTAGGAGGACGTCATTCGGCATTTTATACCAACCTGAGTCCGGGTAAATATGTCTTTCATGTGAAAGGCTCTAATAATGACGGGGTATGGAATGAACAAGGACGTTCGTTGACTATTATTGTTCAACCACCTTTATGGAGAACCTGGTATGCCTGCTTATTTTATATGATCGCATTGGCAGCCATCGGTTATGCTATCCTTCGTTATGTGAGCATCAAGCGTAACCTGGAAGCCGGCTTGAGAATGAAGCAGTTGGAGAAACAAAAACAGGAAGAGTTTCATGATGCCAAGATCCGCTTGTTCACGAACTTCTCCCACGAATTGCGTACCCCTTTGATGTTAATCATCACTCCGTTTGAAGAATTGGTCAAGCGTGTGGATATTCCGATGGAACTACATCAGAAACTTTCTATAATCTACAAGAATGCCCAGAAACTTTTACTTTTGGTGAACCAGTTGATGGATTTACATAAGAATCAGGCGGGAAGCCTTGAGTTGAAGGTCAGTGAAGGGGATGTTTGCGAATATATAAAAGAGATTTATTATGCTTTCAACCAGATTGCTTTAACTAATGAAGTTGCTTTCTCGTTGAACTGTACCCCTAAAACGATCCGGGCCTGGTTCGATAAGTCCCTTTTAGAGAAGGTAGTATTTAACCTTTTATCGAATGCGTTCAAATATACTCCGTCCGGTGAGACCGTCACGATGGAAGTTACGGAAACCTCATTGAGCGGATTGGACCCGAAACGTACCGATAGCTTGTATAAAGAAGAGAATGCGAACTATCTGGTATTGAAAGTAAAAGATTCCGGGAAAGGTATCGAAGAAGGGGAGCTAGATAAGATATTTACTCCTTTTTATCAGATCCCGGAAACATCCGGGATTAACCTGTCCGGTACGGGAATAGGCCTGAGTCTTGTATATACGATCGTACAGCTCCATCATGGGGTTATCTACGTGGACAATACTGAGCAGAAAGGGGCTTGTTTTGTTGTAATCCTCCCGATTTCCCGCTCAGCTTTCACGGAAGATCAGATTGAAAACATGGAGTTTGATAAAATATCGGAAGTAACGAATACGGAAGATGTATCTGCATCACTTCCAGCTCCTGAAAAAACGGAAAATACGAAATACAAAATCTTATTGGTCGAAGACGACAAGGATGTGCGTAGTTATTTGAAGAAGAGCCTCGAAACCGAGTACACCGTTATAGAAGCAGCGGACGGAGTAAAGGCATACGAAAAGGTGATCCAGGATTTTCCCGATCTTGTCCTCAGCGATATCATGATGCCGAAGCGTGACGGGCTGGAGCTTTGTACCATGATTAAGAACGACATCCGGGTAGGACATATCCCGGTGATCCTGATGACGGCACGTTCCATGGTGGTACATATAAAGGAAGGATTCCAGGCCGGAGCAGACGATTATATCGTCAAACCGTTCAATATGGATGTGTTGCAAACGCGTATCCGCAGCCTCTTGGCTTCCAGGGAGCAGTTGAAAAAACTGTACGGAAAACGTTTCTCTCCGGAAGTGATGGGGATAGAAGTCAAATCGGCCGACGAACGTTTCTCACAGAAATTGTTTGATGTGATTGAACGGAATATTTCCAACGAGAAGCTGGATGTGGAATTATTATGTACGGAGATCGGTATCAGCCGGGCTAACTTATACCGTAAACTAAAATCCATTACCGAGCTTTCCCCGATGGAACTGATCCGTAACAAACGTTTGGAAATGGCAGCCAGATTATTGAAAGAATCGGAAATGAATGTTTCCGAGATAGCGACTCATCTAGGATTTAACAGCCATTCTTATTTCTCGAACTCCTTCAAAGCTTTTTACGGTTACACCCCGACAGAGTTTGTACAGATGAAAGATAATGATAATCTGCAACAGGGCAGCTGATAAATTTGTATCACTTTCCTGTCACTTTTGTATCAATCTATTCATATAGAATAATTTAATATTAAATTGGAAGTCTGTTCTCTTTTGTAATAAAGGGAATACTTTTCTTTGTATCATTGAATTTGTTGAAATTTTAAGTCTAATTAAATCCATGAATGCATGAAAAAAGAAATCAAAAAGGCCACACAATCGTTTAGACGATTACTATTATTAATGGTGGCATTTACTTTAAGTCTAAGTTTGTTTGCGCAAACACAGACGGTCTCCGGAATCGTTTTGGATGAGTTCGGAGAACCGATGATCGGTGTATCTGTACTAGTGAAAGGAACAACCACAGGGATCATTACAGATGTAGACGGAAACTTTTCCGTTCCGGCTAAGATCGGAGATGTTATCTTGGTAAAGTATCTGGGATACAAAGACCACGAAGTGAAAGTGGCCAGTAATGCTCGTTTGAAAATTACTCTTCAGGAAGATACTCAGAATCTGGACGAAGTGGTTGTTGTAGGTTACGGTACGCAGAAGAAGGTAAACCTGACCGGTGCTGTTGCAGCCGTCACGGGTGAAGAAATATCCAAACGTCCGGTAGCTAATACCTCGACAATGTTGCAAGGACAGATGCCTGGGTTGCGTATCACTTCTGATAAAGGACAGCCGGGTAACGAAAACGTTCAGATCCGCGTGCGTGGACAGGGTACATATTCCAGTACCGGTTCTAACCCGTTAATCCTGATTAACGGTGTCGAGGGAGATCTTGCCTCCCTTGATCCTAACATTATCGAAAGCGTTTCGGTATTGAAGGATGCTGCATCGGCTTCTATCTATGGTTCGCGTGCTGCAAATGGTGTGATCCTGATCACTACAAAGAACGGTTCGGATGTGAAAGATCGCGTTTCTATCCGTTACAATGGAAACTTTGCCGTTCATACTCCGACCAACCTGTTGGATTTGATCTGGGACTCTCCTACCTATATGAAGTATTTCAATATGGCAAAAGATAACTCGAATGCTCCGGCAACCGACCGTTATTCACAGGAAATGATTGCGAACTATACGAATCCGTCCGATCCGAACAAGTATCCGAGTTTCGACTGGGTCGATTACATGTTTGATCCGGCTTTCGTACACCAGCACAATCTGAGTGTTTCCGGTACAAGCGGAAAGACTTCTTACAATGCTTCATTAAGTATGGTTAACCAACCGGGTACCATGAGAGGACAGGAGTTTCAGCGTTACAACGCAACACTTGACCTGACTTCAAAGATAAACGACTGGATGCGTTTCGGTATGTACTTTACTGGTAGCCGCAGTAACCGTCAGGAAACCCGTCAGGGTGATTCGGATGCTTATCTGTCGACGATTTCACAGGCACCGACTTATATGCCCTGGCTGCCGGACGACGGAACAGGCGTGAAACGTTATACTTCCAAAGCATTTACTTTTGAAAGCAATAACAAAAACATGGTGGCTATTGTAGAAACGGAGAACTTCAAAAAGTATGTCGATACCGATGTCAATGCGCAGGCCTGGCTGGAAGTAAATCCGATCAAAGGACTGAGCTGGTACACCAAAGGAGCTATGCGTTACAAACAGCAGCATGTAAAGGATTGGGGGGCACTTCCGACACCGGTTTACTATTATCACGACGGTGTTCAGAACGGTACCTTGAATACAAACGGTACAGGTCTGACCAGTACGATGGACAACAGTTCTTACTATAACTTATATACCTATTTGAAATACGACTGGACAACACCGAATAAAGAACATGATTTTTCAGTAATGGCCGGTTACAACCTGGAGTATTATAAGTTGGATAATCTGGAAGGTTATCGTCAGAACTTCGATTACCCGTTATATGAACTGAATGCCGGATCATCTGCAGTCCAGACAAATAAAGGTAAATCGGAAGAGTGGGGGATCATGTCTGTCTTTTTCCGTGCCAACTATGCTTTCAAACAGCGTTATCTGTTAGAGGTGAACGCCCGTTACGATGGTAGCTCCCGTATTGCTTCCGAAACTCGCTGGGGTCTGTTCCCTTCCTTCTCTGTGGGATGGCGTGTGACTGAAGAAGAATGGATGAAGGATCTGGACTGGAGTTGGCTGAATAGCTTGAAACTACGTGGTTCGTGGGGTATCTTGGGTAATCAGAATGTGGATCTTTATGCCTACTATGCATCGGTTACGACCGGTAAGGATTACAGTTTTGACAATTCGAACCTGCAATCGGGAGTGGCACAAACTAAGATCAGTAACCGCGACCTGAAATGGGAATCTACTTCTATCGGTGACTTCGGTGTCGATATTACGGCATTCAATGGTTTTAATATTACATTCGACTGGTATAAGAAAAGAGCTTACGATATTCTTCGCGAGGCACAGGGCAATTCGCTGTTGGGTTTGACTCCTCCGAATGTCAATATCGGGGAAATGGTAAATAAAGGTGTCGAAGTTACGTTGGCTTATAACGGATATATCCGGGAAGGTGTCTTCAAAGGCCTGAATTATAATGCAGGTGTTTTCTTCGATCGTACTAGAAACGAATTAACGAAATACGGTGCTGACTTTATTGACTCTTCCAAGGGTTTGATCTATAGCGAAGGCTTGCCTTACGAGTCATTCTATGGTTATAAAGCTATCGGTATTTTCAAAGATGAAGCAGAAGTGACTAGTTCACCGAAGCAATTTAATGACAACACATTGCCGGGAGATATCAAATACGCTGATATCAGTGGCCCGAACGGAGTTCCCGACGGTATTATTGATGAGAATGACCGTACTGTACTTGACGGCCGTACTCCGAATTTCGAATATACAGTGAATCTCGGTGCCAGCTGGAAAGGGTTTGACCTTTCTTTGATGGGACAAGGTGTGCAGGGTGCAAAGCACTATGCTACCGGTTGGGGATTACGTCCGTTCTATCAGGGATCACCGATCTCTCAGGATTATATCGACAATATGTGGACGGAAGAACATACCGATGCGAAATATCCGCGTTTGTATTTTGCCGATATGGGTGGAACAAAGAATCAGCGTGAAAGTACTTACTGGTTGCACAATGCCTCTTATTTCCGTTTGAAGAATCTGACATTCGGTTATACATTGCCGAAAGAAATAACAAGCAAAGCGAAGATCGAACGCCTGCGTTTCTACTTCTCGGGTGATAACCTGTTGACATTTACCAAATTCCCACAAGGAGGCGACCCGGAACGTAACTATAACTCGACGAAAGGTACGCGTTTGGTATATTACCCGCAGAACCGTATTATCTCATTTGGTGTAAATCTTGAATTCTAATTAAATCATAAGTTATGAAAATGAATAAACTATTATATATCTCTTTATTGGTTGCCGGTATGATGACAGTATCTTCCTGTTCAGACATTCTCGATACTCCCCCGACAACCTCTCCGTCAGAAAGCATCTTCTGGCAATCCAAATCCGATTTCGACTCGGCTCTGGCCGGTTGTTATAATATTATGCAAGCCAAGACATTATCATATGGTATGGTTGTTTACGACTGTTTGACCGATAATGGTTACGGTAGTTCCGGTTCCAGTTATGTCTATAAGACAGACCTGATACAGGCCGACAATATCGATGCTGCGATGGAAGGGTTTGTTCCTGATCTTTATAAGGAAGCCTATGCTGCTATCGCCCGCCTGAATATCTTTTTGTATCAGTTGGAAAACTATGAAGGAGGCGATATGAGCAGCATACGCAACCAGTACGAAGGTGAAGCGATGTTCCTGCGTTCCTATTGTTATTATTTGCTTTATCTGTGTTACGGAGAAGTACCGTATCCAACCGTGCCGTTGGATATCACTACCCAGAATATGCCGAAAGAAACGCTCGATAATGTATATAAGAACCTTATCAGCGATTTGCAGACTGCTATTGATAAGATGGATGACAAAACATTCAAGGGATCGGGCGGCCATGCAACAAAGGGCGCAGCTAAGGCTTTGAAGGCACGCGTATTGATGTTTCATGCTTTTGGAGAAGATGGAAAAGTGACCAACCGTGAAGAGGTGCAGGAAGCTTATAACTTGCTGAACGAGATCGATGGTTACTCCCTGACCGAACGTTATGCCGACAACTTCACTTATGATACACAGGAAGCCAGTAATGAGATTGTTTTCTCAATCAAGTTCCTTGCTCCGAACAACTATAATGATTTCGATCATAAATATGGTAACTATGCCGGAGTTCGTCCGGTAGCTGATTTGACAAATTGCTATGAAGACGGCGATAATCGTTTGAATCAGATTGTAGCATTCGATGATCAGTATCAATGGCCCGGTGGAGAAGTCGTTTCGCTCAATAAGAGTTCTTTAAAGAAGGCGATGGTTAAATGGTTGACCCCGCTGATGAAAGACGGCGATTCCTGGGAAGCCAGTAACCGAAGCGATCAGGATTGGGGGATCCTGCGTTGGGGTGAATTGTTATTATTGAAAGCCGAAGCTGCCAATGAGTTAGGAATTGCCGGTGCTGCGGAAATGGTGAACCAGGTGCGTAACCGTGCAGGACTGGGTGACCTGGCTGCTAATCTGACTCAGGATCAGATGCGTGAAAAGATCCGTCAGGAACGCCGTGTGGAAACTCCTTTTGAATTGATCCGTTACTACGATATGAAACGTTGGAAGATGATGGATAAACTGAACGGACTGGAACTCGACCCGCTATTGGCCGGACATATCACAGCTTGGTCTAAAGCACACGAATATTTTCCGTTGCCACAGGTACAGATCGACTTCTCCAATGGTGTATTGATCCAAAATCCGAACTATTGATCGTTCGATAATAACTTAAGTATGGGTGAGGAGCCTCGCCGTTATTGGCGAGGCTTTCTTTCCTTCTCTGGTGAGACGGTGTCACTAACGTTAGTAAGACATCGTTACCAACATTAGTAAGGGACTGTCACTAGCGTTAGTGACACACTGTTACCAACAACAGTCAGAGATTATATTAAACCGGTAGTGCAGCCGATAGTAAAATATAAGAGATAGAATCATGGAAAAGAAGTTAATTATTTTGTCAACCTGTCTGGCCTTTTCACTTTTCGCCTTTCCTCAAAAGCCGGAAAATAAAGGGACTGCATCAGCCTCCTGGTCAGAGAAAATTGCTGCAGCCAAGCAGAATGCTTATGAGCAGATGAAGAAAAACAGCCTGCCGGTTTCTTCTAAAGTAATAAAAGCGAAACAGGCAGTCGAGAAATTCACCGCCGATGTCACCGGACTGGATGAGATGGTACTTTATACCTGGGGTACCGTCGACGGGACAGCCGACGACCAGGCCGTATGGGCAAACGCCCGGTTGATTGCTGCCGACGGCTCTTCCGTCTGGCTGAACGACCTGAAAGACACTTTTAAGGATACCGGTACAGGCCGCCTGGTCTTCAATGCCAATGCCAAAGATGTTCCGGTCGTTATGAAAGAGAAAACATACGAACGGACGATCATGGCCAATGCCAACGCCCAGATCGTGGTTCCTTTGGGTAAGAAATATGTCCGTTTCGAAGCCGAGATCGGACTGGAAAACCGCTCTTCCGCAGGAACCGTTATTTTCCGCTTGCAGGGGATAACAGGCAAAGAGTTATCTGAAGATATTATAGCCGGCTATCCGGCAGAATCGGCGCAATTCCTTCCGTTTGCCGGAAGCGACATGAAAGCGTTGATCACTACTTATGATGCAAATATAGAAAAACATATTGCCCGGTCCGTTGTAGATCTGCTGGCAGACAGGAATTACTTTACCTCCCGTATTACAACAGCCGATCGGGAAAAAGAGCTGGATAAACAAGTAGTCGCTTACCTGAATATAGCACAGGATGCCATGAAGGTATACGAACTGCAAGAGTCTTTGAGCTGGCTTAACATACAAGCCATCGAAGAGGCTTTCAATGATATGAAAAGGAATAAGTCGTTTGATCGGACCGCCAATCAGTCTAAACTTTCAACTTTGAAAGAACTGGCAGGGAAAGGTTTCTCCGGTATCTATTCGAACGATGAAAATACAATAAAAGAAGCACAGCAGGCTTTACGTTTAAAACGGGAGATACTCTTGGCCAATCCCGAACTGGATATGGATAAGATGATCGTAGGCCGTTACCGTATCGGAACGTCTGCTCGTCAGATCAATCCCCGGTCGTTGGGAACGCAAAACAATAACTGGTCGAATCAGACTTCCGCTGCACGTGGCGGGTTTGATGCGGAGATCGTCGAGCTTTCCAATCTTCGCGGCAATATCCAATCGCGTACTGTCTTTAAACCGGATAACGGATCTTCCGTCCCCGACCTGAAATTGCATTGGGACGCCGATCGTATCATGTTCTCTATGGTAGATACAGATAAGCGCTGGCAGGTTTTCGAAGTCGGCCTGGATGGGAAAGGTTTGAAAAAACTGATCGACTCGCCGGAAAAGGATCTGGAATTTTTTGATGCAACCTGGTTGCCTTCGGGAAAGATCATGGCTATATCCAATATCGGTTACAATGGCGTTCCCTGTGTGAACGGGAATGATGAAGTCGGTAATATGGTGCTTTATAACCCGGAAGACCGATCGTTGCGTCGCCTGACATTCGACCAGGATGCCAACTGGTCGCCTGTATTGATGAACAACGGTAAGGTAATGTATACCCGCTGGGAATATACCGACCTGACGCATTATTTCTCCCGTTTCGTGATGCACATGAACCCGGACGGAACAGAACAGAAAGCTCTTTATGGCAGTGGCTCTTATTTCCCGAACAGTACGTTTGATGCCAAACCGATTCCCGGACAGGCATCCGGTTTTATCGGAATAATCTCTGGTCATCATGGCGTTGCCCGTTCAGGCCGTCTGATCCTGTTCGATCCGTCTAAAGGACGTAAAGCAGAACTGGGCATGGTACAGGAATTACCTTTCCGCGACCGTAAGATAGAGCCGATCGTAAAAGACCGTTTGGTAGACGGAGTATGGCCACAGTTCATTAAACCTTATCCGTTGAACGATAAATACTTTCTGGTAGCTGCCAAGTTGAATCCGAATGCATTGTGGGGAATCTATCTGGTAGATGTATTCGACAACCTGACGTTGATTGCAGAATATGAGGGAGAAGGCCTGATCCATCCGATACCGGTCAGAAAAACACCGGTTCCTCCGGTTATACCCGATCGAACGAAGCCCGGGACGAAGGAAGCGACTGTCTTTATTCAGGATATCTATGAAGGGGAAGGGTTGAAAGGCGTACCGCGTGGTACGGTGAAAGCCTTCCGTGTGCTTTCTTATGAATATGCTTATAATAAAACCCCGTCCGACCATTGGGCACAGGGGGTACAGAGCGGCTGGGATATTAAACGCCTGCTGGGGACTGTCCCGGTGGAGGAAGATGGTTCCGCCTTGTTCTCCATACCAGCAAACACGCCGATCTCGCTTCAACCGCTCGATTCGTGCGGACGGGCCGTACAATGGATGAGAAGCTGGCTGACCGGTATGCCGGGTGAAACCGTATCTTGTATCGGCTGCCATGAAGATCAGAACCAGATACCTATTCCGAAACGTGTAGTTGCATCGACAATTAAACCGCATGCGATTACTCTACCCGAAGGAGGACAACGTCCGTTCACGTTTGAACTGGAAGTCCAACCGGTTCTGGATCGTGCATGCATCGCTTGCCATGACGGTTCCAACAAATTAGCCGATTTTACCGGTGGTCGTATCGATGAATTTACCGGATTCGGTAAAAGTTATCTGAATCTGCATCCTTATGTTCATCGTCAGGGGCCGGAAGCTGAAATAGAAGTATTGAATCCGTATGAGTATCATGCATCTGCCAGTGATTTGATCAGGATACTCAGAACCGGACATCATGGAGTAGAATTAACAGATAAAGAGTGGAAAACCCTTTATAACTGGATTGACTTTAATGCTCCTTATCACAGTAAATTCAAGGCCAATCTCTTTAAAGGTGTGGAGCAGATCAGCCGCCGTACGGAACTGACGGAAAAATATGCCGGTTCAGGTGTAGACTGGCAGGCTGAGATCCGTGACTATGCCGACTATCTGGATAAACAGCCGAAACCCTCTCCCGTAAAACCGGAACGTCGGGAATATAAGGATAAAGAGGTGAAGGTAAAAGGCTGGCCGTTTAATGCCGGTGCAGCCAGGGAAATGTTGGCAAAAGAACGGGAGACAAAGAAAAGTATCGAACTGGCTCCGGGTGTCGTGATGAACTTTGTCCGTATTCCGGCAGGTACGTTTGTAATGGGAAGCAACCGGGGACATTCCGATTATTCGCCCGCAAACAAGCAGGAAGTAAAGAAAGCTTTCTGGATGGCAGAGATTGAAGTGAGCAACGAACAATTCCGTACCGTTTTCCCGGATCATAACAGCCGCTTCATCAATCAGCTTTGGAAAGATCATGTACATGAGGGATATCCGGCAAACAATCCGGAACAGCCGGCTATCCGTGTCAGTTGGGAAGAAGCTATGGATTTCTGTGAGAAGTTGAGTGCAAGAACCGGATTAAAGGTAGCTTTACCGACCGAGGTGCAATGGGAGTGGGCTTGCCGGGCCGGTAGCGACAGTGACTTCTGGTATGGTGCATTAGAAACTGATTTTGCTGCGTATGAAAATATGGCGGATAAGCAATTGAATAAATTAGCGGTAAGAGGTGTCGATCCCCAGCCGATGAGTTCAACAGATCCCTGGTATAAATATTATACTTTCCAACCGAAAGATAATGGGGTGGATGACGGTAATATGTTGATGGTGAAAGGTGGCGGTTATCAGGCTAACCCCTGGGGATTATACGATATGCAGGGGAATATTGCCGAATGGACCCGTTCCGATTATCTGCCTTATCCGTACAACGAAAAAGAACAGGGACGCGGAGCGGAAAAAGTGGTTCGTGGCGGTTCATGGATAGATCATCCGAAAACGGCGACAGCTTATTTCCGTAAATCTTATCTGCCCTGGCAGAAAGTGCATAATGTAGGTTTCCGTGTGATCATTGAAGATTAAGATTATAGTGAGCGCTTTTAAACAATTTATAGTAGGATTGATGGCCGGAGTGGCAGTAGTTTGTTGTCATGCACAGACGAAACTGCCTCCGGCCTGGCAATCCGGTTTGATAAAGATCAGTGATGAGGGTACGTTGACTTATATACCCGATAAGGAGGGAAACACTATACCTGATTTCAGTAGAGTTGGGTATCATCATGGTAATAAAAGTATTCCCTGTTATCCGGCTGTAAAAGTAGTATACCCGGTTAAGAACGGAGATAGCCGCGCAGTTATACAGCAAGCTATCGACGAGGTATCCCGTAGGAATCCGGATGAGAACGGGCATCGGGGTACGATCCTTTTAAAGCGTGGCGTTTACCGGATAGCCGACTCGATAGTAATTAATAACAGCGGTATAGTCCTTATGGGAGAAGGGGATAATATCAATGAAACTTGTTTGATCGCTACCGGTAAAAAACGACGTTCGCTTATTCAAGTGAGAGGTTCCGGCTCTATGCAGGAAATGCAGGGAACGAGAATGAAGATAACAGACGATTTTGTTCCTACCGGTACCCATTCGTTTCGTATATCATCAGCAGATAGTTTCCGGGTAGGCGACCGTATAATAGTTTTTCGTCCCGGCACGCAGGAGTGGATACATGCTATCAGGATGGATCAGATCGTGGAACGGAAAGGAACCCGCCAATGGACCCCGCAGGAATATAATTTGGCTTTTGAACGGGAGATCACCGGAATAGAAGGAAATAATATCTTTATCGATAATCCTGTCGTTATGCAGATGGATAAGAAGTTTGGGGGAGGCGAGGTCTATAAATATACTTTCGATGGGCGTATCAGTGAAGTCGGAATATCCGATATGTGTATAGAATCTGAGTTTGAAGATTACGAAGATCTCGAACATGGTTGGATTGCCGTAGAACTGGACAAGGTGGAGAATTGCTGGGTAAAAAACATTACGGCCCGTTATTTTGCCTACTCGGCTGTCAGTTGCGAACGTTTTGCAAAAAATGTTTCTGTTATCGATTGTCGTTGCCTGGAACCGAAATCACTGATCACGGGAGGATATCGCTATTCTTTCAATAACTGGGGGCAGCAAAATCTCTTTATGAATTGTCAGGCGACAGAAGGCCGTCATGACTATGTCACCGGTGCGCAGGTTTGCGGACCGAATGTTTTTTACAATTGCACGGCTTCGCAAACATTTGCCGACATTGGTCCGCATCACCGTTGGTCGATAGGCACATTATATGATAATATCATTACTGATGGAGAAATAAATGTGCAGGACCGGGGACAAATGGGAAGCGGGCACGGCTGGGCCGGCGTCACACAGGTTTTATGGAATTGCCGGGTGAAACGTGCTGCGGTACAGAATCCGTGGACTTCCGGAAAGAATTATTGTATCGGACTGAAAGGAGAGAAGTATCCCGGTCATTTTACAGATCGTCCGGAAGGTGTCTGGGAAGGACAGAATGAGATCAATATCTTTCCCCGTTCTTTGTATGTCGCGCAGTTGATGGCACGCCAAAAGGAAAAAGATTTGTGCTTTTTAATTAAATAGGTAGTTAACAATGTGAAAGGGCGGAATCCATTGGAGTCCGCCTTTCTTTTTCAATGATATTATTTATCTTTCAGTAGGTCCGGCCGTAGGCGTGCAGTTCGTTCCTGTGCCTGTTGTAACCGCCATTCTTCAATCTTCCGTTGATGGCCGGAGAGAAGGACGTCGGGTACTTTCCAACCTTTATATTCTGCCGGACGGGTATATACCGGAGGTGCCAGCAAGTCATCCTGGAAAGAATCGGAGAGGGCACTTTGTTCGTCACCGATCACCCCGGGGATTAAGCGTACCACTGCATCGGTAATAATAGCGGCAGCCAGTTCGCCGCCGGTCAGGACGTAATCACCGACAGATATCTCTTTAGTGATCAGATGTTCGCGTATCCGGTAGTCAATGCCTTTATAATGGCCGCATAGAATAATCATATTATTCAGTAGCGACATACTGTTCGCCATGGGTTGGTTGAGCGTTTCTCCATCCGGGGAAGTATAAATCACTTCATCGTATTCCCGTTCGCTTTTCAATGCTGATATAGCCCGGTCGATCGGTTCGATCTGCATGACCATCCCGGCTTCTCCGCCAAAAGGATAATCGTCCACACGCCGCCATTTGTCGGTCGTGTAGTCTCTTAGGTTGTGCAGGTGTATTTCTGCCAGGCCCTTGTCCTGTGCTCTTTTTACGATGGAGCAATTGATCATTCCATCGATCATTTCCGGTAATACGGTCAGTATATCAATACGCATAGAAGTTCATTTATTTACGGTGCAAAATACGGTATTATTTTATAGTTATCAAAATTCTGTTGGTTCATAATATCTTTTTCTTACATTTGTAATCCGAATTAAACGGCTGGTAAATCAACAGTTTTTGCAAGATTTAAGGTGAAATTCGGTATCAGCAAATAAATATATAATGAAAAACACACTAGGTATAGGGCATTTTATCATATTACTGATTGCTGTCGCAATAGCCATTTTAATAGTGACTACCGCATATTCTTTTGTAAATGAAGGGGAAATAACATTTGTAGATGAAATAGATAATGTAGAGACGGGTGAAAGTTCTTCGTCGGATGAACTGTATTTGTCGAATTCCAACGAATATAAAAGTTGGAAGAACACAACCGATACTACTTTTAAAAGTTTATATAACGGGAATCAGGCGGAAGACATCCTTGCGATGCGTCCGGATATGGTTATCCTGTGGGCAGGCTATGCTTTTTCTAAAAGTTATTTATCCCCGAGAGGACATATGTATGCTATTGACGATCTTCGTTATAGTCTACGTACCGGAGCCCCGCGGAAAGCGGGTGAAGGTCCTCAACCAGCTTCATGCTGGTCATGTAAAAGCCTCGATGTTCCGCGGCTGATGGGTGAAGTCGGTTCGCAAGGTTTTTATAGAAAGAAGTGGTACGACTGGGGATCGGAGGTTGTCAATCCTGTCGGTTGTGCCGATTGTCACGATCCCGAGAGCATGGAGTTGAGAGTGCCGCGTCAGTTTTTGTCTGACGCATTGAAACGGGCGGGTGATGCGATAGAGAATGCTTCCGAGCAGAAGATGCGTTCGCTGGTTTGTGCTCAATGCCATTCGGAATATTATCTGAAAGGAGAAGATAAAGAGATTGTTTTACCCTGGGACTCCGGCTATACGGTAGAAGCGATTGAAAACTACTATGACCGGATAGACTTTACGGATTATACCCATAAATTAAGTAGAACTCCTATGCTGAAAGCCCAGCACCCGGATTATGAACTGGCTCAAATGGGAATTCATGCCCGCCGTGGAGTCTCTTGCGGGGAATGCCATATGCCTTTTGTGGAAGAGGTGGAAAGAGGATATAATAATCATCATATTCAAAGTCCGTTGGCGATGATAAATAAAACATGCCAGTCCTGCCATCGTGAAAGTGAGGAAGAACTCCGTCAGGATGTATATACCCGTCAGAATAAAGTGATGGAATTACGGAATCATGTCGAAAAAGAATTGGTGAAGGCACATATCGAAGCCAAATGTGCCTGGGACAGGGGCGCAACGGAAAGCCAGATGCAACCGGCTCTTAAACTGCTTCGTAGTGCCCAGTGGCGTTGGGACTTTGCTGTTGCTTCCCATGGCGCTGCTTTCCATGCTCCGCAGGAAGTTGTACGCATATTGGGAGACGGCCTGTATAAGACGATGCAAGCACGTATGATAATCAGGAATGTATTGGATAAACACGGTTACGGCGGAGAGGTTCCTATACCTGATCTTTCTACTAAAGAGAAAGCACAGAAATACATCGGTCTGGATATCCGTTCGGAAATGGCAGCGAAAGACGAATTCCTGAAAACCGTCATACCGGAATGGATTGAAGAAGCCAAAGCCAATAAACGTTTTATTGAGGAGTATGGGGTAGCGAAATAGTGAATTTGCTGCCTTTCCCTTCTTCCGATTCGAGCAGGATCGTCCCGTTGAATGTTTTTATGATACTCAGGCTGATAGCCAATCCCAAGCCTGTTCCTTTGGCGAACTCATCCAGCTTTTGGAAGCGTTCGAACACCTGGTTTATTTTATCTTTAGGAATTCCCTTTCCGGTATCTTCCACAGAAAGTAAAATATGTTGATTATATGTGTCGTATTCATATTTGACTTTGATATATCCATGTGATGTGAATTTGGTCGCGTTGTTGATAAAATTGGTCACCACCTGCGTCAGCCTGAAACGGTCTGTGTAGATGATAGCCGGCTTCTTCGGAGTCTCTTTGATCAGTTCGACCCCGTCGGGCATCAGCAACTTATGTGTATTGAAAATTTCATCCACCAGCTGGCTCAGGTCGCAGTCTGCATAAGTAAAAGAGATCTGCCCGGATTCGATACGTGATAAATCCAGAATGTCGTTGATCAGTTTAAGCAGTAGCGTATTGTTCGTGTTTATCAGGCTGATGAACTCGTTCTTTTCTTCCTTGTCCAATTCCATATCCGAACCCAGCAATTGGGAGAAGCCGACGATCGCATTAAGCGGCGTACGTATCTCATGACTCATATTGGCCAGGAAAGCAGACTTCATCTTATCTGACTCTTCTGCCTTTTTCAGGGCATTCGTCAGGTCTAGTTCCGTATCTTTGATTTGCTGGATATTGAGGCAAAGACCGTTCACTTCAACCGAATATTCATCGGTCGGTGACGCTTTTATGTTTGTATTTTGGGCATATCTGAACTCCCACCATTCATGCCCTTTTTTATTGAAATCATATCTTCTTCTGGTTATTTGCCGGGAAGGGAAACCATGATCCAACTTGTAGCGGTTAAGCAGGAAATCAGCCTGTTCATCTGCATGGATGGCATTGCTGAATTCTTCCGCACTAATCGGTTTTTCGGGCATACCCAGGTAATGATAGAATTCTTTATCGAAATAAAAGACTCCGTTTTTATAACGGAACGTGAAGATATTACCGCTTTCCAGAGCAAAAGACATAAACTCTTTTTCGTGTTTCAGGTTTTCCTGTATCTCTTTTTTACGTGTGTTTTCCCTTTTGTATAATATGCGTTGATAGATAATGATTATCAGTAACACTATACCTAATATAATGCCTATACATATAATATATGGCTGATACTGGACATAGAAAGGAATGTTTATAATCTCACTTCCGGCAGGAAGTTTACCGGGACTGATATTCCACTGGTCGAGAATTTTATAGTCGAAGATATACTTTTTGGCTGTTTCCGTAATTTGAGGAAAATCACTTACTTCTGCTCCCTTCAATATATCGGCTATGCGATTGGCTGCCACGATCGTTTGCCTTTCCTGTGTGGTCACATATCCTCCGATTACCCCGTAGTTATGACCGATCATATCGGAAATGACGGAAAAACCTGGAAAAGAACTGAATCGTCCCAGGGAAAGTGTCAGGTAGTCTCTCTTAACAGCCAGGTAAGCTTTGTTATAATAGTTCTCGCCCAGGCCTTTCAGTAGTGACCGGGTCGATTTCCCGTTGATCGTACTGATATACATGGCATCCGGTATGATCTTTTTATCTTTGGGCAGTGAGATACCGTTTTTCCCCGACAGCCGTATTTTTTCGGTAGAGAAGATATTATTTGTCTTGCAGATATCTTTTATTTGCTGATCCATATCATCCAGAATGATTTTATCTGAATAGATATCGTCGGTAACCCGTACTACGATACATTTCCCGATAAGCTGTTCGATCAGTTCGATATTCGTTTTATAATCCGGCTTGTCATGAAAACCAGTAATGTTGGGATACTTCTGAATAAATGATAGGTTGGGATAATTGACACCGGTAAAGACTACCGGAGTTGTTTTGACGGAAGGATGATCGCAGGTCAGTAATGCGTTCAGTGCCTGGTCGTCGTAGGCCAGGATAATGTCGGGATAGAGGGATGACAACGTATTCAACTTCTCATAGAGGAACATTTTTTGTTTCTTCTCTGTCTTTTTTATACAATCCAGGTAGATGGAATGCACTTCTGCCTGAATCTCTCTTTTCTGCAACTGGTCGGCAAATATTTTCTTTATTTCTTTATAGGCGGGGAACCCGGCTTCGTATGACTGGATTATTATTATCTGCTTTGGGCTGGTTGTTTGCTTGCAGGAACTATTCAGAAAGCAAAACAGGACAAAAGTGAATATATATGATACATGGAGAAGTCTATTTGACATTAGAATGATGATTTAGAATATGTTTTACCCCTAGTGTGTTATTGTTTATGACCTCGATCATTAATTTACGCCTCTAAATTAGACTGAATTTTTATATTGAACAAAGATTTAGGGAATGAAATATTATAATAACTATTGATTTATATGGTTTTTTAGAATCGTGCAAGAATAAAGTCGGTACACACGTTGAATAATTATTCTATTATTTGTACTTTTGCCAGTCAAATTGCCGCTGGCGGTGAAGGCCGCAGACGCATAGTAACTTGATTGAATAAATTTTAGAACAATGAATATATCTTACAACTGGCTGAAAGAGTATCTCGATTTCGATTTGCAGCCTGAAGAAGTATCAGCAGCACTAACCTCTATCGGTTTGGAAACCGGCGGAGTGGAAGAAGTTCAAACTATCAAAGGTGGACTGGAAGGACTGGTTATCGGTGAAGTTCTTACCTGTGTGGAACATCCGAACTCCGATCACCTGCATATTACAACAGTAAATGTCGGTGGTGAAGAACCTTTGCAGATCGTTTGTGGCGCACCGAATGTGGCAGCAGGCCAGAAAGTGGTTGTTGCTGTGAACGGTACGAAACTGTATGACGGTGACGAAGTCTTTACGATCAAACGTTCAAAGATACGTGGTGTCGAGTCGAACGGTATGATCTGTGCGGAAGATGAGATCGGTATCGGAACAGACCATGCCGGTATTATCGTTCTCCCGGCTGATGCGGTTGTAGGAACTCCTGCCAAGGAATATTATAATGTAAAGAGCGACTATGTATTGGAAGTGGACATCACTCCGAACCGTGTGGACGCAACGTCTCATTTCGGTGTTGCCCGCGACCTGGCTGCTTACCTGAAACAAAACGGTAAGCCGGCGGAACTGAAACGTCCTTCCATAGACGCTTTTAAGATCGACGATGAAACTCCGGCTATCGAAGTGATCGTTGAAAATACGGAAGCCTGTCCTCGTTACTCAGGGGTTACTATCAAAGGCGTAACCGTAAAGGAAAGTCCGGAATGGTTGAAGAACCGTCTGAATATAATCGGCCTGCGTCCGATCAATAATGTAGTGGACGTAACTAACTTTGTGTTGCATGAACTGGGACAACCTCTCCACTCGTTCGATGCTGGCAAAGTAAAAGGAGATAAAGTAATCGTAAAGACGATGCCGGAAGGAACGAAGTTCGTTACCCTGGACGGTGTTGAACGTACGTTGACCGATCGCGACCTGATGATCTGCAACACCGAAGATGCAATGTGTATCGGTGGTGTGTTCGGTGGTCTGGATTCAGGTGTAACGGAGCAGACAACAGACGTATTCCTGGAGTCAGCTTGCTTCCATCCGACATGGATTCGTAAGACAGCCCGTCGTTTCGGTCTGAATACGGATGCCTCTTTCCGTTTCGAACGTGGTCTGGATGCAAACAATACAATCTATGTATTGAAGCGTGCCGCCCTGCTGATACAGGAAGTGGCCGGCGGTAAGATCACCGGATCTATTCAGGATGTTTATCCTGATCCGGTACAGCCTTATACGGTTGAACTGACCTATAACAAGATCAATAGCCTGATCGGTAAAGATATTCCGGTTGAGACGGTTAAGAGTATTCTTGCCAGCCTGGAAATGGAGATTGTTTCGGAAACTCCCGAAGGTTTGACGATCCATGTTCCGGTTTACCGTATCGACGTACAGCGTGATGTAGACGTGATCGAAGATATCCTTCGTATCTACGGATATAATAATATCGAATTCAGCGACAGCGTGAAGTCGAACCTGAGCTACAAGACTGCAACAGACCGTAGTTACGATCTGCAAAACCTGATCTCGGAACAGCTTTGCGGTTCAGGATTCAATGAGATCATGAACAACTCGCTGACCCGCTCGGCTTATTACGATGAGTTGACTACTTATCCGGTGTCTCATTGCGTCATGCTGATGAACCCGCTGAGTGCCGACCTGAACGGTATGCGCCAGACACTGTTGTTCGGTGGTCTGGAAAGTATCGAGCATAATGCCAATCGTAAGAACGGCAATATCCGTTTCTTTGAATTCGGAAACTGCTACGATTACAATGTAGAAAACAAAAGAGAAGATGCGACACTGGCTGAGTTCTCGGAAGACTATCGCCTGGGAATGTGGGTGTGTGGTAACCGGGTAGAAAATAGTTGGGCACATGCCGACGAAAAGTCTACCGTATATGAACTGAAAGCTTATGTAGAAAATATCCTTGTGCGCCTGGGAGTAAACCTGAAGAAAGTGATTTTCGGAAACCTGAGCAATGACATCTATTCGACAGGCGTTAGCATCACAACTGCTTCCGGTCGTCAGTTGGGTACTTTCGGTATCGTGAGTCGCAAGATCTGTAAGGCGATGGATATCGACTTCGAAGTTTATTATGCAGAATTGTCATGGACGCTGCTGATGAAAGAAACGAAGAAGAACAAAGTTACTTTCTCCGAGATCTCCAAGTTCCCGGCAGTGAAACGCGACCTGGCTCTTTTATTGGATAAGTCGGTTCAGTTTGCTGAAATCCGGAAGATCGCGGAAGACAGCGAACGTAAGTTGTTGAAGGAAGTATCCCTGTTCGATGTTTACGAAGGCAAGAACCTGCCCGCAGGTAAGAAATCGTACGCCGTAAGTTTCTATCTGCAGGATGAGACAAAGACATTGAACGATAAACAAATCGATGCAATCATGCAGAAGATCCGGAAGAATCTGGAAGACAAGCTGGGTGCGTCATTAAGATAAGACATAAGTTTATAATAAAATAAATAGATATAAATATGGGAAGAGCGTTTGAGTTCCGTAAAGCAAGAAAATTTAAACGTTGGGGTAACATGGCCCGCGTATTCACAAAACTGGGTAAGGAAATCACTATTGCAGCGAAAGCTGGTGGCCCTGATCCGGAGAATAATCCCCATTTGCGTGCATTGATGCAGAATGCAAAGAAGGAGAATATGCCGAAGGACAATGTGGAACGTGCCATCAAGCGTGCTGTAGAAAAAGACTTTACCGGGTATAAGGAAATGAACTATGAAGGATACGGCCCGTTCGGTATCGCTATCTTCGTGGAAACAGCTACTGACAACACAACCCGTACGGTTGCCAACGTGCGTAGCTACTTCAACAAACACGGCGGTTCATTGGGTACAAGCGGTAGCCTCGAATTCCTGTTCGACCATAAGTGCGTATTCCATATTGCAAAGAAGGAAGGCATTTCACTGGAAGACCTGGAACTGGAACTGATCGACTATGGTGTGGACGAAGTGGATGAGGACGAAGACGAAGTAGTCATCTACGGTGAATTCTCACAGAACTCTGCTATCCAGAAATATCTAGAAGAGAACGGTTACGAAATCACAAGCAGTGAGTTTGTACGTATCCCGAACGACCTGAAAGAAGTGACAGCCGAACAACGTGAAACATTGGATAAGCTGATTGAAAAGCTGGAAGAAGATGACGACGTGCAGAATGTGTTCCATAATATTAAGGAAGACGACAGCGAAGAAGAGTAATCTTCTGTCTTATATGTTAAAAGGAAGTGATATCGGGGTAATTCCGGTATCACTTTTTTTATGTCATTTGGTTTTTTTGTACTTTCGCGACTGATAAATACATCTTATTAATTTCTGAACTAGTATATAATATTAAACTCTATCAAGTATGAAAAAGATCATTTTTCTTTGGGCTATTCTGTCCATTGGTATGATGTGCAATCATGTTTCTGCTCAAAAGGAGCTGGGCATTTTCAATTCTCTTTCTGTTGGTGTAAGTGCAGGTACAACAGGTATCGGTATAGATGTGGCAACCCCTGTCACTCCCCATTTTGCTATCCGCGGAGGTGTTTCTTTTATGCCGGGTTTCAGCTTTGATACGGATGTGGATGTAGATCTGAAAGACTCAAAGTTAGAAGAAAACTCATCCCTTAATCTTACAGGTAACATGAAGCGTGCATCCGGTGAGTTGCTGGTAAATTATTATCCGTTCCTGAGTTCTTCTTTCTTTGTTACTGCCGGTGCTTATTTCGGTGGCAACAAGCTGCTGAAGGTCAAAGGGCATAGTGATGAATTGGCCGAGTATGTACAAGAAGGTGGCCAGGCAGGTATTATTATCGGCGATCAAGTAATCCCGGTCGATAAGAACGGTAATGTATCCGGTGGCTTTAAGGTATCGGGATTCCGTCCTTATATCGGTGTCGGTTTCGGACGCGCTGTTCCTAAAAAGCGTATAGGCGTACAGTTTGAACTGGGAGTACAATTCCACGGATCACCTAAACTTTACTCAAGTGACGGAGATTTGAGTGGTGCGTTAGCAGACAGTGACGATGATTTCACAAAGGTCATGGATAAGCTGACCGTTTATCCGGTGATGAAGGTTCGCTTCTGCGGCCGGTTATTCTGATCCTGTAAATAGTTTATCCGGACATTTGCCTTCAGCATTCATTTCTTGAAGGTAAATGTCCGGATATTTGTTTTTTATAGATGGGGCAGTGACGGCAGAGCCTTCATTTCGCTTTCATTCCCCTTTCATTATGCTTTCATCCGGACGATGAACAAGACCGGATTATCCTCTTCCGTACGATCCGGGAAAGCCTTCTTCACCTCTTCCCCCGAACGGCAATAACAGAAAGAATTGTTATAGGCATCCAGCGATTTCAGGTCGGGTACTCTTCCCGTGTGGTAGAAATTATCTTCGAAACCTCCTGTTACATTATACGAATAATTCTCCCGGCGGTCGTAGCAGAATGTATAATTCAGCTCTTCCTCGGCGGCATTCGAGTAGGTGGAAACCAGATAGCGTCCGGCAATGCACAACGGCAGGATCGATGAATAATCTTCATGGATATTCAGTTTGTTCCGGTTAATCAGATAGAGCGTGTCCGCCAGCAGTTCATCGGGCTGGGTGGAAGGCGAGTAAGCATACACATTCCCGTCGGCAACAGACAATTCGGCAGGGAAGCAGGCTCCGAGATAGAAGCGTCCCAGATCGGCAGCCGTCAGTCGGCGTGCATCCTGCAGATTAAATGTCGTATCGAACTTGTATAGCCACTGGTTGACGCATTGTTTACCGGGTTCATTTGCGGAAGGCGACAACGATTGTGCCGTCATCCAGATATGGCGGTTGTGATACATCAGCCGGGTAGGGGTATTCAGCGGATTGATTCCGGCAAGACTTTTTCTTTCCAGCAGCGTCCCGGCGTAATCATAATAATAGACATTTTCCTTGTCGTCCATAATGATCAATTGTCTTTCGATCGGATCGATCACATAGTCGGCAACCAGGAAATGCTGATTGCTGGTAACCCGGCTCAGGAACTTACCGGAACAGTCGAAATGGAAAAGCTGTCCGTTGCTTACCAGGAACAACTCATTCCTGTCGCGCTTGATCTGCGTGGCATGTTTCAACCGGCAGTCGGAGGTCGTTTCCAACGGGATGGCGATCACCTCTTCGGCAATGTCCGACAGGGAACCTTCAGTGGTACTTTTCACCGGCATATCTTCGCTTATAATCTTATAACCTTCGTTTATGTAGATTATTCCAACGAGCAAAAGCAATAGTAAACAGGTCTTTTTCATTTCATCATTCATTTAAAAAGGAACATACATATAACGCTTTTCCCTCCGGTTTATTGAGCGAAGCGGCGATTTCTTTACTCCTAGCTTTGCAGAAATACCCAGTTGTCGCCCTCCGACAGGCTCGCATCCCAGGTGTAGCCTTCCCACGAGAAGTTTTTCAATTCTTCCGGATCGGTAATCCGGTTTTTAAGTATGTGGCGGGTCATTTGTCCGCGAGCCATCTTGGTATAGATCACGATGGTTTGTGCCTTTCCGTCTTTCCATACCTTAAATTCCGGGGTGATGATTCGGACTGCTTTGCCTACCTTTTTCCAGTCGTATGCCCCTTGTATTTCGTGACTGGCGAGGTTTATCAGGATATTGTCGTTCTTCTTCACCTCGTCGATCAGCAGTTTCGTCTGCCGTCCGCGCCAGAAGTTGTACATATTCCCTTCGCCCAACTCCGGTAATTTCACTTCATATTCCATCCGGTAAGGCTTGATCCGGTCGAGCGGACGCAATAATCCGTAGCAGATAGAAGCGATCCGCAGATGATCGTTCGCATACAGGAAATCTTCTTCCGTGAAATCTTTGGGGTTGATATTCTTGAAAACCACTCCGGTATAAGCCAGCAATGCCTGGAGCGCGTGAACCTCTTCGGTATGGAACTCCTGGAACCGGTTGTAATTCTCCAGTGCCAGTTTTGGGTTCAGCTTCAATATCTTTTTCAGTTCGTCGGTAGAGAACTGCGCCATATTCAGGGCAATTTCATTCGCTTCCTGAGCAAAACGGGGCGTTGACCCCGCAGGAGCTTTTATTTTAGAAGTGCCGGTCATTGTCTTGGCCGACGTGAGGATGATTAGCATATTTACTTGTTGTTTCTGGTTTATCGGGTAAAATTAATGCTTTCTTCTTTATATTCTAACTCAAAGCATACGAATAACTACTATTTTTCTCTGCTATTTTTTTACTTTTGAGCATGCTCGAAATTAATTTTTAGCATGGTCGAATTTAATTTTGAGCTAGCTCAAAATTGAATTTATGCTTGCACAAAAGAATAATTATTCGTATATTTCGAACTAAATAATAAGGACTTAAAACTTAAATCTATTGCTTATGTGTGCTAAATATACGTTCTATAAGAACCCGCCGAACCGTGAGACGGGCGAAACAGGTTCATTGTATGCGAAAGTCGTCTCCGGTGGAAAAGTTACGACCGACAATCTGGCTGATGAGATAGCCGATCTCTGTTCGTTCAGTTCCGCAGATGTGAAGGGGGTGATCCGCGCATTGTCGGACAGGTTGGCCTTTCATTTGAAATATGGCGAAACCGTTGATCTGGATGGTATAGGTAATTTCTCCGTTACCTTGAAAACCCCGAAAGACATCACTAACCCGAAGCAGATCCGTGCCGAGTCGATCAGTTTCAACAATGTAGTCTACCGTTCTTCCCCCCAGCTCAAACAGCAATTGAGATCAATACCTCTGGAACGCGCCGTCCTTCCCAAACGCAAAGAACAGGCCGAAGAGGAACGTCTGCAACGCATCCTCACCAAACTGGAAGCCAAACAGCTCATTTCCTCATCCGACTGTATGTGTTTCAATCAATGCAGCCGCTACCAGGCCCTGAAAGACCTGAAGAAACTCCACGAAGAAGGTAAATTGCTCCGGCTGGGAAGAGGAAAGCAGAAGTATTATGTATTGAAGGATAATTGGCAGAAAGGGATGCAGGAAGAGGAAAAAAGCAATGAGTAGGCTTTTTAAGTTCAGCATCTAATTTTGAATAGGTGTAGAAGATCTACTTGTAAAATACAAGTACCAGCTTGTATTTTACAAGTTTGTACAAGGAGCAGAAAGACCGGATATTCTGTTATATCCTTACATCTTCATCGGAATATGGAGATTTGTTTATATATTTGTTTCACTTTTAAAAGAAAATAGATAGCATGGAAACAGAAAACGTAAAGGATAAGAAAGTTCATCAGGGGCTAAATGTCAGTAAGATACGCCGGTATGAAGATATAAAACAAGAGGATCTGGCAGAAAAACTAGGCGTTAGTCAGCAGTTTATTTCTCAGTTGGAAAAACAGCGTGAAATAGGAAGAGATTATCTGGTAAAAATTGCAGCTATCCTGAAAGTCGCACCGGAAGTTATTGAAAATATGGAAGAAACTCCGATTTCTGTGGTTTTTGAAAATAATAGTTTTGAAGATGGAAGTATAGGATATATTGGTGAAGTTAATGAATTAAATCAGCACCCTGTCAAAAAGATTCTTGAACTAAACAAAGAGAATGCCTCTTTATACGAACGTATGCTGGCTAATGAAAAAGAGAAAGTAGCCTTACTTGAAAAGCTATTGAACGAAAAGAAATAAATGATTCTGTCCTTCAGCGGTTTATGCAGCAATCAAACTATATGTAGGACGGGGGGTACAAGAAGGTTCACACAACAAAAGTTTTACAAAATAAATGAAGGTTTTATTTTAGAAAACTTTTGTTGAGATATTCCGGGATAATAAATAGTATGGTTGAAGACTGCAACACAGAAACACTCACATCTGTAAGAAATGAACCATACAATAATTCCAAAACAGCTTCTTAAAATCCCATAGCTTTTTTTATTACCGCAGTATCTTCTTCCGAGGTCAGCATCTTTAATAATTCGAATGCAACTTTGGGAGCTGTCTCCGGGCAATAAGAAGTAATAATATTGTCATCGACTACTACTGGTTCGTTCACTACATTCACTCCAAATTCTTTTAGTTTATTTTGCCAATAGCCGTCTCTTAAGTGGTAAGTAGTAGCTCTCCGGTTCTTAAGGATTCCACTTTTTCCTAACGGGAATGCTCCGGAACAAACTGATGCAATAATTTTGCCTTTTGCATTAAACTCCCGGACTAAGTTTAAGAATCTTTCGTCATATACCTCTTCATAAAAACCAAATTCATCAAATCCACCGGGTATTACTAATGCGTCATATTCGTCGACGTTTATTTCTTCAATGGTTTTATCGACTATAACAGGTATATTGAAAGTGCTTATGACCTTTTCAGTAAAACCACAAGTGTCTACGAACAAATTATGACCATAATCAACTCTGGCCCAACCAAGAATATCTATAAAAGCACTAAATTCCATCGTCTCGAATGCCTTTGCCAGAAACACTAATACTTTCTTGTTTTGCATACTATTCTATATTATTAATTTGTTGAATTTACTATCCGTTTTACTCTTTTCATTAATATATTCATTTAGGAATAAGGTCTAACAATTTAAGTGGCTTCCGCGGACTTTAAAGGAATAGGCGAATCTATCTCATATCGTTGTGTATCCGGATCGGCAATGATGATTTCGGTTGTGCCGGCTGCACCGCCAATGATTGTCGGTTGCTTTTGTTTGTTGGTACATCCGGAAAGAAGAAAGCAAAGCAGCAGGCTATATAATATGACTGATCTCATAGGTTCATGTCTTTCTTTGGGTATGTCTGTAAAAGTATGAAATTAATCTGAGAACTGATAGAATGCGTGATTTTTATTTCTTATCACTCGCTTAATAATTGTCGGAATGGAATTTATCCTATATATTTGAATAGTCTATGGTGTGACACCAGGGTTTCATCAGAGAAATTATTATTTATGCTCCGATACATTAAAAACGAAGAACATTACTCTTTCCTTATCGAAGCGATCCGGCAGGCCAAACGAACAGTCTGGATCGGTACGGCTGATATTAAAGACCTGTATATTAAGGAAGGAAAAGAGGCTGTTCCCTTGCTGAAGCTTTTGGAACAGAAGGTAAAGGAAGGAGTGGAGATCCGTTTGATCCATGCCAAAGAGCCGGGACAGAACTTCCGCGATGACTTCGATAAGTACCCGCTGCTTTGGTGCCGGATGGAACGTGTGCTGTGTCCTCGCGTCCATTTCAAGTTATTGATATTCGATCTGAAACAGGTCTATATCGGATCAGCTAATCTGACGGGTGCCGCTTTAGGCATGAAAGGAAAAGATAACCGGAATTTCGAAGCGGGAGTTTTTACTTCGGTAGAGGAGTTGGTAAAAGAGGCGGTTGAACAGTTTGATTGTCTGTGGATGGGCGTTCCGTGTAAGAGTTGTAAGCGGAAGAGGTTTTGTTCGGATAGGATTGTTTTGTAAGTGTCTGCAGTTGAAACTGTTTTAAGAATAATTGTAAATCAGAATATTATGATAGGTGCAATAGGAGGAGACATCATCGGCTCCGTTTACGAATTCGATAATATTAAGACGACGGACTTTCCGTTGTTTACGAACGAAAGTGATTATACGGACGACACGATCATGACGGTTGCTGTAGCTGACTGGTTGCTGAATGGGGGAGACCTGGCGAAAGTCATGCAACGATACGGACGTGAATATCCGTATCCCACAGGTGGTTATGGTGGACGTTTCAGCGGTTGGCTTCGTGAAAAGGATCCGCAACCGTATAACAGCTGGGGGAATGGTTCGGCGATGCGGGTAAGTGCTGTCGGATGGAAATTCGATTCGTTGGAAAAGACGTTGGAGGTAGCAAAGGATACAGCCGTCGTTACTCATAACCATCCCGAAGGAATAAAAGGGGCACAAGCAACTGCGGCTGCTATCTATCTGGCACGGACAGGTAAAAGCAAGCAGGATATCAAGCAATATATCGAAACGACTTTCTCCTATGACCTGAGTCGTACCTGCGACGAGATACGCCCTAATTATCATTTTAATGAAAGTTGCCAGGGCACCGTTCCCGAAGCAATCATCGCCTTCCTGGATAGTACAGACTACGAAAATGCCATCCGCCTGGCCGTCTCTTTAGGTGGCGATAGCGATACGCTGGCCTGTATCACCGGAGGGATAGCCGAGGCTTTTTATGGGGTGCCGGATACGATCAGAGAAGAAGTCGTAAAAAGATTACCGAAGGAATTTAATAGATTACTTATGTTTTTCTTTTCCTAAGGGAAACTTTTTCTTTTTGTTGTTCAGTCAGGCATCTGACTCCATACTTTGTTTTCTATTTCTTCGATGGAAAATGTATCTTTCTCTTTGTCGTAAGATAAGGAGAACTTGTAGTATGTGTCGTTTTTTACGTGGCGGAGTGCACCCGGGAACATCCCGTTATCGTCATCAGACAGGTTTATGGTAGGGATTAATTTGACGACATAAGTCCTATCGTCTATCGCGATATGAACTTGCGAGTTATCTTCTCCCCAATAAGCAAATACGATTGCTTTGTAATGTTGTAGGTTCGCTTTGTCCCTGAAGGGATGGATAAGTACCTGGTTCTCTACTAAAACGTTAGCCGATTCAGGCACGTTTTTCAATTCGAAATCCAGAAGAGCATTGTAATGAACTAACATGTCGGAAAGAACTGTTGATGCTTTTCCTATATATTGGCAAGACAGGCAATCGGCGGCCAATAACTTTTCTTCGGTTGTTTGATCGAAGAATGTGGGTGGTGTATTATCCGTACTTCCGGATATGAATTCGGAGTAATAGCCGGGTGACGCAAAGAGTATAAGCGGACCTGAGCCCAGACCGACCCAGGGGTTTCCGCTGTTGTCTTCCGTTATAAATGAACCGGGAATGTAGCAGGGCTCATCTTTAGGAAAGGATTTGATTCTTTTGCCGTCTATCGTATAATCATATATGTAGTAGTAATTCATTGTCAGTATCCAATTGTTCCGATTGGACAGGTCCACATTTGAAACACCTTCAAATGACTCGATGAAAATATTCTCCTTTTCTTCTTCTTTGTCTTTTTCGCTCAGGAGATATTTATTACATGAAATATTTCCTGATACACAGAAAATAGCAAAGAGCAAACCGAATACATTCTTTCTCGTCATACCTGAAATTTGCATATTAGTGGTTGACAAAGATAGTAAATATTGGATAGCCGGACAGGATTACGCCTTTATTCTTCTTCTATCCTCCGAATCTCTTCCATCTCCTTATTCAACCGTTTGAACTGTGCCGGTAAGATATATTTCAGATTTATGAATATGGATGCAGCCATGACAGCCATGATAAGTAGTAACATGATAGCTCCTTCAGTAGTAGTAAACAGAGGCGCATTGATCATCAGGAAAATACCGATTATTCCCACTGGGCTGCAATAGTAATTCCTTTTCGTCACATTCAGTTTATATAACTCCAGTTCCCGTATAGTCTTTTTATTTTCAAGATATGAATCTGTTATATCCAACTTTCTCAGATTCAGATAATATTTTATCAGTCCCCATGAAGCAAAGCAGGCAAAAGCCAGAAACAACACTATTCCAATATAGAAATTAACCATGTTGTGTATATGAAGGTGTGAAAATAGCATGGCAAGGATAACTACCGGGAAAGGGATTCTGAACAATAAGAGTAACAGATTCTTTCTTTTCATACGGTTTGTTTCTGCCAAGATCTTTTTCATCAAGGTCGTTCTATTCAGATGTACATTCGCAGCAATTTCCTGGTTTTCCTGTTTCCAGCTGTTTTTTATATTATCAAGTTCCATAACGATTCATTTATTGGGGTTCATTTGTTTTCTTAATTGCTCTTTTATCCGGTTCAAACGTGTACTGACGTTCGTCCTGGACAGACCGAGGATCTGAGAGATCTCTTCGTACGATTTATCATCCAGATAAAGCAGGATAATCGCTTTGTTCTGTTCGGATAAACTTTCGATGCACTGATAGAGTTGGCCGATTTCAGAGGAGTTGTCGGTCGGTACTTCGAGGATGTCACTGCCGTCCGATACCTTCAGCTCATCGAAAAACAATACCTTGTTGTTATCCCGCTTTCGTTTGGTGTTTAACGCCACGTTCAGCGAGACACGATAGATCCAGGTCGATATTTTGGAGTCGCCTTTGAATTTGGGGTACGACTTCCACAACTCGAGGATGATATCGTTGATCAGGTCTTTCCTGTCCTGGGTGGTATAAGCATACACCCGGGCAATCTTGATGAGGATGCTTATATTCGACTCCAGAATGGAAAGGAAGTCTGTTTCACGTTTTATCATATTCTTTTCTCTTTTAGTTTGTATAGGATTAGTACCCCGGCGAATGAAAAAGTTACAGTGCACGATCTTTTTTATTGTATGGCGAATATAATACTATATCTTTGTATGTATGATTGATTTGAAAGAGTTTGTGTCCCGCCTGAATATTTCTGAAGAGCTATCCAATGTATTTATGGAAATGGGGGAGATCGTGAACCTTAAACGTAAGGAGTACTTTGTCCGTCAGGGAGAACCATGCCGTTACCTGGGAGCCGTATTGGACGGCGAATTTCGTTTCTGTCATTGTGATGCGGACGGTGAAGAACGGACGATCGGCTTCAATACCAACGGCTTTGTAACAGAATATTATGCCTTATTGAATCATACCCCAGCCAGATACTCCATACAGGCAATCTCTGAAACAGTTATTTACAGGATATCTTATCAGCAGGTTATCGACTTTTACGAATATAGTATGGAAGGTCAGCGTTTCGGACGGCATATCGCTGAGCAACTATTCTTTCGTCGTGACGAACTGATCTTTTCCTTTCGTTGCGACACGCCGGAAGAACGTTATAAGAATTTACTGAAAGCCGTGGATCATTCCATGAATAAATTAACACTGAAAGATGTAGCTTCACTGATCGGTGTAACTCCCGAAACCGTTAGCCGTATCCGAAGAAAACTATCGGATGAGGACGAGTCTTGACAATTGTCAAGAACTTTCAAACCGAGACCATCTACCTTTGTCGCGGATTAATTAACGCGATAAACAAAGATGAACTATTTAAGACACCTTCTACTTGCAGGAGTTTTACTCCTGTTTTTACCTCTTGGCATTCAGGCACAACTCACACAAACCGTCCGCGGACAAGTAATAGACACAGAAACAAAAATACCGCTGATTGGAGCAACCGTCGTACTGGCTGATAACGGTACAGGCGTAACCACCGATGTCGATGGTAATTTCTCCCTTACCAATATCCCTATTGGTAGAATCAGCCTTCAAATATCCTATCTGGGATATGTGCCACAACAACTCTCTGAACTGCAACTAACCAGTGGTAAAGAGTTGGTACTAACCATCGAAATGAAAGAGAGCCAGCAGGCATTAAACGAAGTCGTAGTGATAGCCCACCGGCGGAAAGATCTTCCCCAAAACGAAATGGCCTCTGTCAGTGCCCGTACTTTCTCTGTTGAAGAGGCTCGCCGTTATGCCGGAGCGGTAGACGATCCTGCCCGTATGGCGGCTAACTTTGCCGGAGTAACGAGTGGTTCTGCGGAAACAAATGTTATTATTATCCGTGGAAATGCTCCTTCCGGGGTCTTGTGGAGAATGGAAGGAGTGGATATTCCTGTTCCGAGTCATTTCAATGGTGGTGATGATGTACCGGGCGGAGGGGCATTTACAATGTTCAGTAGCTCCATGCTTGCCAACTCGGATTTCTATACCGGAGCATTTCCTGCAGAATATGGGAATGCAGTTGCCGGTGTGTTCGATTTGAAGTTTCGCAACGGGAATGACCGGAAACATGAATTTGCGGCACAATTGGGTATACAAGGTGTGGAGTTTGCTGCCGAAGGCCCTTTTAAGAAAGACTATAACGGCTCTTATCTTTTTAATGTACGCGTATCTACATTAGGTATTATCAAGTCTTTCATATCGGAAATGTCCGGTAAACAATCTATACATTACGAAGATGTGGCTTTCAAAATCAACTTGCCTACACGTAATATAGGCACTTTCTCCCTATGGGGGATCGGCGGAAATTCACAATCGGAAAGGGAAGCAGAGGATGATCCGGTTGAATGGACAACACCGCCGGTAAGTACGGATATGAAAATGACTTATCGGGCCGGTGCAGCCGGTATTTCTCATAAGAAATCAATCAATTCATCCCTGTATCTGTCCACTACGCTTGCGGCTACTTTGTCGGATACTGATTTCAAATTCGGCAGGCGCAGGGTTGAGCAACCGGCTGTTTCTATTCCTGATATCGATAATTTGAACCGGAGCTATAAACTCTCGTTATCTTCCCGGCTGAATCAGCGTCACTCGTCCCGATGGCACAGTCGCTACGGTATCCGCTTGGATCAATTGTTCGATAAGATAGATTACCGGAAATCGGATGATAAAAATACCATGCAAACCGTTACCGATAAGCGCAGTAATACGCAGCTGCTACAAGGTTATGCACAAACTAAATACGCTTTTAACCGTTCTTTCTCATTGACAGGTGGCCTTAATACATCTTTATTTGCACTGAACGGGGATTTCTCCATTGAGCCACGTTTATCGGTTGAATGGACTATCGACAACCGTCATTCTCTTATGTTGGGTACGGGGCTTCATTCGCAGGTAGCGCCTCTTTATATCTATTTCATGGAGATTCCGGCAACAGACAGAGAAATTTCAACTCCTAATAAAGACCTGAAGATGACTCGTTCCTTACATAATGTACTCAGTTATAACTGGGCTATCTCTCCGCTGTTAAGGCTGAAGATCGAACCTTATTTTCAATATTTGTATAATGTCCCTGTATTACAGGGCGGGACATATTCTATTATTAATACCACTGTTCAGCCACCTTTATTCTACCAGCCTTTCGTAAATACCGGCAAAGGTGTGAATATGGGTATTGATTTTACACTGGAGCGTTTCCTGCAATCGGGATATTATTATATGGCGACTTTCTCACTTTTCAACTCCCGTTATAAAGATGATAACGGTAACTGGCATAATACGATGTTCAATACACGTTATGTTGCAAATATCCTGGGTGGGAAAGAGTTTACTTTCCGTCGAAAGAATGGTTTGAGCAGGGTGTTGGGATTGAATGCCCGTATCGCTCTTTCCGGTTATCGTCCGACTTCGCCGGTCGATTTGGAAGCGACACTGGAGCAGCAGGAGATTATGTACGACGAATCCAGGCCGTTTATCCATCGCCGTAAAGGTATCAGTCCCGTATCGGATATCTCCCTGACTTACCGGGTAAACTATAAACGGTGTTCCGGTACTGTTGCCATTCAGATAAAGAATCTGGTGGGAAAACAGTATATGGGGCAGTCGTTCAATCAGGCTACACAGCAGGTGGAGGATTTTTATTTTGACAGTATAATTCCGTTTATCAGTTATAAGATGGAATTCTAAGTAAAGTAATCTGGCGTAATCCCGTTTTTGTGCAAACCTTTTTTGCTTCCCTGTTGTTTTCTTACCGAAAGTGCAAAATATGTCGTTAATCCCGACTGATCGGCATAACATCTTTCTCTTATGATTGAATAATACTGACAAAATGACTTGTTTTCGATATGGTATTTATTTTGTAGAGTTATCAGTGAAAGTTTAAAATAAAGAAGATAACAAGAAAGTAATATAAGGTATGAATTTAAACAATTTTACAATTAAATCACAAGAGGCTGTTCAGCAGGCGGTGCAGTTGGTTCAGAAGAATAACCAACAGGTGATCGAACCTGTTCATTTGCTTAAGGCTGTCATTATGACGGGTGAAAGCATCACGAACTTCCTCTTCCAGAAGCTGGGTGTAAATATCCAGAATCTGAACATGGTGCTGGATCGTCAGATAGAATCCTATCCGAAAGTATCCGGTGGCGAACCTTACCTGTCGAGCGAATCGAATGCCGTTTTGCAGAAAGCAATCGATTATTCCGGAAAGATGGGTGACCAGTATGTTTCTCTGGAACATATCATTCTCGCTTTGTTCACTGTAAAAAGTACGGCTTCTCAAATATTGAAAGATGCCGGCGTTACGGAAAAAGAACTGGAGAAAGCAATCGAGGAATTACGTAAGGGAAATAAAGTAACGAGCCAGTCGGCAGAAGACACATACGACTCTCTGAATAAATACGCCATCAACCTGAACGAACGTGCCCGTAGCGGTAAGCTCGACCCGGTGATCGGCCGTGATGACGAGATCCGTCGTGTACTTCAGATACTGAGCCGTCGTACAAAGAATAACCCGATCCTGATCGGTGAACCGGGTGTCGGTAAGACTGCTATCGCCGAAGGCCTGGCACATCGTATCGTTCGTGGCGACGTTCCGGAGAATCTGAAATCGAAACAGATTTTCTCCCTGGATATGGGGGCTTTGATTGCCGGAGCCAAATACAAAGGGGAATTCGAGGAACGGTTGAAATCCGTTGTTAATGAGGTGACCAAGTCGGAAGGCGAGATCATCCTTTTCATCGATGAGATCCATACATTGGTAGGAGCTGGTAAGAGCGACGGGGCTATGGATGCCGCTAATATCCTGAAACCGGCGTTGGCACGTGGTGAATTGCGTTCTATCGGTGCAACGACACTGGATGAATATCAGAAATACTTTGAAAAAGATAAGGCGCTCGAACGTCGTTTCCAGGTTGTGATGGTGGAAGAACCGGATGAACTGGATACTATCTCTATCCTGCGTGGTCTGAAAGAGAAGTACGAAAACCATCATAAGGTACGTATCAAAGACGATGCCATTATCGCTGCCGTCCAGCTCTCGACGCGGTACATTACCGACCGTTTCCTGCCGGATAAGGCGATCGACCTGATGGATGAGGCTGCTGCCCGTCTGCGTTTGCAGGTGGATTCAGTGCCGGAATCGCTGGATGAAGTTTCCCGCCGTATCAAACAGTTGGAGATCGAACGCGAAGCCATCAAACGTGAAAACGATAAGACGAAACTGGAACAGTTGAACAAGGAAATCGCCAACCTCAAGGAAGAAGAAAAGAAACAGAAAGCCCAGTGGGAAAGCGAAAAGGAACAGATCAACAAGATACAGCAGAATAAGATCGACATCGAGAACCTGAAGTTTGAAGCCGATAAGGCAGAACGTGAAGGCGATTACGGCAAGGTTGCCGAGATCCGTTACGGCAAACTGCAGGCGAAAGAAGAAGAGATCAAGGAAATACAGGCCAAGCTGCACACCATGCAGGGTGCTGCCGCCATGATCAAAGAGGAAGTCGACAGCGAAGACATTGCCGATGTGGTATCCCGTTGGACCGGTATTCCCGTTAACAAGATGATGCAGAGCGAACGCGACAAACTGCTTCGCCTGGAAGACGAATTGCACACCCGTGTGATCGGCCAGGAAGAGGCCATTACAGCCATAGCGGATGCCGTGCGTCGTAGCCGTGCCGGATTGCAGGATCCGAAACGTCCGATCGGTTCGTTCATCTTCCTCGGTACGACCGGTGTAGGTAAGACCGAGCTTGCCAAAGCGTTGGCTGAATACCTGTTTGACGATGAGAACAGCATGACCCGTATCGATATGAGCGAGTATCAGGAGAAATTCAGCGCCACCCGTCTGATCGGTGCGCCTCCGGGATACGTCGGTTACGATGAAGGTGGCCAGTTGACGGAAGCCATCCGCCGTAAACCTTATTCTGTCGTTCTGTTCGACGAGATCGAAAAGGCGCATCCGGACGTATTCAATATCCTGTTGCAGGTATTGGACGACGGTCGTCTGACGGACAACAAGGGACGTGTCGTGAACTTCAAGAACTCGATCATCATCATGACCAGCAATATGGGTTCATCTCTGATTCGTGAAAGCTTCGAGAAGATCACGCCCGACAACCGCGAAAAAGTGATCGATGAAACCCGTATACAGGTACTGGAATTGTTGAAGAAATCGATTCGTCCGGAATTCCTGAACCGTATCGACGAGATCATTATGTTCACCCCGCTGAATGAGGAAGAGATCCGTAAGATCGTTACCTTGCAGTTGAACAGCGTGAAGAAGATGCTGGCCAACAATGGTGTTGCCTTGAGCTTTACGGATGCTGCTGTCGATTTTATCTCGGATGCAGGTTACGATTCTCAGTTCGGTGCCCGTCCGGTGAAACGTGCTATCCAGAAGTATGTCCTAAACGAACTGTCGAAGGAGATACTGGGTATGAAGATCGATAAGAACCGTCCGATCATTATCGATCGGGAAGGAGATGGACTGATATTTAAGAACTAAAGATGATTGGATTGATATAGTAAGTAAAAGGGGCTGTTTCTAAAAGACTCACCCCCTTTTTAGAGCAAAAAACTTAGTGATAAGTTAATGTATTGATAAATAACGTGTTAGTTTGATTTAGTCGTACGGAGTTTTACTCTAATCCTTGAAAAAAGGTAGAAAAGCTCTCGAAAACTAATTTTAGTTGAGAACCCTACTCTTATCATGTAGGCTTTCATGTAGGTGAATTGATGCCTACTAATACCAACTAATGTTTAATCAACTAACACATTATTTTTATGGCATATTCAATTCATATTAAAGGGGTACGGGATGAAGAAGACTCCAAGATGATTAAGTTACAATTGATTTTCTACAAATCAGGTTATAACAGGGTTCCCAAAGCAATTACTGTTACTGGTCTTTCTAAGAACTGGGACCAGAAGTCTGAATCATTTGTGGGCACAAATAACGGTAGCATTACCAAGAACCAAATATTGCTGGATTTAAAAACAAGTATATTAATGTCGTAGAAGAATGGGAAAAAGAAGGCCGTAATTGGTCTCCAATAGAATGGTCTCATTGTTTCGAACAAGAGGATAAAGCCGAAGTACCAGAAGTCAAGGTAAAGTCAGTTCTACAAATGATAGATTCTCTGGAAGAGAAGTTCATGAACAAAAAACGCATCAAAAATGGGCAAGTAATAGATAGTATCCCAAATGCAAAGAAGTATGGGCAGATGCGACGTATATTACAAGAGTTTACCAAAGAAAAATATAATAGAGCACTCTCTACATATTACTTTAAGGATATAACCGAAACCTTTCTACTTGATTTTGCATTTTCCATTAAAGAGAAAGGTATTAAGAATGGTAACAGGGCTGGATTAACTTCAAAGTTGCGCCTACTTCGTGCTATATGTAACGTGGCTGTGAAAGAAGGCATGTATGGAGCCAGCATAGAAATATTCAAGTGCTTAGGTAATGATATCAACATTCCGGAAACCAACTCTAAAGCCGTTGCTGATACGACTATTGCTAAAATAGAGAATATAGACCGCACACTATTTACTAAGAAAGAACAGATGTATTTGGATTTATTTTTATTCAGCTACTATTCTGGTGGAATGGCAAACATTGATGTATGTTATCTTACCTGGGATTCAATACAAGAAGATAGAATCGTATATGAACGTATCAAATTTCCTAAAACTGCTAAACCAATCTTACTAAACTAAAATGGTAGATGCTGGTAACAACCCTTATATTGTAGCAGAAATGGCAGGGAATAGCCCCATGACTATCTATAAGCATTATTACAAGAACACAAAACGAGATGAGTTGAAAACGGCTATGGAGGAAATGTTTTAATGCCTTTCCAAACAAATTTGGTTTTATAGTGCATACTAAAATGGTTGCTCGGCTTGCTTGTTGAACTGAGCAACTTTGCATTTTCCAACGCTTCGACCTGCTTCTATTATGGTATTCGTAGCCCTGCGCTGAGGATGAAAGTAATAGTATTGAGAAAATCCGTGAATTGCGATTATTTCAAACGATGAAGCGCAAGTCTAAAAAATCACGCTTCAACAATCTGTTTTAACGATTCTCGAATATCATTTCCCCGATTATTCCTATAAACTTTAGAGCGTTTCAAGTAATTTGATAAGACGTTCTACGTGTTCCACCGATGCGGCAAGATAATATCTTCTTCATATCGTTCCTTTTAGAGTTACTCTTATTACTTATTAGGATTGAACTGCTTATCGTAATTCAGAAGGAACTTCACCAGTTCCGGGTTACGGTGTGACCAGCGAAAGTC
>NZ_CAJJWO010000016.1 GCF_905196875.1 uncultured Parabacteroides sp. | reverse complement strand
CCATAACATAGGCGGTTGGGAATATCTGAATATACAATTGAATGAAGTAATAAAACATTCACGGCAGACTCACATGGTCGTCGGAATGGTAAACGACAAAGATATTAACGGCGTACTGGAACTAATGCCCAAAGATGCCTTTTATTATTTCACCCAGGCATCGGTCGCACGAGCTATGCCTGCCACCGACTTTGCAGCGATGGCTGTCAGTCACGGGCTTAGCGGAGTTATCTGCGATAGCGTAGCCGATGCCGTTACACGGGCTTTGGGACGGGCTCACGAAGAGGATACGATCTTTATCGGAGGAAGTACATTTATCGTAGCTGATGCACTTCCCCTCTTTAAGAAAGAAGACAAGTAATATAACTTAATTAAAACAAATATCATGATTGAACAAATTCACCAGAAACTGAGCGACTCAAAAGTAGCTCGATGGAGCGTACTCGCGCTCGTCGCATTTACCATGCTTTGCGGATATTTCCTCACCGACGTGATGGCCCCGCTTAAACCGATGCTGGAAGAACAACTTTCCTGGAACAGTACCGAATACGGCTTCTTCACAAGCGCCTACGGTTGGTTCAATGTCTTCCTTTTCATGTTGATCATCGGGGGTATCGTACTGGATAAGATGGGTGTCCGTTTTACCGGAGTCGGAGCCTGTATTTTAATGATCATCGGTTGTTCACTTAAATATTATGCAATATCCGATTTATTTACCATGGAAGGTGAATTGTTCGGATGGAAAGCCCAGGTAATGGTAGCGGCTCTCGGTTATGCTATCTTCGGTGTGGGTGTGGAAACTGCCGGTATCACCGTTTCCAAGATCATTGTAAGATGGTTCAAGGGTAAAGAAATGGCATTGGCAATGGGTCTGGAAATGGCAACTGCCCGTTTGGGTACAGCACTGGCATTGTCGATCACTGTTCCGGCAGCGAAGTTCTTCGGTAGCATCTCCGCTCCTATCCTGCTTTGCCTTTGTATGTTGTGTATCGGTCTGATCGCATTCCTTGTATTCTGTGTGATGGACCGTAAGCTGGATACTTCTATGAGTGCTGTCGAACAGGCAGAAGAGGAAGAACCGTTCCGTCTGAAAGATATTGGTCTGATCATTTCCAGCAAAGGTTTCTGGTTGATCGCCCTATTGTGCGTATTGTTCTATTCAGCCGTATTCCCATTCCTGAAATATGCAACCGATCTGATGGTCAATAAATATAATGTAAACCCCGACCTGGCCGGTAACATTCCAGCCATCCTGCCTTTCGGTACGATCCTGTTGACACCGTTCTTCGGAAACCTGTACGACCGTAAAGGAAAAGGAGCTACTATCATGATCTACGGTGCATTGATGCTGATCGGTGTTCACCTGCTGTTCACCTTGCCGATCCTCAACGAATGGTGGTTTGCTACCATCGTAATGGTCGTATTAGGTATTGCTTTCTCCCTGGTTCCGTCAGCCATGTGGCCTTCTGTTCCAAAGATCATCCCGGAAAAGCAGTTGGGTACAGCTTATGCCCTGATCTTCTGGGTTCAGAACATCGGATTAAGTATGGTTCCACTTCTGATCGGATGGGTATTGGATACCTATTGCAAGATCGACAACGGTACCGGAAAACCGGCCTACGATTATACGCTACCGATGGCAATCTTTACCTGTTTCGGTGTGTTGGCATTGATCATCGCTTTACTGTTGAAGCGTGAAGATAAGATCAAACATTACGGTCTGGAACAACCCAATATCCAGAGCGATGCCGACAAAGCACGTATCCTCGCAGAAGAAACGATTGCAGAGCCTTAATGAACTAAGGTAAACATAAAAAGTCCCGATATTTTGCTTGAAAAAATATCGGGACTTTTTTTATACTAAAACACTTACATTATTTTAATCTCCGATTATCCATTTACTACCGGGTAAAAACGAAAGAATCTTTGTCGTTACGTAACAGCTAACGAAGGTACTCACCGCAATGCTAGGTATGGCAGCTACAGTCGGCAATGCCAAAGTTTGCTTAAACACTGTTACCCATAATCCAAGCCAAAATATATGCATAAGATACATGCCATAGCTGAGTTTCGACATTTCTGTTATCAGCTTTGGAGCTTTCGGACGATCTATACAAGTAAACATAAGGAATGTACCCGCGGTAAGAAGCACACAGTTGATCGTACAAAAGGCCCATCCTATTTCTATTACGGGAGTAGTATGAAGTTCTCCGGGTATAGCCTGGATATAGAACGAATAGATGGTCAGTGCAGCCCCTACGACCATCAAGACGAATCCTATGGCAAGACGTTTGGAGCGCTCCCAAGTAAGATGAACACGTATATAATGTGCCAGAACAAGATAACCCAGATAACCAGAGAAGTACCACAACATATGGTATTCGTTCCAAAAACACTGCCCCCACACTTCACCGCACCAGCGGTTGAGATACGGCATACAGGTCGTTAACAGGAACAGCCCGATAAAAAAGCGTTCCTCTTTCGCCGTAGCTTTACTCAGCCAGGGCGATATGATAGGAATAAAGAGGTAAAGACTGATCAAAGGATACATAAACCACAAATGCCCCGCCAACGTAGGGAAATTCAGCAATATCCGTGATAAGTCCTTTATTGAAGTTTCTCCATCGATCTGTCCCCACAACATAGGCAAAGTACTGTATAATATCATGAATATGAAAAACGGCGGCAGTATACGAATGCAACGCTGACGGTAGAATTGCCACATAGTTTGCCCCTCCTTCATCGGTGCAAGAAGAAAAGCGGAGACAATCATAAACAAAGGCACTGCCATACGTGAGAAACCATCATACACAGACACCCACAGCCGATCTGCCTCATTGACTAAAAAGGATTGCGGCCCCGCCATGTCTGTGGATCCGGGAGCACCATAAAAGTTTTCACTGGCGTGAACGACCATAACAAGGAAGCAGGCAAACACGCGTACATAGTCTAAAAAAACAATTCGTTTCATTTTCTTGAGTTTTCTGATTGGTATAATATTGAGAATTTCGGTGGCGAAGATAATCAATATTCCGCAAATCAGCTTCTCTTCATTCTCCTAAATAAACGATAAGCCTCAACTCCGCCGCATTAAGGATAAATTTATATCATTTGCTTATAAGGATTATTTTATATACGTTTGTCCATAATATATAATTTAAAGGATCCATTTATGATTTGTTTTCCCAATGCCAAAATAAACCTGGGACTCAACGTCGTTAATAAACGACCGGACGGTTACCATAATATAGAAACCGTATTTTATCCTATTCCGGTGAAAGATGCACTCGAAATCGTGAACGCAGAAGAATTATCTTTCACACAAACAGGGATACAGGTAGATGCTCCGATGGAAAAGAACCTTGTAATAAAAGCATTAAACCTGCTAAAAACACAATATGAAATTCCTCCTCTTGAGATCCATCTGCTTAAAACGATCCCTTTCGGAGCCGGACTAGGTGGCGGATCGGCTGACGCTGCTTTTATGCTGAAACTGCTGAATGACTTCTGCCAACTCAATATTCCAGCGGATGAACTTGAAAAAATAGCCGTTTCCATCGGTGCGGACTGCCCTTTCTTTATCCGTAACACACCGGTATTTGCCAGCGGGACAGGTAATATATTCGAACCTGTCGACCTTTCCCTAAGAGGATATCATTTATGCCTGATAAAACCGGATGTGGCCGTTTCCACTCCCGAAGCCTATTCACTGGTTACCCCGAAAGCTCCGGAAATATCTTTAAAAGAGATCATCCGTAAGCCGATTACAGCATGGAAAGACTTTATGATAAACGATTTCGAGCAAAGCGTGTTCACCAAACATCCGGTTATCGGACAGATAAAAGAGACACTTTATCAGGCTGGTGCCGTATATGCATCTATGTCAGGATCAGGCTCTTCCGTATTCGGACTGTTTGAAAATCCGACTCGTTTGAAGGAACAATTTTCCGGTTGCTTTGTTTGGGAGGGACAATTGACATGAATAAAATAGCCGGTTTCTTCGATGCCCTGGCCGATCGCTGGGACGAACTGTGTTACCACGATCCCGAAAAGATCACCTATATACTGGAACATACCACCTTACATAAAGGACTAAAGATACTAGATGTAGGATGTGGAACAGGCATACTGGAACAATATCTGCTTACTTATTCTCCGACGCATATCACAGGTATAGATATTTCCCCCCGGATGATCGATCAGGCCAGCAGTAAATATGCGGTGAATACGGTCGACTTCCGCAGTATGGATATAATGGATCTGAAAGACGAGCGGTTCGACTTCATCATAGCCTATAGTGTATTTCCCCATTTTGAGCAGCCGGAAAAGTTGATCGCCCATTTGGCCGAACTGCTTACTCCCGGCGGAGAACTCGTGATCTGCCATAGCGAAGGACGCGAATCGATCAACAGCCATCACAACAAACAAGCTAACCGGATCTCATTCGGTCTGCCTCCCGTACGGGAAGTAGCCGCTATGATGGAACCATTCTTCCACATACAGGAAATGGAAGATACCGACAATCTTTATCTGGTCAGCGGCATACGCAATCGATAAAATACAAAATGTAAAAAGGGAGTGCCGACAACCGGTCACTCCCTTCTTCGTATATATCATATAAGAAACTACTTATTTCATATGCGGATTGATTGTATGCCACAAATGAATTTCAGGGATAATACCCATGCCGATCACTTCGTCACGTAATTTACTCAGGTGTACGTAACTTTCCTCCAGTTCTGCATTTTCTTTCGGTGTACCTTCTACTTCTTTATAGAAAATACCGTCTTTGGTAATTTCTGTTTCCATAGCCATCATGATATGATCGAATTTACCGGTATGAACATAAGTTCCGGCAGGCCAACGGAAGGATTCGCCACCCATAGCAGCACGGATCATTTCGATCGACAGGTAAGACGGGCTCTGGAAAGAAGAACGACCGCGAAGTTCAATGATACGTTTTCCTCCTTGTATCACTTTTACCTTCAGGTCTTCCCACTGTTCGTCAGTCAGTTCAGGAGTACCGATCAGGTCCAGTAACGGTTTGCCGTCGACAGTCGCAGTAGATGCAAAAACAGCCATTTGTTCGCCATGTCCTCCATATGTACGGCAACCTTTCACCAGGTTCTGACGGATACCGAAATGTTGTGCCAGTGCTGTTTGCAGACGTGTACTATCCAAAGCCGCCAGCGTACTCACCTGTGAAGGTTTCAGGCCAGAATATAACAAGGTAATCAATCCGGTAATATCAGCCGGGTTAAAGATCACTACCACATGCTTTACATCCGGGCAATAAGAACGGAGATCTTTACCGAACTGGGCTGCAATTTCAGCATTACCTTTTAGTAAGTCTTCACGGGTCATACCTGCTTTACGGGCTGCACCACCGGATGAAACGACATATTTAGCACCTCTTAATGCTTCGCTGATATCAGAAGTAAAAGTGATGTTTGCATATTCAAATCCGGATTGGAACATTTCTTCGGCTACTCCTTCCAAAGCCGGAGCAAAAGGATCGTAAAGACAAATATTAGAGGTTAACCCCATCATTAAAGCTGTCTGGGCCATGTTAGAACCGATCATACCTGCTGCACCTACAATGGTTAGCTTTTCGTCTGTTAATGCTTTCATACTGTATTGTTTTTAAAATAATTATGTCTGCTTGAAGAACACTTATCCTACTGATAATGTTTGCAATGCAATGCTGTTTTTTTTCGACAACAAAGATAAGGGATCGATTCTTTTTATGCCAATCATAAAATACTATCCGCTATAAACAAAAGTTATACTAATTAGCTGGTAACAAACCGTCAATCATTATCATATATAATTATTATCTTTGTACCATGAAAACATTCAGACCTGAAGCCTGGTTGCCTACAACCAAGAAAGAAGTGGATGCCCGTGGATGGGATTATATAGATGTCATTCTTTTTAGCGGAGATGCCTATGTGGATCATCCCTCGTTTGGTGCTGCCGTTATCGGACGTACGCTCGAGGCGATGGGGCTTCGTGTGGCGATTGTTCCGCAACCGGACTGGCGCGGGGATTATCGTGATTTTAAAAAGCTGGGAGTGCCCCGTCTTTTCTTCGGTGTCTCTCCGGGGGCGATGGATTCGATGATTAATCACTATACCGCCAACAAACGGTTACGCAGTGACGACGCCTATACCCCCGATCGCCGGGCCGGTATGCGTCCGGATTATCCAAGCATTGTCTATACCAAAATACTAAAGGAACTCTATCCCGATGTACCGGTCGTACTCGGTGGAATCGAGGCTTCTTTACGCCGGCTGACTCATTACGACTATTGGCAGGACAAACTTCGTCCGGGTATCCTGATAGACAGCCCGGCCGATCTGCTGATTTATGGAATGGGGGAATTACCTCTCAAAGAACTGGTCGCACGCCTGCTAAAAGGAGAATCGTTTAACCAGCTAAGAGATATCCGCCAGACAGCTTACCTGGCTGATAAAGAAGAGAAAAAGCCCGATGACATCGTACTTTTCTCACATGAAGAGTGTTTACGGGATAAATTGAAACAGGCTAAAAACTTCCGGCATATCGAAGAGGAATCGAATAAGTATAATGCCTCCCGCATCCTTCAGCAGGTAGGGAAGCAGACAATTGTAGTCAACCCGCCTTTCCCGCCTATGACGGAAGCCGAAGTGGATGCCTCATTCGATCTTCCTTACACACGCTTACCGCATCCTAAATATAAAGGGAAAACGATACCGGCATTCGAAATGATCAAATTCTCCGTCAACATGCACCGGGGATGTTTCGGCGGTTGCGCTTTCTGTACGATCTCTGCCCATCAGGGAAAGTTCATTGCATCCCGGAGTAAAGAGTCTATCCTGAAGGAAGTAAAAGCGATAACGGAAATGCCCGATTTCAAAGGTAACCTGAGCGACCTGGGAGGCCCTTCGGCTAATATGTATAAGATGAGAGGCAAGGATCAGAGTATCTGCGCCAAATGTAAAAAGCCGTCCTGTATCTCGCCTGTGGTATGTAAGAACCTGAATGCGGATCATACACCGTTACTGGATATTTATAAGGCGGTAGACCGTCTGCCGGGTATTAAACGGTCGTTTATCGGCAGTGGGGTGCGTTACGACCTTCTTTTACACCGTTACGACGATGAAATCGTGAATAAGTCGGCACAAAGCTATACAGAAGAGTTGATTGCCCGTCATGTATCCGGACGTCTGAAGGTAGCCCCCGAACATACGGAAGATAACGTACTGAAGATGATGCGCAAGCCTTCTTTCGAACAATTCGGACAATTCAAAAAGATATTTGACCGTGTTAATAAGCAACAAGGGCTGAACCAACAATTAATTCCTTATTTTATATCAAGCCACCCGGGATGTACGGAAGAGGATATGGCCAGGCTGGCTATCGAAACCAAGAAGTTGCATTTCCAGCTGGAACAGGTGCAAGACTTCACTCCCACACCCATGACACTGGCAACGGAAATGTATTACACGGGCTACCATCCCTATACCCTGGAAAAAGTATATACCGCTCGCACCAAAGAACAGAAACTGGCGCAACGGCAATTTTTCTTCTGGTATAAACCGGAATTCCGCAGGCAAATAACGCAAGCCTTACAGAAGATGGGAAAAAAAGACCTGCTGAATAAACTTTTCGGGCGATAAAACCATTTTTTACTCTTTCCACGCCTTAGTATTACGAATATTTCGTAATATTGCACCTACCTAAATAATACACTATATGGCAAAAGCATTTATCGCAGGAACAATGCTGTTAGCAGTAATATCTGCACACGCACAAAAGGAGTTCACGATCAAAGGAACAATTGCCGGTCTGGAAGACAGTATCCAAATCGGTCTATTCCGCAGTGACGGGCAAGTAATGAGTTCTATTGCTCATGATACGGTTATAAACAATTCCTTCAGTTTCCGGGGACAAACCACCGACAACGAACCGGAAGGGTTGATGATTATCGGACATGGCAAAGGTTTTCCCGGCACAGGGCTGGATGTATGGGTTGCACCGAACACTGTAACTACAGTAAGTGGCAACAACAAACTGCTACGTACCTGGGATGTGTCCAGTACTATCAAAGAACAACAAATACTGAACCGTTACAAAGAGGCGACCTTGGAAGAAACCAATCAGGATCAGGCATTAACCTTGAAAATGACAGAAATATTTCCTCTTCTGCGATCTGGAAATCTTTCAGAGGAGGAAAGCGCCAGACTAAAAAACGAAATGGATGATATTAAAAGAATGCAGGATTCACTTAGACTGATCATTTCCCAAAAAGAAATCGGAATCATGCAGGAAACTCCTATCGAAACGATTTGGATAAACAAGTTGCGCGGACTAAGTATGGAACTCAAATACGTAAAGGATTTTCCTTATAAAGAAGATATTATTGCATTATACAACAAACTGTCTGAGAAAGATAAACAGTCGGCAGTAGGGAAAGAGATCACCGTCTGTCTGTATCCTCCCGTTACAGTGAAGGAAGGCGATGAAATGGCCGATACCGACCTTTACGACCTGCAAGGAAATATTCATCACCTGGCCGACTATAAAGGGAAATATATCCTGATCGATTTCTGGAGCCGCGGATGTGGCCCGTGTATGATGGCTTTACCGGAAATGAAAGAAATATCCGAAACCCAAAAAGATAAAGTAACTGTGATCAGCCTGAGTACGGATACTGAAAAAGGATGGAAAGAAGTCTCGAAGAAAAAAGATATGTCATGGGTAAACCTAAATGACTTTGGAGGAATGAGCGGACTGGCCGCAAAATACAACGTCAGAGGGATCCCTCATTATGTAATCATCTCACCCGATGGTATTATTCTGCATGCATGGAGCGGATATGGCCCGGGATTACTCAAACGTAAACTGAACAAATGGGTAAACAAAGAAAACCGCGTCATGTCTATAAAAAAGGAAGGAAACACAACAATCATCGATCTCCCTATGGAGAAATCGAGCAACACTGAGTCAATCGAGATAAACAGAATAGAACTGACTAATACAGAAACCCTTTTTCAGATGAAAGCTTTTAACGCTCCGGGATACTGGATAACCATAAGTAAAGATACTTATCTGAAAACAGAAGACGGTACACATTATCCCTTAAAATCGGCAGACGGTATCACTCCTGATGAACGTTTCACCATGCCGGAATCCGGAGAATATCCTTTTACCCTGCATTTTCCGGCGTTGCCGGCGGATACGAAAACCGTCGATTTCATCGAAGGAGACTGTGACTCCTGTTTTAAAATTTCAGGACTATCTCTGACTGAAGAATAAGAATATAAAATACTTCTATAAAATAATAAGGGACTTTTGAATTCAAAAGTCCCTTATTATTTAGACAATGATTATCAAGCCTTCACGGCAATCACTTCAATCTCTACCAAACCATTCTTCGGCAGTGTTTTCACGGCTACTGCAGAGCGAGCCGGAAAAGTTCCTTCAAACTGGGAAGCATATACTTCATTCATTGCTACGAAATCGCCCATATCGACAAGAAATACGGTTGTTTTCACCACATCGTCAATACTGTATCCGGCTTCTGCCAGGATAGCCTTTACGTTTTTGAAAGCCTGGGCTGTCTGCTCCTTAACGGCACCTTCCACGAAGTTGCCTGTTGCCGGATCGATACCCAGCTGTCCGGAAGCGAACAGCATATTCCCTATTTGTACTGCCTGGCTGTAAGGGCCTATTGCGGCAGGTGCATTTGTTGTTGCAATTGCTTTTTTCATTGTGTTTATCTTTTAGTTGTTTTGTTCTTCATTCATACGCTGACGTACCACTTCGTAAACAAGAATGGAACTTGCTACCGATACGTTCAACGAACCGATCGTACCGAACTGAGGGATCTTCACCATACTGTCGCAGATACGCAGGTTATCCATCGAAACACCTGTATCTTCCGCTCCCATTACGATAGCAACGGGACCCTCATATTTGATAGCCGTATAGTTCTCGTATGCTTTCTCACTGGCAGCATATACTTTCACTCCGCTTGCCTGCAGGAAACGGATCGCTTCCGAAATGCTCTTCTCTTTACAAACGGGTAATACATGCAAAGCTCCGGCTGAAGTCTTGATAGCATCGGCATTGACCGTAACGCTTCCTTTTGCAGGAATTACAATGGCGTCGACTCCTGCACACTCGCAGGTACGGGCTATCGCACCGAAATTACGGACATCGGTAATTCCATCCAGAAGTACGATGAAAGGGCTTTTCCCTTGCTCATAAACGAACGGTATGATATCTTCCAGACGTTGATAAGTCACAGCCGGAATAAAAGCGATCACTCCCTGATGATTCTTCCGGGTCAAGCGATCCAAACGTTCTGCCGGTACCCGTTGAACTGGAATCTCACGTCCTTTCAACACTTCAAACAGTTCGCGGGAAAGGTCGCCCTGCAGCTCACGCTTTACAAGAATTTTATCTATTTCCTTATCGGCCTGGATAGCCTCTATCACGGCACGTATGCCGAATACCATTTCGTTCTCTTTCATCAGATATATATTAACTGTATTCTTTTAATTGAATGCGGATACAAATATACAAACATTATTTTCTGTTTCGCCCTTCCTTCACGCTTTGAATAAGAAATAATATACCGGTTATGATGAGTGCGGAGGAGAGGCCGGTATAAAAAACAGAAATAAAAGAGTCGGGCAATATGCGGGAATGACGGATTCCTACACCTAAGGTGATCATAAAAATCATCACAATCCAACCTTTTACATCAAAAAAAGAGAAAGGACAATTTTTCTCTCCTTTTTGGGCAATGCGTTTACTATGCTTCCTGAATAAACGCAGAAATACAAAATTAAGAAACAACAAAAAGACAACGACAGCTTCTCCCACCTTAAGCACCATGTAATGGGCATCGTGCATCCACGTTAGAATTCCGATACGCAGAATATTTGCCCCGGCTATGATCCATACACAACCGGCTATAAATAATAATATTTGCTTATTGACTCTGAACATCCGTCTGCTTTTACTGCCATACAAAAGTACGATTTTTAACGATATATCCTAATTCCGACTGACTATGAAGCGTTCTTTTCACTATCTAATTCCTTGATCTCCTTATTGAGGAAGACGGAAAGGACAGTCCTTAAAACAACAATACCGCCAAGGATAGCCAGTTCATCGAGACTGGGCTCCAAGACGGTTTTAAGGATATCGGAGGCAATCAGCAGCTCCAATCCCAATAACAAATAAGTACCTAACTCAGCCCGAAGCCGGCGGATATTGACCGGCGAGTACTGTCCGGTAAACCGCTTCAGTTCATTCACGATGAAAGCGATAAAAGCAACCAATGCCCCGTAAGTAACGATCAGCAAACTTACCACACTGATTATCGTTGCGAGAAGATTCAGAAAATGTGTAAACATGAGTTTATTCTTTATTATTGGAACAAACTCATGTCGATGAAAGTTCTGTTACCGGATTTCAAGTTCTGCGATACACTTCGGAGCGCTTGCTTTCCTGTCGTTTGCTATCTTTTTTATCCTTTTCCTTACGATCTTTGTCTTTCCGGCCTTTATCACGATCTTTCCTGTTGTCGGGCTTATCCTTACTATACCGGTCGTTCTTAGGCCGGGAAGGTCTGTCGTAATGCTGATTATGGTCGGGGCGGTTATTCTTATCCGGACGCCATTGATCGTTGTTATGGTTAGGGCGGTCAGGACGCTGGTTGCGATGACCGGGGCTATCGTATTTACCCGGATACCATTTACCGTCATCAAAACGTCCATTCCATCGTCCATTATTGTATACCCATTCATTATGCCAGTAATGATCTTCATAACGCCAGCAAACATGTGACGGACGGTAATCCGGATAATTAGGATTATTATACCATCCCTGGTAATCGTGGATACGTTGAGGACGTTCGCGAACGTAGCGGACATACAGGCGGAACTGTGAAGGGGAAAGGACGCGCTGCAACTTACGGTCGCGCTCCATACGCAGATTAAATATCTTCTTAGCCGACTGATCCCAGTAACGATAATGTTTACGGGCCTCTTTCTCTATCTTCTGACCATATTTATGAACAATACTATGATAATCAGCTGCTTGCCGTCCATTCAGACGCATTGCCTGCTCCATCCAAAGACAGCTCTGGCAATGTGGTTCATTCCAACCAAAACTGATCCAAAACTGAGCTCGTCCCGGCAAACTACACAATAAAATCAACAAACATATAAAGCTAATCCGTTTCATGACTTTTAGTTTTTAGTTAGTAATTACTACTATGACCAATTCCGGATGAAATGGTTTAACAGGTAAAATCAACGTTTCACCTTCAACAACTCTTTCGCATTGGCAATCGAAGCCCCTGTCAGGGAGGCGCCGCTCAACATACGGGCCACTTCCTTTATACGCTCTTCTTTGTTCAGTTTCCTGATACGGGTAATCGTACGTTCCGTCGTATCTTCCTTATAAACAAAGAAATGCTCTTTACCTTTCGCTGCGATCTGCGGCAAGTGCGTGATAGTGATTACCTGCATTTTCGCACCCAGATCCTGCATAATATCCCCCATTTTATCGGCAATATCCCCGGAAACTCCTGTATCCACTTCATCAAAAATAATTGCAGGAAGAGCAGTAAAACCGGCAATCATTGCCTTTATGCATAACATCAGCCGGGATATTTCACCGCCGGAAGCCGTTTGTGCCACCGGTTGCAGTTCTCCGCTCTTATTGGCAGAGAAGAGAAAACGGATATCGTCCATTCCATCGCTTTCAGGCTCAGGACGGGAAACAAAATCGACGGCAAACCGCACATTCGGCATCCCCAACGGAAGAACCATCTCTACTAATTGCGAAGCGATTGCACGGGAAGCGATCTTACGCTGTTCGCTCAGTACGGCAGCCTGCTGAAGCAGTTCCTGATGAGAGATATCCAACTGTCCCTTTATGGCGTCGATCTGTTCGTCGAACGAGTCGATATCACGTAGTTGTTCCGTATATTTATCTTGTATGGCAATCAACTCTTCCACAGTCGAAACACGATGTTTCTGCTCCAACGTGTAAAGCGTATTCAGACGTTCGTTCACCCAATCCAGGCGTTCGGGACTGAATTCCACATCCTCCTTCAGGACATCGGTTTCGGAAGCCAGGTCGTTCAGGTCGATATAGGCAGACCGCAGACGTTCGGCAATCTCTTTCGCTTTGGGATAATAACGCTCCAACGAGTCGGCAGTAGAAAGCGCCTCTTTTATCAAACGGACACTCCCCTGTTCCTCACCATTCAGCAACTCGGTTATCTTATATAATGAACCTTTGATATCTTCGGCATGCGACAACGTTTCCAACTCCTGCTCCAACTCTTCCTGTTCACCGGCAACCAAACGGGCTTCGGTCAGTTGCTCCAGCTGGAAACGGATATAATCTTCTTCCTGGCGGTTCTGGCCGGCCTTCTCCGTCACTTCCCGCAGCTCTCTTTTCAACGACTGGTAACGCTGGTACTCTTTACGATACAAGATCAACAGGATTTCATTTTCTGCCATTACATCGATCACTTTCAATTGAAAACGATTGTCGCCCAGTAATAAGTTCTGATGTTGTGAGTGGATATCGATCAAACGGCTGCCTAACTCCTTCATTACATTCAGAGAGACGGGCGAGTCGTTTACAAAAGCACGCGATTTACCGGAAGCGAACAATTCCCGGCGAAGGATACAGATCTCCGGATCATACTCCAGGTCATTCGTATGGAAAAACTCTTCCAACTGATACTTGGATACATCGAAGGTTGCCTCGATCACACATTTGTCGGAACCGTTTTTAATGCTCTTACCGTCTGCACGCTGGCCCAGCACCAATGACAAGGCTCCTAAAATAATAGACTTTCCGGCTCCCGTTTCACCGGTTATCACCGAAAAGCCGTTATCGAACTGAATATCCAGACTATCTATTAAGACAAAATTCTGTATAAATAAAGATTTCAGCATAGTTCATTTTTATTTTTTAAGTGCCTCCAAGCGCGTAGTCATTGCCGGATAGAGATTGGAGAGCATCTTATATCCTTCCTGTTTCTCCGTTGTAGTCGCTTTTGAGTAGATAGCTACTATTTCATCCAGTTTAGAATCGGCAAACATCTGCAACAGGACAGAGTTAGGCCGGGTTTTCTTCAACTCCTCCATAACCGGCAGCAGAGAGATGATCGTTGTACGGCCACGATCGGCATTTGCCGCCATTTCATCGAGACCTTTACGGTGATAGTTGTACCACATATCACGGAAAGCCTCTGAGGTGTTATCCGTCAGGGCAGTAGCAAGAGCATGGCGGTTGCGGTCGCTATCGAAAGCCTTCCAGCCGTTCCACGACATCTGTGCCTGCGCCAGGGTTACGATCTGTTGTGCCTGCTGATAGAAAGGATTGCCTCCTTTGGGTGCAAAGCTGTCGAAATCGAGTCCCAGAATGGTATAAATATAGAATACGAGCGTAGCCGTCAGGTTACTGCTCAGAGAGTTTTCCGTATATTCGAACGGTTCGTACTCCGTATAATCGAAATCGAGCTGGGTGTCACGATAGTTCAGCAAGGTGGTGGTATAACTGGAGTTATATACCGGACGACGTGCCTGAACCTGTATTTCAGCTTTGAAGCTATTATCAGAGGGCTTTTCGTTGATGATAATATTAAAAGTACAGTCGATCCGTTCGTTGACAGCAAAGGTGGCATCCGTCCATTTCCGGTTGTTGATGAACTCGGTCAACGCTTTTTCCAGTGTCTCGAACACCGTCATGGTACCCTGGATCTTATCTCTGTTGATTTTGACCTGGGCGTTCAACTCTTGCGCTTCACCGGTAAAAGGTATAGTCCCCAGCAGGAACAGGAATAACAGTCTCTTAATCATTTTCATTTCAATAAAGTTGCCAACTTGTTTACGATATCAGTCGCCACCCCCTGTTTACTTTTCAGTGGATAGCTGGTCGATTCTCCCTTGTTGTCGATAATGGAAATCTTATTGGTATCGCAACGGAAACCGGCACCTGCATCACGAAGTGAATTCAACACGATGAAATCGAGGTTTTTCCGCTTCAACTTGCTTTCCGCATTGGTAGCTTCATTGTTCGTCTCCAATGCAAAACCGACCAACACCTGTCCCTCCCTTTTGATTGCCCCTAAAGAAGCGGCAATGTCCTTGTTAGGCACGAGGTGAAGCGTGATGTCACCTTTACTTTCCCGTTTGATCTTTTCGTCAGCCTGTACCTCCGGACGATAATCGGCCACAGCAGCACATAGGATACCGGCATCAGCCTCCGGATAAGCAGCTATAGCCGCTTTGTACATCTCATCGGCAGATTCCACATCGATCCGGTGTATATTCGGATGAACGGTTGCCAACGATACCGGACCGGCTATCAATGTAACCTCCGCTCCTTGTGCCGCACAGGCTTCCGCCAATGCAAATCCCATCTTTCCGGAAGAATAGTTACCTATAAAACGTACGGGATCAATCTTTTCGTACGTCGGACCGGCTGTTATTACAATCTTTTTTTTTTCAAGTACCGTTTGGGAAGCGAAAAACTCTTCCAGGACAGCGATTATTTTATCCGGTTCCTCCATCCTTCCCTTGCCGACCAGATGACTGGCCAACTCGCCTTCGGCAGGCTCGATGATATGGTTTCCGAACGAACGGAGACGATCCAGATTCTGCTGGGTGGAAGGATGGGCAAACATATCCAGATCCATGGCCGGAGCCACAAATACCGGGGCTTTACATGACAGATAAGTCGTGATCAGCATATTATCTGCAATACCGTTTGCCATCTTGCCGATTGTAGAAGCCGTAGCCGGAGCCACCAACATGGCGTCAGCCCATAATCCCAGATCGACATGACTGTTCCACGAACCGTCGCGGTTAGAGAAGAACTCACTGATAACTGGCTTACTGCTTAAAGCAGAAAGTGTTATCGGTGTAATAAACTCTTTCCCGGCAGGGGTAATTACAACCTGCACTTCGGCTCCTTTCTTAACCAGGGCACGGATAATATAAGCAGCCTTATAAGCAGCTATACTTCCTGTAATTCCCAGTATGATATGTTTACCTCTCAGCATCATTATTATTAGTTCAAATAAACACTCATCCGAAAGGGATTTTAATTTCATTCGGATGAAATCTGATTTTCTTCCGAATGAAATTTATTTTCCTCCCGGATGTATCTTTTTATTTATAAACGCAGCATCAGTATGTCGCGTGTTACCTTACTGTCAATATTATGATGTTCACCCAAATGCCAGCCCTGCTTATCTACCGGGGCAGCCAATGCGTCCAGATCGCTTTCCTTAATGCCGCATTCACCCAAACGGGTTTTCAATCCCATATGACGGAAGAAATCTTCACAGGCAGCAATCGTTTTACGGGCGCGTTCCTCCTCTGTTCCTCCGGTGATACCGAAAACCACTTCACCCATACGTGCCAGCTTTACCTGTTTTTCCTTGAACATATAAGTCATAACTCCCGGCAATAGGATAGCCAATGTCTGTGCATGATCCAAACCGAACTGGGCAGTCAGAGCATATCCCATCCGGTGGGACGACCAGTCCTGAGGCACTCCTTGTCCGATCCATACATTCAACGCATTGGTGGCAGCCCACATCAGATTAGCACGGATATCATAATCGTTCGGATGATCCAGCACTTTCATGCCTTCTTCATAGATCACCTTCATCAGGCCTTCAGAGAAAGCATCCTGTACTTTTGCATTAACGGGATAGGTCAGATATTGTTCAACGACATGGATAAATGAGTCCACAACGCCATTTGCTACTTGTCTGGCAGGTAATGAATAAGTTACTTCCGGATCGAGAATAGCGAATTTCGGGAAGACCAACGGACTGGCAAAATTCAGTTTCTCGCGAGTCTCGACGCGTGAGATGACAGAACGTTCGTTCATTTCCGAACCGGTAGCCGATAAAGTCAAGACAGCACCCAATGGCAATGCCTGTTTTATCACTCCACCTTTCGAAAGAATATCCCAGGGCTCTCCTTCGTAATAATAAGCGGCCGCGATAAATTTGGTAGCATCGATCACCGAACCACCGCCTACGGCCAGCAGAAAGTCAATATTTTTCTCTTTTACGATCTCTACCGCTTTCATACAGGTTTCATAGTGCGGATTTGCTTCGATACCCGGAAATTCCCTTACCTCAAAGCCTTTCAATGCATCCGTCACCTGGTCATAGATACCGTTCTTCTTTATACTTCCGCCTCCATAGACCATCATTACCTTGCTTCCGGCAGGGATCAAAGCGGATAAACGTGCAATCGAGCCTTTCCCGAAGACAACCTTTACAGGATTGGCAAACTCAAAGTTATTCATTGCTGTTATTTCGAATTAAAACCTCTCAATTTGATTTCAGTAAGGATCTTTTTAGTGTTCAGCGGGAAATCACCGTTCATGATCCAGGAATAATAGCCGGGATCTGTTTTCAGTACCTCTTCCACCAGTTTTCCTTTGTATTTACCGAAATTGATCACCTCTTTTCCATCCTCATTATAAATCATACGGCCTGCAAAGTCCACATTGTTCGTGAAGCTGGAATATTTAGAGAGAAAATCGATATCGTTCTGCAAATCTGAATAACGATCCAACTGCGCTTTCAGGATCTCATAAGTTGCCATGGTGTCTGCTTCCGCCGTATGGGCATTTTCCAGGCTCTTGTCACAATAGAACTTATAGGCAGCCGACAACGTACGTTGTTCCATTTTATGAAAAATGGTCTGCACATCGACAAATTTGCGTTTATTCAGATCGATATCCACACCTGCCCGAAGGAATTCTTCTGCCAGCAGAGGAATATCGAACCGGTTGGAGTTATATCCCGCCAGGTCGCAGCCTTCGATCTGTGCAGCCAGCGACTTAGCTATTTCTTTAAAGGTAGGGCAGTCTTTTACATCTTCGTCCGTAATGCCGTGGATAGCGGTCGATTCCGGTGGAATGGGCATTTCCGGATTGATCCTTCTCGTCTTCGTCTCTTCCTTGCCGTTAGGGTGAACCTTTACAAAGGAGATTTCAACGATACGGTCTTTTACTATATTTATACCCGTAGTCTCCAGGTCGAAGAAGACTATCGGGTTCTTTAAGTTTAATTGCATTTTTTATTTGTTAGTCATTCAACATCATCGGCATGAGAAGCATCAGCAGGTCTTCGTTCTCTTCGTTTTCAGCAGGAACGATCAAACCGGCACGTGAGGGATCAGCCAACTCCAGAATCACTTCTTCCGAATTAATGTTACTCAATATTTCAATCAGGTAAGTGGCCTTGAAACCGATGTTCAGTTCTGTTCCGTCAAACTGGCATACTATCTTTTCTTCCGCAGAAGTCGAGAAATCGATATCCTGGGCTGAAACAACCATTTCACTTTCCTTTAGCTGCAACTTAACCAGGCTGCTTGCCGGATTAGAGAAAACAGATACACGTTTCAGGGCATTCAGGAAAGAAACACGGTCAATCGTTACCTTAAACGGGTTTTCCTGCGGAATTACACTGTTATAGTTCGGATAACGGCCTTCAATCAAGCGGCAAACCATTTCAAAGTTCGTACAATTCACATAAGCATTATTGTCATCAAACTTGATACTTACCATTTCAGAACCTTTAGCCAGTACATTCTTCAATAGGTTAGCCGGTTTCTTCGGCAGGATGAAAGATGCTCTTTCAGGCGATTTCACCGACAGGTTACGTAAACGAACCAGTTTATGTCCGTCTGAAGCGACAAAAGTCAGATCATCCGTATGGATGTCGAAATAAACACCGTTCATCACCGGACGAAGCTCGTCGTCGGCTGTCGCAAACAAAGAGCGGCTGATACCGTTGAGCAACATCTGCGATTCGACAGTAATTGCGATCGCATTGTCATTCAGCGGCTTCTGTTGCGGATAGGTATCCCCTTTCTGCCCGATGAAATTGTACTTTCCGTTCTGGAAATGGATAAAGATCTCCAGGTTCTCATCGTTGATATCAAAAGTAAGCGGTTGCTCCGGTAATTCTTTCAAAGGATCGAGCAGTATCTTAGCAGAAACAGCGAAAAGCCCGGTACCTTTTGAATTCATCACCTCAACAGAAGTAACCAGACGTGTTTCAGCATCCGAAGCTGTTATAGTCAGTTTATTACCATCCAGATCGAACAGAAAGCTGTCGAGGATCGGTAAAGAGTTCTTAGACGCAATAACTTTGCTGATAGACTGCAAACGGGATAACAGCGCAGTGCTGGATACATCAAATCTCATGGTTCTTAATTGTTTATATTATTAATTTTATTATTGTACATATTATTTGCGATGCGTCGTAAACGCCCATACAAAAGTAAAAAAATATTTGATTTGGAGCATTATTATATGCGTTCTTTTATCCTTAAAGAAAAGAACAAAAAAGAGGCTCTCCTTTCGGGAGAGCCTCTTTTCGTATTTTATATAGCTAAAAATTATTTCGCGAAATAATCTTTTACCATTTCGTTTGGAACCATTTCTTCCTGGAAGATGTAAGCACCAGTTTTCGGAGACTTAACCATCTTAATTACTTTTGAGTAAGTACGACCGTCACCTTTCTTAAATGTTGCAACTGCTTTTTTTGCCATCGTTTAAAATCTCCTATTACTTAATTTCTTTGTGTAAAGTCATCTTCTTCAGGATCGGATTGTATTTCATCAGCTCCAATCTCTGAGTTGTATTTTTTCTATTCTTTGTAGTGATGTATCTGGATGTACCCGGCATACCACTTTCTTTATGTTCAGTACATTCCATGATTACCTGAACTCTGTTACCTTTTGCTTTCTTTGCCATTTCTTTCTTCCCTCCAAATTAAGCGTTTAAATAACCTTTTTCAGCTGCCTTCTTAATTGCTGCATCTAAGCCCAGCTTATTGATAGTACGCAAGCCTGCGGCTGAAATATTCAGGCTAACCCAACAATCCTGTTCTACCCAGTAGAACTTTTTAGTAAACAGGTTAACATCAAACTTACGTTTCGTTCTTCTCTTAGAGTGAGAAACGTTGTTGCCAACCATTGCTTTCTTTCCGGTAATTTGACAAATTTTAGACATTGCTATCTTCTTTTTTTATTAACGCAATAAATTAATTACAACTCCTGCTATCTGTCTTCCCTTTCCGAACTAGCATCATGATCAGAACGAAGATTCTAATAGAGTTTCTCTCTTTACAGGGCGCAAAGGTAAAAAATATTTTTTATTATTCCATACAAATCTCAAACAAATAATTTCTCTTATTCAAAAAACTCATACATATTGTTATTTGTTTGTTGTATTTCGGTTATAGAAATAATTGAATCAATTGCTATCCCCATTGGCACATTGACACATTGACACATTGGCACATTATCAAGGTTTCCCCAGCACTTCGACAATACAGCTTACCTGTCTGGGGGTCATGATGCGCTACCGGCGATGCCAGCCTGCTTCATTCAGGAGAGCGATCAAGGTGGCGTTTGCCAATACCCAGGACTTCAGGCGACGCGAAGCGGCAGCAGGGGTGAGCATAGGGCTGTAGAGAAGCCCCAGCTCCAGCCAACTGAAACTACGGTTTTTCCATTGCTCCTCCTCATCCTCCGTCCATTCGAAGCCGCGTTTCTTATTTACCTTTTTCATAGCCACCTCCAATCCATTGTTGCCGGACGCCCTTCACGCAGGGAAAGGCCGGCCCGGTGGGCAACCATAACCTCCAGTTGTCGCAACAACTCCTTTCTTTTCCCGGTATCCTTCCTCTCCAATAGCCCCCGTACCAGACCGTCGATCCGGCAGAACAACGCCGTTTCCTCGGGCGAAAACAATTGCTTCCGCATCCTATCGATCCGGGCGACAAACGCCTCTTTTCCCAGTAGCCGGAACAACGAGTCCGGATCCTCCCCGTCGGGAAGGTTGCCACCGACCGCCAGGACACCTTCCCGGCGAAGGGATTCGACAGCCATTGCAGCCGCTTTTCGCCCTGCCACATCGCCATCCAGCAAGATGACCGCTTGCGAAACGTACTTCTTCAGCAAAGCAATATGCCCCGGGCACAAAGCCGTCCCACAAAGCGCCACCGTATTAGTGAATCCCGCGGCATGCATCGTAATCGCATCCTTATACCCTTCTACCAGAAAGACAAAACCGGTCGCTACGATCGCTCTCTTTGCCTGGTGAAGCGCATACAGGTTTTCACTTTTCTTATACCCTCTCGCTTCTGCGGTATTGATATATTTCGCTTCGCCGGGATCGTCCGACTGCTTCCGGGCTGCGAAACCGATCAACCTACCCTCTTCGTCACGGATCGGGAAAATGATGCGGTTGCGCATGGCATACCACTCTTTCGGCACCAGTCCGGGCGAAACGCCAACCTCGAAATCCAGGTAAGAAGGAGTGAGCCCGGAGTTGCCGCAAGCATAAGGCAACAAGCTACGGAGAAACCGGTCGTTGCTCTCGGAAGGGATCTCACACGCTCCTTTCACTTTATCCGGTGGAAGAGTTGCTGCCTCCGGATATTTCGGAACCGTCGGGCGGGAAGGCTCGAAGTGTACTCCCAGCGACACTATTTTCAACGCCTCCGCAAACGAGCATTTCTCCACTCCCATCACCAGCTTGATAACATCCCCATGTTCCCCGCAGGCATAACAGGCAAAGGTCTGCTTCTGCGGGTCGACCGTCAGCGACGGATGATGATCGTCGTGGAACGGACAAAGCCCAGTGAATAACTTGCCGCGACGCGACAACCGGATATACCGTCCGGCCACCTCTTCGATGCGGACAGCGTCTTTTATATGGTTTATTTCTTGTCGATTCATTTTGTTGCCGGTTTTAAGTAATCCGTAATTTTCGTATAGGAACTGTTATAACGGAAACGGGCTATTCCCACCGCGCCGTTCCTGTTCTTCACGATATAGAGTTTGCCTACTCCTGCCAGGCTTTCGCCGCTGCGTTCGTCTTTGACGATACCGTAACGTTCTGGACGGTAAACGAAAAACACACAGTCGGCCACCTGTTCGATGGTTCCCGAGTCGCGCAAATCGCTCATCACCGGGATATGCGCTTTGTCGGCACGCTGGTCGCTGGCACGGTTTACCTGCGAAACGACAAGAACCGGGCAATCGGCATCCAGGGCCAGTTGTTTCAGCTGGGTGATATTGCGTCCCACCACCTGTTCCTGGGTATCGTTCTTCTGACGGATACTGCTCAGCAGATGCAAGTAATCGAGAATGATGAAGTCGCACTCCCCTTTCTTGCTTTTCAGCAACGCTTTCGAACGGATGTCCGACAACGTATTGCAGGCTTTATAGTCGATATAGAGCGGCAAATGTTCCAGTTTACGGCCGGCCTTTTCCAGTGTATCCAGCTCGTGTACCGTCAGTCCGGAAATACGCAGGTGATCGGGATCGACATCCGTTATACCGGCCAGGATACGGTTCAGCATTTGCAGGTTCGACATCTCCAGGCTAAACAGACAGACATGCTTTCCGGCCCGTGCCGCCTGGACAGCCATGTGCAGGGCCACGGCAGTTTTACCGTCGCTCGAATGCCCTGCCAATACGGACAATTCTCCTTTATGGAAACCTCCGGTGACATAGTCGAACTCGGTGATCCCGCTCAACACCCGGTTGCGGTCGTAGGTTCCGGTCAACCGTTCACGGTGCCATTCCAGCGCTTCGACCGACAGTTCTGCTACCGAACGCATCGGTTCGCTCGACGCCGCCTCCTGACGCAGTTCGACCAGCGACTCTTCCGCCTCGGCGATCAGCTGCTCCGGCTCGGCCTCGAAACGACAACTCTTGACATTCAGCATAGCGAACAACTGTGCCAGGCAACGCAACAGATACTGGCGTTTCACCTCCACGGCATAAAGCATCACATTTCCGGCATGACGCACATTCAGCATGGCAGTCAACACGAACGACAGTCCGCCCAGTTCTTTCCACCGCGCCTCGTCCATCCGCCGCATCTCCACTTCTACGGATACCATATCGGGCTGCACCCCCTTTTCGTAGAGGTTCATCACCGCCTGGAAAACGAACCCCAGCGAAGCATCGGCAAACATCTGCCTGTTCAACAGCGCCGACACCAGGCCGGGAGCATCCACGCTGGTCAGCAGACAGCACACCAACGTGCTCTCCACCTCCGACAGCGACAGTTCTTTCCTTTCGTCAACATCCGTTTCCATACGCATCCTCCTTTCCTTCGGCCGAAGGATTCTGCATGCTTCGTCCCCCCATTGCTTTTTCGGCCGCAGCCATAGCTCGTGCGGCAACCTGAGCTTCATCCGTTGCACTCTCTTCTTTCACAAAGAATCCCGAGAAATAATCGTAATTGCAGATCTTGACCCGCGTTCCTCCGGCTATCGGTCCATACTCGATCAGTCCGGCTTGCGACAATTCTTTCAGGTAATACCCCACCGATCCTAAACTAATGTCGGCACGATCGGCCAACTCTCTGTAAGTACCCAGATATTCCCCCCGGTGGCAGGTGTAATAGTTCTTACCCAGCTTCACCGTCCCATCCTTAAAATAACACAAGGAAACCAATGCGATGTACACTCTCCCGAAGAGACGGGATTTCTTTTCGCTTCCGAAAGCGAGGGAAAGTAGCTTTCGAGGCATCTTAACAAATGATTTTCCGAGGTTCTCCAATTTGCATTCTACCCTTTCATCCATAAGGCGTTTTTATTAAGTAAATAATTATACGCTCCGTTGAACGGGTTTTATTTACGGCTAACTTTGTATATCAACATCTACAAGCCACTTCTAAACAGACTTTATACAAACCGGACAGCCTCTCTTATAATATAGTTAGAAGGTATCTTCTTATATAGAATTTATAACAGGCCATTTTCCGCTTTTTTTGTAAACGAAACCCACTCCCTGACGTCAAGAGCAAAATTATCATTTACTTTTCTAAATAAAAAAACTGAATCAAAGGCATTTTCACAACTCAACCACCTGATTTACTGATTATTATTAATTATTTATGCGTTTCTCTTATTCTCAATGTCCTTTTTTGTCTTCTTGACGGCTCCGCAAAGGTCATAAAAAACATCGTCTGCCACCTTCAGCTTGTTACTGATCGTACTAACCTCGTAACCGGTGACAAACACCAGGTCGATATAATCGGCCAGCTCCTCATAAGTACAATCCCCCAGAATCTTGCTACGCGACATGGCCGACATATAAGCGATAAACAGTTCCGGATCCTCCACCCGGATACGTTCGACCGGCCAGCGTCCGGTATCGAAACCACAATATTTCAGGATCACTGCACGATTCTCATTCCGGAAAATTGTTCCCAGATGATTCCATGTTTTCAACTCTCTGATCTCCGGTTCTCCCAGAAACCAGGTCATCAACATTATATCACGCTCCTTATCCGGCTGTTTATCCAGCCACTCCATCAAAGGTTTGAGCAACAAATGTGCCCCTGCTATTGCCCTGATCTTTTTTTAAAAGACGAATCATCTTTGCTATATTTAAATCACTAATTAAATTATTCATTTTACCGATATTTTACATTGCAAATCCGGCAATTAAGTTGTGAAATACCCTATATCCTCTTTCTTCGAAACATATATATTTCGTTTGCAAAACATATATGTTTCTCTTGTTAAACACGCCTGTTTTACCCTTTATATTTATCTCTTTTTTCTCCAAAAACAACTGTCTTTATCCTCTTCTACCTGTCACTATCTGCTTCTAACCGGCAGGTCGTTTTCAGCCTGACTTACCTTTGTAATGTTATCGATAGCCAACAATTATTCATTATTAATTTCCAGATTATGCCATTAAAGTTCCGACTAATCAAAAGAAAAGACATGAGCAAAGATGCGGCCGAAGGCGCCGAACTTTACTATGCACAAACCAGCATCACAAAGAAAGTGGATTTGAACCGCATTTGCAACCGTATCAGCAAATATAGTACCGCCAGCCGTGGCGACGTTCTGCTGGTACTCGACGGCCTGTTGTCCGTCATGAATGAATCGCTGGCCGACGGCGAATCGATCCATCTGGGTGATTTCGGTAGTTTCCGTATGGTTGCCGGTAGCAAGGGAGCCTCTACGGAAAAGGATTTCAATACCTCTATGTTCAACCGTGCCCATATCGTTTTCTATCCCGGCACGATGCTGACAGACACCATCCGTAATGCCAGTTTTGAGAAATATGTCGTTCCCGGCAGCGACAGCAACACCCCGGGAGGCGGCAGTGGCAGTGAAGACGATCGTCCGGTAATAGAATAGTAAATTATGCAAAAAGAAGAATTCATCAAACAGTATCATTCTCCCGCCCGGAAGGCGGGAGAATGTTTCGGGATCAATCCCGTCGTTATCCTGGCACAGTCGGCCATCGAAACCGGCTGGGGCGAAAGTACACTGGCGAAGGAGCATAACAACTTTTTCGGTATCACAGCTTTCGGCCGTCCCAACGCTTTCTGGAAAGGCCCGAAGACCGACCTTTCCGAGAACGGTGGTATCCCTTCCCTCTGGTTCCGCAAATACGAAACCCCGGAAGACAGCTTCATGGACTATGCCCGTCTGATCCATACCGCTTACCCGGTAGCCGCCTCTGTCAGCCACTCTCCTTCGGCCTTCGCCAAAGAGATCGCTTACAGCAAATACATCAGCGAAGTAAACGGCGACAACCGTGCCGCCTACAGAAGGATGTTGGTGTCGATCAGTGGGTTTGTTGAAAAGCTCCTTTTATCACAATCATTATTCAATCATTAATTTTTAATCAATCATGAAAATCCTTGAAACAATTCTCAGCTTTCTCACCGGCCTTGCCCGGATCATTTTTCCCCGCAAGCAAAGACCGGCAGCCGATGGTTGCCCCTGTCCCCATCCCTACCCTCGTCCTCTTCCTGATGGCGATCACCCTGCTGTCTCTCCTGATGGAGCAGACGGAAGTGACCCTGACAGCGATCGGAGCGATACTCTCGCTCTCCGGCAGGGCGACTGGGGAACAAAACAACAAGTCGAACCCATAGACCTAGCCGGTTACAGCCTGATGGCTGCGGGACTGATCGGCGGTCTGTACAAATTATTTACCGCATGAGCAACAAAGAAAACTACCACAGCATGATCCTCCGCAACAAAGCGGCCGGATATGCCATCTATGACTGCTTATTGAAAGTTTACCGGAAACATTTCGACAGTATGGACACTTCCGGTATCACCGCCCGCGACATCTCCCTGATCAGCCAGAAACTCCTGGTCAGCGAACGCTGGATCCGCCATATCTTATGTAAATACCACCTGTTCTTCGTTATCGTCGACGAGTATTTCCCGGAAGAGGGATGGGGAGATACAGGGATGAATATTTAATCGCTAAAAGTCTGTTATCTTCTTTGATACGGAGGGGATAACAGACTTTATTTACTTACCATCATTGCTTCTCATTACAAAAATCAGAATACATACCACCTGGCTTTCGTAAAGATATTAATTAGCTATTCCTTTATTTCCAAGATATTTAATAAAAATATCCCAAGATTTTTTGTTTTTCTGAATATTTTCTTCACGTAGCTGTCTATACTCTTCTTTTTTATATTCGATGATATCAAGAGACGGATATCCGTTGAATATATAACATTTGGAATCAACAATAACAAGTGATAAGTCATTATATACAGCACTAGACCATTCAGGCACAATAAATACGGAATTAAACAACTTCATATCTCCTATGAAATATGTCAGTGATGAATCATAGCCGTTTATACGTTTTTCTATTTCTTTTGCAGTTAAATTCTTGAAAATTATTTCTCCCGTACTTGTATTGAATGATTTAATGTCTTCAACCGAAAATATCATATCTATTTTATCCACAGGAGCTTTGCTGATATCAGTTGTTTTTACAACAAACAGTTCTCCTGTCGGTAATTTTATATCATTGTCTTCATTTTGACAAGCAGTGAAGATAAAAGATATAAAACAAGCTGCTAAAATATAAATTCTATTTCTCATATAAACTAATTTTATGTTAGATATATGAGAGGCGATGAATCGCCTCCCTATTTATATATAAATTTTTTGTGAAAATGTTTTACTAATTTCATCTTTGTTGCTTCGTGCAATTTCTGACGATTTAATTATAACATCACCACCGAGGTTGAAAGTATTATCATAATACTGCTTCTGCAAACTTTGTGCAAACGCCATAGAGGTGGCTACTACACCTAAAATCGTAATAAAAATCTTCACTTTCATGATAATAATATTTAGGTTAATAATACATAGTGTGACATATAGAATATATTTTTGCGATAACAGATACTAGTATCATATATAAAGCAAACATTACAATTTATTATTTATTCGACAAATATACAATATATATTGTATTGCACAAGACTATCTAATGAAAAATTACACATATCCCTTAATACATTGTCATATGTCATATATTTCATATACACAAATCTGGATAAGATGGTATAGAATCACTCACGTATGCTATACAACACAATTTTTATTGCATTAAATTTACGAAAGAATATAGCAGGAAGTTATATATTTGAGCACTCATATAAAATGAAATCTAATTACGCAACAAAATGAAAAAATACCTAAATAAACAAGTTTTGTTATCTATTGTATCTCTTCTTATCCTCATTAGTTGTGAAAAAGAAGAAGAGAATGAACCTGTGAGAAGTGGCGAATTTATGACTGTGAGTATTAATGTCAATTTATTGGAAAGTAAAAACATTCTTTTTTTAGCAGAAGATAGTGTCCAGGAGATTATACTTACTTTTAGTGAACCTATTTATGAAAATTCTATATCAAATGGAATTCATATGAAAGCATTTTATAGAGGATCGACGGAAGCCCAGATACTTTCTCCAGAAATCACTTCGGCCAATGATAAGAAAAACATTCTCTATTTGAAGTTGCCCAAAAAAAATAAATTCGATTCACATGCACTATTTCAGTTGAATATTACAACTGAGCTCATTTCAACGAGTGGTTCTATCTTGGAAAAAGAGGTTGACGGAATGTTTTACGTAGGTGGGAAAGATTGCTTAGACTCTGATCTGCCAGAATCCACACAAAACAAGAAAGCAATAGTGATTGTAAGTGATATTCACATGGGCGATCAAAGAAGTCAAGACAGAGGATATTGCTGGTTCAAAGATAACAAACAACTTTTCTCCGAGTTTATTGACTATCTAATTGTAAACTCTCACTTATTAGATAAACTGGTCATTGCGGGAGACTTTATGGATGAATGGGTAGCCCCCATGAATACAGAAACTTTTGCTGATGAGTATGGAAACCAGATTAGTCAACATGAATTTGTCGGGAAAATAATCGTAGCCAATCAAGAGATAGTCAATAAACTAAAAGAACTGCATCAGCACGAAGTCGAAATTGTATATCTGCCGGGAAACCATGATATGCTAGTAACAGCCGAGGATTTCGATTTTTATTTTGGGAAAGACGTTATAACCCAATCACGCGATATGCAAGGACTAGGCCGTTATGAGCCTAGAGAGTATATTGTAATTGAACATGGACATCGCTATGACTATTTTAATGCCCCAGATCCCCTTTCTAATAAAGGGATCGATCAAGTAAACGATAACAGCATTCTTCCTCCCGGATTTTTTGTTTCAAAAATAGCTTCTTCTTCTGATTTGGAAGCAGCAAGCTTTAAACGAAGCAAAGCCATACTACCTAACTTCGCGAACAGTTACACCGAAGATAAAAAAAACTGGTTTGAATTGGCCCTTGCTTGGCCTCTCATCCTTTCGACAAAGCCGGTCAGTGAAGAAATTTCAGGCAAATATATTAAGACTAATATTGATGGTCTCACTCGGGATTATACACTTAAAGATGTGAGTGATTGGTATGTAACGACTGATCCGGACAAATGTCGAAAACCACTTTTATACCGGACATCATTTGAAGCGGAGGAATGGAACAAACGATTAAAAGCAAATGGGGTGTTGAATACTGAAAAGGTACCATTTGAAACAGGCTTAGTCGCAGGTATAATGAATAACACTTTTGAAAACCTGGCCAAAAGTCAATATATCGAAGAAACGACCAATCCTAAACGGATTGTTGTGTTTGGACATACTCATGAAGCAACAATTACGAATATTGGTAATAGTGTATACGTGAATTCAGGCACATGGATCGATAAGAAATGGGCGCCCAACATGCCGGAACGCACGTTCGTAGTATTGCAGGAGTATGAAGGTAATAATAAAGAAAATAACTGGGAAATATCTTTATTCAGCTTTGAAAAACGAAATCAGATTAATAAGATCGGAAGTACATTCTATTTATCCCATCAATAACACTGTATACTTACATTTAAATTACCTTGTAAGATAAGATATACGATAATTTTGTAATCAATTTATATATTGCAACTTATGGAAAACAATAAACTTTACACCTTAAAGGATTTTGAACTATCAACAAATGAAAGTCTCATAGATAGAAGTAACCGTTTTCAAAACTACATTGAACAGTTAAACGAAATTGGCCCCAAAAGCTATTGGACACGGTCAAGTTCAGGGGTTGGAGCCAGAATGGATGTTGAAGACACATCCTCCCCTGTGATTAGTTTTGTTTCAAATGACTATTTGGGAATGTCTCAAAGAATAGAAACAAAAGAAGCAGGAATAAATGCTATAATGAAATATGGAACTGGAGCATGTGCCGCCCAGGTGATAGGTGGATATTTTGATATCCATCGCAACTTGGAGGAAAAAATAGCACACTTTGTAGGACAAGAAGATGCTCTCCTCTTTTCATCCGGTTTTGGTGCTAATGCAGGTCTATTAAGGGCTATCTTAGGAACAAATGATATTGCCCTAATCGATTCGTTTATCCACACCAGTACACTTGCCGGACTAAAAGATACACATATAAAACACATTGGTCATAACAATCTTGAATATTTGGAAATTGCATTGAAAGATGTTAAAGATAAATTCAAAACTAAACTTGTAATAATAGATGGTGTTTATTCACAAGATGGAGATCTATCTAAACTTCCGGAGATCATAAAACTATGTCATAAATATGGTGCCATGCTCATGATGGATGATGCTCATGGCATTGGTGTCATGGGAGACACAGGGCGCGGAACTGCAGAATACTTTAACTGCCTTGGAATGATAGATATTATAACGGGAACTTTTAGCAAGTCATTCGGATGCGTTGGCGGATTTGTTGCAGCTTCTGCAAAAATTATTCAGTATCTAAGATTTTATGCTGATAGCAATGTCTTTTCTGCCGCTATTACTCCGCAAGTGACTGCCTCTGTTACAAAAGCATTGGATATTATGAAGTCAGAACCTGCTATTCGAAGAAAATTGTGGGATAATACAAATTACTTGAGAAATGAACTTACTAAGCGAAATTTTGATATAGGTAAATCTACGTCACCCATATTCCCTGTTATGATCAGAGATAATAAAAAAGTATACACAATTGCAAAAATGTTAAGAGAAATAGGTATATTTACAATTCCAATAGTTTATCCTGCCGTGCGAGTTAAAGAGGCTAGATTAAGAATAAGCGTTCTTTCCACGCATACAAAGGCCGATTTGGATAAGTTAATTTATTCACTAGAAGAAATAAATAAAACTTTAATATTCAAAAGATAAAATGAAAGAGAAGAAAAGGAGATCAAATGAAGATATCGAAAAAAATATAACAGATGCAGCAATCAGTTTAATTAAAAAAAAAGGAATCTCTGGTCTTTTAGTGACTGATATAATAAAAGATGCAAAAATTGAACCAGTTGTATTTTACAAAAGATATGAGAATTTACTTGACTTTATAAATCACTTTGTAAAAAAATACGACTATTGGTTTAGTGATGTTATACAAAAAAGTAAAGCATCTGAATGTGACGAAAAATTATACAACAATATTATGGCTAACTTATTAAGATCGCTTAAAAGCAATATTGTAATGCAACAAATCTTAAAATGGGAGTTAGCCACAGATAATGATATCGCTAGGAGAACAGCTCAACTAAGAGAATTTCATACTCTTCCCATAGCCAAAGAGTATGAAAAAAAATTTGAACAATCTTCTATCGATATCGTTGCTATTTCATCGCTCATTGTTGGTGGAATATATTATCTAGTTTTGCACAGTCATCTGAGTACATTTAGCGGAATAGATATCAATAGTGAAAATGGTGAAAAGCGCATATTTAATGCACTCAGTTATTTAATAGAATTACTATTTGAGGAAAAATCTGAAAATACAAAAATAATTAACATCGCGATCAAAATGAAAAAGAACAATATAGATATAGAAACCATATCATCTTGTACAGAATTACCAATAGACATAATAAAAATACTATAACCTACACAAACACAGATTTATGCTTCTAATAAAATTTCAGCAACAAAACAGCTGCCTAAATGGTTATATTATCAAAATAGATACATAAAAAACTTACAATGAATATGGCTAAAAATTTTAAAGAAGCGGTAAAGCACAGGAGATCCTATTATAATATCACTAACAGTTCTCCTATATCAGACAATGAAATTAAAGAGATTATCGATTTTGCAGTGACAAACGTACCTTCGGCATTCAATTCGCAATCGACAAGGGTTGTTCTACTTTTGGGTGAAAATCATAAGAAGTTCTGGGATATCACAAAAGAAGCCCTGCGTGTTATCGTTCCGGCAGATGCGTTCGAAAAAACGCTTGCCAAAATAAACACCAGTTTCGATTGCGGATATGGCACCATCCTGTTTTACGAAGATATGGAAGTGGTGGAGAATTTGCAGAAAGCATTTCCAAGCTACAAAGACAATTTCCCGGTATGGTCGCAGCAAACATCAGCGATGCATCAGTTCGCTATATGGACAATGCTGGAAGATGCCGGCCTGGGTGCTTCCCTGCAACATTATAATCCATTGATCGATGAAATGGCACAAGCGGAATGGAACATCAACCCCAACTGGAAACTGATCGCCCAAATGCCCTTCGGAACACCGACCAAAGAACCGGGCGAGAAAGAGTTCAGACCTTTGAGCGAAAGGGTGTTGGTATTCAAATAAAATAGTTCATACATAAAAAGAACGTTTTGGAGACTCTTTTAGACTTCAAAACGTTCTTCATTTATATGACCGCAAATAATCTGATATTACTTTTCGTATACGCTCTGGAGATTGATTCGAATTTGCAATCGACAAAAGATATATTGTTTCCTTATTGACCAAGTAATAAATTATATTTTGCTTGAAAATCAAATAACGAACTTCTAAACTTGTGGTAGAAAATAATTCATCAAGGATACCTAAACCAGGAAATTGGGCTAAAGTTTCTATATATCCCGTCAAATCTGTATATACTCGCTGGGATACATGGCTCCCAAAATCAGCTTCAACATATTCTAATATGGAGAGAAGCCCTTCCGTTGCTAAGGATGACCAAATTATTTCCATCCCATTCGAGTTTTCACCAACTCATCTATCTTGTTATGAGGTATAGCCAATCCATTCTCAAAGTCGGAAACAGCCTTCGATATAGCACTTCTGAACAGCTCTTCGGAGACAACCCCTAAATAATTATCTCGCAAGTTAACAGAAATATAAGCAACAGCAGACTCCTCTAACTTGGGAGAGGGTTTATTATCTCCTAATTCGTATGAATGCAATTTTTTTGCCATTTTATTATTGATTTTCCACAAAACTACATAAATAAATCATTCAGATCAAAATATTACTTCTTTATTTTCTAATAACAAATTTATCTCCACAACAAAACAGAAATTACGACTGTTTATATACTATATAAAAGTATAAAATACTTACAAAGGTTTTTTATCTTAGATTTTCAAATAATTAAAGTTCATCCATTATGAAATACGATATAGCCATTATCGGTGGAGGGCCGGCGGGTTACACTGCCGGTGAACGTGCTGCCGAAAATGGGTTAAAAACGATTCTCTTTGAGAAAAATGCCATTGGAGGAGTCTGCCTGAATGAGGGGTGTATCCCCACCAAGACGTTATTATATTCAGCCAAAATACTGGATAGCATAAAGAGTGCGTCCAAATACGGAATACAGGCGGATGCTGCTCCGGGCTTCGATCTGGGTAAGATCATCGCACGGAAGAATAAGACCGTAAAGAAACTGACACTCGGTGTCAAGGCCAAGCTCAACGGTAACGGTGTGACAATCGTGCAGGGAGAAGCTTTGACCCGGGGAGAAGAAGACGGATATATCCTGATCCAGTGCGGTGAGGAAGTGTTTGCTGTTAAAAATATCCTGCTGTGTACAGGTTCGGAGACAGTCATCCCTCCTATCAAAGGATTGTCGGACGTAGCGTACTGGACTTCAAAAGAAGCACTGGACATGAAAGAGCTTCCCCAATCGATTGCTATTATCGGAGGTGGAGTGATCGGCATCGAATTTGCTTCATTCTTTAACAGTATGGGTGTTAAAGTGAAGGTAATCGAAATGATGCCGGAGATACTCGGGGCTATGGATAAGGAAACTTCAGCCATGCTACGGGCAGAATATTCTAAAAGAGGTGTCGAGTTCTTTCTTGAAACAAAAGTGATCGAGGTTACACAAAACAATGTGATCGTGGAAAAAGACGGGAAGACTGAAACTATTGAAGCGGATAAAATACTGGTCAGTGTAGGCCGCAGAGCCAACATCCGTAATCTGGGAATTGAAGCACTGTCGGTCGAACTTCTCCGTAACGGTGTAAAAGTGAACGAATACATGCAGACCTCACATCCGAATGTGTATGCCTGTGGTGATATCACCGGTTTCTCCATGCTGGCCCATACGGCTTACAGGGAAGCGGAAGTGGCTATTAACCATTTGTTGGGACGTGAAGACCGGATGAGCTATAAAGCTATCCCTGCCGTCGTTTATACCAACCCGGAAGTAGCAGGTGTAGGAAAAACGGAAGAAGAATTGAAAACAGAAGGCATCGCGTATAATGTAGTGAAGATCCCAATGACTTATTCAGGTCGTTTTATGGCCGAGAACGAAACCGGTACAGGATTATGCAAACTGATTACCGATACGGATGATCGCATCATCGGTTGCCACCTGCTTGGAAATCCGGCATCCGAAATCATTATTGCCGCTGGTATAGCTGTGGAAAACGGTTACACAACCGAACAATTCAAAAAGAATATCTTCCCCCATCCGACAGTCGGAGAAGTTATTCATGAAAGTTTATACATGTAATGCTTTGCATTTACAATACCCATACAGACGCTTGGTTCAATCTAGCTGCGGAAGAATATCTTTTAAAGAACTTTCCGGAAGATATTTTTATGCTGTGGCAGAATGAACCGGCCGTCGTTATCGGGAAACATCAGAATATATGGGCGGAAACGGATCTTGAATATATAAAGGAAAAACAGATCAGAGTCGCCCGCCGTTTCTCCGGAGGAGGTGCGGTATACCACGATATGGGAAACCTGAACCTTACTTTCATCGAGAACAGTAGCCAGATTGACTCCATCCGGTTCACTGAAAATATCATCCGTTTTCTCGAAACAGCCGGAGTCCATGCACAGGCAGATGAACGACAAGGCTTAACCATTGACGGATTGAAAATATCCGGTAGTGCCCAGGCCATCCACAAACGCAGGATGATGCATCATGCTACCCTGTTATTTTCAACAGACCTGGATATACTAAACCGATCCCTTCAGTCGTCGGACATCTCTTCTTCCGACAGGGTTATTCCACATCCTTATTTCGTCAAATCGGTTAAAAGCCCGGTCACCAACCTGTCCGGTTTACTTCCGCAGCCAACCACTATCGATGGATTTAAAAGCTTACTGATGGATTATTTCTTCAACAACAACGAGAATAATCATTATTACGAATTCAGCCAGGATGATCTGGAAAATATCCGGTTGTTAAGGAATAACAAATATGCCGACAAAAACTGGATTTACAACACTTACCCTCTGTAAAATAGAACTTTCCTTGTCTGACCTTTGTTCTAATTTAACGATAGAGTAAAACAAAACGCATAGAGGTCGATAGACCTTATCCGGCGAAAGAACAAAAGCAAAAAGATTAATTAACTATGGCTACATTTGAAATAAAGATGCCCAAGTTGGGTGAAAGCGTTACAGAAGGGACCATTATCTCCTGGTCCGTAAAAATAGGTGATCAGGTAAATGAAGATGATGTGCTTTTTGAAGTAAGCACGGCAAAGGTAAGCGCGGAGATACCTTCTCCCGTCGCCGGCAAAGTATTTAAGATATTATTTAATGAAGGCGATACAGTGGCTGTTGGTACAACTGTCGCCATCATTCAGTTGGAAGGATCTGAAGATGAGATCCCAGACAATAATACTACGCCCCAAAAGGAAGAAGCAGTCAACAATGCAGCAAGTGTAGTGGCCGCTAAAGAGGATGAAAGATGGTATTCGCCTGTGGTTCTTCAGATGGCACAGGAAGCCAACCTAAGTAAAGAGGAAATGGATCATATCCCGGGAACCGGTTATATGGGACGCCTGAGCAAGAAAGATATGAAAGATTATCTTTCCGGCAAGAAGAGCACAACGACAAAACAACAAGCTCAACCGTCCGTACAGGCTGTACCGGAAAGAAAAGCGGAACCTGCCCCGCAAGCCAAAACAGCCCCGGCAGCTGCTCCTTCTGTGCCTCCCACTCCGTCATCAGCGACCAGCGAAGACAAGATCGTCGAAATGGATCGTGTACGCCGTATTATCGCAGACCACATGGTGTTATCCAAGAAGGTTTCTCCGCATGTTACTACAGTAGTGGAAGTAGATGTGACCAAACTGGTACAATGGCGGACCCGCAATAAAGAGGCTTTTCAAAAGCGCGAAGGCATCAGCCTGACTTATATGCCGGCCATTACAGAAGCGACAGCCAAAGCTTTGGCCGATTTCCCACAGGTAAACGCGTCGGTAGAAGGTTATCAGATGATCCTGAAAAAACATATTAACGTAGGTATTGCCGTTTCATTAAATGACGGGAATCTGATCGTCCCGGTTGTTCATGATGCCGACAAGTTAAACCTGAATGGCCTGGCTATAGCCATCGATACACTGGCAAACAAAGCCCGTGATAACAAACTGTCACCGGACGATATACAGGGAGGCACCTTTACAATCACTAATTTCGGCACGTTCAAGAACCTATTCGGCACGCCGATCATTAACCAGCCCCAGGTTGCTATTCTGGGAGTCGGTTACATTGAGAAAAAACCGGCCGTGATTGAAACACCGGAAGGCGACACGATCGGTATCCGCCATAAGATGTACCTCTCGTTATCATACGATCATCGGATCATCAACGGAACATTGGGCGGAACATTCCTGCGCCGTATCGCCGATTATCTGGAAAACTGGAATCAATAATTAATATGTTCAAAAATGAAAAAGTACGATATAAAGAATACAGACAAAGAAACCCTGAAAAAATGGTTTTATCTGATGACATTAGGACGGGCTCTCGATGAAAAGGCCCCTTCTTACCTGTTACAATCGCTGGGCTGGTCGTTTTATGCTCCTTATGCAGGACATGACGGCATTCAGCTGGCGATCGGACAGGTATTCAAAAAAGGAGAAGATTTCCTGTTCCCCTACTACCGGGATATGCTGACGGTATTATCAGCCGGAATGACTGCCGAAGAGCTCATACTGAATGGGATCTCAAAAGCAACCGACCTGACAAGTGCCGGACGCCATATGTCGAACCATTTCTCAAAAATGGAATGGAATATCGAGAACATATCTTCCGCCACAGGTACCCACGACCTGCATGCTGCCGGTGTAGGCAGGGCAATGGTCTATTACAAACACAAAGGAGTAGCCATTACCTCTCACGGTGAATCGGCCACATCCGAAGGGTTCGTATACGAAGCGATTAACGGAGCCAGTACGGAAAGACTGCCAGTTATATTCGTCATTCAGGATAACGGATACGGAATATCCGTACCGAAAGAAGACCAAACGGCCAACCGCAAGGTAGCCGATAACTTCTCCGGTTTTAAGAATCTGAAGATCATTCATTGCAACGGTAAAGACGTGTTCGACTCGATGAACGCCATGACGGAAGCCAAAGAATATGCGCTTAACCGGATTCCGGTAATCGTACAGGCCAACTGTGTGCGTATCGGCTCTCACTCCAACTCGGATAAACACACCTTATACAGGGATGAGAACGAATTGAACTACGTAAAGGCCGCTGATCCTTTGCAGAAGTTCCGCCGTATGCTTCTCCGTTATAAACGTTTTACCGAAGAAGAACTGAAAGAGATCGAAGAAAAGGCCAGAAAAGACCTGAGTGCAGCCAACCGGAAAGCGCTGGCCGCTCCTGATCCGGATCCTGCCACCGTCACTGATTTCGTATTACCGGAACCTTATATTCCAAAGAAATATATAAACGGAATACAAAACGAAGCCGGTGAAAAGGAAACATTGGCTACCGCCATCAATAAAACCCTGAAAGCCGAATTCCGGCACAACCCGGATACTTTCATCTGGGGGCAGGATATTGCCAACAAGGACAAAGGTGGTGTATTCAATATATCGAAAGGCATGCAGCAGGAATTTGGAGATGCACGCGTGTTCAATGCCCCGATTGCAGAAGATTATATCGTCGGATCAGCGAACGGAATGTGCCGGTTCGACCCGAAAATACATGTCGTAATTGAAGGAGCGGAATTTGCCGATTACTTCTGGCCTGCCATCGAGCAATATGTGGAATGTACGCATGAATACTGGAGAAGCTACGGGCAATTTACTCCGAACATCACCTTGCGACTTGCTTCCGGTGGCTATATCGGCGGAGGTTTGTATCATTCTCAAACTATAGAAGGAGCATTGACCACTTTGCCGGGAGCACGTATCGTCTATCCTTCCTTTGCCGATGATGCAGCCGGTTTGCTTCGCACTAGTATGCGTTCCAAAGGTTTCACTTTATTCCTGGAACCCAAAGCTCTTTATAATGCCACAGAAGCGGCTACTGTTGTACCCGACGACTTCGAGGTTCCTTTCGGCAAAGCTCGCATCCGCCGTCCAGGAGAAGACATGAGTATCATCACCTATGGCAACACTACACACCTCTGTTTGAATGTTGCGGAACGCCTACAGAAAGAACACGACCGGAATGTGGAAGTGATCGACATCCGTTCATTGATTCCGCTGGATAAGGAAACGATATTCGAGTCCGTAAAAAAGACAAGTAAGGTTCTGATCGTACATGAAGACAAAGTGTTCTCCGGCTTCGGAGCAGAGATAGCCAGTATAATCGGATCGGAGTTATTCCGGTATCTGGATGCCCCTATACAGCGGGTCGGTTCGATATTTACCCCGGTAGGCTTCCATCCGGTACTTGAAAAGGCGATCCTTCCGGATGAAGAGAAAATTTATAAGGCAGCCAAAGAATTGTTGGATTATTAATTATAACGAGATATGAAAAAGATAGGATTATTTTATGGTTCGTCTACAGCAAAAACAGCAGCAGTCGCCCAAAAAGTAAAAGAAGCATTCCATGATATCCAGGTCGATATTATCCCGGTTGAGAATTCAGGAGAAGCAGATTTCGAGGCATACGATCATATCATTGCCGGTTCGTCAACCTGGTTTGACGGAGAATTACCGGATTATTGGGATGAAGTAATGCCGGTAGTAACATCTGCCGATTTGAAAGGAAAGAAAGTTGCCGTTTTCGGATTAGGAGATCAGGTGAAATATCCGGATAATTTCGTCGATGCGATCGGCTATCTGGCAAAAGCATTTGTTAACCGGGGAGCAATCCTGATAGGGTATACATCTGCAGAAGGATATAACTTCAACCAATCCCAGGCATTGAAAAAAGGAATGTTCATGGGATTGGCACTGGATATCGAAAACCAGCCCGATAAGACAGATGAGCGAATCAGGAAGTGGGTCGACCAACTAAAGAGTGAATTTGAGAAAGATATATCATCTGCCGATAATTCATTCAATTGTTAATAAAATAAGGTCTTGCAGAGAAATATCTGTAAGACCTTATTCTTATGAAAGAGATTATTCCATCATTGCTTCTTCGTCGGATGCCTTATAAAAACCTATTTCTGAGATCTGGGGGACATCCCTCGATTCACGAACAACGATACGTGCCTTACTGCAACGCACCGGGTCAAACCGGAGGATCCGCTTATATCCTATTGTCGTCCCTTCCGTTACCGGTACCCAACTATCTCCAACCAGACATTCCAGAACAAACTGCTCTATCCGTTGTCCTTCGGTTATATTTTCCTGCAAAAGAAGCCGATCGAAGACCTGATCCCTATCAAAGGATATCTCCAGTACGTTTTTACCGGGAGAACCCTGCCAGTAAGTATCCAACCGTCCATCGAGCAGCCGGCTGATATTACCGGAAGACACCCCGGCTCCGGCAATCAGATTCTTTTCAAAAGTCTTTCGCAGTATCCGCTGCATGTTCATCAGACTTGATACGTCATTCTCATGGATTAATCCCCGTTTATCGGGAGGCAGGTTCAATAGTAATAACGAATTCTTTCCGATCGAGCTATAATAAATATCAATCAGTTTCCGGGAAGATTTAACCAATGTATCTTCGGAAGCATGATAATACCAACCCGGACGGATAGAGACATCCACTTCAGACGGATACCAGATCACACCTTTGGCATCAGCCAGCAACTTACGGCTACCCAGATCATCCTCCATCATATTACCTACCGGTAGGAATGTTCCGCTTCCCGCTTCCTGCTGGGACGACTCGGCAATATCCGACAAACTGGTAGCCGCTGCAGGCAGCGTACTCCATTCCGTATCGCGACCGTAACCACTCTCCGTTCCCACCCATCTGACATCAGGTCCCATAACGGCAATAACAGCCTGAGGTTGCAAACGACGGATCACATCGTAGTAACGTTTAAAATCATATACTTGCTTTTTACCGTTCGGTCCCTCGCCACAGGCACCATCAAACCAAACTTCAGCCACAGGGCCATACTGCGTCAGAAGTTCCGTCAGCTGATCAACAAAAAAATCATTATACCGCTCAGTTCCGTAGTCCGGATGATTCTGATCCCACGGAGACAGATAAACAGCAAACTTCAGTCCCTGCTCCTTACAAGCTTCCGCAACATCACGCACCAAATCACCTTTACCCTCTTTCCAGGGAGTCGCGGCAACTGAAAAATCCGTATAGGCCGATGGCCACAGACAAAAACCGTCATGGTGTTTACAGGTAAGCAAGATCATTTTCATGCCGGCATCTTTGGCTGTACGTACCCATTGTCCGGCATCCAGTTCTGTCGGGTTAAATATTGCCGGATCTTCTTTTCCGGTACCCCATTCCACGTCGGTAAAAGTATTTACACCATAACAAATAAAGCCGGTAAACTCCATTTGCTGCCATTCCAGCTGCCGAGCAGAGGGAACAACATGAGCCGATAAGCGGATCTTCTCTTCTACACTTGCCCCTTCCGGGAAGGTACAAGAGTTGACATATATCTCTTTTTGCTTATTGCTGCAAGCTATCAGGGAACAAAGGGCGGCTCCCAGTAACAGATTATCCAGTTTTTTCATACAGATCATGAATTTTCTATTTATTCTCTTTTATCATCCGCCCCACTTCCCGGAGCACTTTACAATCTATATCACGAATATTCCCGTTATAATCCGGGCCGATATTCAATGAAAAGATATTTCCATATTCAACAGCCTCCTTATAATCCTTATAGATTTTTTCTGCTGGGAAAGCCAACGAGTCATGCTGCGGCAAAGAGTAGAACCAGTCTGCACCGCCTTCGTGGGGTGGCAGCAACGGATAAGTAAATTCAGCTACGAGATAACCGTCATAAGCCTTTTCATTCTTTCCGGCATCTTCCACCCAAGTTAAGTTGTCGCCACCAAGAGGTCCTGCACATCCCCGTTCACGCAGACTCAAACGACCGGATGGCGCTCCATGATTATAACCGGCAAAACAATCGGGCTGAAACTGATGTACCCATGCCGTCGTTTCTTCATGCGAAAGACCTCCATCGCCTACGGCATGATCGAACCAGATAAACTCCACCGGGCCGTATTGGGTCAGTAATTCTTTCAGCTGGGCTTTTTTCATGTCTGGATTACTTCCGCCTTTCTGGCTTCGTCCACGTTCAGCACCTTCCCAGTTCCAATCCCCTTCCGAAAAGTACAGAGCCAACTTTATACCATATTTATCGCATGAAGCACGCAACTGTTTCAAGACATCGGTCTTAAGCGGGGCATTAGTCACTTTCAGGTCGGTTGTTTGGGTATCCCACAGGCAAAAACCGTCATGGTGCTTTGTCAGGAACAGGATATAATTCATTCCTGCTTCTTTGGCCGTTCTGGCCCATTGATCGGTGTTACAGGAAGTAGCCCGGAAAAAGGAGACATCGTGCGGTTCACCTGTCCATTCCTTACCGGAGAATGTGCTGTACGACCAGCAGATAAACATTCCGAAACGAAGATCAGCCACTTCCTTCGCCCTGACCGGATCAGGAGTGGCCTTTTTCTGATCGCAACCAGAAAATACACATAATATAATTACACACCAGACGAACAAATTTCCTGCTATTGTTTTCATGATATCACATTTAGAATTTAGTATCAGCAAAAATAAATATTCCTTTTCACATACGGATTGTATAATTTTTGGCTATTATTGTACAATCTTATTCCAGACAACAGCAATATGATTCATTTAAGCCATACGATCGACATTCTTACGGGAGGAACTTACACAGGCAACAATTCCTGGAATAAGAAACACTCGGATATAGACAACTGCTTCAAGATATACCAGATCACGGAAGGAAAGCTCTTTCTCTCCGATGAAAACGAGGAATATTTACTGGAAAGCGGAAACCTATATTTTATTAACGGAAGCAAGCTGGCAGCCCAGCAATGCCGACACTCTTTTTCCACCAACTGGCTTCATTTCATCCCGAAAGACCTGGTCATACATCACAGCCTGTTATCGATGCCGTTAGTCGTCAATTTTACCGGGACAATGGACCTCGTTAGTAACTCGCTGGCGAATATAGAAGTACTGGTCTCCGGCGAGCCGGCTTCCTACGAAGACTATTTCCTCGAGTCATTGCGTATGCAGGCGGGTATCCAGTCCATGATCGTTTCCCTGTTGGAAAAATATCCCTGGACATCGCCACAGGATATTTACTCGATCCGCATGATCGAACCGGCAATTCTATACATCAAGGAACATTTTACCGAATCTGTCCGGTTGAAGGAATTGGCAGATTGCTGTAACATTTCACCAAACTATTTCCACCGGATATTCACCAAAGCATTAAAGACCACTCCGGCCAATTACATTTCATTGCTACGGATGAATACAGCACTTCCCCTTCTCCTGAACAATGAATACAGTATAAAGGAAATAGCCTATCAGTTGGGATTCTATGACGATGCCTATTTCTCACGTGTCTTCAAAAACCATTACGGCATTACACCCGGTGAATACAGGAAAAAAAGAAAAGAACTGTTGTTTTAAAAGTTCACTTCTTCTTGGTAGGAAAAGAAAGAATATGCCAGGTTACTCCGATACTGATAAGTATCAACAATATCTTTACCCAGAGATATTCAATCAAATAAAGAGAGGTCAGAATAGCAGAAAGCCACATGATCGAAACAGAAATGATCTTCGAACGTAAAGGAATAGCCTTGTCTACCAGAAAGTTTCTGATATAGGAACCAAAATAACGGTTGCTCATCGCCCGGTTGTACAACTTTTCTGAACTGCGAAGATAAAACCAGCAGGTCAACAGCCAGAAAGGAGTAGTCGGGAGCAATGGGACAAATATGCCCACTGCTCCCAATATCAGGAAGAAAGACCCCAGTATGATATAAATGATACGTCTGGTCTCTCCCATTCTTATTCTACTGTGAAATCCCCGATTTGTTTGTTACCGTTCAGAAAATCTTTTACACCCATGCGTTTCTTTCCCGCTAGCTGAAGGGATAAAAGGCGGATATATCCATCTTTTACGGCTACATCGATATAGCTCTTTCCGTCTGTATGGATCGTGCCTATAGTATGGTTATGAGAAGCCGGATATTTCTCTGTTTCATAGACTTTCAACGTCAGGCAACTTCCGTCAGGAGCTACCAGATCCGTCCAAGCAGCCGGATAGGGAGACAAACCACGAATAAAATCATAGATATTCTTTAAAGGTTGTTTCCACATAATACGACAAGTATCTTTAAATATCTTCGGAGCCGGACGAAGCTCGGCGACATCCTTGAAGAACTCTTCCTGCGGAATGGCATCTACTTCACCTGCCAGCAAAAGATCGACTGTTTCGGTAACAAGTCCTGCCCCTATTGCCATCAAAGCATCATGCACGACTCCTACATTATCCGTATCCGCGATCGGAAGATGTTTCTGGCGGATGATTTTTCCGGTATCGATCTCATGCGTAAGGAAGAATGTTGTTACTCCGGTTTCAGTATCCCCATTGATAACCGCCCAATTGATCGGGGCTGCACCACGATACTGCGGCAACAACGAAGCATGCAGGTTGAATGTTCCGAAGCGCGGCATATCCCACACAATTTCCGGCAGCATACGGAAAGCAACCACAATCTGCAAGTCAGCATTCAAGGCACGTAGGTCTGAAATAAACGCTTCATCCTTCAGCTTCTCCGGCTGTAACACCGGGAGATTTTGCGACAAAGCATATTCTTTTACCGGGCTAGCCTGTAAAACACTGCCATGACGTCCTACCGGCTTATCCGGCATTGTAATCACTCCTACTACATTATAGCCCCCTTCCACCAAGGCACGCAGGCTCTCCACTGCAAAGTCGGGAGTGCCCATATATACAATACGTAATTCTTTTTTATCCATCTTTTAATCTCCTGAAAAGTTTTCTACCAATACTTCGCGGTATGAATTAAATATCTTCGACTTCGACATAAAGCCGACATAACGGCCTTCTTCATCCACTACGGGAAGGTTCCAGGCCTTTGTATCGTCAAATATCCCCATGATCTGTTCCATCGGGGTTCCGATCTGTATCTTGGCCGGAGCCGACACCATGAATTTGGATACATGGAATCTGTTATATAACTCCGGACGGAACATAATGTTGCGGATATTGTCCAATTGCACGATTCCCAGCAAAACACCTTTATCGTCGATAACCGGGAATGCATTTCGTCCGCTCTTCGCAATTACTTTTACCATATCGCCCAACGACATTTCCGGTGAAACGGTCTGGAAATCTTTCTCAATCACGCTATCCGTATTCAGCAAAGTCAGAACGGCACGGTCTTTATGGTGCGTAAGTAATTCCCCTTTCTGAGCCAGACGCATCGAATAGATACTGTGAGGCTCGAACATCAGGATTGTCAGGTATGAACTGATGGAAACGATCATTAACGGAAGAAAAAGATCGTATCCACCGGTAAGTTCCGCAATCAGGAACACTCCGGTAAGCGGTGCATGCATAACTCCCGACATGATTCCCGCCATACCCAACAAGGCAAAGTTTTTTTCCGAAATATACATCGTAAACGGGAAATAGTTGGAGGTATGAGCAAACAGGAATCCTGATATACAGCCTAAATACAAACTAGGTGCAAAAATACCACCACAACCGCCACCGGCATTAGTCGCACTCGATGCAAAAACTTTAGTCAGCAGGATCAGGAATAGGAATACGATAATTCCCCAGTAATTATCATTCAGGTCATAGAATAAACTCTTGTCCATAATATGGGAGAACTGTCCGTTCAATAGGGAACCGATCGTATCGTAACCTTCGCCATATAACGGAGGGAAAAGAAAAATCAAGATACTCAGCATCACGCCTCCCAACAGGAACTTCTTCCAATAAACACCCAGCTTCCGGTACATTCCTTCCACCCGGTTCATCACACGGGTAAAATACAAAGATACCAGACCACAGAAAACGCCCAACAACAGTACATACGGAATACGTTCTATCTCAAAAACCTCAGTCTGAGAAAACTTAAACATCGCTTCCGTTCCCGTAAAAATATAGGAAACCGTGGCTGCCGTCACCGATGAAATCAGCAAAGGCAACACAGACGTCATCGTCAGGTCGAGCAATAACACCTCGATCACAAAAACCAGTCCTGCAATGGGAGCCTTGAAGATACCGGAAATCGCCCCTGCCGCTCCACAGCCAACCAACAGCATTAAGGTTTTCTGCTCCATGCGGAACAAACGTCCCAGATTAGAGCCGATAGCCGCTCCGGTCAATACGATCGGGGCCTCTGCTCCTACCGATCCTCCGAATCCGATAGTCACGGAACTGGCTACGATAGACGACCAGGTGTTATGGGGTTTGATCCGGCTCTTACGCTGTGAAATGGCATAAAGGATCTTTGTTACTCCATGACTGATATCGTCGCGCACAATATACTTAACGAACAATCCTGCCAGCAAGATACCGATTACCGGATAGAGCAGATAGAGGTAGTTCACCCCACTGGCATCGAAATTCCCGGTAAGGAGATGCTGTATAAAATGAATCAACTGCTTCAGTATGATAGCGGATGCCGCCGTGCATATACCGACCAGAAAACTGATCACCAGAATAAAATGTTTCTCTTTTATATGCTTATCACGCCACAACAGAAACCTGTAAAATAAACCTTCTTTTGCCATTTTAAATACCTTTACCTGTAAACACTGTCTTTACTGTGTAGATCAATATTGTTATATCCAGCAGTAACGACATATTTTCGTAATATAAAACATCATATTTCATGCGCTCGATCATCTTATCCACATCGCCGGCATATCCGTATTTCACCATCCCGAGAGAAGTGATGCCAGGACGTACGTTATGTAATAAATAATAGTGAGGCGCAACTTTTACTATCTGATCGATAAAATATTTACGCTCCGGCCGCGGCCCTACTACCGACATATCCCCTTTCAGTACATTCCAGAACTGAGGAAATTCATCCAGCCGGTATTTCCGCATAACATGTCCGAACGGAGTAATACGTTCATCATTTTCAGACGACAACAACGGTCCTTTATCTTCGGCTCCCACATACATCGTCCGAAACTTATAGATCATAAACGGTTTTCCCATATATCCGATCCGTTCCTGACAGAAAAAGACCGGCCCCGGAGAATCCTTCTTCACCCGATATGCAATATAAAGATACATCGGTGAAAACAGAATCAGTACCAAAGCCGATATGACCTTATCCATGAACAGCTTGATATTCTTTTCCACCTGCGAGAAATTGTTATCCGTGACGTTCACCAGAGGAATGCCGCGAATCGTCTTTATCTTTACCTGCGAGAGCATACTCAACTTATCGGCCAAGACTTTGATCGGTAACTTATAAAGATAAAGCGAATAAAGAATATTCAACAATTTTTTATTATCATCCGTTTCTGCAGCAAGTACCAGTTCATCGATCCTTTTTTCTGCAACAATCATCGGCAAATCGTCCAAAACTCCTAGTACTTCTTTTTGATCCACCTCTACCGAAGTTACCGGATCTTCCGGTATAAAACCAGAAATATTATATCCCATCCGATAAAGATCTTTAGCAATACTACATGCCTTCTTCCCTGCTCCGATTATCAATACATTCATTGCCCCTTCCCTACTTTTTATTTTCCGCAGGCCCGCAAGCGTGATAGACAGACGCGGGATATAGGTCAATACGAACTGTAAACCGAATAATACAAAAAAGAGTTCGTAGTAAATATGAAACGAGCGAGGCAGATCGTTCAATACAACGATAAAGAAAATCAGGACAACTCCGATCAAAGAAGTGACAAAAGTCGAAAACAACTCGGTCAACCTCGACTTTCCGAACGGTTTATTGTAATAACCCGAAAAATAGTACAGAGTCAGCCAGAAGAAAGGGATCAGAAACTGCCCTTTCAATACCTGCATATAAGCCAGATAATTACTGAAAGAACCGGCCCCCTCATAAATAGCCACTTCCTTATATCGTAGCCAGTTAAATAAAAACCACGCTACTGCTGCAGAGATAAAATCTGATAGTATATATTTTCCTGCCTGCCTACTTTTCTTCATTCTTATCTGATAACCTGAATAAGACCTCCGGCACCAAGTTTTATAATATTTGATGGTTGTGCCTTGCTCATATCATCCTGGCGATAGCCAACTATATAATCTACTCCGTTTTTAATTACATCCGATACTTCCGAGAAATTAGCCGGTGAAAGTTCGCCGCTCACATTGGCAGATGTCGACACCAACGGTTTACGGAAACGTTCACACAGTTTACGCGAAAATTCTTCGTTTGAAATACGAATACCCACGCTTCCATCGTCAGCCAACAGGTTTTTTGCCAGATTTTTTGCATTGGAGTAGATAATGGTCAGCGGCTTGTCTGCCACTTCGATCAAATCCCATGCAACATCGGGAACATCCGATACGTACATTTCGAGTTTTGCAGTACTATCCAATAAAACCAGCATGGCCTTATTGTCTGCTCTTCTCTTTAACTCATACACACGTTGCACAGCTTCTTCATTCGTTGCATCACAACCTATTCCCCAGATTGTATCTGTGGGATAGAGTATTATACCGCCTGCCTGCATTACTTCACAGGCCTTTTTAATATCTTCCGTCATTGTTTTTTATAATATTGTGACAAATGTACAAATGATTCGTGTACTTATAAAAAAATAATAACAAAAAAACTATTTTCCCTGGGCTATTGCTATTATCCATTTTAAATTCCTAATTTTACGGGTTGAAAAGAAAACATGGGCATCTTCCGGGAGATATAGATAAGACAGCAATTCCAGTCCCAGTTTCATCCGGTTGAAACTTTTGTTTCATGCTGAAGAAACTTTAGTTTCACCCTAGTGAAACAATAGTTTCGTAAGGAAGAAAAAATAACATGCCGCAAGGCTATGTGGAAAGATAAAAAAGAAAAAATAATATATAATGACTAACAAATGGAATTTTCAAACCCCGACAGAAGAAGAATTACGTAAGAGAGATACGTTGGCGGCTGAGATCGGCTTCAGTCCCATTATCTGTCTCCTGCTTGTTCAGAGAGGGATTACCACGGCAGAAGAGGCAAGAAAGTTCTTTAAACCCAATCTCAACGACCTACATGATCCATTTCTGATGCCGGATATGGAAAAAGCAGTAAAACGGTTGAACAGAGCTCTTGGGAATAAAGAAAAAATTCTGGTTTACGGTGATTACGATGTAGACGGAACGACTGCCGTTTCGCTTGTGTTCAAATATTTAAGACCCTACTCTTCGACTCTGGATTATTACATCCCGGATCGTTATGACGAAGGGTATGGTATTTCCTACAAGGGGATCAATTACGCGTATGAAAACGGCGTAACCTTAATTATCTCACTCGACTGCGGAATCAAAGCAATCGAAAAGATAGAGTATGCCAAAGAAAAAGGTATCGACTTTATTATTTGCGACCACCATATGCCGGACGATACACTTCCGGATGCGGTAGCTGTACTGGATGCTAAGCGGGTAGATTCTATCTATCCCTACGAACATTTGTCGGGCTGTGGGGTTGGCTTTAAGTTTATGCAGGCTTTTGCCAAAAGCAATAATTTCCCCTTCTCAGAATTGGAAAAATTGCTTGAATTGACAGCTGTCAGTATCGCTTCCGACATCGTGCCTATTACAGGAGAAAACCGTATTCTGGCTTACTACGGGCTGAAGCAACTAAACAGCAATCCCAGCCTGGGATTGAAAGGGATCATAGACATCTGTGGTCTGACCGGAAAAGATATCACTATCAGCGACATCGTATTTAAAATAGGTCCCCGCATCAATGCTTCCGGGCGTATGATGAACGGAAAGGAAGCAGTAGACCTACTACTGGCCAAAGATGTCGAATCAGCCCGCGAAAAGAGCGAAAATATCAACCAGTATAACGACGAACGCCGTGAACTGGACAAGAGAATAACAGACGAGGCTAACGCCATCATCGATGAATTCGCCAATATGGAAGACCGGAAGGCAATCGTAGTCTACAATCCGGGCTGGCATAAAGGAGTTATCGGTATTGTTGCCTCCCGCCTGACTGAAAAGTATTACCGCCCGGCAGTCGTACTGACCAAATCGTCCGAACTGATTACCGGCTCTGCCCGCTCGGTTACTGGCTTCGATATATACAAGGCAATAGAGAACTGTCGCGACCTGTTGGAAAACTTCGGAGGACATACCTATGCCGCGGGCCTTTCCCTGAAAGAGGAAAATCTGGAGGCTTTCACCGATCGTTTCCTGAAACTCGCTGCCGACGAGATCATCCCGGAACAGATGACACCTCAGATCGATGTCGACGCTGTACTCGACCTGAAAGAGATCAATACCAAATTCATGAGCGAGCTCAAACGGATGAACCCGTTTGGACCCGACAACCAGAAACCGGTGTTCTGCTCACTGAACGTCAAAGATTACGGTACAAGCAAGCTGGTAGGTAAAGAACTGGAACATATCAAACTGGAATTGATAGACGACAAATCGAACACGCCGATTCACGGTATCGCTTTCGGGATGCATGAACACAGTAAGCATATTAAGGGGATGAGACCTTTTAATATCTGCTATACCATCGAAGAAAATACGTATAACGGGAACACGACCTTACAACTCATGGTTAAAGACATAAAGGTCGATGACATATGAAGGAAACCGGTGGACGTCTACCATAAGATATTAGAGAAGTATTGGGGATACCCTGCTTTTCGTCCTCTCCAGGAGGACATAATACACTCTGTCTGTGAGGGAAAAGATACACTGGGGCTAATGCCGACCGGTGGAGGTAAATCGCTTACCTTCCAGGTGCCGGCATTGGCCATGGAAGGAATATGCATTGTCGTAACCCCACTGATCGCCCTGATGAAAGACCAGGTGGACAACCTGCGTCGCCTGGGCATCAAAGCCACTGCCGTATATTCGGGTATGACCCGTCAGGAAATAATCACCCAATTGGAAAACTGCATTTTCGGTAATTATAAATTCCTGTATGTATCGCCCGAGCGTTTAGCGACCGACATATTTATAAATAAACTGCAAGCGATGAATGTTTGCCTGCTGGTTATCGACGAGAGTCACTGTATCTCTCAATGGGGATACGACTTCCGTCCTTCTTACATGAAGATAGCCGACATCCGCGAACAACTTCCCGATATACCAGTATTGGCACTTACGGCTACGGCAACACCTGAAGTAGTCAATGACATACAGGAACGGTTGCATTTCAAGGGAAAGAATGTCTTCCGGAAAAGTTTCGTACGGAAGAACCTTTCCTATATTGTACGACGCACGGAAGATAAGATAAACTCGTTAGCTCACATACTGGGGAAAGTTCCAGGAAGTGCCATTATCTATGTACGCAACAGGAAACGGACCAAAGAGGTAGCGACCTTACTGCGGGAAGCCGGTATATCGGCTGACTTTTTCCATGCGGGGCTCAACCGTGATGAGAAGAATCTCCGACAAAGCCGCTGGAAAAATAACGAGTGCCGTGTCATCGTATCCACCAATGCTTTCGGTATGGGGATCGACAAACCGGACGTACGCCTGGTTGTCCATCTGGATATGCCCGGATCACTGGAAGAATACTATCAGGAAGCCGGACGCGCCGGGCGCGATGAACAACGAGCCTATGCTGTTGCCTTATGTTCGAATACGGACACTATAAAACTCAAAAAACGACTGGCCGACGAGTATCCGGACAGGGAGTTTATCAGCCGGGTATACGATGCATTGGGCAATTATTACCAGATTGCTGTCGGATTCGGACTCGATACAGTACATGATTTCTCACTGATCGATTTCTGTTCAGCCTACAAGTTTTCACACTTGCAGGCTCATCATGCGCTGAAAATACTGGAGCTGGCCGGTTATATAGAATATACGGAAGAGCAGGACAATGCTTCCCGCCTGGTATTCACTGCTACCCGCGACGAACTTTACAAGTATCTGCACCAGGATAGAAAGACAGACGAGGTGATCCAATGTATACTCCGTTCTTATACCGGACTGTTTTCCGATTATGTATATATTAATGAAGGGCTGATCTCCACCCGAACCGGACTGAGCCAGCAAGAAATATATGACGTATTGATCGGACTTTCCAAATACAGGATCGTCAATTATATTCCACATAAAAAGACGCCACTCATCATCTATACCCGGACAAGGGAGGAAATCAAATACCTCTCCATCCCCCGCTCGGCTTATGAAGAGCGTAAAGAACGTTTCGAAAACCGGATGAATCGGGTAATAGATTACATAGAGGAAAACCGAATCTGCCGGAGCCGGATGCTGATCACTTACTTCGGTGAAAAGGATACTTCCGATTGCGGTTGCTGTGATGTCTGCCTGGCCAAAAACGACTCGGGACTGAACAACCATACATTCAACACCATACGGGAAGCTTTATTGAAAACACTGGAAGAAAATGGCCCACAGGAAGTAAAAAAGCTGACGGAAGAGTTATCTTCTCCAGCAGACAAAATCATAACGGCTATCAGATTTCTTTCCGAACATGATGATCGCTTTTCTCAGGAAGACGGCATTTTAAGGCTCACGAAAACGAACACAGTGTCCGATAATGAACAGCAATAGCAAAGCTGCAAACACTGTATTTCAATACATTATCTTTATGGCATAGACTTTGTTAGTATCTACATCGAACAATAATAACAAAGTTTTTTATGTATAAGGTCTATTTCAAACAGGCAGTTCAGATGCTGAAGCAAAATAAATTCTTCAGTATCGTTTACATAACCGGTACTGGTCTGGCCATTACAATGGTTATGATACTGGCTATCTTATATTATTTTCGAACCGGTAACATCGCACCGGAAAATAACCGTGACCGGATGCTGATCATACAACACGGAAAAATTCTGAATAAAGTAAAAGGTCAGGGAAACGGAAGTAGTCGGCTTTCTTACTCGACCATCAAAGAATGCTTTTATCCGTTACAAACCCCGGAAGCCGTTACTGCCATCCTCCCGATCGGAGAACAGACTGAATTCATCCAAACCCCGGGAAGCAATAATGTATACAACGGACTTGTTATGGGAACAGATGTGGCATTCTGGAAAGTATTCCAGTTTAAATTCCTTGCCGGCAAACCTTATACGGAAGAAGAGTTTACTTCAGGAATCAAAAAAGCAGTTGTAAGCGAATCATTGGCACGCAGACTGTTCAATACTTCTGATGCAATAAGTAAAACATTTTTATTGAACTTCGAAGAATATCAGGTCTCCGGTGTGGTAGAAGATGTACCTTCAATAGCACAATACTGTTATGCTGAAATGTGGATACCATTCACCAACCGACCTTCGCTGATCCAAGGGGATAAGTGGTGTGATTTTATTTTAGGCCGCATGACTCTCTGTATCCTTGCAAAAAAACCTGGCGAGTTTGATGCCATTCGCCACGAAGCCGAAGAGAATTGCCGGCGTTATAGTGCAGATATTCCACAATACAATTTTGTACTAAACGAACAGCCGGACACTGTATTACGTGCCTGGTTGCGCACAGATTCCTTCAGCAGTCCGAAATTCTTGAAAATCCTGATACAAATCTCTGCAGTTATACTCCTTCTGTTGTTAGTTCCTTCCATAAACCTGACAGGGATGACTGCCTCACGCATGAAAAAACGGATGGAAGAATTAGGTATTCGTAAAGCGTTCGGAGCTCAAAATAAAACACTGCTTATGCAGATATTATATGAGAACTTGCTACTCACACTATTAGGCGGACTGATCGGGCTACTGATCTCCTACGGGCTAATCTTTATGTTAAAAGGCTGGTTACTTAGCAAGTACGATTGGGATGGCAGTTCACTTACTGCCTCTATTGATCTTTCTCCCGGTATGTTGATCAACCCGGCAATTTTCGGATATGCACTGATATTCTGCCTGGTTTTAAACCTAATGTCCGCTTTCGTTCCTGCCTGGCATGCACTCAAACGCCCCATTGTTGATGCTTTAAACGATAAATAACAAAGATCATGATACAACATCTTTTAAAACTCTTGTGGAAACAACGTCGGCAAAATGCTTGGATTGCTGCCGAATTATTCCTGGTATTCATTTTACTATGGTACATTATAGATTATTTTACTACGATCGGATATGCCGATTCTATCGATAGTGCTTATGATATAAGAGACACTTATCAGGTACGACTCACGACGGTTCCGGTAAGCAGTCCGAATTACATTCACTATGAAAACACAGAAGAACAGGCTTCTGACCGGTATTTATCTATTATCGAACGTATCCGGCAATACCCACAAGTAGAAGAAGTATGCCTGACACTTGACAGCAGTCCTTATAATCCCAGTTACATGGATAACCAAATGGGAAAAGACAGTTCAAATAGAGTACAATTCCAATATTTACCGGTTACACCCTCCTACTTCGATGTATTCAAAGTCCGTTCCTTGAACAGTGAAGACCCATCTGCTTTAAAGAATGCGCTAAATGAAAAAAATATTGTTATTTCCCGTAAACTGGCAGAAGTTCTTTTCCCCGGTGAACAAGCTAAAGGACAATCTATTTATATGGATAATGATAATTCATTCCGTATAGGAGATGTTTGCGGAGCATTAAAACGTGATGATTACAGCCATGAAGAAAGAGCTGCTTACTTTCTTTTGTCTACATCCAGTTTTAAGGAATGGGATGAAAAACAACTTGCTTGGTCGTTAGGGATCAGTATACGGGTAAAACCCGGACTTAATGAACAAAAGTTCATAGAGAACTTCCAGCGAGATATGAGGGAACAGATAAATGTTAGCAATTTCATGCTTTCCAAAGTCAACTCCTATTACGATTTAAGAGAGAGACTTTATCTTACCAACGGGGTGACGGATGCCATCCGCTACCGGATAGCCTTCATGGCTTTCCTTGTCTTCAACATTTTCCTGGGTATTATCGGTACTTTCTGGTTCCGCAACGAATACCGGAAACCGGAGATCGGATTACGGCTGGCTATCGGTTCTACCCGCAGCCAGATACTACAGATGATGATCGGCGAGGGCTGGCTGTTGTTAAGCCTGGTTGCCATACCTGCCGCCATTCTCTGTGTCAACCTGGCTAAACTGGAGTTTATCAGCACGAATATCATGCAAATCAATTTCTTCCGTATCTTCTTCGGACTGTCGATTACTTACCTATTCATGGCATTTGTCATTATGTTGGGGGCTTGGTACCCGGCATGGTTATCGTCTCGCATTGCACCGGCTGATACGTTGAGGAGCGAGTAAGGCCAGGAAACACTTGGCATCGTTTTATTTCCGGAGGAAGGTAAGCCGTTTATTCATAGTGAAGTTAACGGCACCATATACGAAGAGCCCCAGGAACTGGCCCAGATATTCGTTCATATCACAGATCTCTACCATAAGTAAGAGGGACAGGAATTGCAGCCCGTAGGCACAGCCGAAAGCGACCAAAAAAAGAGGAATCTCACGCTGGAACTTTCCACTACGGGCTGAAAATATCCAGTATTTACTCCAAAAGAAATTATTGATAAGTGCTGCGACATATCCTGCGACATTCGACCATAAATAATTGCAGTCCACCCCCTCCATCAGCACCCAGATAACAAGGGCGGTAATGAGGGCATTCAGCGTGCCTACAATGATAAAACGCAGTATTCGTACAGACTCTTTCATATCAATCGTTCATGAGCTTGCTGCTCATATCTATCAGAATATATTAAAACTTTTGCGAACGACCTCTTTGCCTTTATAGCTCACGATGAGCGTCCAAATCCCTTTCTTGTCGTCGACCGGTTCCCAGATGGTATCACCCAGAAAGAACTCGAAATCGTTGCTGTTTATAAAATAGGTTCCCACGAATGGAGGCATAAACTCTCCATTTTCATCACAAAACGGAGGATGTTCTATACTAAAATCAAGCACTTCTCCCTTTGCCTTTTTCACAGAAAGAATATAGCCAAATTCGATGCCGACCTCTGCAGGAATATCCAACGTATGTTTGATAATCTTGGGCAAAGTCTTCGATTCCCGCTCCCAAGCAGTGTATAATCCATAACTTCTAATGGAGAAAACAGGGGCTATTTTAGGCATCTCTTATTGTCTTTATTCATTTTTCCGACGACAAATATACGTGATTTTCAAGAGAACGAGCCCTAATCCGCCGGATTATTCTTCATAAAAAACGTCTCGAAAAAGGCATCACGGTAACTATTGCCGATTGAAATCTCATATTTCCCAATAAACACGTCGTTGTTATCGAACGAGTCAATATAGTCTGTATTAACAATATATGATTTATTTGTACGGAGGAAAACATCCTTCGGAAGCATTTCATGGATGGCCTTCAGGTTCATCTTCGTTATGATCCGCTGGTCGGGTGTCTGGATCACGACATAATCCTTCAATCCCTCGATAAACAGGATATTCTTAAACTGTATCTTGAAATAACGACGTTCGGCTTTGACAAATATATGATCTGCAGCAACAGACTCGACACTGTTCTTATTATTGTCTGCCTTCAACAGCGTGTGATAAATCTGCGCCTTCCCAACAGCATGTTTGAAACGTTCTATCTCGATCGGTTTCACCAGATAGTCGATCGCGTCCACTTCGTAGCTGTCGAGGGCATATTCTGCATAGGCAGTAACAAAGATCACAAGTGTTTCGGCCGGGATCATCCTGGCAAACTCCAGGCCGTTTACACCGGGCATTTTGATATCCAGAAAGACAAGATCGACCGGGCTAGCCTGCATGAATTTACCGGCTGAAACGGCGTCTCCAAAACTTCCACATAAGGATAATAACGGTGTATCCTGTACCAGTAACTGGATGGCTTTACGCCCCAGCGGTTCATCATCTACAATTATGCAATTCATACAACTATTCTTTTTATGTTTAAACGGAGATTGATCGTATATGTTATATCGGTCTCGTCTATTTGCAGCGAATGATCGGTATCGTACAACAGTTCGAGCCGGCGGCGGATATTGGCAAGCCCTATTCCTCCGTCAGACGGACGTTCCTGCTGTTCGGCAGGTTTGGAGTTGATGCAGATAAAGGTAAGACTCTTCTCCTCCACTTTGAAATAAAGGTGTACATAGGAGAGCTTCTTATTATCGTTGTTATGCTTCACGGCATTCTCCACAAAGGGGATGAACAGCAAAGGTGGAAGAGTGACATCCTCCGTATCGCCTTCTGTCGATACGATGAAATCGAAGTTATCGCGCCGTATCTTTTCCATATTCAGATAATCATTCAGAAAAGAGATGTCGTCTTTCAGGCGGACGTTTTCCGAAACACTGTCTTTCAGCTGATACTTCAGCAGGTCTTTCAGTTTGGAAAGGACAAGGACGGCTTCTGACGGGCTTTCTTTTATCAGCACATTCGCGTTATTCAGCATGTTAAAGAGGAAATGCGGGTTGATCTGGTTCTTCAGCTGTTCCAGTTCGGATTGTATGGTAGCATTTTCCAACTGGTCGATGCGCTGCCCGTTCTTTATGTAATCCTGAAAGACGATCACGGCAGATGCTCCGGCAATAATCAGACTCAACTGGATAACAGACGAAATGATAAGGAAGGAACCCATCCAAAATTGATAAATGTGATACTCTTGTCTGATCGACTCGTTACGCAACAGAAACGAAAAGAGCAGGCTTAGCCCTATACACAAATAAACAGATAATATATAAGTACCAATCTTATTTCGCAGTAGAAAACGAGGGGTCAGTACAAAGACACTCAAATAAATGGGTACAAGCAAAAAGACGCTCTGCGCAAAATCTTCTGTCAAATTCTTTCGTTCTATCAGATCCATGTAATAGTTTAAGCCGATCGTTATCATACTGAAAACGAACAGCAGGAGATGTCTGTAAATCCGGTAACGAGGATCAACCAACAAACGCAACAGGAAACCGGAGGCATTTATCATAGCTTAATATACAAATTTGTTTTATAAAGCGAGCCATCACCCACTATCGTTAAAGTATAGCTGCCGGCAAATAACAGGTCGAAACGATGTTTTACATCTATCAGCTCGCGACTGTTTTCAATATCCGCCAGCGATATCTCGGGAGAAAAACAGATACATGAGAATAATAATCCAGCTTCTTCCACCCGAAAGCAGATCTGAAGATCCATTTGCATTGTCTTTTTCATCAATAACTTTACATAGTAAATAGCAAAGGGAATAAACAATAAGGGGGGCACCAGTTTACGGTTGACATTTCCTTCCCATGTCAGTGCAAAGCTCAGGTTTGTATAGCGCACCTGAGCCAAAATCAGGAAATTCTCAATAAAGGAGATCTCCGAGATCAGCAATACTTTCTCTCTATTCCCGTCATACAACTGGTAGCGCAACAGCTTGCTCAACTTCATCAAGACCTTTGATGCCTGTTCCGGATTACCGGCTGTTTGCTCGCCGGCTTCATCCAGCATACTGAAAAGGAACTCCGGGTTTATCTGATCTTTCAAACGCTCCAGTTCTGTTTTCAGATTTACCTTTTCCAATTCATTCTTTCGCATGCTGAATTGCAGCCACTGGCGCAATAACACAGTAAGCGAAGTTCCTGCTATCAGCAAAGCGAACAGAAAGAAATTCCCTATAATTTCTACTATCATGCTCCGGTTTTCATAGAAAAAAGAATAATGGCCAGGCTTCTGTTGATAATAATTATTTATCCAATAATCCACTCCGAAAGAAATCGCTAATATCAATAAAATAAGCAACGATATAGTTCCTACGTATAGCTGATATTTATTCTTCAGCAGTAGTTTTGGTAATAAAACATACATATGCAGATAAAGCCCTGTTAAATAAGCCACCAGTAAGAATAGGCCGGCATACAGCACCATGTTATCTATCTTGTCCAGATACTCAGAGCAAATTATATACGGCATATTGAATGACACAAACACAAAGAACAGCACAAGCAACACATGTCTGCCAACCCTGTATTTGGGGGCGATCAGGAAATCGATCAAAAAACTATTATATGTAACTTCCGGTTGAGACATTATTTATTGTTTATCTGTTTTGAGCTATTCAACGAACAAAGATAGTAATATCCCCATTCAGAAACCATATTTAATGGCTACGCTGGCATAGAAGGATGGTGAGAAATGCGGGTCATAATCTCCCTCCACCTTAAACATGGCCTTCAGCGTACGGTCGTCGTAATAGGCAGCCCGGTAAGCAGACAGGCCGATCGTAATAGGGACAGACAGCGACTTCGTGATCGTAAGCTCCGGTTGCAACCCGGCTATCACATACTGCTGCGCAAATATCTTATCCTTGCCGTCACGTTCAACAAAGGCCAGCATTCCGTTCATCGAGCCGACCAGCTTCAGACGAAACAGCTTATGCAGCTGGATACCGCCTGAAACCTCCACCCCGTCCATCATCGAGATATTGACCATATAGCGTCCTTCGATCCGCCAATCGATAAAAAGAGCGGGGAAGACCATCGGATAACCAAAGCTGGTATTCAACGCCAATCCCATCCCCAGGTCGAGATTATCCCGCAGATGCCAGATAGCCGCCGCCATTCCTACGCCCATCACATTTTTCCAACGGGCATAGGCCAAACTTCCGGTATCCATAAAGATCCCCGCCCCGACACTGGCCAGCAACGACCACTTCTTACTGAGCGGACGAATGTAAGAGACAGCCAACTGCACATTAAATATCTGCGGTATATCCACATATCCCGACAGGTTCTTATTATCCATCGAAGCATAGGAAGCGCCCAGGCCTACCATCCAGGCTGTCGGATGATTGTTTTCATCCATCTTCATCGATACGGGGATATTGACACCTCCCTGTATCACCTTCATATCGCCCTTTCCATCAACCTTTTTATTATCGATATCCCGGAAACCGGAAGAACCGATATATTCAGCCTTCAGCCAGACCTGTGCACTTACTTCCTGAAATACAAAAACCCCTGACAAAATCAACATCAACCATCCTGTTTTCATATTATGCTTCTTTATTATAATTGAACTTGATGCAAAACTAAGCAAACAGACAACGGGAGAACAAGTTAGTATACGAAGCAGCTGTAATAATATACGAAACGAGTTTTTTCGCAGACATCCGGTAATAACAATAAAAGCTACCGGATGTTTGGCAGCTACATCTCCTTTTTATATCTTTGCGCCCCATTTTTCATTAAACAAAAGGCAAAGATGAACATGAACGAGTTGACATGTGGTTTAGATTTCGGGACTTCCAATTCTATTATCTCCCTCACTGATAAAACGACACAAAAAGAAGTATTCTCTTATAGCGAAAGCTCCATCCTTTATTTCCCGGATACAAACGAAATGAGCTATTATGTGGGAAAGGAAGCCCACGACAAATATATAGAAGAGAATATGACCGGACGCCTGCTGAAATCGGTCAAGACACTGCTTCGTCAGGATAAATTCCTTTCTACCTGGATATTCGGCAAACGAATGACACCCGACCAGCTCGTCACCTGCATCATCCGTCATTTGAAAGAGAAAGCGGAAGCTTTTACCGGTACTGAAATCACCGATGTGGTATTGGGAAGACCTGCCATCTTTTCGGAAGATCCCAAACAGGAGAACCTGGCCGTCAACCGCCTGATGCTTGCCGCCCGCAACGCAGGATTCAGGAATATCAAGTTGCAACTGGAACCGATCGCTGCCGCCCTCTCCTACGAACAACGGCTCGACCATAGTGAAAATGTCTTGGTAGCCGACCTCGGTGGTGGTACTTCCGATTTTACAATCATGAACCTGTCACCCAGCAAAGTACGCAAGGAAGATCGGAAAGACGATATCATCGCCCACGGCGGGGTCTACATTGGTGGCGACCTCTTCGATTCGGAGATCATGTGGTATAAAGTAACTCCTCACCTGGGACGGGGCGTGAAATATCAGTCATACGACAAAGAGATCGAAGTACCCTCCATCCTCTATCGCGAACTGAAAAACTGGGAACGGACTTTTATGCTGAAAGAAAGTAAACTGCGCCGTTCGATGGATAACTATTACCACCTTTCAGGCAACAATCCGAAGATTGACAACGTGAGGGTCTTGATTGACAACAACTATGTATTCTCACTATTCAAAGGGATCGAACAGTCCAAAATCAATTTATCAGACGGAAAAGATACGACGATCGATTTTGAGAAAGAAACGATCAGTATTCACGAACCTTTCACTCCTGACGAATTCGCCACAGTCATCGAACGGCATACGACAGCAATCGAACAATATATCTGCCAACTGCTCGAAACTTCCAAATACAGCGCTTCAGATATCGACTCCGTCTTTATCACAGGCGGTAGCAGTCTTGTTATACCAGTAAGAGAAATACTCTACCGTATCTTCGGAAAAGATAAAATCCGTACAGGCAATACTTTCAATAGTGTAGCTTACGGATTGTCGTTAAGTTATTAGGAACAACGTTATTGACACCCTGCTCAACAACGTTGTTCCCACCTACCTCAACAACGTTATTCCCATCCTACTCAACAGGGGTGTTGAGATCGGCCTCAACAACGTTGTTGACACACCTCTTACAAATAAATGTTAATCTCAACGTTCCGAAATCGGAACATAAGTTGTTTCTTCCAAAACATTCTTATAAGCCGGACGGATGATACGTTTGCCATCGAAATGAAGTTCTTCGATACGGTGAGCTGTCCAGCCGACGATACGAGCCATGGCAAACAACGGCGTATAGATTTCCTGCGGCAGGCCGATCATTTCATAAACGAAGCCGGAATAGAAGTCCACGTTTGAAGAGACACGTTTCTTCGTTCCTTTATGTTTGGCGAAACATTCGATAGCACGTTCTTCCAGCAGTTCGAGGAAGGCGAATTCTTCTTCACGCCCCTTTTCCTTTGCCAGATCACGAGCCAGTTCCTTCAAGACAATGGCACGCGGGTCGGATATTGTATAAACGGCATGACCGATACCATAGATCAGCCCCGTTTTATTATAAGCCTCCTTATTCAGCATACGCATGAAATAAGTATCGATTTCATCCACATTCTTCCAATCACCAATATTTTCTTTCAGATGGTTGAACATATCTACAACCTGGATATTGGCACCTCCGTGTAACGGGCCTTTCAACGAACCGATACCGGCTGCGATGGATGAATAGGTATCCGTTCCAGTCGAACTGGTTACACGAACCGTAAAGGTGGAGTTGTTACCACCACCGTGCTCAGCTTGCAAGACAAGCAATAAATCGAGTGTACGTGCATCGAGTTCGGTAAAGTCTTTCTTCAGCATGTGCAGGAAGTTTTCTGCAAGCGACAGGTTTTCATGCGGATGGCGGATATGCAAAGAACGTCCGTGTGTACTATGACGGAAGATATTATATGCATAAGCGATGATAGTCGGGAAACGGGAGATCAGCTCGATGGACTGGCGCATCAGGTTGTCACGCGAAGTATCATCCGGATTAGGATCGAAAGTGTACATTTCCAAAACACTACGGGCAAGAATATTCATGATATTCTGTCCTTCCAGGTCGAGGATATTCATTTTAGTTTTCTGCTCCAACGGCATGTTGTCGCAGATCAGACCTTTGAAAGAGGCTAGTTCTTCCTTATCGGGCAACTTACCGGAAAGCAACAGGTAAGCCACTTCCTCAAAACCGAAACGTTTCTCTTTAATCAAGGCATGTGCCAAATCTTCCACATCGTACCCTCTGTAAAACAGTTTACCGGGGATAGCCTTCAGACCACCGTTATCCGGCAGACGTTCGTAACCTACAACATTACCGATCTTGGTTAATCCGACCAAAACACCGCTGCCGTCTTCGTTACGCAGACCACGTTTCACATTATACATCGGGAAAAGTTCATTGTCGATCTTACAGGCATCCTTTGATGCATCCGACAGTTTATAAATAAGATATTCTTTCTTCATGACTAATTATTTTATGAGTTTATAATAAAGATATGATACAATCACCAAACTCCCTGGTGCCAAGAGATTTTCCTGCCGGCATGAAACGAGCCAGATCATTCGTTGCTTCACCTTTCGAGAAAGCTTTTTCCATAGCAGCCGTAATCAGGTTGGCTGCTTCATTCCATCCCATATATTCAAGCATCATCACGGATGAAAGCAAAAGGGACGACGGATTTACAATATCCTTTCCGGCAATGTTAGGAGCCGTGCCGTGTGTTGCTTCGAAAATAGCATAACCGCTGTCGTAATTGATATTAGCACCGGGAGCAATTCCGATACCGCCCACCATAGCAGCCAACTGATCAGAGATATAATCGCCGTTGAGATTGAGCGTTGCGATGACGGAATATTCTTCCGGGATCAATAAAGTATTCTGTAGAAAGGCATCGGCAATAACATCTTTAATGATGACTTTTCCGCTCTCAGATGCTGCAAACATGGCTTTAACCGCCTCGGCTTCTCCTTTCTCCTTTTTGATCTTTTCGTATTGCGGCCAGGTGAATGTCTTGTCGGCAAACTCACGTTCTGCCAAAGCATAGCCCCAGAGTTTAAAACCGCCTTCAGTGAACTTCATAATATTGCCTTTATGTACAAGCGTTACACTCGGTAATTTATTGGTCAGGGCAAATTCGATAGCGGCACGCACGAGGCGTTCGGTTCCTTCTACGGATACGGGTTTTACGCCGAATGAAGAGGTTTCGGGGAAACGAACTTTAGTCACTCCCATTTCTTCCGTCAGGAACTTCAGAAACTTACGTGCTTCAGGCGTTCCTTGTTGCCATTCGATACCGGCATAGATATCTTCGGTATTCTCACGGAAGATATACATATCTACCTTCTGCGGTTCGCGTACCGGAGAAACAACACCTTTGAACCAACGGACAGGGCGCAGACAGACATAAAGGTCTAAAGTCTGGCGCAAAGCCACATTCAGCGAGCGGATACCACCACCGATAGGAGTGGTCAACGGACCTTTTATTCCAACCATATATTCACGGAAAGCATCCATCGTTTCATCAGGAAGCCAACTTCCGGTCTTATTGAAAGCTTTCTCACCCGCCAATACTTCTTTCCATTCGATGGACCGTTTACCGTCATAGGCTTTTTCGATAGCTGCATTTACTATCTTTTGGCAGACCGGCGTGATCTCTGCTCCTACGCCATCTCCTTCGATAAAAGGGATAACAACCTTATCAGGAACGATCAAATGGTCTTTTTGTTTTGTTATTTTATGCATGTTGTTAGCTTATTAGTTGTTTTAAATTTTCCTATTAATGTACTACATTCAGTGCCGCCCCTGCTTTGAACCATTTGATCTGCAAATCGTTGTATGTATGATTTACCGGGAATGATTCCTGCGAACCGTCGGCGTGTGTAAGAACGGCAGTCAACGGCTTGTCGGGTGCAAAGTCTTTCAGACCGAGGATGGAGATATGATCGTTTTCACGGATCTTATTATAATCATCTTTATTTGAAAACGTCAGGGCAAGCATTCCCTGTTTCTTGAGGTTTGTCTCGTGGATACGGGCAAAACTCTTGGCAAGTATCACCTTTACATTCAGAAAACGGGGCTCCATAGCAGCATGTTCGCGGGAAGAACCTTCGCCGTAGTTCTCTTCGGCAACAACGATGGACGAGATTCCTTTTGCTTTATATTGCTTGGCAACGGCAGAAACAGCTTCATATTCATCAGTAAGCTGATTTAATACGGCATTTGTCTTACCATTGAAAGCGTTGACAGCTCCCATCAACATATTATCGGAGATATTTTCCAGATGACCACGAAAACGCAGCCAAGGACCTGCCATCGAAATATGGTCTGTCGTACATTTTCCTTCCGCTTTGATAAGCAATGGCATCTCCAACAGGTCATTGCCATCCCACGGAGCAAAAGGTTGCAAAGCCTGCAAACGGTTTGATTCAGGATTGATCTTTACATCCGTATTCTTTCCGGTCGGAGCCAGATAACCATTATCTTTTACATCAAATCCTTTAGGTGGGAAATCGGTTCCCTGCGGTTCTTTGAGCTTTACTTCACGGCCATCTTCCGTCTTCAACGTATCGGTCAACGGATTGAAACAAAGGTCGCCGGCAATAGTCAGTGCCAGCGTCAGTTCCGGAGAAGCGACAAAGGCATGTGTGTTCGGATTGCCATCCGCACGTTTGGCAAAATTACGGTTAAAGGAGGTTACAATAGAATTTTTACGGGTATTATCGTCGGTATGACGTTTCCACTGGCCGATGCATGGTCCACAGGCATTTGCCATGATGGTCGCTCCCACTTTCTCGAAGTCACCGATAATACCGTCACGTTCGGCAGTATAGCGAATCTGCTCCGATCCCGGATTGATGATCAGCGGAGCGGCAACAGGAATCTTATCTTCAAAAGCCTGACGGGCAATAGAGACGGCACGGCTCAAATCCTGATAAGACGAGTTCGTACACGAACCGATCAGACCCACTTCCATCTTACGGGGATAACCGTTCGCTTTTACTTTAGCAGCAAATTCAGAGATAGGCGTTGCTGCATCCGGAGTAAACGGACCATTGATATGCGGTTCCAGTTCAGACAAGTTAATCACGATCACCCGGTCGTAGTATTCATCCGGCTGCGCCCTCACTTCCATATCGGCTTCCAGATAATCTTGGATAGCGTCTGCCCAGGCGGCAACCGTATCACGTCCGGTAGCACGCAGGTAAGTAGCCATATTCAAGTCGTACGGAAATAACGAAGTAGTTGCTCCAACTTCGGCACCCATATTACAGATCGTCGCTTTTCCTGTTGCAGAGATGGAAGACGCACCTTCACCGAAATATTCGATAATGGCATTCGTTCCTCCTTTTACGGTCAGGATACCCGCCAGCTTTAAAATGACATCTTTGGGAGAAGCCCAACCGTTCAAACGTCCGGTCAGTTTAACACCGATCAGCTTCGGCATCTTCAGTTCCCACTCCATACCGGTCATGACATCGACAGCATCAGCACCCCCAACTCCAATAGCCACCATTCCGAGGCCACCGGCATTCGGTGTGTGAGAATCCGTACCGACCATCATTCCGCCGGGAAATGCATAGTTCTCCAATACAACTTGGTGGATGATACCGGCTCCCGGCTTCCAGAAACCTATACCGAACTTATCAGATACGGATTTAAGGAAGTCATACACTTCGCTGTTTCCTTTGGTAGCCGTTTCAATATCCGCTTTCGCTCCGATATTCGCCTGAATCAGGTGATCGCAGTGGACGGTTGCCGGAACAGCCGATTTGTCTTTCCCTGCATTCATAAATTGCAGCAAAGCCATCTGGGCTGTTGCATCCTGCATCGCCACACGGTCGGGACGGAAGTTTACATAATCATCTCCACGCTTAAACAGGCGGAGTGCTTCTTCATCATATAAATGAGCATATAAGATTTTTTCGGCCAATGTCATCGGGCGGCCAATCTTTTCACGGGCTGTATCTACCCGTTTCGGAAAATTTGAATAGAAGCTTCTCAGCATTTCAATGTCGTACACCATATCGTAATCTTATTAGTTGTTTGTTTATCAGAATGTTTTTCACGCAATATACCGACTTGTCATCGGATGGAATGTAATATATAAGACATCATAAAAATTTTACTGTCTGATTTAATTCTTAACAAATATATATTATATCAGAATACGTTTCATTCAATAATTTCTATGGTTCAATAGAGAATATCTATTATATAAAGAAAGTTCGCCTTACATTCTACATTTATTAATAGAACGCAAGGCGAACCCATTTTGTTCAGCGATTATCGCTGTTTATTTAATGATTGTTTTTATTTCCTTCCGACTCCTTCCATTTCTCGGCATAGCTATGAAGAATAGAGGCTATCCCCTCTCCGATCCTGACATAATCTTCTGTTTTCAGATTAGCCAGGGAAGCGCGGATAGACCATTCGGGGGCATCGAAGCCACCGCCGTTCAGGAGAACCAATGCCGTTTCCTGTGCCAGGCGGAACACCACATCGACAGGTTCATAATTGGCTTTCAGATATTCCACAAACTCGTCTCCATAGAATTTCTTTGCCCAGACTTCCATATCTATTTCACTGTAATAGCCGGCACGAAGCGGGTCGTCCAGCAAGGTAAAACCTGTGCTTTCCCAAAGTGTATGCAGGCGTTCGTGTATGATCTCGATCATTCTCGACTGATAGAGGTTTTCCGCATCCAACAGGGAGAAGGCGGAAAACAGAGCCATCTGGGTCTGCTGTGGCAGGGAAAGACCAGCCGTATGATTTAAAGCGACCTGGCGGCTGTCGGCTACCATGCGGTCGATTAATTTCATTTTTGACGGATCGATCATGATACTGTCGTAACGTTTATTCAATGCCGCTTTTTTATCGTCCGGCAGATCGGCAATCATTCGGTCATAGATATTGTCTTCGTGCAAAGCCACCACTGCCAGACGCCAACCGGTCGCTCCGAAATATTTGGAGAAAGAGTATACACATAACGTGTTATCCGGCAATACCGATATTAAAGAGCGGAAGCCCGGGACAAAAGTAGCATACACATCATCGGTTATAATCATCAGGTTCGGATTAAAATTGGTGACGATATCGACGATACATTCTGTCAGGCCTTCTGTCAATGCATAAGACGGCGGATTGCTCGGGTTAACGATAAAGGCAGCCTTGACTGAAGGGTCTTTCAGTACATCAAGATCTTTTTCCTGATATTGCCAGGTATGATATCCGTCGCCTGTCATTTTTAAAGCGTGAATCTCAATTACATCGAACAGGTAACGCGCCTGTTCGGGTATTTCGATATATGGAGTAAAGACCGGAGCGAACAGGACGATCTTATCACCTTTATTCAACAGGAAGTTCTGTTGCAGGGAGTCGAAGATATAACACATCGCAGCTGTCCCGCCTTCTGTTGCAAAAAGGTCGAACTTACCTTTGGGCGGATGGTTGTTACAAAGTGCCAGCTTCAGATAGTCTTCTACCAACACTTCCGTATATTTCAGAATACGGTCCGGAACCGGGTATTGGTCGCCGATCACCCCTTCGGCCCATTCATGTACGAGATCGTTTTCATCGACACCCTTTTCACGGACCATATATTCGTAAGTATCTCTTAACAGGCGGGAACCGGGTGTTTCCTCATGTTTATCCAAAAATTCCTTGAAACGGACAGCAATGCGCTTTTTCTCGGGCACACCCGCCAAACCGACCATACCGTCTTCCAACTTGGTTCCGCGACGGCATTCTTCCATTCCGAACTGACCTAGCAGAAAGAAGGCTTCACGAGGTGTCGTTGCGATCCAGTTCGGGTTACCTCGTCCGGCATTCAACATGATATGAGTGCTTTTACGAGCACTCTCGTCAGCCAGATCGATCAGGATATCCTTCAATTCGAAGGGACTGATCTCCGACATCTTCTTTTCATATTCACGGGTAATTACTCTTTCTTCCATATATACATTATTATATGATTTATAAATTTAAATTTGTCAATTCATTAATAAAACAATCACGACCCCCCAGATAATCAGCAGAGTATTTCCGACAGCATATGTAACGGTATAGCCGAGTGCCGGAGTCTGGCTCTCCACCGCATCTTCCACGGCACCGAGGGCGGCGGTTGTCGTTCGTGCACCGGAAGTACAGCCCAGTGTGATGGCCGGGTGGAACTTAAAGAGGTAACGTCCCATCAGGACACCAACGATCAGCGGGATGGTCGTTGCCAGTGCACCGATCACGAACAGGCTTACACCTACTTCCTTAAAGCCGGTCACAAAACTTGGTCCGGCCGTAATACCGACAACAGCGATAAACATATTCAGTCCGACATTATTCAATACCCAGAGCGATGGTTCCGGGATACGGCCGAAAGTAGGATGTTTGGAACGAAGCCAACCGAACACCAGTCCGGCAATCAGTGCTCCACCGCTTGTACTCAAGCTAACCGGAATATCTCCGAAATGCAATGCGAGCGAACCGATCACGCCACCAATAAAGATACCTAATCCGACAAAGACCATATCCGTCTGGTTCGTCGGACGATCTGCATAGCCCAATGTGGCAGCCGCTTCATTCACCTCCATCTTGGTGCCGACTAACTCGAGCATATCACCCGGATCAATCTTAGTCGCTGCCAATACCGGTATACTGATACCTGCACGTTTGATACTTTTAATACTGACACCATGCATCACCTTTTCCTTACGGAGCCGGGCTACGGTCATTCCAACGAATTTCTTGCGTGATATCAGGACCGGTAATGTCTCTGCCGGGAAATCCAGTAATTCGATATCGTTCACTTCGTCTCCGATCCAGTCTTCCTCCCCGATCACAAACTCTCGGCGACCGCTCAATACGACTTCGTTTCCTTTCATAAGCATCAGATCGGGCTTCACCTCATATACAATACCATTGATACGGACACGTTCGACGAACAAACGCCGCCCCTGCCCTTCCAGATAATCTTCCAGCTCCTGCACCGTCTTACCGGCTCCGAACCAATCGTTATTTATCTTATATGCGCGGAAAGTTATCGGACGGGCAGCAGGCATGAAACCGGGTTGTTCGCTCTCGTCGTCAGTCCCCATCTTCGACTCTAATTCTTTACAAGCTTTCTTTACAGAAGCTAACCCTCCGAGGAAACGGGGAGCGATATCACTCATGATCCAGGCAGAGCCGGCCGTACCGAAAATATAAGAAACGGCATAAGCCACAGGCATCACGTTTATCATCGAAGCCTTGTCGGCAGCGCTCAGTCCTCCTTGATTAATCGTATCTTCTGCCACACCCAATACGGCAGAGATCGTCTGTGAACCGGCCAGTAACCCGGCAGCTTCACCTGCATTGTATCCCATCAACTTTGCCAATAAGAAAGGAACAAACAGACAGAACAGACACATCAATACTGCAAAAAGGACCTGCGGAAGTCCTTCTTTCTTCAGTCCGCGAAAAAACTGCGGGCCTACACTGTAGCCCACGGCAAAAAGAAATAAAAGAAAAAATACCGACTTGATAGGTGCTCCGATATCGATATGTAACTGTCCGATTATTACTCCGACCAGCAGGACACTGGTGACAGTTCCCAACGAAAATTTCCCTATCTTGAACTTACCGATCCAGAATCCAAAAGCCAGTGTCAGAAAGATGGCCAGTTCCGGATAGTGTTTGAGTAAATCTACAAACCACTCCATATATAAACTGTTTGGCGTTAATACTAAATAGACATTTTATGTCCGGTTTTTACTTGTGGTAATGAAACAGAAGCCGTAAGGCAGTTGTTCCGACAGAATCAATTAAGATAGTATAAAATCCCTCTTATTTTAAATAATTTTCTAACTTTGTCACCGCTTTGGTGATACGGTAACTTCCGGTTATCGTATAAAAGGGAATCTGGTGAAAATCCAGAACAGTGCCCGCTACTGTTAAGCCCATTCCGAAGGAAGGCATTCTTACACCACTGTCCGGTACAAGGACGGGAAGGTCGCTTTCCGGGCAAGTCAGGAAACCTGCCAAGTTTTTTTATATCGTATCTTCCCGGGGTCAGGAGGATGATAAGAACATACGGACAACCTCTTTTCATAAAAGAAAATGTTTACCGACTATCGGTATTATGGTTTGTCGTATTCGTAGGTTATCTTTTAATTTACATTATATGAAACATTTACTATTACTTATTGCTTGTATGCTCGCACCTATGTGCTGGGCACACGACGGCGAGAACTTCAAGGCATCCGACATGCTGGCCTCCATGCAACCGGGTGACAAAGCCGCCTTATTAATGGTACATTTCGGTACCACGTATGACAACACCCGTGCACTTACTATCGACGCGATCAACCAGAAAGCAAAGGAAGCCTTTAAAGACATGGAAGTACGAGAAGCTTACACTTCCCGCATTGTCGCACGCCGCCTGAAAGCACGCGGTATTGAAAAACTGAATCCTATGGAAGCACTGGTAAAACTGAAAGCTGACGGATATACCCATATCCTTATCCAGTCAACCAACATTATCGAAGGGGTGGAAATGGAATCGCTTCGCAAAGACATTGCACCGTTGGAAAAGAATTTCAAAGACATACGCATCGGCAATCCGTTGCTTTATACGCCTCACGATTTTGAGGATGTAATAGCAGCCATCACAAAGAACGGAGCGAAAAAAGGTGCAACCGTCCTTGTAGGACATGGCACGTACACACCTGCAACAGCTCAGTACGCGATGATGGATTATATGTTGCATTCGAAAGGTTACAACGATTATTATGTGACAACAGTTGAAGGTTATCCTTCTTTCGACGATATGGTTGCCAAACTCGAAGCAGGCAAAACAAAGAAAGTATTATTGATGCCTTTCATGTTTGTTGCCGGCGACCATGCGAACAATGACATTGCAGTCGACATGAAAAAACAACTGGAAGACAAAGGATACGAAGTATTTGTCTTTATGCAGGGCCTAGGACAAAACACAGACATACAGAAGATATTTATCGATCATGCAAAGTTTGCCGCCAAACACAAAATGATCAACATCACAGAGAAAAAGAAACAGTACGCAGCTGAAAAAGACTAAAATACGTACTGTCCAAATGACAACCGGCCTCTTCCTCTTACAGGGAGAGGTCGGTTCTTTTTTATATCTGCCAGTAAAGAACACTTAACATATCCCCGCAATACGATAAAGGTAACCACTCAGCCCTCTGTTTAGATTTTTTATGTTACGGTTTTAAAGCATTTCATTAAGCAATAGAAGCTGCCTGTCAAACCTTTGGTCAAAATGACAAAATGATATTTTTTAGCATAAATATCATTTTGAATGAAAAAACCGGTTTAATAATTAGTATACAGACCTAATTATAAGTATCTTCATGTCATGAAAATAGCGTATCAGACATCGTGAATGTATTCCGTGAGGCATCTGAACGAACAATCCATCCCCTTAAAGTGAAACAGAAGGTAAGTGGCCAGTTTAAGTCCGATGAAGGTGCCAGCGCTTTTTCTATGATTCACTCAATAGTTGATACTACAAAGAAAAAAAAGCAAGATACTTTTCTTTCTCTTAGAGAGATTGCGAAAAACGTAATCAATTATCAATCGTAATGACAATATGTTATGGGGGCTGAGTAGTTACTAATAAAGCATAAATGACTTCCATTGAGTTCTCACTTATAACACCTAACTTCCTATATCATAACATTAAAAATAAAGGAGTAATAATAATACATATTTTATCTGTTATCCACTAATTATTTATCACCTTTATTTGTATTTTTATTTATATTAAATTATACACATTAAATGATATTTTGTATACATATCAAACTACAATATTATACTTTTTTTGCATTCCACATTGATATAAATGTGAACTAATAATTAAATCTAAATGAAAACATGAAGAGTACAAACGACAATGCTCCTTCTGAAGTAGCAAATAACCGTATACAACAAGCCGGTTTTGATCTTCTAAAAAGTACAGAAGGAATGATATTAACAAAATCTAGCCTATATGATAATATGATAGTTTTCATTCTAAGCGGATCGGTAAAAATATATTCTTCTCATACCCAGATGACATTTATAGACGAAGCACATATGGTCTTCCTTAAAGTATACGAAAAATATACATATGAGATTGCTCCATATTCAAAAATTCTGGCTTTCACCTTCGACAGCCTGCCTATCGATGAACTCATTTGTTTTCGGGTCCAATATGATCTGTTGCCCCAGTCTGCATTTGAATGGATAGAATTAAAGATACTCGAACCCTTATACAGCTTTTTAAATCTTCTCGCCCAGTACTTAGAGAATCATTATTTGGATTACAAACTATATGTTTCCAAAAGGGACGAACTATTCTATCTACTCAAAACTATTTATTCAAGAGAAGAATTAGGTCACTTTTTCTATCTGTTGGCTAGCCATCCGTCTGAATTCGAGAATCAGGTTATAGCTAATCATATAAAAGTAAAGAATGTAAAAGAACTCGCAGATCTGATGGGATACGGAGTAAATTCTTTCCGGAGTAAATTCAAGGAAACTTTCGGTATAGCTGCTTATCAATGGTTACTAAATGAAAAGGCAAAACGTATATTGAAATGCCTGGCAACGAACGGAGAAGATTTCAAAAATATAATTGATGACTTTGGTTTCAGTTCCCATTCACATTTATATAAATTTTGTAAGACACAATACGGATTTACTCCCCAAGAACTAAGAAAAAAATTAAATCAGTAAAAGATTATCAGAATATACACTTTATATGTGATTATATATACATCACCCTTCTATCGCATAAGTTACCTTTGTGTCATCTATAAACAGATCTTTTTAAATTATGATGACCAAAATGTATTTGTTATTATCCCTGATTAAGGACGGGGATAGTAGTTATGTTGAGGAGAGAATGTCAACTCCTTTAGTTAGTTATATTTTGTTAGGGGTAATTTCACTTGTTGTATTGATGCGAGTAATATCCTGGCTACAAATCCTGCACTTCAAACACAAAGTAAAAAAGCTTATTTTTGAAAAACAAAAGAATAGAGAAGAAAGAACCAGACTACCTACTCTACTTAACCACGAATTAAAATCGGAATACAGTACAGAAGAAGTACATCGGCTGGCAGTCTGGATATATGATATACAATTGAACTTATTTATATCTCTGCATAATAATGCTTTCTCTAAAGATGGAATGAGTTATGAAACAGGACTTGAACTAATTCACCCGGATGACAGGGAAATATACGAAAATGACCTACATATGTTATCGTCCGGTTTGATAGAAAGAATGACCGAACTTCTACGTTTCTACAATAACGGGGAATATGAAGTGTATAGGTTCAATGCTGTTGCCATACGCTCTGTCAGCACCGGCAAAGTAGACAAAATAATCGGTACAGAAGAAAAACTGTACAAACAAAATTAAATACAGAAACATCAAATCAGTTAATAAATAAGATTAAATACATTATCTTTGTGTCTCATGATTTTTAGAGCAGATCAGAATCAATAACTCAAAGCTACAAATGAGCACAGGTAAAATAATCGTAGCCGGGATCGGACCCGGCAGTGAATCAGATATAACTCCAGCAGTATTATCTGCCATCCGTCAGTCGGATGTCATCGTCGGGTATAAATATTACTTTCAGTTTGTTGAATCAGCGATCCGGCCCGATGCAATCTGTATCGACTCAGGGATGAAACGCGAAAAAGTCCGGGCAGAAGAAGCCTATAACTATGCTAGCGAAGGTCATGTGGTAACCGTTATCAGTTCCGGTGACTCCGGCATTTATGGCATGGCTCCCCTTATCTACGAGATGAAACGCGAGAAAGGGAGCGATATTTCGATCGAAGTACTTCCGGGAATCAGTGCCTTCCAGAAAGCAGCCTCTCTGTTGGGTGCTCCGGTAGGACACGATTTCTGCGTGATCTCCCTCTCCGATCTGATGACACCCTGGGAAATGATAGAGAAACGGATCAAAGCCGCTGCCTCTGCCGACTTTATCACGGCTATCTACAATCCCAAAAGCGAAGGGCGCTACTGGCAGCTCTACCGCCTCATCGAACTCTTCCTGCAGGAACGTCACCCGCAAACACCTGTCGGTTTTGTCCGCCAGGCAGGACGTGAGGAACAGACAGTCACCATCACCACGCTGGCCGAATTCGATCCCGAGCAAGTGGATATGTTCACCGTTATCATCATCGGTAACTCCCAGACGTACCAATTCAATAATCACATGATAACCCCACGCGGCTATTATGGAGAGATCAAGATGGGCAAAAAGGAAACAGGTATCGGGCAAGATATCATGATACGCAGTTTCCGGACAATCGAGAAAGAATTAAAGAACAAAGATATTCCATTAGACAAGAAATGGGCTTTACTACATGCAATCCATACGACAGCCGATTTCGACATGGAAAACGTATTGCGGATAGACGACAACGCTGTGGCAACCCTTTACGAATTACTTAATAGCAGAAAGGTACGCACCATCATCACCGATGTCACCATGGCAGCCTCGGGCATCCGTAAAGGAGCCTTGCAACGCATGGGCATAGAAGTGGAATGCTATCTGTCTGACGAGAAGGCAATGGCCCTGGCTTCTGAAAAAGGAATCACCCGTACACAGGCCGGTATCCGTGTGGCCGTCAGCGAACATCCGGACGCTTTATATGTATTCGGTAACGCACCGACAGCCCTGATGGAGTTGTGCGACCTGATACGGAAAGGGAAAGCGACCCCGGCCGGCATTATTGCCGCACCTGTCGGCTTTGTGCATGTACAGGAGTCCAAACATATGGTAAAACCATTCGTCTCCATTCCTAAACTGATCGTTGAGGGACGAAAAGGCGGCAGTAACCTGGCAGCCACACTAGTAAATTCTATACTTTGTTATAACGACGCTATTAATTTAAAACCCGGAAGAGACGTATGAGAACACAATTTATCGTTATCGGTATGCCCGATAATCAAGACTATATCAGCTACAATATAGATATACAGGATATCATCAATAGCAACACCCACTTTTCAGGAGGGAAACGACACCACGAACTGCTCCGGCCGTTCCTGCCTCCCGAGGCCGTATGGATCGATATAAAAGCACCCTTGTCCAACGTTTTCGATGAATATGAATATCACCGGAAGATCGTTGTATTTGCATCGGGTGATCCTTTATTCTCGGGATTTGCTTCAACCATATTAAAACGCATGCCGGAAGCCGAAGTTACGATCATACCTTCGTTCAACTCTTTGCAAATGCTTTCTCATGAATTAAAAATGTCGTACGAAGATATGCTTATGGTTCCTCTTACAGGCCGGCCCTGGCATGAACTGGATCGTGCGTTGATAGAAAACAGAAGTAAGATCGGTATCCTGACCGACCATGTGCATACACCGGCCGCCATTGCCATGCGCCTGTTGAAATACAATTTCACACAGTATAAAATGTATATAGGCGAACATTTAGGTAATCCGGAGAAACAACGTGTATCACGCTCACTCGCCCTGTCGGAAGTTGAAGAGCATCCGATCGACAGCCCAAACTGCGTGATCCTGGAACGAATGTATAACGACAGTATTTACCGGCCATTGGGAATACCCGACAAGATGTTCGAACTTCTCGACGGACGGGAACGGATGATCACAAAAGCACCGATCCGTATCCTCGACATGAGTGCCCTGATGTTACCTATGTGTAATCATTTCTGGGATATCGGTTTCTGTACCGGTTCCATCTCTATCGAAGCCAAACGGCAATATCCGCATCTGCATATCCATGCATTTGAGATCCGTAAGGAATGTTGGCAACTGATGGAAAATAACAGTTCCCGCCTGGGTGCTCCCGGCATCGATGTACATATCGGCGACTTTATGGAAGAAGAAGTATCCGACCTGCCGGCACCCGATGCTGTCTTCATAGGCGGTCACGGAGGAAAGTTGAAAGAGATAGTAAATAAGGTAGCTCGCTATCTGGCACCCGACGGTTTACTGGTATTCAACTCCGTATCCGAAGAAAGTGAGAAACTATTTATCGACTCGGTTCTTGAAGCCGGATTGAAACTGGATGATCCTTTACATGTAACTGTGGGCGATTATAACCCGATAGTCATACTGAAGGCATTTAAAGAAGCAAAATAGGAGAACAATGAATAAACGATCTTTAGCCATTGTGGTAGTCTCTACAAGTAGTCTACCATTGGCACGCCAAATAAAAAAACAATTCCCCGACGCTGTTATTTACAGCAAAGAGTCAGAAGAAGAAACAGTTTTGATGGAATCGATCGACTCTATTATGGGAGATCTTTTCCTGAAAACGGATGCTATCGTCTTTATCGGTGCGATGGGGATTTGCGTTCGATGCATCGCTCCCTATATTATGGATAAACATACCGACCCGGCTGTGGTCTGCATCGACAGCACAGGCAAATATATCATCCCTGTCCTGTCGGGACATATCGGAGGAGCGAACGAACTCAGCACCGAACTGGCACAACTTCTGGGCGGCAACGCCATTGTCACGACCCAAAGCGATAACACCGGATTGTGGGCATTGGATACGCTGGCCGAGAAGTTCGGTTGGTCTGTCGTTGCCGACGATTTGAGCGACAACGAGAACGCGATGAACACCTGCATCGCCGCCTTCGTCAATAAGAAACCGACTGCTTTACTGCTCAATGTACGCGACAAGGGAACGGATTATCTGGAAAGTACCCTTCCTGTCCATGTCCAGCAATTCAATAAATTCTCGGATATACCGCTCGATCAGTTCGAATTGGTTATCACTGTCGGGCCGTTCATCTACGAGGCCGATGTGATGATGGTGTCCTACTTCCCGAAGGTCTTGCATATCGGTATCGGCTGCCGTAAAGATATAAAAGGCGATCCGGTGGAACTTCACCAGCATATCATCGGAACGCTGATCGACAACAATATCTGTCCGGAGTCGATCGTCGATATTTCATCCATCGACATCAAGAAAGACGAGGCTATGCTTGCCCTGCTGGCTTACGGCATTATGAACTGTCCGTTCAAGACCTATCCGGCGGAAATCTTGAACAAAATACCGGTTCCTAACCCATCCCTCCGCGTAAAAGAGGCGACAGCATCGGCCAGCGTTTCCGAAGCCGCCGCTATTTACAGTGCCGGAGGTGGTCTTTTATTATTGGAAAAGCAAAAAGGAAGTCTGGGTGAAGGCAACGAATACACTTTCGCCGTTGCTATGGACAAGTCGGTTCGTCGCCAGGGACATATCGAAATAGTCGGAGCCGGACCGGGTGATCCTGAACTGGTTTCTATCCGTGGGCGCCGGATGCTTGAGAAAGCAGACCTTATCCTGTATGCCGGAAGTCTCGTCCCGAAGGAACTGACTTACTGTGCCAAACCGGGAGCCACCGTTCGTAGTTCGGCCGATATGAATCTCGACGAGCAGTTCGCCCTGATGAAAGAGTTCTACGACAGAGGTAAGTTCATCGTTCGTCTGCATACCGGTGATCCCTGCATCTACGGAGCGATACAGGAACAGATGAACTTCTTCGACCAGTACGATATGAGCTATCATATCACGCCAGGAATATCCTCTTTCCAGGCTGCCGCTGCCGCCTTGCGCTCGCAGTTCACCATCCCGGAAAAGGTACAAACCATCATCCTTACCCGTGGCGAAGGCCGCACGCCAATGCCAGAAAAAGAGCAGCTGCACAAACTGGCCGCCAGCCAGAGTACCATGTGCATCTACCTGAGCGCAGGCATAGCCGACAAGGTACAGGAAGAACTTCTCCAGCATTATGCGCCTACTACACCGGTAGCCGCCTGCTACAAGCTGACATGGAAAGACGAGCGTATCTACCGCGGGGAATTGAAAGACCTGGCTAAGATCGTGAAAGAGAACAACCTTACACTGACCACGCTATTGGTCGTAGGTGACGCGATCGACAACCGCGAAGGCCTTTCCCGACTGTATGCCGACGAGTTCAAACACCTGTTCCGCAAATAACCGGACAATGATACTGATACTGGGAGGAACGACAGAAGGACGCGCCGCCGTCCGCATAGCCGACGAAGGAAGTGCCCCTTATTTCTATTCGACTAAAGGGTCGCTTCAGGAAATAGACTGTGCGCACGGTATCCGCCTGATCGGTGGAATGGATGCTGCATCGATGGAAACATGCTGCCGCGAAAACAATATCCGCCTGCTGATCGATGCCGCACATCCTTTCGCTTCCGCCCTGCACCGAACGGTAGCGGAAGTCGCTTCCTCCCTCCAACTGCCGGTTATCCGCTATGAGCGGCGTTATCCTCCGCGCGACAACGAGCTGATCTGGTGTGACGATTACCACGATGCCATCGACAAGTTAAACGAACACGGCATCCGTAACCTGCTCGCCCTGACCGGGGTAAACACCATCGCCCCGCTCCGCCCCTGGTGGGAAAAGCATCCGGCATGGTTCCGCATCCTCGAACGTGAAGAATCGCTCGCCATCGCTACCCGGCAAGGGTTTCTCGCCGGACGGTTATGTTTCTATCGCGATGAAGATGACGCCGGAGAGCTGATGGATCAGCTTCAGCCGGATGCCGTCATCACGAAAGAAAGCGGGCAATCGGGATATTTCAACGAGAAAGTGGCTGCCGCACGTAGTCGGTCTATTCCGGTATTCGTCGTAAAACGTCCGGCATTACCCGAAACATTCTATATCGTTTACGGAGAAGACGGATTGCGCAAGCAAATAGAACGGCTATTGCCGGAATTCTTTCCTTTGCATCATGGTTACACCACCGGCACCTGTGCCACTGCCGCTGCTAAGGCTGCCTTAGTAGCCCTGCTAACGCGGAAAGAGCAAGCCGACTCTCCCATCACCTTGCCTTCGGGCGAAGTGATCACCTTGCCGATCGCCGATACCGCCTGGAACGATAACAGCGCCACCTGTGCAGTCATTAAAGATGCCGGAGACGACCCAGACGTAACGAACGGCTGCCGGATCGTTGCTACGGTTGCTTTCTCTACGGATATTGCCCCGTCAGGCATCCGCTTTCTTGCCGGAAAAGGGGTCGGCACCGTTACGCTTCCGGGATTGGGCCTGGAAGTAGGCGGCCCGGCTATCAACGCCACTCCCCGTAAGATGATAACAGAAGAACTGACTGCCGTCTTACGGGATTTCCGGCAGGAGGAGTTAGCCGGGTTAACCGTTACGATCTCTGTGCCCGGTGGAGAAGAGATTGCAGCCAGGACATTCAACCCGAAACTGGGTATCGTCGGCGGGATCTCCATTATCGGGACATCCGGCATCGTTCGCCCTTTCTCCACGGATGCTTTTATCGCCTCTATCCGTAAGGAAGCGGAAGTAGCCAGAGCCATCGGTTGCACGACGCTGGTAATCAACTCCGGCGCCAAAAGCGAACGGCATCTGAAAGTCCGCTATCCCGAACTGCCGCCACAGGCATTCGTACACTACGGCAACTTTATCGGCGAGACATTAAAGATAGCTTCATCACTCGGCTTTCAGCAGGTTGTTATGGGTATAATGATCGGGAAAGCAGTTAAACTGGCCGAAGGTTTCCTCGATACACATAGTAAAAAGGTAGTAATGAATAAAGACTTCCTGAAAGAATTGGCAAGTCAATCCGGCTGTCCCGATGTTTCCATCCAAAAGATCGACGGCATCACGCTGGCCCGGGAACTATGGCAATTGTTTCCCATGGAAGAGCAGGATGCATTCTTCAATCTCCTGCTGAAAAAATGCTACGAGCATTGTACCCCGCTTATCCCTAAAGGGAAACTGACAATATTACTTATTACGGAAGAAGGATATTTAACCGGAGCATAAATATAATATGTAGTAATTAAAACAACGGTTTTACGGTGACAGAAATAAGGATTTATTATCTTATTATAAACGACCGACCACCCTTATTTTTGTTTTATACACTATACACTATACATTATATATTATGACTCATACATCAATAAAAATCAAACGAAGGAAATCGGTGATACCGGACAGGCAGACGGCGCTCTGCATACAACTGATCCGTCACCGCAGGATGAAACGCATCCCACTCAACCTCTCGGTCTACCAAGAGGAATGGGATGCAGGTAACCAGACGGCCCTTATTCCGGTCGGGACACAACGGGCACGGGGTGAATATCTGCTCCGCGTAAACGAAGAGATCGAACAAACGCGTAAACTGATCAGTATACTAATAAGCAAACTGGAAATGCGGGGAGATTATACCCTCAACGATATCGTGGACGCCTATACGGATAAAACATCATCCGTCACCCTCTTTGCACACATCGGGAAACTGATGCAGGAACTGGCATGCAAAAAACAATGTGCCACCCTGCACCATTACCGAAGCCTGCAAAACAGCTTTACCGGCTTTCTCAGCCAACAGGAACAAAAAACGAATGATATAACTCTCGCCGCTATCGACGAGACAATTATTATCCGGTATGAAAACTATCTGAATGAACGGGGACTGGCTCCTAACACCGTCTCCTTCTACTTCCGAAATCTCCGGGCCATATGGAATAAAGCAGTTCTGGCCGGCTTGGTAGAAGATAAGCCCGGATTATTCAGCCGGGTGAATACCCGCATTGAAAAGACGCAAAAACGTGCTGTGAAGGAAGAAGTCATCAAAAAACTGGAAACGCTGACAGACGAACAATTAGGGGAACCTTCTCTGTCGATGGCTCGCGATCTCTTCCTTTTTTCCTTCTATACGCGAGGGATGGCTTTTATCGATCTGGCTTATCTGACTCACGAAAATATCCATGGCGACATGTTGGTCTATACCCGCAAAAAAACCGGTCAGACGTTACAGATCGGAATACTACCGGAAATCAGAGAGTTGATAGAGCGTTACCATTCAGAAAATTCACCCTACCTGTTCCCTGTGATATGTCCCTGCAAGTCGGAATACCGGAACTACGAAAGTGCTCTCCGGCTTCAGAATATGCGGTTACAAAAGATAAGCGAACTGATAGGATGCGATCTGACTACTTATACTCCCCGCCATACCTGGGCCAGTATTGCCAAAAGCAAAGGAGTTCCGGAAGAACTCATATCGGAAGGAATGGGACACACATCGGCAAAGACAACGCATATCTATATCGCTACACTTGATAATTCAAGACTTGACCGAGCTAATAAACTTGTTATTTCTAGAAAGACAACGGAGAATTATTGGATGGGAAATTCTGTCTCTTGGTAAGAGACGGAAAAGACATTTCAACTGATTGTTAAAACGTTGCAAATGTAATAACGTTTTTTTGAACAAACAAGAGAAATCACCGATTAATAAACAGCGAAAGCTTAATATTCCGAGTTTTCCAGAATATTATAACGTATTTTAAGGAAAGAACCACATAGCACAAACAGCTTTCCTATGCCCTTTATGTTCTTTTATCTACTGTCTTTTCTTCTCCTTACTTCCTTATTATCAGATGTTTCACAATTGTTTTACAATTTCATGGGGTGATAAAAGCCTCAAACAGTCCTTGTCATGTTAGACGGCCAGAGCTTCAACAAGCTTCACAGTTAGTCCCTTCGGGACATGCAGCATTACTGAATAAAGCATTACTAAATATTAAAATAAAGGCATTCATTATGTTTATTGTTTGACATTTTGTTTTACGTTCTTGTCATGTGGGGAGCCACTAACATGGCAAACAGTTTAATTATTAATACCTCACAACAATCTGCCTTTTCTCTTTCCGTCTCTTACCAAGAGACAGAAAGAGTTAAATAACTTTTTAAACCGATCGGTAATGATGTATAGGGGGATATTTAGAAAATACCACATAATTACTATTCTGTTCGTCTGTTTGACTACCTGCTTGCAAGGACAGCAGACAGCGATGAAAACAAATGCGCTTTTCTGGGCTACCACAACACCCAACGCAGGTGTAGAGATAGCACTCTTCCATCGGATCACTGTCGATATATGGGGTGCTTACAACGCCTGGAAATTCAGAAACGATATGAAACTAAATCTTTATCTCGCCCAACCGGAAATACGTTACTGGTTCTGCCGCAAGTTCGAAGGTCATTTCGTCGGCCTGCACGGACATTACGGTCACTTCAATATCGGACAAATCCCGTTTATATCAGGACTGAAAGAGTATGTACTCAGAGGCGACCTGTACGGAGGAGGTGCCACCTACGGTTATCACTGGGCACTGGGCGAACGCTGGGGCATGGAAGCCATGATCGGTGCCGGTTATGCCTATATGAAATATGATAAACTACGCTGTACGGATTGTGCCGAACGGGTCGGCTCGTACACACGCAGCTATATCGGCCCCACCCGGATAGGCTTTTCCATCATCTACTTTTTACACTAAATAACTAACAGATGAAATCCATACATATATATAATATAATAAGACCGGGTATTCTGATTGCCGGATTATCCTGCTGCCTGCTTCAAGCGGCGGCCGAGGGAATCCGTATTATTCCTCATTCAATCCAGGTTCGCAACGACAGCTTACATCTGGCCCTTGAAATGGATCTGAATGCCGTCCGCGTCAATACGCTTACAGCTATCAGCTTCACTCCTGTTTTAAAGGGCAACCCGGAGCAACTCGATCTTTCACCCGTTGTGATAACCGGCAATAAACGGTTTCGCTTCGAACGCAGGGAAAGAGCCCTGACCGACCGGGAAACTCCATTGCCGATTCCTTTTCTGGTTATATTGGATAACCGGAAAACCCGGTCGAAGAATGTACAGTATGAAGTATCCGTACCTTATACCTCGTGGATGCACGAAGCATCGTTACTGCTCCGCCAGGAGATCAAAGATTGTTGCAACCTGCAAGTATTGGGTGTCGATACATTGGTACGGCATATTACTCTGAAAGACTTCCCTGTTCACGTACCGGATACGGGAGTGCCGGAAAACAAGCCTCTTCCTACGGCTAAGAGTACGGCAAGTGTCTCTGCGATCTTGTCTCAGGCACAGGAACGGGATAGTGTTCCGGCGAAGCCTGTCCGGGATACCGAAAGTCTGGTTCTCTATTTCGATTATCCCATCGGCAAAGACGATATACATCCTGATTTTAAGAATAACCGTTATGAAATCGATAAGATCGACCGGCTGATCGCTCCGTTACAACGGGAACACTTTGTGTCTGTCCGCAGCATCCGTATCTGCGGTTATAGTTCTCCCGATGGTAATTATGGCGATAATGAACGGCTGGCCGAAGCCCGGTCGCGCTTCTTCTCGATTTATCTACGCAGTATGTACGGTATTCCCCGCGGACTGGTACAGGTTTCGTCGGTGGCGGAAGATTGGGAAGGACTGGTCGATTTGCTGGAACGGGATGCCCCCTCGTACCGGGCGGCCGTACAGAGAGTGATTTCCCGTTACGGCGTTTTCAACGGCCGGGAAAGGCATTTGATGGAGTTGCAGGGAGGCGTTCCTTATAAAGATATGTTGAAACATTTCTTTCCCCGTTTACGCCGTATCGAGGTAATTGTACGTTACGAGGATGATAAAACGAATGATGAATGAACAAGATACCGGAGATAGTTTACATGCTGCTGGCAGTTATCCTGTCCGGTTGTTCCTTCGGCGACGAGCCTTCGCTCTGTCCGTTCAACACCCGGCTGGAATACTGGTATGCAGGCAGCAGTGCAGAAAATCTGCTACCGGTCTATGTAGACAATATCCGTCAGTATCTCTTCGACAACGAAGGGCAACTGATAGCAACGACTACCCTGCGAGGCGACAGTGTGACAGGCTGGTCGGCCGATCTGCCGGAAGGACGTTACACTATCGTGCTATGGGGAAACCTGGGTAACGAGGAGAAAAGTTCGGTACAGGTGGTAGCCAACGGCAGCACATCGCTCGGTAACACCACGCTCAATGCCGGACGCGAGGGTGTTCCACCCGGTTTCCGGGAGAACACCGAACGTATCTATTACGGTACGGCCACTTTCGAGGTCGATGACAAAGTGACGCAACGCCTGCGGGTCTATCTCTCGCACGCCCATGCCGTTCTTTCGGTAACCGTCCGCTGGATGGCCGACGCATCGCCACCGCCCGAAGGGGGTATCTACCGGATGCGGATGAAAGGTATTCCGGACAAATACGATTTTACCAGCGGGTATGAGTCGGATACACCTTCGGGTACCGGAGTTTTCCATATACCGCGTATCGGAGGAACGGTGACTTACCACGAAACGCGCGCCGCTATGAATTACGACGGCGAAGTGACCGGAGAGCTGGTCACCTACCGTTACACCTCGCATACCCACCAGATGTGGAGCCTGTGGCGGGATGGTAAACAGATCATCAGGGAGCTCGACCTGAACAGTTTTTTCAGCAAGCTGCCTATGAATATGGATACGAACATCGAACAGGAATTCGATATTCTGATAACCGTATATAAAGATAAAATCATCGTATCGCTGGCCGGAGCATCCGACTGGGATGAAGGAGGAACACTTGGGTAACCATAAGAATTGAAAATTAAATATATGAATGTCATGAAACAAATCTGCAAACTAACAATGATGCTGCTTGTCGTCTTTCTTTGGACAGGATGTACCGAAGAAAAAGAACAGGGAAACGGCACTGGGCCGGAACCAGGCGGCGAAACGCCTCAACAACGGCGTGAAGTATTGCTCACGTTAAACAACGAGCTAGTCCTGAAAAAGAACGTAACGAAAGCCGGTGACGATCCAATCGCTACAGCCGAAGAGAATGCAATCTCTTCGCTCGACGTCTATGTTTTCGGCTGTGCCACCGAGGAGGGTGATTATACCTTCCAGGAACAGTTCTCCTACCGTGCCGACGATACAGCAGAGCTGCCCGCCGGGGCTACCGAACTGGATCTGACGGCAACCGATGCCACCAATAAGCAAACCAAAGGACTGATGAAACTAAAAAAAGGCCTTTTCGTCAAGCTCTATTGCATTGCCAACTGTAGCACACTGATCGATCCGACGACAGGCAACCCCGTCTCTCAAGCCGGCTTCGTCCCCCTCACCCTCTCCACCCCCGAACAGGCAGGAACAGAGGTTGCCACCGAGGGCAAGCCGATGGAAAGCGAATTTATCAGTTACCATACCCCCCTTCTGCAAGCCGAC
>NZ_CAJJWO010000015.1 GCF_905196875.1 uncultured Parabacteroides sp. | reverse complement strand
TTCTCTAATTACTCCGGTCATAAAGCCTTTACCATACATAAAAAGATTTACCGGCAAAAGGCTTTCTCCAACGAACCGACCGGATTTTTACCTGCAGACAATTTACATAAAGATACATTATTTATAGTAGATGAAGCCTCCATGATCTCGAACGACGGGTTGGATTCATCATTTTTCGGCACAGGACGTTTACTGGACGATCTGATACAGTATGTTTACTCCGGCGAGAACTGCCGGCTGATCCTGATGGGCGACGTGGCACAGCTTCCGCCGGTCATGCAGACTGAAAGCCCGGCACTGAATGCTGAGATATTGAAAGGCTATAACCTCACAGTCAGCGAAATCACGTTGACACAGGTAGTCAGACAAAGTGAAGATTCCGGTATCCTGTTCAATGCCACCCGCTTACGTAATGCCTTGCGGGAAAACACCGTAGAGTTCTATCCGAAGCTCAATCTGAAAGGATTCGCCGATTTCAGGAAAGTGAACGGCGACGAATTGATCGAAGAGATATCGTCGGCTTACAGTCGCGACGGTCTGGAAGATACAATGATCATCTGCCGGTCGAACAAGCGGGCAACGATCTACAATAACGGCATCCGCAACCGTATCCTGTATAGGGAAGAAGAATTATCGTCGGGCGACCGCCTGATGGTAGCTAAGAACAACTACTACTGGACCAGCGAATGCAAAGAGATGGACTTCATCGCCAACGGAGAGATCGTGCAGGTGCTCCGTGTCAGGCGTACCAGCGAACTATACGGATTCCGCTTTGCCGATGTCACCGTACGTTTTCAGGATTACGACCTCGAAATGGATATCAAGATCCTGCTGGACACCTTGCAGACAGACGCTCCCGCCCTCCCTAAAGAGCTTAACGATAAATTATTCTACACCATACTGGAAGACTATGACGATATTCCGACCAAAGCAGGTAAGATGAAAAAGATGAAGGCCGACCCGCACTACAATGTGGTACAGGTAAAATATGCCTACGCCATCACCTGCCACAAAGCCCAGGGCGGACAATGGATGAACGTCTTCCTCGATATTGGCTACATGACAGAAGAAATGTTGGGCGAAGACTTCTACCGTTGGCTCTACACAGCCTTCACCCGTGCCACTCACCGGCTATATTTAGTTAATTTGCCGGATGAATTTGTTGAGTGACAGCACATTTTTTACCTATTAATCACGTTACATGAATAGAAATAGTTATTTTTGTTGCAATTAAGACAAAAGCGTTGTAAACACGGTCTTATAAATATTAAATTTAGGAATGGCAAATAAAGAAAAAATAGATTATCTGTTACTTGACCTCAAGGAACTAGAGACGTTGATAGCCGGAATGCGTGATGCAGAAGTTTATCCGGTATCCTTCTTTAGCCAGACATTTAATCTGACACACAAGATACTGAATGACCTTCATTCGCTGGAAACAGCCCAGATCGAGATGTTGCGCGAACAGATGGAAGCTCATCAGGCATTGATCCAATCATTGCCGACCCCGGTAGCCGCACCGATGCCTGTTGTACCCGAAGCGAAGGAAGAGACGGTTGAAGAAACCGTTACCCTCCGGGAAGAGGAACCGAAGGAAGTTGTCCGCGAAGTAATCATTGAAAAGAAAGAAATCATTATAGAAGAAAAGAAGCCTGTTCAACCGGAGCCGGTTAATCAGCAACCGGAAGCCACTGTGCCGGAACCGGCTGTTATCATGCAGCCCGAACCAGCCTCAGTACCCGTTGTCGAACCTAAGACCGCTACAGAAGTGCTTCACAAATCCGTGATTGAGAAACAAGGTGTTTTTCTGAGTGATATACTGGAGAAGAAAAATCTCTCCGACTTCCGTAAGGCATTCAGCCTGAACGACCGTTTCCGTTTCCGTCGCGAGTTGTTCGGAGGTAATGAAGAAAAAATGAATAAGGCGATCACCGACCTCAACGATATTCATTCGTACGAGGAATCGGTCACCTATTTAAATAACGAACTGAAATGGAATATAGAAGATGAAGCCGTAGCCGACTTCATCAAACTACTTGAAAAACGATTCCTATAAGATATGGCAAAGTTAACAGTTGTACCGACTCCCGTAGGAAACCTGGAAGATATGACCTTCCGGGCTATCCGTGTATTGAAAGAGGCCGATCTGATCCTGGCTGAAGATACACGTACGACCGGTATTCTGCTGAAACATTTTGAGATACAGAACAAGATGCAGTCGCACCACAAGTTTAACGAACATAAGACCGTGGAGCAAATCGCCTCCCGCATCAAAGGCGGCGAAAACATAGCACTTGTTTCCGATGCCGGTACGCCGGCCATTTCCGATCCCGGCTTTATGCTGGTCAGGGAATGTGTACGACAAGGTGTAGATGTCGAATGCCTTCCGGGAGCCACTGCTTTCGTTCCGGCCCTGGTTAACTCGGGGTTACCCAACGAGAAATTCTGCTTCGAAGGATTCCTCCCTCAGAAGAAAGGACGTCAGACCCGCCTGAAGGAGTTGTCTACCGAAAACAGAACGATCATTTTTTATGAGTCACCTTTCCGATTAGTAAAGACGCTAACCCAACTAGCCGAATTCTTCGGGAGCGACCGGCAAGTCTCCGTCTCACGTGAAATATCCAAATTGCATGAGGAGACTGTCCGTGGAACCCTGGAAGAGGTTATAGCGCACTTTACCGTGAACGATCCGAGAGGTGAGATTGTTATAGTATTAGCAGGCTTGAAAGATAAAAAAGAAAAAGAGACAGAAAAAGATGTTTAATTCAAAAACAAGAAGAAAATGAAAAAGTTATTATTGGTTTGTACCTGCGCAACATTACTGGTATCCTGCGGACAGAACTCGGCAGAATATAAGAAGTTGAAAGCTGAAAACGATTCTTTGAAAATAGAGAATACGAAAGCATCCAGCGAAATGAATGAAATCCTTACTACATTAAATGATGTAGAGGCAGACATACAGTCTATCCGTGATGCTGAAAACTACCTGAACCTTCAGCAGCAATCAGGTGGCGAATTCAGCAAAAGCAATCGCGAACAGATCAAAGAAAACATGCAACTGATCAGCGAAACCCTGAAAAAGAATAAGGAAACGATCAGTCAGCTGGAAGACAAACTGAAAAAGAGCGGTATCCAGTCAGCCGCACTGAAGAAAACGATCAACCGCCTTTCATCCGAACTGGATCAGAAAGCAACTATGATCGTCGCCCTTCAGGAAGACCTGGCGAAGAAGAACGTACGTATCCAGGAACTGGACGAAATGGTTTCTTCGCTGAATGAAGATGTGGAAAGCCTGGCTACAACAGCAGCTGCCCAGTCCGACAAACTGAACAAACAGGACAAAGCACTCAACACCGCTTACTACTGTTTCGGTACTGCCAAAGAACTGAAAGATCAGAAGATTCTTTCCGGAGGCGGCCTTTTCTCTAAATCAAAAGTATTGCAGAGCGGCTTCAACAAGGATTACTTTATCTCTGTAGATATCCGTGAAGTAAAAGAAATTCCATTATTCGCCGGTAAAGCAAAACTGAAATCCAACCATCCGGAAGGTTCTTACGAATTCGTGAAAGACGAAGACGGTAATCTGACATTGAATATCACAGACCCGAAAACATTCTGGAGCCTGGGTAAATATCTGGTTATCGAAGTAGGATGATGAAATACAAAAACCTCTTTATAGATTTGGACGATACCCTTTGGGATACGTACCATAATAATAAAGAATGCCTCGAAGAGATTTATACCGATCACCACTTTGACCGGTATTATGCCTCCTTCGAGGCTTTCTTTGATATCTATTGGCCGCACAACGAATTGCTGTGGAAACAATACCGCGCCGGAGAGATCGACCGGCAAACGCTTATCGTCGACCGTTTCCGTTATATGCTACGCCCGATGGGTATTGAAGATACCAAGGATGTGCTGGCAGTCAACAACGATTTCCTGCAACGCACCACAACCAAGACACGGCTTGTCGAAGGTGCTATCGAATTACTGGAATACCTTCGCCCCTCTTACCGTATGTATATCTTATCGAACGGTTTCCGCGAAGTACAAGACAAGAAGCTCCGCAACTCCGGACTGGCTCCTTACTTCAAACGAATGATCCTGTCGGAAGATGCCGGTATCCAAAAGCCGCATAAAGGTATTTTCGACTTCGCCCTGATCAACACCAACTCCCGTCGCAACGAAACCCTGATGATAGGCGACTGTTTCGAAGCCGATATCATCGGTGCCCACCAATCGCGGATAGATCAACTCTGGTTCAATCCACAAGGGTTACCTCCCCAGAAATTCACTCCGACTTATACGGTTAGCAGCCTAGAAGAGATAAAAAGGATATTATAATTTCCATAGAATGCACGTTTCTCTTTTGTATTTATAATTGACAGTAAAAAATATTTTTCAGACATATCTTCAGGATGAAATAACACATAGATACAGGCACATCCTGTATCTATTCTATTCATTATTAATCAACCAATTACAGTTTCCTCGTAGTTCAGAAGTTTAGAAACTCCAGTTTCCCGACAATTTCCTTCTTAGGAAACTCTAGTTCCCTCCGTAGGAAACTGCAATTTCCCAGGCAGGAAACTCCAATTCCCTGCAGAGGAAATTCGCGTTTCCTACCGAGGAAATTATGGTCGCCTCTGCAACTTTGTCTTGTACTGAAAGCTTACCGGCAAAGAAACAAGGGGATACAAGTTGCTTTGTAAGAATATATTTCTATTTTTGCAAACGATAAGTGTTTTGACTACTCGTATTATTAACTGTAAATATCATTATTATGAACAAACTTTGCCTAATTGTATTGGCTTGCCTGACGTGTTCACTTATACTTCCGGCCCAAAGAAAAGGGAATATATTGGTAAAAAAGGATATTCCACTGGATTCTATTGTGTTAAGTGACCCGGCTATTCTGGCTGACCGGAAAACTTCCATGTATTATATGACTGGGACCGGTGGTATGCTTTGGAAAAGTAAAGATCTGAAATTATGGGAAGGACCTTTTCAGGTTGCACAGACTGATCCGCAATCGTGGATGGGCCCCCATCCGATGATCTGGGCGGCAGAGTTACATCAGTACAAGGATAAATACTACTACTTCGCCACATTCACGAACCAGGCGATAACGATCGATACCGTTCACGGTACTCCGATAGAGCGACGTGCTTCACATATCCTGGTGAGTGATAAGCCGGATGGTCCTTACGTCCCTATGAAGGACCCGACCTATCTGCCGGCCGATAAACCGACACTCGACGGAACGTTCTGGATAGACAAAGACGGGAAACCTTATATGGTATATTGCTATGAATGGTTACAGAACTGGAACGGAACGATCGAAAAGATCAAACTGAAACCGGATCTGAGCGGATCTATCGGTGAAGGAAAAGTCCTTTTCCGTGCCAGCGATTCCCCGTGGAGCCGTGAGAAAGATGAGAACGGAAAGATCGGTCCGCACAAAGTAACCGACGGCCCTTATCTCTTTACAACAGGAACCGGACGCCTGGGTATGATCTGGACCAGCTGGATCTATAATATATATGTACAAGGAGTGGCTTATTCGGAAAGCGGCACACTGGACGGTCCCTGGATTCAGGAAAAAGAGATTATCACGCCACAGAACTTCGGACACGGAATGTTGTTCCAGACGCTGGAAGGTAATTGGATGATGTCTGTCCACAGCCATGAGGATATAAACGGGCATTACCGCCGCATTCCCCACTTGTTCGAGGTCGATCTGTCGGGAGATAAGCTGGTGATTGGAAAGCCTTATAAATAAAAGCAGATGGTCAGATATGGAAAGAGCCGTGTTGAAAGTATCGACACGGCTCTTCTTATATAGAATGAGTTTGTTTGTTCAATTTTATCAGAACTCAGAAGTAAAGTGGAACTTGATATCCGGGAAGTCCTGCTGTGCCATCGTCAATACATAGCCGGAGTCGGCCAGATAGACATCACGACCTTCCTTGTCGACGGCCATATACTGCGATTTACGTTTCTTGAAGTTTTCCAAAGCTGTCTGGTTTTCACTTTCGATCCAGCAGGCTTTATAGAGGCTGATCGGCTCCCATTTACATTGTGCACCGTATTCATGCAACAAGCGGTACTGGATAACTTCAAACTGCAACTGTCCTACCGTACCGATGATCTTACGACCGTTGAACTGGTTCGTAAACAACTGTGCAACCCCTTCGTCCATCAACTGCTCGATGCCCTTGTTCAGCTGCTTAGCCTTCATCGGATCGGCGTTCTCGATGTATTTGAACATTTCCGGAGAGAAGCTTGGCAATCCTTTAAAGTGCAACTCTTCACCGCCGGTAAGCGTATCGCCGATCTTGAAGTTTCCGGTATCGGGCAGACCGATGATATCGCCGGCAAAAGCTTCATCCACCGTCTCCTTCTTCTGAGCCATAAACGCTGTCGGGCTACTGAAACGCAGTTGCTTACCGAAGCGGACATGCTTGTAAGGCGCATTACGTTCGAAACGACCCGAACAGATCTTCACGAAAGCAATACAACTGCGGTGATTCGGGTCCATATTCGCATGAATCTTGAAGATAAAGCCTGTAAAGTTATCTTCCTCCGGATCGACCACACGTTCGACAGCCTGTATAGGACGGGGCGAGGGGGCGATCTTGACAAAGCAGTCGAGCAACTCTTTCACACCGAAATTATTCAAGGCAGAACCAAAGAACACGGGAGCGATATCTCCTTTCAGATACGTATTTACATCGAACTCCGGGTAAACTCCTTCGATCAGTTCGATGTCGGCACGAAGTTTATCGGCCAGGGTATCACCGATATGATTTTCCAGTTCCGGACTGTTGATATCGTTAAACTCGATCTTCTCCGTTACATACTGTTTACTCGGAGTATACAGGTCGAGTTTCTGTTCATATATATTATATACGCCTTTGAAGCGCTGTCCCATATCGATCGGCCAACTCAAGGGGCGTACATTGATATGCAATTCTTCTTCAATCTCATCCAGAAGATCGAAAGGATCTTTACCGTCGCGGTCCATCTTGTTGACAAACACGATCACCGGGGTCTTACGCATACGGCAGACTTCCATCAGTTTACGGGTCTGTGCTTCCACCCCCTTGGCAATGTCGATCACGATAATCACACTGTCTACGGCCGTCAATGTGCGGAAAGTATCTTCGGCGAAGTCCTGGTGACCGGGAGTATCGAGGATATTTACTTTATGATCTTCATAGTCGAAAGCCATTACAGAGGTTGCAACGGAGATTCCACGTTGTTTTTCTATCTCCATCCAGTCGGATGTCGCCGTCTTCTTAATCTTATTGGACTTTACGGCACCGGCCACATGAATAGCCCCTCCGAACAGCAACAGCTTTTCTGTAAGCGTAGTCTTACCGGCATCCGGGTGGCTGACAATAGCAAACGTTCTTCTTCTTTTAATCTCTTCTGAATATTGACTCATCTTATTCTTAATATAGTTTTTACAAAGACGCGGCAAAGATACAAAACGAAGGGGCAGATTCCAAACCTGCCCCTACCTAATTATAATGGATATAAACGGAATCCGAAGTTACGCCTTACTGCCGGTATCAAATACGGTTGATGCGGATAGGCACCCCAACTGGTGTCTCCTCCTACGCCCATTTGTTTCCAGTCGATATTCCAGGTAACCATGTCTTTCGGATGAATATCGGACATGTGACGTTGGTGTTTCTTCAGATCGACTTCACTCAGGTCGTCAGTCGGGAACAAGTAAGCACTGGTACTGATGTAAGGTTGACCTACAGCTTTCAATCCGCTCCCCTGCATATTGGTGAGAGTCATCCAGCGGACTTCGGTCTTGTTACCGTTTTCCTGCGGACGGTCGTAAGGAAAATACTGCTCCCAGACACTACCTTTATAACGCCCGACAAATGCACTTGTATAACGATCACAATAGTTTTCATGCGGTCCGCGTCCGAACCATTCCATCTGGTCATACTCGGGGGTCAATGTCAGACTTACTCCCAAACGAGGCAGCAACGGTAAAGTGTCATTGGCTGGTATGAAGAGGCAATTCACATCGACATATCCCTCCCCTGAAACCAGGTATTTTATAACAAAAGTAGAATGATCGACCGATTCCGGTAACCGGTAAGTGGATATCAGTTCGTATTTATCATTTGCGATCTGCTGTTTTTCGGTCTGTATTAATTTTGCATCCCGCCCTGCATGCCGCCATGGGTCACACCGCTTAGCCAGATCACTCCCCAGGTCGTTATCCGTAGACGGGCGCCAGAAGTTAGGCTGCAAAGCTTTCTTTATCATTTCTTTTCCTCCGAACATATAAGAACATAAAGCTCCGGTAGAAAGATCGAAAGCTACTTTCATCTTTCCTCCTGTCACTTCTATACGTCCGTCATGCTCCTCTGCTTTCAACGGAACAGAAGTCTGTACCGATACAGCCGACTTACCGAACGGCAGTTTTACTTGTTCACTAGCCAACTCTTCACCGGCTTTCAATAATCCGGCATCCGATTTCTGATACGCATAGAAATTCAGATAATACTCTACACCTGGTTCTTGTTCGATAGTAGGGAAAGAAGTTCTGAATAAACCTTTCTCCTGGGCAGGCAGTTCCACTTCATCGATTACCCCGGTAGCCAATACTTCGCCGTTTCCTTCCAGACGCCAACCGAACGTGAAATCGGAGAGGTCGGTGAAAAAGTATTTATTTGTCAATTCGACCAACCCTTTGTGATAATCGGCCAGCCGGAAAGCAATGTTCTGGTAAACTTTCTTCACTTCCCATATGTGCGGCTTCAATGTACGGTCAGCAGCGATCAATCCATTCATACAGAAGTTCTTGCTGCTTGGCGTTCCTTCTGGTGCCATATCTCCACCGTATGCCCAATAGAAACGGCCCTCCGGAGTTTTCTGTGCGATTCCCTGATCGACCCAGTCCCAGATAAATCCACCCTGCAGACTCGGGTATTTCTCTATCACATCCCAGTAACCTTGTAAATTACCGACGCTGTTACCCATCGCATGTGCATACTCGCAAAGGATAAGCGGTTTGTCCGGCATATAAAGGGTCCAATTGATCAGTACATCCAGTTTCTTATACATCGGACAGAAGATATCCGTATAAGGTCCCTTGATCCCATCCTCCGAATGTACCGGACGATGCGACTTGTCGTGAGCATGTATCCATTTATAAGTCATTGCAAAGTTACAGCCTTCACCCGTTTCATTACCCAACGACCAGGCAATGACACAGGGGTGGTTTTTATCTCTTTCAAACATGCGTTCCGTACGATCAACAAATGCTTTTTCCCATTCCGGCTGATTAGCCAGACATTTATCGGGATCATATCCCATTCCATGACTTTCGATATTCGCTTCATCTACTACATAAATGCCATACAGATCGCAAAGTTCGTACCAACGCGGATCGTTCGGGTAATGAGAGGTACGCACACTATTGATATTGAATTGTTTCATCAATTGCAAGTATTTAATCATCGATGCTTCATCGACAACATGTCCGGTTACGGCATCGTGCTCGTGCCTGTTCACTCCTTTTATATATACAGGTTTACCGTTTACCCATAAGCGGGCATGTTTCATCTCACATTCCCGGAAACCAATAAAGCGGGAAACAACTTCTTCCACTTTTCCGTTTATGCGCAAGGTCAACAGTAGGCGATACAGATTAGGCTTTTCTGCACTCCAAAGCCGCGGTGCAATGATCTTTTGGTGGAATTCAATATCCGAGCTTCCTTTTTGCAGTTTTTTCCGTTCCGCATAAATACTACGACCATCCGGTTCCTGCAGATCGATCTCTATTTCAGCACCTTTTATCTTTTCCGGATTTCTATTCCCTAGCTCAAGATACAGGCTGAAATCAGCATCAGTATACAACTCGTCCAAGTCAGTCACTACCTCAAAATCACGAATATGCGTTTGAGGGCGGGCATACAGATATACATCCCGCTGTATACCGGCAAAGCGCCAGAAATCCTGATCTTCCAAATAGTACCCGTCACTGAACTTAAAGACCTGGACAGCTATCTCGTTTTCTCCTCCCCAATTCAGGAAGTCGGAGAGATCAAATTCGGCCGGAGTTTTTGAATCCTGCGAATAACCGATCTGTTTACCATTGACCCAAACATAAAAAGAAGATGCCACAGAGCCAAAATGGAGAACGACCTGACGGTTCTTCCAGTCAGCCGGCACAGTAAACTTCTTTTTATAAGAACCTACAGGACTGTTGTCGGCCGGAATCAACGGCGGATTCTTTTTGAAACCATAGCCGCTACCTACATAAAAGGGATAACCAAAACCTTGCAGTTCCCAGTTTCCCGGCACGGTAATATCAGCCCAACCGGAAATATCAAATTCCTGTTTCCAAAAATCCAGTGGACGTTCAGCCACCTTCGGGACATAATGAAACTTCCAGGTTCCATTCAGGCACAAATAATAAGGTGAGGCCGACTTCACATTGTTAACAGCCAGCTCCTTCGTCGGATAGCCTAAGAAAGTAGCGGCAGAAGGCAAACGATTGATATGTAATACATCGTAGTTTTCCCAATCGTTATCCGAATGAGGATATTTATCATGGCGCAACTCTTTTACCTCTTCTTTTTTCTCCTGAGGCTTTTCCATAGGTGCCCCATCATACTGAGCATGGGCAGCAAACAAAAAACCGGACACGCCTATAAAGAACAATAATTGTTTTCTCATATATATGTGTATCTTTATTTATTCAACAACATTCTAATAGTCATAGCCGACGACCAGCTAAAATTCGGACAGTTCAAGGTTTCACCCGTAAGTGGATTATAATTTTCATGTATAGGTCCGTCCGTAAGTAATCCCTGAACATTGTCGATATATTGGGTTATTAGCTGATCAGCTTCTTTATTAAAACCATATTTACGCAAACCTGTCACACCGAAGTACACCTGATCGATCCAAACGGGACCACGCCAGTACCCACGGGTAGGGCGTAGCCTTGGATGGCTGACAGCCAGTGTACCTAATGGAACTTTCGAATTGAACTTTTCCGGATCAAGCATCTTTTCCAACACTTTACGTGCCTGCTGTGAAGTAGCAACCCCGGCCCAGAGAGGCAACCAGCATTCAGCCCCCATCACTTTTATGAACTCTCCGGTTCCCAACCGGGTATCATAAAAGAAGCCAGTTTCTTCATCGAACATCTTCGTCTGTATATGATTTTTTAGGGCTTCCGCCTCTTTATTCAGTTGTAATGCCAGTTCTTTCTTATCTAGTATCTCCGCCATTTCAGCCAAAAAGTTCTTTTCGGCATAAAGGAAAGAATTAAGGCAGATGTTCTCCTGATTCATCGACCAGGCTTTTTCCGGTTCATTCTTCAGCATGACGGCATCGTCGAAACGAACTCCGTTATCCATACCGCTTTCCCAACAGGCCGCCACAAGAGTTCCATCAGTAGAGCCATATTCACAGATACCATTCTTATCGTGGTCGCGATCGGTATACCACCATTGATGATACTTGTACAGTTTATCGAACATTTCCGCCACAAAAGCCTTGTCACCGGTAGCATCATAAATGCACTTGACAGCCCATGCAGCTAAAGGGGGCTTTGTATCACGCCAGTTGATCCGTTCTTTATTACGACTCACAAAATCGGGAATCATTCCATTCTCCGCCTGATAATCAAAAAGACAACGTATCTCATTCTTGGCTTCTTCCGGATTATATAAGGCATTGGCCGCCGCATGTTTCCATGAGTCCCACGACCAAATACCGAAGAACCCGTTATAGGATGGATATGTACCGTCATGCAGGATATCTCCCGATGGTGTACGCCAATTAGCTATGAGCGTCATCAAAGCTTTGACTACGACATGCCTGTACTTATTCTCTTTCATGAACGGGCTATCATTGTCGAACAAAGATGATAAATAAGTATTCCAACGTTTTTCATTTTCAGAAAAAACAAGATTAACTTCCAAATCTTTTAGCTGCTCGAGCTCTTTATCCAATGCTCCCCTATCAAACGCAAACGTTTGGGTTGATGCTGTTTCAAAACTACCACCGGGAGAAAGTCGCAATTCTTCTTTTTCAACGACAAGTAAACTATCTGTTCCTACCAACCGCACATCTTCGGCTGTGGGGAACGAAGCATATGTAAATGCCTGTTCCCGATTATTGGCAATCCTTATCCCTTTCTCTTCTACCGATAAAATAGCACTGTTCTCGTAAACTCCACCACGCCATTGTAAAGAAACAGATACTTCTCTCCCACCTGTATTATCTACACGAGAACGAATCAGTGCGGTACGGGAAGATAAAAAACAGAGTTCGGTCACAAAACTCAATTGTTCGTTCCTGAATTCCTGTACAAGCTTACCCGGATAATATTTTGAAGTCTGTATATTACGGGCAAGATCAAACTTTTCACCGTCGACCCGGATAATCGGTTCTGCAAGCGAACGGGCAATCCATCCTCTCCCCGTCATCATATAAGGTCCGATAAAACTTCCGGCCAACTTGTTCTCTTCATTTTCAGGTAATGCATACCCAGTCCACGAACCCAGATCAGCAAAGACAAAAAAATCGCGATCACTCTCTGTTTGGGGTACATTCTTGATATTTATCAGGTTATAAAAATCATCCCGGTCATTTTTTATTTCCTCCGGCAAAACGTTGTTCTTCAAACCTATATTACAGGAAGACAATAGGAGGGCGGAATAAACCGAAAAATAGTTTATTATATTATTCATAATAGAAATGTTTATAAAGTGAAGATTCAATAAATAGAATTAAGTCTTTACACACAATCTCCCTGCAGCGTTACAAAAGATTGCTTGTAACGCTGCAAAGTGACTGTTTGTTATTTAAGCAGCTTCTATTTGGAGAAATTCGGATTTTGTTCCCAGCCAGGATTCAGCAGGAATTCATCGTGTGGAATAGGTAACAGTTTATGTTTACTGTCAACATAATTATCGACGAATGGTTTCTTATGTTCTTTCAAGGTCTGTTCTACAATACCCCAACGAACCAGATCATACCATCGGGAACCTTCGAGCGCCAATTCACAAGGACGTTCCACATCCTGCAAATGTTTCAATACAGCTTCCTTATTCATATCTTTCGGGAGAGCCGTAACATTTACACGTGCACGAACCTGATTGATATAGTCGATAGCCTGCGAAGTTGCTCCCCGGTGATTAAGACATTCTGCATATAACAAAAGAACATCCGCATAGCGAATTACCGGAATATTAAAAGCACTCCAATCCCAATACTGACTCAATGACTCATCCCAAGTAACAAACTTATGCCAGTAAATAGCATCTTTCGAATGGTAATCACTAAATTGTTTTCCCTCTTCCATGTAGAATGCCTTGGTCTTCGGATCGTCGAAAAGAATCGTAGCATATAGTCGATCACTGTAATTACCGTCAACCGTTTTGTCCTGCTTCATGACATCAAATAGCCAGAAAGAGGGATATGCCTCTTCATAACCTTCAGCGTCACTGGGGGCCAGATGGATAGCCAAACGATTAAATTCGCGGCGACCTCCATCCATATTTCCTGAGTATTGAACTTCAAATACAGCTTCCTTGCTGTTCTTATGCAATCCATCCCACAGATCGCCATAGTTGTCGATCAACTCGTATTGGCCACTGTCTATGATTTTTTTCAATTCTATCTCCGCTTTATCCTGTTGATTACGGAACATATAATACTTAGCAAGTATCCCTGCTGCCATATATTTTGTGGCCCGTCCTGCCTGTTCCGGTTTCCATTCACCAGGTTCCGGTAAGTAGTTCTGCACATCAGTTAATTCCTTCTCGATAAAACCGGTAATAACTCCGGGTTGTGATTGCTCAGGATAGAATTCTTCATCTGTACCCTTCAGTTCATGTTCATATAAAGGCAACCGTTCACCAAAGTTCAGGTACAACCTGAAATAATAGTATGCACGTAAGAAACGGGCTTCCGCCAATGAACGGTTCTTTACCTCTTCCGATACGCCCTCTACGGTTGGGATATTGTCAATACACTGATTGGAATAATTAATGCCTTTAAACAAATCGCGCCATTCACCGTAGCCCAATGCATCGTTCGGTGTATTGTTGTACATTGCCAGGTTCATCCATGAAGTCACATCAGCACGGAAATCCAATTCATCACTCCGATAGTTATCTATTACGATATAACGTTCGAAAGGCATTCCCCACGCCATATTAGGTTGTAAATAAGCATAAGCAGCTGTCAGTCCCTTGATTATATCCCCTTCTGATTTCCAGAATATACCCGGAGTCAGATAATTCGGGTTTGTTTTCTCATCCAGAAAAGTACCCGTACAAGCCGATAAACCTAAGCTAAGTGCCAGACCGGCAATAAATATATTCTTCAATTTCATGATATTCTTCTTTAATGATTAAAAACCAAATTTCAAACCGATCATATAAGAACGACTCAAAGGATACAAAGCATCGTCTATCCCCATATAAGTAGTTCCGGTATCGCTATTAGACGTCGCCCCAGTAGCCGGATCGTATCCTTTATACCCAGTGATCGTGAATAAACGATTGGCAGCAAGGTATACACGAAGATTACTAATATGTAGAGAATTGCATACTTTTGCCGGCATATTGTAACCTATCTGCAAATTATTCAGACGCAGAAAATTACCATTCTCAACAAAACGGTCCGATGTCTGGATATTTCCGTTTGGATCGCCTACAACCGCACGTGGGATATCTGTATTCGGATTTTCAGGTGTCCATGCATTCAAAGCATCTTTACCATAATTGAAAACTTTATCCATACGCTGTAGCTGACGTTTCATATAATTGTAGCGTTTCACACCGAAATTTCCATAGAAGTTTGCCACCAGGTCGAAGTCACCGTAACGCAGATTTACATTGAAGCCGACAATTGCTTTCGGGCTGCCACTACCTACTTTTACTTTATCGTTCGAATCCAGCTTTCCATCTCCGTTCTGATCGATAAAACGTATATCGCCAGGTGCAGCTGCCGGTTGTAAAGGAATCCAGTTACCGGCAGCATCTTTTGATCCATGCAGGGCATTCCAATCATCCACTTCTTGTTGACTCTGGAAAATACCATCGGTCTTCAACACCCAAAACTCACCGATCTCACCACCAACATAAGTTCGTGCCGGGCCATACTCATCGAGATAACCGGGATCCGACATTTCTTTCAGGACACTTTTATAATGTGAAACGTTCAGATCCAGATCATATTTGAATTTACGCCCTACACTTCCATGATAGATTGCCTGCATCTCGAAACCGGTTGTCCGTAAGCGTCCCTCATTTACAATAAGACTGCCAAAGCCTGTGCATGTACTGATATTTTTAGACGATAGCATATCTTTGGTATTTTTGATATAAGCTTCAGCCGAGAATTCAAGTTTGTTGTTCCAGAATCCAAGGTCGATACCAATATTTTTATATAATGTTGTTTCCCATTTAATATGCGTGGAAGGTAAACCGATAACAGCATATCCCATACTGATCGCATTACCGCCGAAAGGATAATTCAGATCGTTCGTATTGGAAGTAAGGCGAGGTATATATTTATAATTACCAATCGATTGATTGCCGAGAGCCCCATAACTCAAACGCAGTTTGAAGGTTGATACAGTCTCTTTCATCTTCTCCCAAAATCCTTCATTCGCAATATTCCAACCCAGAGAAGCAGATGGGAAAAATCCCCATTTATTACCTTCTCCAAAACGGGAAGAACCATCATAGCGAGCCGAGATCATCGCCATATAACGATAGTCATAATTATAACTAACACGACCGAAAGCCGAACGCAACGCATAACGATTATATCCTCCGCCCACGGCAAAATTGGTTTGTCCGTGTTGTAGGTATTGCATATCATTGTTCTCAAACTGAGAGGTAGATCCCGATTGGTCTTCATACTTGTTTTCCTCCTGAGAAATACCCAACAACGCCTGCAAGCTATGCTTTTCGGCAAAGGTTTTATTATAATTGGCTGTCAATTCCAACAAATCTTCTGTCCGCTTACTTCTTTCTTCATATAAAGAGGCTATTTTATTTACCTTGCTGGCTCCTACATAATAGGTTGGTGTAAATGACTTATAGTGATAAAAGTTTATATTACGTCCTGCCTGGAATTTAACGATCAGATCTTTTATCGGTTCATACTGGATGTAAGCCGAAGCTGAGATGTAATCATTTGCCTTAGTTGTTTTGATCAGATTATTAAAAGCAACCGGATTTGCCGCATCCGACATCCCCATACCAGGTATTGCTCCACCATAACCACCTTCGTTATCCGGATCGTAAACCGAAACCAAAGGTTCGATATTCGTAGTCTGGTACATACCCGGAAAACCGGTATCAGCTTCAGGAGTCGTAGTTTTACGACCGTAGCTGATAGATTCACCCATTCTGAACTTACCACGTTTGATATCGGAATTCAAGCGGAAACCAAATTTTTCCGAATCTGTGCCGACAATAATACCATCCGTTGAAGAATAAAAACCAGACAAGGCAACATTCATTATTTCATTCCCGGCAGTATATCCTAAATTATATTTTTGAGTCAGACCTCGACGGTAGTATTCCTTCTGCCAGTCCGTATCGGCAAACTGACCGGGATTTTCCCCGTATGCAGCAATATATTTAGGCCAACGGCTTTGAGGTAAACCGGCATTAGTCAAAGCCATCTTACGCACTTTTATAAACTCTTCTGAATTACAAACTTCCATTCGTTTAGGTAGGTCATCCATTCCCAAATAGACGGAAACCGAGATCTTTGGTTCCTGTTTCCCTCCACGATTCGTTTCGATCAGAATTACACCAGCAGCTGCACGCGCTCCATAAATCGCGGCTGTAGCCGCATCTTTGAGAACAGTCATCGATTTAATATCTTCCGGGTTCAGAAAAGACATATCTCCAGGAACTCCATCAATAACTATCAGAGGCTCGTTACTTGAGCCCCAGGATGTCATACCGCGTACCGTAATAGTAGGATCGCTTCCCGGAGCACCTGTTCCAAAATTGACTGACAACCCCGGTGCCATCCCTTGTAGGGCATCAGCTGCTCCTGCCGTAGGTAAATTTGCCAGCTTTTCACCGGAGACAGTTGTTACAGAGCCGGAAACATCGGATTTTTTCTGTGTTCCATAACCAATAACTACAACTTCATCCAGCTTTTTTGTATCTTCTGCCAAGACTACATCTAATGTATTATTTTTCCCCGGAGTTACTTTCTGTTGGATATAGCCTATATAAGAAATTAGCAAGCTGCCATTACTCGATATTTCCAGGGAAAAATGTCCGTTTATATCAGAAATTGTGCCGTTACTCGTTCCTTTTTCGACAATATTAGCTCCGATAATAGGCTCTCCTCCGCTATCTTTAACCGTTCCTGTTATCTTACGCATTTGCTGAGATTTCATTAAAGCGATGTTCCGACTTGAACCTTTATACAAGACAATATGCTTATCGTCGATGTCGTATTTAACATCTTCACCATAGAATAATTGTCCCAGTACATCTTTTATATTTTTATCGTTTACGCTTACCGATACTTTACGATGTACATCAATCTGTTCCGTATTATAAGTGAAATAATACAGGCTTTTCTGTTCAATAGCAGAAAGCACTTCCTGCACCGTCGTGTTTTCCATATCTAATGAGAAACGAGTAGATTGCGAATATGTGATTTCAGCAAAAACTGGTAGAGTACCAAAGAGAACAAATAAGAGCAGACATCTCATAATAGATAAACTTTTTCTTTGCCACGATGAAAATCTCTCACATCGAAGCAAACTTTTCATAATATAATCCATACATTTGTAAATGATTAGTTAGTAATAAATTCAGGTTATTAAAAATTTATTTGATTAATCGTTTCTGAACCGGAAGTGTTGGGAGCATTTTCGGTTCTTTATTTATATTCGTTTTATTCCATAGGCAATTCGTTTTTATAAATTATTACTTGCCCGCCATTTAGGTTGAAATCAAGTTGGCGAGTTCCTTTTAATAAAGTGAGAATTTGAGATAAAGTAGCATTATTCTCTACGCGTAAAGAGAACTTTCTCTCAGCAAGTCCTTGTCCTTCTATTCTTATTCGAACATCGAAACGACGCTCCAAATCTTTTACTATCTCTGAAAGAGAATTATCGACATAAGCAATTTCACCAGATTTCCATGCATAAAAGGCATTGCCGTTCACACGATGCAATTTCAATCCCATTTGTTTTGAGTAAGAAACTTGTTCACTGGGATTTAACATTACTGATTCCCGCTCATCGGCTGTTCGGACTTCCACTTTTCCTGATTCCAATGTAACATACGTGACTTCATTCTGATAAGCTTTTACATTGAAAGTAGTACCTAACACTTTGATCGTCATGTCCGGAACTTGTACAACAAATGGACATTTTTCATCGTGCGTGACTTCAAAAAAAGCTTCTCCTTCCAACTCCACATGACGTTGTTTACCTGAAAAAACAGCTGGATAATGTAAACGGCTATTTGAATTCAGACATACTTTCGTTCCATCTGATAAAACCAGGTTCACACGTTGACCTTTAGGAACTTCAACCATATTTGCCGAATCAGGAATCGTGGTACGATCATAAAAAATATCAATCGTGATTAATAAAGCGAGTAAAGCTACCGCTGCATACTTCCAATAGCGGGGACCAAATAATTTATACTTTTGTGATTTCGGTCGCAATAAGTTGCTCAGACGATGATAAGCTGTTTCAATCCGGCTGGAACGGACAATAATCGCTTCGCGTTTCAACATCCAAAGTCGTTCGATTTCAAAAAAGATATCGGCATTCTCTTTACCTTCCAATATCCAATTCTCTATCTTTTCTGATTCGCCTGGAGTAGACTGACCTTTTAAATATTTTATGATTTGTTCTTCATTCATCTTGCTCAAAATTATCGCTTATATATAAACGAAGATTAAGCAAGAGAAAACTACGGGGAAATTTTTCCGTTTTTTTTACTTATATGTTGAAAAACACAAGATGAGTATAAAAAGGCGATGTAAATCCTTTCGGAGAAATATGATAGCTTGACGAATATGCCATTCCACAGTACGGGTAGAAAGTCCCATTGTATCGGCAATAGCCTTATGACTCATATCTTCAAAATAACATAATCGGAAAACCTTTGCACATTTGGGAGAGAGTTTGTCAATCGATTCATTAATTATATCCTGCAAATCCTGGTTAATAACAGATTTCATTACTTCATTCTCATCAGAATGTTCTTCCATCCAAAGTAAACGAGCTTCGCCAATACGTACTTTCCGTTCATATTCCTCTACAACCATTTGATGTTTTAAATGATCCAGACAACTATTTTGAGTACATTTATATAAAAAAGATTTTATATCATTTATATCAATCGTTTCTTTTCTCTCCCAATAAAATAAAAATACATTCTGTACCAAATCCTCCGCCGTGCACTCATCCACAAACCGGGAGGCCAAAGTGATCAAACGTGGATAGAGCACCTTGAAAAGTCGGTGAAAGGAAGCCCAATCACCTTGTCTTACTTTTTCTATATCAAACGATAGGTTCTTCAAATTTTAAATTAACAATTTCATATCATTAGCTTTTTCATGCAAATACGAAGGCTTGTTTCCCAATGAGGTATTACAATTTTATATGTTTCTTTTATCTTACTTTTATTCAATACGCTATAAGGGGGACGTACAGCCTTTGTCGGATAATCTTTTGTTTCAATAGGACGGATACGGCAATCTATTCCGGCTATTTGCAAGATTTTCACGGTAAAGTCGTACCAGCTGCAAACACCTTCATTCGAATAATGGTAGATACCCGGAACAAAGGCTCCTTTCTCATCGGCAGTAACCACGGAAAGGATCATAGCAGCCAAATCTCCGGCATAGGTGGGTGTCCCTATTTGGTCGAACACAAAACCCAGTTCATCCCTTTCCTTACCCAGACGGAGCACTGTCTTTACAAAATTACTTCCGAACTCAGAATACAGCCAGGCTGTACGGATAATTACCGCATCAGGGCAAACTTCCATCAACCCTTCTTCACCGGCCAGTTTGGTACGACCATAGACAGACACCGGACGTGTACCGTCGGTTTCCTTGTATGGACGATAACCCGTACCACTGAATACGTAGTCGGTAGAGACATGGATCATCTTTGCTCCGGCTTCACGGGCCGCTTCACCCAGTACACATACGGCAAAGCTGTTCAATCGACGGCAGAGCTCTTCATTATCTTCCGCCTTATCTACCGCTGTGTAAGCGGCACAATTTATAATATAGTTTACCTGATTATCTTTTACTGCAGCTTTTACTGCTGCCGGATCTGTTATATCCAACGTATCGACATCCGTAAACAAGAAATTGTATTGCGGATATTGTCCGGACAGCACACGAATAGAATTACCCAGCTGTCCGTTGGCACCTGTTACTAAAATTGTTTTCATGTTTTTAATCTTCTAATTTCAGTTCTCCGTTCATATCCTCACGATACTTCTCGGCAAGAAGCGCCAGGAAAGAACTGATCTGCTTGATCGCTTCCTGTGTTTCCGGGCTTACCGGCTTTCCCTGCATCCGCAGAAGCAGAAAACCATAGATCGCATTAAAGCATGTTTCCAGTTCAGGCAACTCTTCTCCTCCGGATTTAGCCCGGAGCTGAACTATATATGGGAGCGTTTTATAGTAGGCCGCCCCGTAAATCATTTCTTTTGTAGATTTAAGCAGCCGCAGATGCAGGTCGGTCAAGGTGATAATCACATTCTTATTTAACTGGATGTGTCCCTTTTCCATTACGCCTTCACTACGCATCATTTCGATTAGTTCCTCATACCAGGCAGCGATCTCTTCCTTTACTTCATCCGGCTGGTCGTATTGGGAAATGACCGTACGGCGGATAGAGTCGATATCAAAATGATTGGCACGTATCAGGTCTTCCACCTGCCACATGTATAACAAATACTCGGCTATATTTTCTTTTCTTTTCTGTTTTGCTATAATCATAGCTACAAAGATACACTATATTCGGATAACGCCCGATAAAAATCGGCATCTTTAACACCTAACTGGCGGCAAGCCAGACGGGCAGCGTTCAGATTTGTCAGGAAATAACTGTCGGGGATCCGTATCGGAAAGTCACCGTAACGGGTCTGCAAGAAGGTTGCTCCGTCTTTCTCGATCACGGCATGTTCTGCATACGGAATGGCGGTGATGTCTTCACGTACCTCCTCAGCCAACTGCTTTACAATACGGTCGCCTTCGAAATAGATCAATTTACCTTCGCGTTCGATCAGGGTGGTGAAGTTACGGAAGGTATCGTAGTAGGCATCCGCCGTAGGATGGTCGGTGTCCGGTGTCCACGACAAATTGGTCAGTATAGCGATATGCGGACGGTAGAACTCCAGCTGGAAACGTTTTTCCAATGCCGAAGTAACATGCTCGTCACCTTCAATCAGGGCAATGCGTGCTTCATAACTCATCCGTACCCGGTTAGACAGCAGAGGAACTTCACTTGTCAGGGCATAATCGAAAGCTAGCTTCTGCCGCTGAAGGGCACAAACGATCATCGAGATAATTGATTTCTTTCCGCGGCTTCCCGCTACAACTACCCGTGTTTTCTCTTTAGTACGCTGAAATATGAATTCAGGAATTGAGAGAATAAGTAATCCTAATTCTTTTGCCTTTATCAGCTCCGGATTGTCTTGTTTGACAGTTGCACCCAGAACGACAAAATTACTATCCTTTATTAATCTCTCCGGAAACCAACCGTTTCCATGACAAGTACAACCGGCAGCACGAAGCCTTGCAACTACATCCTCTGTTATACCGTCGCCGGAAACGCTCACTTCATATCCCTTCTCATGAATAGCCAAAGCCAGGTCAAGCACAAGAGGTTCGGTTACGGAGATTAAATGAACTTTTCGCATCGCTTAGATTTTGGCGCAAATGTACACAATTTCATCAAGCTTCGACGTATCGTAGATAGAAAAAACTTGCTTATATTTGACACAAAAAAAGTGAAATGGAGATACAAATAATAGACACAGGATGTTTTTACGCAGATGGAGGAGCTATGTTCGGAGCCATTCCGAAGACAGCCTGGAGCCGGCGTTATCCGAGTAACGAGACGAATGGTTGCATCCTCTCGATGAGAAGCCTACTAATATCAAAGGCTCCTGAAAAAGTAGTCCTTGTCGACAACGGTGCAGGCGACAAACATCTCAGCCAACTCAGCTATTACAACTTCTTCGACCTGGCCGATCTGGAAGATGAATTACGGAAAAAAGGTATTTCTCCGGAACAGGTAACAGACGTCGTACTCACCCACCTTCATTTCGACCATTGTGGTTATACCACCCGAAAGAATAAGGAGACCGGCGAGTTATATCCGTCATTTCCAAATGCCGTCCACTGGGTCAGCCGCAGACAATGGGAAAACTTCCTGCATCCGAACCCGCTGGAAAAAGACTCTTATTTTATGGAAAATATGCAGGCTGTTGCAGATAGAGGACTGTTACGCCTTATCGACACCGATATGGAGCTATGTACCGGCATCAAACTTCGTATCTTCGATGGTCACACGCCCGGACAGCTGGTCCCTTACATTACGACTTCCGAACAGACTTTTGTCTTTACCGGAGACGTAATCCCCCTTGCAGCGAGCGTCTCACCTGAGTGGATATCAGCCTACGACACCTATCCGGTCACCTCTTACCAGGAAAAGATTCGTATGCTCGAAGAAGCAGCCCGCGAAGGACAGGTACTGATCTATTGCCATGACGCCTACACTAAATGCAGCACCGTAAAGAAAGTAAGCAACTTCTTCAAAAAAGACAAAGTGATAGATTTATAATAATTTACGTCCTTTACTGCCTGATTATTACACATATGAAATAAATTCTTATCTTTGAACGCAATCTCTGACGGAATATAAAACAATCTAAAAAAGACATTATCATTTATAACTTTTAATGACGCATGAATAAACTAAGCAAGTACGCGCTGCTTTTCGCAGCTTTTGCAGGAATGGTAGCCTGTTCCGACGGTAAAGTCGCTACCGGTGATTATGAAATCATTCCCCTGCCGCAGGATGTCTCCCTGACAAACGGGACTCCTTTTATTTTAACGCCTTCTACTTCTATCAGCTACCCGGAAGGGAATGACTTACTGAAACAAGCTGGCGAGTTCCTGGCTTCCTATATTAAAGAAGCAACCGGCTACGCACCGAAAGTAGTAACCGACAAAAGTGCTAAACCTATCAACCTCTCTATCGACAAAAGCATCTCCAACCCTGAGGGATATCGCCTGACGGTAACTCCCGAAGGTATCGAACTGGCAGGTGCTACCGAAGCCGGCGTATTCTACGGCGTACAAACATTGCGCAAATCGATCCCGGCAGTGGCTGAAGGGATGAACATCGAACTTCCGGCCGTGACGATCAACGATTATCCCCGCTTTGTCTATCGTGGCATGCACCTGGATGTATCGCGTCACTTTTTCCCGGCCGATTCTGTCAAGAAGTTTATCGACATATTGGCTTTACACAATATGAATACGCTACATTGGCATCTGACAGACGATCAGGGATGGCGTATCGAGATCAAGAAATATCCGGAACTGACTACCATCGGTTCCCAACGTAAAGAAACTGTGATCGGACGTAACTCCGGCGAATATGACGGCAAACCGTACGGTGGTTTCTACACACAGGACGAAATCCGCGACGTAATCGCTTACGCCAAAGAACGTTTCATCACGATCATTCCTGAAATCGACCTACCTGGTCACCAGCAGGCTGCACTGGCCGCTTACCCGGACTTGGGTTGTACAGGCGGTCCGTATGAAGTATGGACACAATGGGGTATCTCCGACGACGTGATCTGTGCCGGTAACGACAAAGCAATGGGCTTCCTGGAAGATGTATTATCGGAAGTGATCGACCTCTTCCCTTCCGAATATATCCATATCGGCGGTGACGAATGTCCGAAAGTACGCTGGAAAACCTGTCCGAAATGCCAGGCCCGTATCAAAGCGGAAGGTATCAAGGGAGACAATAAACACAGTGCGGAAGAATATCTGCAAAGCTATGTAATCTCGCGTATGGAGAAATTCGTGGAAAGCAAAGGCCGTCACATCATCGGTTGGGATGAAATTCTGGAAGGCGGACTGGCTCCGAATGCAACCGTGATGAGCTGGCGTGGTGTAGACGGCGGTATCGAAGCTGCCAAACAGAACCACAATGTGATCATGACTCCAAATACCTATTTGTATTTCGATTACTACCAGTCGACCGACACAGAAAATGAACCGTTGGCAATCGGAGGTTACCTGCCGCTGGAACGGGTTTATTCATTGGAACCGACTGCCGGTATCCCGGACGAATACAAGAAATATGTGATCGGTGTACAGGCTAACCTGTGGACTGAATACATCCCGAGCTTTTCACAGGTGGAATATATGGTAATGCCGCGTATGGCAGCCCTGGCCGAAGTGCAGTGGACTGACCCGAGCAAGAAAGAATACCAGAGCTTCCTGCCTCGCCTGGTTCGTATGACTAAATTATACGACCGCCTGGGTTACAACTATGCTAAGAACATCTTCGACATCCACGCCGAATTCACCACCGATACGGAAAACGGTGAGATCGTTGTAAAGCTGTCCACAATGGGAGAGGGTGACATCTACTACACACTGGATGGCAGCGAACCGACCAGTGCAAGCAACAAATATGAAGCTCCTGTCAAAATAAAGGAAGACGGAACGATAAAAGCAGTTGTCGTACGTCCTTCCGGCAACAGCCGCGTATTCTCTGAAAAGATCAACTTCAGCAAATCGACAGCGAAACCTGTTACCTTGCGTGTCGCTCCAAGCAAAGGATACGACTTCAACGGCGGTATCGAACTGACAGACGGTCTGACTGGCGACACAAACTATAAGACCGGCCGCTGGCTGGGCTTCCAGGGAAAAGACCTCGACGCTGCGATCGACCTGAAACAACCGGTTGAAATCAGCAAGGTAGGCTTCAACACTAATGTCGTAAAAGGCGACTGGATCATGGGAGCAGCCGGAGTAACGGTAAAGGTATCCGAGGACGGCCAGAACTTCAAAGAAGTAGCCTCCAAGGTGATCCCTTCATTAAAACAAACCGACAAAGATGGTATCTATCCGCAGGAAATTACTTTTGCCCCGGTAAAAGCACGCTATGTGGAAGTAATCATCAAAAGCGATAAGTTGCCGGCATGGCATGGTGGCGCGGGTAATCCGGCTTACCTGTTTGTAGACGAAATAATTATTCAATAGGGTACACAAAAAGAAAGAGCCGGTTAAAGACCTACTTCCGGACGTAGGACTTTAACCGGTTTTTTAATCTATACAGGCTTTATGCGAAAAACAGTCATAATACTAAGCCTTTTACTCAGCCTCTTCACACTAGTAAGCGCGAAAGATCAAGGCAAGCAGGAATACATTCTTGTTCTCAACTCTGTCAACTTCGATGAAGCCTGGACAAACGGCGCCTATCAAGCCATTTACGAGCATTTCAAGGGATCACAATATGCAGTCGAAACGGAGGAGCTGATGGTCCCGACCATTGCAAACACAGAGGAAGCCGGTATTACAAGAAACTCTTTACTAAAGAAATTTCCCCAACGTCCCAAAGTCGTTGTCTTTATGGGTGATCCCGGATGGGTGGTATGTCGTCCCTTATTCGACAACGAGTGGAAAGATGTTCCCGTCCTGATCTGCTATTCACGTGAACTAATGCCGGCCAGCATAGAGGACCTCCTTTCACGGAACATATCCCCCGAAATGCTTGTCCCTGCCTACCGGATCATGAAAGGCTATAATGTAACAGCCCTATACCAGACCTTCTATATCAAAGAAACACTCGAACTGATGCAGCGTATACAGCCCGAAATCAAAAATATAGCATTCATATCCGACAATCGTTATATCAGCCTGTGCGCCCAACAGGAAGTGGAACAGGCCATAGCCGATCATTACCCTTTCCTGAAACTACATCTTCTCACCACGACCCGTATCTCCACCGAACAATTACTCGACACGATCTCCCGCTACAACAAAGATACCGGCATACTGTATTACTCCTGGTTCTCCAAACAACTCCAGGATCAAAGAAACTACCTGAACGACAATATACAACGGATCGTCTACGGCTTCTCCCATTACCCGGTATTCACCATTGCCGACCAGCAGGTGGAAGACGGTAACTTTGCCGGAGGACATTACATCTCACTATCGGACTACAGTCACGAAACGATCCATACCTTAGAAAAAATACTCGAAGGCACTCCTGCCCATGATATCCAGCCGCACACAGGAGGAACGGCACATACATACCTGAACTATCGGCACCTGAAAATGCACAATACCGACAGCCACCTCTATCCGGGCAACGCCGTCTACTACCAACGTCCACCCAGTTTCTACGATCGTAACAAGCTGGCTATAATCAGTATAATAGCACTGATCTGTGCCGTAGTCGCCATCCTTGTCATGAGACTCCGCTTTTACTGGCGGATGAAACAAGAAATACGCGAACGTGAAAAAGCGGAAGAAGCCAACCGCCTCAAATCGGCTTTCCTGGCTAATATGAGCCACGAGATACGTACCCCACTGAATGCCATCGTAGGCTTCTCCACCCTCCTGGCCAATGAAGATACCTTGGAAGAGCGGCAGGAGTTCGCAAGGATCATTGAAAACAACAACCAACTATTGCTTCAACTTATCAACGACATACTCGACCTCTCCAAGATAGAGGCCGGAACTCTCGAATTCACCTATTCGGATGTAGACCTGAACAGCTTATTAACGGAAATAGAACAAAGCTGCCAACTCCGCAACAAATACCCGGAGGTTCAGATCTCTTTCGAAGAACGTTTGCCACAATGCGTCATCCATACAGAGCGTAACCGCCTAACCCAGGTTATTACCAACCTATTAAACAATGCCATGAAGTTCACCACCCGGGGAAGTATCCGTTTCGGTTACCGGAGGGAAGGCCATATGCTACGCTTCTACGTACAAGATACTGGCTGCGGCATTCCGGCGGACAAGGTAGGATCGGTATTTGGCCGTTTCGTCAAACTGAACAATTTTCAGCAAGGTACGGGATTAGGACTTTCCATCTGTAAGACCATTGTAGAAAAGCTCGGTGGAGAAATCAAGGTGGAGTCGGAAGAAGGGGCAGGAACTTTATTCTGGTTTACCATTAAAATAGTTTGATTAACTCACCACATCCAATAAAAAACAACTAAACCTAATTAAATTATGAATTGTTTATTATTCAGCATAAGGCCTTATAATTTCAGATTTTCATAATATAAAACAGTTAACATCAATCTGAGTATGAAATGTAAAAATTATCTTGATACAAACATAGAATGCAAGCAATGCACTCATTCTAAAAAAGTGGAATTCAAATATATCGATAGTAAAAAAGGCGCACGTACTGGATTTACCTGCGAAAAAGCCTATACATTAATATTCGTTTTAAGCGGGGAGGTCACAATTTCATGTAATGAACTCGCTAATACCACTTTTCGTACAAAAGAAATATGTCTGTTACCCATTTCTGCTCACTGTGCATGGGAAACAAAAGAAAATACAACAGCTATCGTTGTATTTGGTAACGATGGCAATAACTATTGTGACACAGTTTCACTGAAACAACACGGAGGGAGTTGGCTTAACACTGAAGAGAAATTCGGAAAGCTTAAGATTAAACCGCGTTTATTAGAGTTCCTACATACTATCAAGAAATATCTCCAAGATGGAATAAACTGTCCTCAACTATATGAAACAAAACAAAGAGAATTAGCAATGCTATTCAGAATTTATTATCCCCATGAGGATATCATTGAGTTCTTCCTACCCATAATCAAATATAACCATGATTTCGAATTATTCATCATGGAAAATTATCTAAAGATGAAAGGAGTTAAAGAGTTTGTTGACTTATCAGGATTAAACGTAAACACATTCAACCGCAAATTCAAAGCTCATTTCGGAATGAGTCCATATCAATGGATGATAAAACAAAAATCCAAACACATATTACACAGCTTAAAGACAAGTGATAAAAGTATTGCCGATATCATGAGAGAATTCGAATTCTCTGATGCATCGCATTTCAATCGCTATTGCAAAAATGTATTCGGAGAAACTCCCAGCGATATCAGAAAAAACGGTAAAAGGTAACTGAAATAAATTCTGCTACCTTTCATTGCAATGTCGAAAATATGCTCTGTTGTTACTTTTTATTCAAATCGTCCAATAAGAACTTTCCGGGTCTAAAACGAGCTGAAGTCCGGGGAGTAATCATTACCGGAGTACCAGTCTGTGGGTTACGAGCCAAACGGGCAGTCTGCTCTATCGTATAAAGTCGTCCAAAACCTACAAAAGTCACCTCATCTTTAGCCTTTAAGACATGCGTCATAATTGCTAATGAAGCATCTACCACTCTACGTACAGTCTCCTTATTTTCTCCCGATTCATTTGCAACTGCATTAATAAAATTTTTCTTGTCCATTTTCTTGCTGTTTTTAAATTAATAAAATAATAACTCGATCTCTTACTTGCCACTTTATACTACTTTAAAATATCACCGCAAAAATATGAAATATAGAACATTAAAATTCATCAAACATCCTTGTATAAAACATTCAAAATATTGAATATTTCAACAGTTACATTTTATCTGGGGTAAAAGAACAAAGATGGTTGAAAATCGGCATATCATAAAAACTATAATCAATTACAGTCTTTTTCGTTTCTTTGAAGGTAAGCATGTAATTTTAAATAAATACCTTTGTCTCTCATAAAACTCAATTTATTATGAAAAAGAATATATTATTTCTAGCGACTATCTGCACATGCTGCAATCTTTACGCTAAAGAATTGGTGATCAATTCTTTCAGATATGCAGGACCATATGAAGTCAATAGGCCGTTCCTGAATGACAGCCTTGACGTTAACAGTAAAAGATATACAGAAAAAGAGTTATTGAAAACAGTTATACCTTTCAATAATGTTCGTCAAAGCACACAAATACTAAATACCGAAAGTTACGAAAAAAAGATACCAGCCTCTTATCCTTGGCAAGTCGAACTTTCCTCTTTTTATCTGAACAGCGACCGATATGTAAAAGGTATTTTAGAAATAAAAGGTCCTGAGACTTATGAAGTTTATATAAATAATGAAAAGCAAACAGTTGATGACGGAAAAATCAAATTGACACTCGAACCCCATCGGTATGAAGTTATCATCAAATGCCTAACTGAAAAAGATAAAGCGGAGTCACTAAAAGTCACATTCAACACGGAAGACGAAGCGGTGGTGACAGCCACTACCAACCCGGAAAAACGATACACCATCAGCGAGGTATTCGACGGAACCCGTTTCCGTTCGGTAAGCCTTTCGCCCAACGGTAAATATTTGCTGACCGCTTACCAGACCACCCACCCCGGCGGTAAAACTCAGTCGTACCAGCAAGTTACCGACAGGGCCACCGGACAGGTCGTAATCGAAAGCTATAATAACGACTACAATTGGATGCCTAAAAGCAACCGCCTGTATTATACCCGAGAAGGAATGGAAGGTAAAGAACTGGTAACGGTCGATCCCGCCACCCAGACAGAAACCATCCTTTCCCGTAACCTGCCCGAGGGCTGGTTCGTGTTCGCCCCGACCGAAGACTACCTGATCTTCACCGTTTCAGAAGAAGGGCCGAAGAAAGACAAGGATATGGAAGAAATACTAGTCCCCGACGACCGTCAACCCGGCTGGCGTAACCGTTCTTTCCTTCATAAGTACGACCTAGCGACCGGCCTGTTCGAACGCCTGACCTATGGATACAACTCCACCCTCCTCAACGATATATCGAAAGACGGCCGTTATATCCTCTTCAGCAGCAGTGAGCGCACCCTGACCCAGCGTCCGTTCAGCATCAACACACTCTACCGCATGGATTTGCAGACCATGCAAACCGAGGCATTACTGAAAGACGCCTTTATCGGTCGCGCCGGTTTCTCTCCCGACGGAAAACTGTTGGCAATCGAAGGCTCAGGAGAAGCCTTCAACGGTATCGGATTGAAGATTGCACCGGGACAAACCTCCAATACTGCCGACGGGCAATTATTCATTTACGACCCGAAAAGCAAAGAAATATCTCCCGTAAGCAAAGACTTTGATCCGTCCATCCAGTCTTTCACCTGGAACAGTAACGACAAGCAAATCTATCTCCAGGGCGAAGATAAAGATTGTGTCCGCCTGTATGTTCTCAATCCGTCAAATGGAAAGATCAATCCGGTTCCGTTGAAAGAAGAGATCCTTTCTGATTTCACCCTGGCTGAGTCGGCTCCTGAACTGGTTTATTTCGGCGAAAGCGCTTCCAACTCGCAACGCCTCTACTCTGTAAATCTGAAAAAGAATACGACCGTCTGCCTGAAAGACCTGTCGGAAACTATATTGAAAGATGTCACACTGGGCGAGGTACACGACTGGAACTTCCAGGCTGCTGCCGGCGATACCATCTACGGACGTTATTACCTGCCCCCTCATTTCGACCCGAAAAAGAAATATCCGCTGATCGTAAACTATTACGGCGGTACAAGCCCGACAGAACGTTCGTTGGAAAACCGTTATCCGTCGCATGCATATGCTGCTTTAGGATACATCGTTTACATCATCCAGCCCAGCGGGGCAACCGGTTTCGGACAGGAGTTCTCTGCACGCCACGTCAATGCCTGGGGGAAACGCACTGGTGACGAAATCATCGAAGGTACAAAGAAGTTCTGTGCAGAACATAACTTCGTCGATGCCAAGAAGATCGGTTGTATCGGAGCCTCTTACGGAGGATTTATGACACAGTACCTGCAAACGAAAACGGACCTGTTCGCCGCAGCTATCTCACATGCCGGTATTAGTGACATTACAAGTTATTGGGGAGAAGGTTACTGGGGATATTCATACAGTTCGCTGGCAACGGCTAACAGCTACCCCTGGAATGCCCGGGATATCTACGTGGAACAAAGTCCGTTGTTCCATGCCGATAAGATCAACACCCCGATCCTGTTCCTGCACGGTTCCGTCGATACGAATGTGCCTGTCGGAGAAAGTATCCAGATGTTTACCGCCCTGAAATTACTCGGCAAGGAAACTGCCTTTATCCAGGTAAACGGACAAAATCATCAGATATTCGATTATAAGAAACGGGCAGAATGGAACAACACTATCTACGCCTGGTTCGCCAAATACCTGAAAGAGCAACCGGAATGGTGGGAGGCACTCTATCCGCAGAAGAGTTTGTAAAGAATTTGCGTCACACCCCGACGCAACACTGCATCGGGGTGTAATGCAACGCTGCATCGACACGCAGTGCAACGTTGCATCGATAGGTGATGCAACGTTACATCGAGGCACGATGCAACAGATTAATTTATAAATCGTATTTTTCTATCACCTGATCGCAAAAAGAAATGCCTTGTTGCCATTCTTTGGTACTTTCCGGGATTGCAGAAACTGCATCACTGAGTACTTTGCGAGTTTTACGGATATCCATATCTTTCAGTGCTTCCTGTTTTATCAGTTCCACTTTTCCTGAGAAACTATCGGGAATAGAATGATCCAGCAACTTATAATAGTTTACAACCAAGAGGGCATACGCCATCTGCTTCTCACTCTCTTCCGGGATTTGATTTATATTGGTCAATGCATCGATATGTGTACAATTCATCCATTTGACTGCCGCTGCATATTCACCTTGCAAAAACAAAATCGAGAACAGGCACATTCGGCAAGCCAGCAACTCATCAGGAGATATCGGTAAGTTTATCAGCTGTTCAAGCCCCTCTTTCGCCTCATCCAAGGAGAGGATATCATTCAAAAGCGGAACTTTTATTCCACTTTCTCTCACCCATTTGTAATACTTCAAAGCAACCGCACAAGGATAGAAAACCCTGTCAAATTCAGATCCGTTTTTCAGGTAAGAAGCATATTTATTTGCTTCTGCGAAATCAGCCTTTACAATCGATTCGTTGATCATACGTTTACAAAAATCCGGGTATGAAGTATCCGTCTTTTTCTTCCATTCTTTATATGGAGTCCCCCAGTCGGAAAGAAAAGACATCTCATCCTCATCGAAGTCATCGAAATCCATATCCCGGCAAAACGCCTCTGCCGCTTTAAAAGCCTCGGGAACAGCCATTAATTCGAGCAACGCCTGTATCCTCTCCTGTTCGGGATGATCGTCGTCGTCGTATCCCGACGCCATACACAGCAGGGGAAAAAGGGCATACCAGAGTCCCAATGTATCGGCAGCGGTGTCATTTCCTTCGGCAAGTGCCTTCGCCGCCAGTGGGATAATGATTTCTGCCAATTCCATCAGGTAGAGTTCTTTCAGCTCCGTATTTGCTGACTCCGGAAGGATACCCTGATCCAGTAGTTTCTTCCACAACACCGATCCTGTGGTAACACAACACCGACCGGAAGATGAATCGATACTGGCGGAACTTCGCTCCGGTTCGGGTAATTGCTCCGGCGGCAAAAGATAGAGATAACCAAGCTTTTCCAGTTCATCTTTGACACGCAAAACAGTATATCCACAATCAAATTGATTCTGAAGTGCATAAAGGCTGAAACAAATACTTCGAGCCTGCGAAGGGACAGGAGAGGCGTTCGCCACTGTCATAACAGAACATTCCACCAGACTTTCTATTTCATGCATTGACATAATGTACAGATTTATAGAGTTAAATACTTTTGTCTCGGCGAAAGTACAAAAAGCATTCTGTTTATCCGATGAATTAGAAGCTTTCTTACAACATATCCTAGAATTATCTTTATTCCGATTTAATACTGTTCACCGGATTCGCATTCGCCGCTTTCCAGTTCTGGAAAGTAACAGTCAGCAGGGTTATCCCAGCCACAATCAACAAAGCAATCAGGAATACCCACCAATAAACCGGTGTTTTATAAGAGAAACTCTCCAGCCATTTCTTCACACCGAACCAGGCGATCGGAGCTGCGATCACGAAACAGATCGCTACAATCTTCAGGTAAGCCTTATTAAACATCGCCAGTATCTCACCGACCGTAGCACCGTGTACCTTACGGATACCGATCTCCTTCCGTCGATATTGCGTATCGAAAACAACCAGGCCGAACACGCCTACCAGAGAGATTATGATTGCCAGAATACTGAAAATAGTCACCAGGCTGCGAAGGTTTTCTTCCTGACGATACAGTTGATCGAATATCTGGTCGTAGAACTCGATATTGAACGGATACGACGGATCGAGATCTTTCAGGATGTTACGAACATGATCCACACCCGCACGAATATCGGAACCGGCCTTAAAACGGATGTAAGAAACAGGCATCGGATAGCCGAAGTTGCCCACGGCAAATGCGATGTTATTATCCCCGTTGCGAAGCGACGTGAACTTCACCTCATCTGAAAAACCGATCATGCGCCCCATCTTTTCATAAAGCCAATCACCAGCTTGCATATCCATATTTACATGGGCCGACTTATTAAAGATAACGGACATCTCGTCCGACAATTCGTCCGCTTTAGAGAAATTACGTCCCTCCTGAACAGGAATCCCCATCACATCCAGAAAATTGGAAGAGCACATAATAAGGAAGTAGCTGAACTCATTCCCTTTATAATTTGCTCCGTTCGTATTATATCCGTCTTTAGCAGCCACTTTCTCCATTGCGAAAGCTACATCCTCTATTCCGGAGAATTCTTTCAAACGGTTGACATAAGTTTCATGGTGTTTATTATACAAAGTTCTGTTCAGTTCGACGATCGCCACCTGGTCTTTGTCGAAACCCAGGGAGAAGCCGCGCATATAATTGTTCTGCAAACGAACGAAGCTGGAACCGATAATCAAAACGATGGACACCACAAACTGGATACCGATCAGAGCCGTACGCAAATTTTTCCCGGAAGGAGACAATCCGAAACTACCTTTCAGCACCAGGGCCGGCGGGAAGGATGTGATATAATAAGAAGGATAAACTCCGGCTATCAAGCCGGTTAGCAAAGCAACCGCACCGGAGAGAAGGAGAACCGGCCAGTTAGCTTGTAAATCCAGATTCGCCTCCACAAAGGGTAAAGCATCCGTTGAACCCAGTCCCCAGACAATAAACAAACTCACCAGCCAGGCCACCAGACTGATAATAGCCGCCTCCGACAACAAAGCCCTCCGCAACAATGCATCCGAACTGCCCAACACCTTCTGGGTATTGATACTCTTGATACGTAATGGTGTCAGCGCCGTACTGAAATTGGTAAAATTGATGGCAGCAACGATAATGATCAGCAGGGCTATTCCGAAAAGCAGTCCGCTGACCTCTTTGTTGCCGCTACGAAACGTACCGCCGTCCTGCGTCTCATTCCTGTAATAAATACCGGTAAGGGGAACGAGGCTGATGCTTTGTTCTTCCTTCCCTATCTTTTTGAAATCAAAATGTTTGTTGAAGTTGTCAGCCACATCGTCGGCCGTAGCGGGATCATCGAGCAACAAATAGCAAACCCAGTTGCTGGCTTCGAAGTTATCGACATTATAACTCGGATCGATAGCGGTATAAATAACGTTACGCAACTGGGTATTTGCCGGAAGATCCTTATAAACGGCGCCGACAGTCAGGTTGGTTGCACTTTTAGTCCAGAGCGTTTCTTCAGCCAGCAGAGGCTTACCCACCGCGGAGCCTTCACCAAACAATTTCATAGCCAGGCTTTCCGGGATGATTACCTTTTCGGGATCTTTCAGACAATCGGGATCGCCTTCGAGGATCGTAAAGCCAAACATTTTCGGCAAGGTAGGGTGACAAGTGGTCACGATCTCTTTAAAACCGGAACGTTCACCGTTCTTTTCTACCGACAGATAAGCCCCGCCCTGACCGAAATTGGGTGTCACCAAAGTACCCGCTTCGATATGAGGGGAAGACGGGATAATTGCTTCGATAAATCCGCGGGGCAGAATAGTTCCGAATGTACCCGGCGTATTCAGGTCTACCCTGAATATGCGTCCGGAAGTAGGATAACAACGGTCGAAATTACGTTCGAAGTTAACCTGTATCAGGATAACGATAAAGGCTGCGAAAGCGACAGCCAAACCTGCAACGTTCAAGGCTGCAGCCATCTTAAAGCGTCTCAGTACACTCAGGAAGTTTCGGATGATAGTTTTCATTATACGATATGATGCTATTGATTGACAAATATTGATGATTTATATTAAAACAATTATTCAAATAGCGTGCCAACACCGATAAACAGCTAATATACAAGCCCATACCAATTATAAACAAAAACAAAGATGTCCAATAATTAGACACTGTTGTCTAATTATTGGACATCCTATTACCTTTCTAAACAATCGTTTAGCCTGCTTATCGTTAAATCATTCCGCGCATCCGGTCTTCGAAAGCAGTCAAAGCGGCCTTTGCTCCTTCGCCCATCGAGATAATGATCTGCTTATAGGGGACGGTCGAAACATCACCGGCGGCATAGATACCCGGAACGCTGGTACGGCAATGGTTGTCGATCACGATCTCGCCCGGACGGTTCGTGTCTACCACTTCGCGGAACGGACCGCTATTGGCAGCCAGGCCGATCTGAACAAAGATACCATCCAAATCGATTGTACGTTCCTGCTCAGTCTCACGGTCTTTGACACGGATACCGGTCACCTTTGTACCGTTACCGATCACTTCCATTGTTTGTGAGCTTTTGAACACTTCTGCATTCGACAGGCTATACAGTTTATCCTGCAATACCTGGTCGGCTTTCAGCGTATCGGCAAATTCCAGGACAGTCACTTTCGAACAGATACCAGCCAGGTCGATAGCCGCCTCGATACCGGAGTTTCCACCACCTACAACGGCAACATGCTTTCCTTTATAGAAAGGACCGTCGCAATGCGGACAAAAAGCAACGCCGCGTCCGATATATTCGCTCTCACCGGGAACATTCAACTTACGCCAGCTTGCTCCCGTAGCAACGATCACGGCAGGAGCAATAAGTTTATCGCCGGTAGAGGTTGTCAATATTTTATCCTTTCCTACCACTTCTACCTTATCCACCCTGCGGTGTTCAAGGATATCGATAGGATAATCATTCATGTGCGACATCAGGTCGAGAGCTAGTTGCTGCCCGGTTGTCTGAGAAACGGAAATAAGGTTTTCTATTCCGACCGTTTCTTTCACCTGACCGCCTACACGGTCGGCTACTACAGCTACATTCAAACCTTTACGAGCCGTATAAATAGCGGCCGCACTTCCTGCAGGACCACCGCCTACGATAATGACATCGTAATTCTTTTCCACTACCGGCAACTCTTCTTCTTTCACCCCATACTGAGCTTCCAGCTTTGCCAGCAATTCACCGAAATCGCCACGGCCTACGTGGAGCAGTTTACCGTCGGCAAACACAGAAGGCACGCCTTGTACTTTCATTGCTTCCACCTCTTCCTGATTGATCGCGCCATCCACCATCTCATGGCTGATCTCCGGGTTCAGGGTAGTCATTGCATTGAGTGCCTGTACGACATCGGGACAGTTCGTACACGTCAGCGACACATACGTTGTCAGTTTGATCGGACCGTTCAGAGCTTTCACCCGGTTGCAAATGCTTTCGTCGGGTATGTTTTTTCCTTTGCCGTCGCTATTCAGGATAGCTAACAGTAAGGAGGTAAATTCGTGTCCGTTAGGAACACCACGGAATTTGATACCGGTCTTTTCCCCATTCTTCAACAGAGAGAATTCCAGTCCTTTGCCGTCTGTCACCTGAACGGAAATCTTATCAGAGCAGGAAGCTAAATCATTCAGAAGTTCCAAAAGTTCTTTCTGACTTTCGTGTTCAGGGGATACCTGAACATCAAACATATATTCGTTCGTCAGTCCGGCAAAAATACCGGATAACTGATTTTTCATTGATGAGTCTAACATTATTAAATCCTTCTATATTATACTTGTTCTTTTTTCTCCTGACTTGAGAGTTGTTTCACTACTATGAAACTAAAATACTCTCAAAGACAAAAAAGGCCGACAATATAGTTGCCGGCCTCCGTTTATTATTCTTAGATCTTGCCGACCAGATCGATGCTCGGCTTCAGTGTTTCACCACCTTTTTTCCACTTGGCAGGACAAACTTCGCTCGGGTTAGCTGCGATAAACTGAGCAGCTTCTACTTTACGAAGCAGTTCGTCTGCATTACGGCCGATACCGTTATCATTGATTTCAGCCAGTTTGATCTTTCCTTCCGGATTAACCAGGAATGTACCGCGGTAAGCCATACCGTCTTCTTCGATCATCACACCGAATGCACGGCTCAGAGCACCTGTGGGGTCTGCCAACATCGGGTATTTGATCTTACGGATCGTTTCAGAAGCATCATGCCATGCTTTGTGTACGAAGTGTGAGTCTGTACTTACAGAGTAAACTTCTACACCCATAGCCTGGAACTGATCATATTTGTCAGCCATATCTACCAGTTCAGTCGGACAAACAAATGTAAAGTCAGCCGGGTAGAAGAAGAAGATAGACCATTTGCCTTTGATATCTTCGCTGCTTACAGTTTTGAAACTTCCATTCTGAAATGCCTGTACTTTAAACTCGGGTGCTTGTGAATTGATAATAGGTTCCATTGAATTTACTATTTTAATTGTTATTACTATTTGTTTTTGTTACTGATGCAAAGATAAGTTGCCGATTTGAGGTAAGAACAAAAAAACCAATCGAAAGGTTTTATGTGCTCATAGACAAAATCTTTGAGTATCAGTAAATCACGTTTATAATCCGATGCTATTTATCTGAGCAACACCGCCCATCGCACTGGATACCGGACGTTTCAAACTCGAGTGTGGCATGCTGTATACCGACATGCAAAAGGTCATGTTTTATCTCCTGCTTGATACGTTCCATTTCTGAAATATTACAGATGGAGATATGTGCGGTAAGGGCCGTTTCGGTAGTACTGATCGCCCATATATGCAGGTGATGTACTCCCTCTACTCCATTCACTCCATGAATCACCTCTTCCACCTTGTCGATATTCGTACCCGCAGGTACGCCATCCAACGAAAGCCGGATACTATCGCGTAGCAATCCCCAGGTGGAAACAATAATGACGATAGCGATCAATAGACCGATGATCGGGTCGATAATATACCATCCCGTATGAGCGATCACGATACCGGAGATAACCACACCGATCGAAACCAACGCATCGGCCGCCATGTGCAGGTATGCTCCCTTTACATTCAGATCCTTGTCTTTATCCTTCATAAAAAGCCAGGCCGTCAGTGCATTTATAACCACTCCGATACCGGCCACCCAGGCAATGGCATCCCCTTCGACCGGTTGCGGATGAAGCAGCTTCCCTATACTCTCGGCAATAATGATACCGACGGCCACCAGCAAGATAACCGCATTCAACAGGGATACCAGAACGGTACTTTTCTTATATCCATACGTATATTTACAAGTAGGATGAACCTTCGCCAGCCGGAAAGCCAGCATGGCAAGCACCAGGCTCGCCACATCCCCCAGGTTATGCCCGGCATCCGATAATAAACCGAGCGAATTATACCAGAAGCCTGCCGCAAACTCAGCAACGACAAACGCCAGGTTCAAGGCAATACCTATAATAAAAGCTTTATTCAAAGAGGTTATTTCGTGATGATGATGGTCGTGATGATGTTGTTCCATATTCGTTCTTACTTTTATTTGAGTAACAATATGAAACAAAGCTATGTTTTTCCGGGCAATAAAAATATACCTGATTATAGGTAAAATATCACACGGTTGTAGCGTGGCATATTTGAAATTCGCTACCTTTGGAGACAAAGTAAACTAAAAGAAAAAGAATATGAGAAGGATCAGTTTTTTCATCTTTTCGGTAGGTGCACTATTGTCTTATATCGTTGGTTTCACGGCCTGTGGCCTGGCGGGAACACCCATCGCCAAATCGGCACCAGAAAACAATCCCAGTTACAAAGTCGAGTATCTGTTTGAGCACGATGGCTGTAAGGTATACCGATTTATGGATATGGGGAATTACATCTATTTCACCAACTGCCAGGGAGACGTAACGAGTATCGAAAACGACAGTGTCCGTATTGTCAATAAGATACGCAGGCAACCGGTAAAAATCCACAGGGAACCGATTGAATAAGGTCACACAGTGATACTATGTTTCTTAAATATCTCTTTTGCATTTGCCAGACGTTCGGCAGACAGGGGCTCTACGTCCTTTAGTTTATAATCTATTCCTTGCGCTTCATATTTATACGCGCCCATCGTATGATAAGGCAGAAGTTCTGCTTTCTGAACCACCTTATATCGACTGATATATCCGGCAAGTTTGTCTAAGGCCTCATTATTATCAGTCAGTCCGGGAACAATGACGTGACGAATCCACACAGGAATACCGCGCTTCTCCAACTCATCCAGGAAACGTAATGTATTATCCAGCTTTACAGCCGTCAGACGGGGGTGTAATTCGGGATCGATCGTTTTTATATCCAGCAATACCAGGTCGACCTGTTCAAGTACTTCCAGCGCTTTCGGGGTACAGATATAGCCGGATGTATCCAATGCCGTATGAATACCTTCCTCCCGGCAAAGACGGAAAAACTCAGTAAGGAATTCGGCCTGCAACAAGGGTTCTCCCCCGGTAACGGTTACGCCACCCTTAGCAATGAAATTCTTGTACCGCAACACTTCCGCCAGCAACTCGTCCGGTGTCATCCGATATTTAGCACCTCCTTTACTGTCCCAGGTATCCGGGTTATGACAATACAGGCAACGGAGCGGACAACCTTGCATAAAGACAACAAAACGTATCCCGGGACCATCCACAGTCCCAAAACTTTCTAAAGAATGAATTTTCCCTGTAAGCATATATCTTAAAAGCCAACCGATTCCCGCGTCAGACACGGGAACCGGAGCTTCTTTTCATTAATCTTTATAAAGAGTGATTGATTGTTCTTGAAATTACATCCAACTGCTGTTCGCGTGTCAACTTCACAAAGTTTACCGCATAACCGGATACACGGATCGTCAACTGCGGATAGTTTTCCGGATGATCCATGGCATCGAGCAACAGTTCCTTGTCGAATACGTTGACATTCAGATGCTGTCCACCGTCAGGAGTAAAGTAACCGTCCAGCAGGCCAACCATATTGGCGATCTGAATATCACGTTCCTTACCCAGCGTTGCAGGAGATACGGCAAAGGTATAAGAGATACCGTCGTGTGCATGCTGGAAAGGCAGTTTGGCTACAGATGCCAGTGCAGCGATAGCCCCTTTCGTATCGCGTCCGTTCATTGGGTTGGCACCCGGAGCAAACGGCGTACCGCCTTCGCGACCGTCGGGAGTGGCCCCCGTCTTCTTTCCGTATACCACATTGGAGGTAATGGTCAGGATAGACTGTGTCGGAGTCGCATTACGGTATGTCTGGTGCTGGCGCAAATATTCCATGAACTTTTCAGTGATGTCGACAGCGATACTGTCGGTACGGTCGTCGTTGTTACCGAAAGGAACATAATCGCCTTCGCGTTCGAAATCGACAGCCAGGCCACGTTCGTCGCGGATCACTTTTACTTTTGTATCGCGAATAGCGGCCAACGAGTCTGCCACGATAGAAAGGCCGGCAATACCTGTGGCGCGAATACGTTCCACAGAGCCGTCATGCAAAGCCATCTCGAATGCTTCGTAAGCATATTTATCGTGCATGTAATGGATGATCTTCAGTGCGTTCACATAGACCTTAGCCAGCCAGCGCATCATCTGCTCATATTTTTCCATCACTTCGTTGTAATCCAGGTATTCGCTGGTGATCGGCTCGAATTTCGGAGCTACCTGTGCACCCGATCTTTCGTCACGGCCACCGTTGATGGCATACAACAGACATTTAGCCAGGTTGGCTCGTGCACCGAAATACTGCATCTGCTTACCGATCTTCATCGGCGATACGCAGCAGGCGATACCATAGTCGTCGCCATAATCGGGACGCATCAGGTCGTCATTCTCATACTGGATAGCCGAAGTATCGATGGATACCTTCGCACAGAAACGTTTCCAGTTTTCAGGAGCGTTATTGAACCACAGAACCGTCAAGTTGGGTTCCGGTGCCGGGCCGAGGTTATATAATGTATGCAGGTAACGGTAAGATGTTTTCGTCACCAATGAACGGCCATCGACACCCTGTCCGCCCAGAGATTCTGTCACCCAAACAGGATCGCCTGAGAACAGGTCGTTATATTCCGGCGTACGAAGGAAACGAACGATACGCAGTTTGATAATAAACTGGTCGATCAACTCCTGCGCCTCTTCTTCCGTCAGTTTGCCTTCGCGGATATCTTTTTCAATATATATGTCGAGGAAAGTAGAAGTGCGTCCCAATGACATGGCCGCACCGTCCTGGTCTTTCACCGCAGCCAGATACCCCAGGTATACGAACTGAACCGCTTCACGTGCATCCTTAGCCGGTTTCGTAACATCGAAGCCATAGCCGGCACACATCTTTTCGAAGGCTTTCAGTGCCTTGATCTGTTCGGATATCTCTTCACGGCTCTGAATGATTTCTTCGGTCAGTTCCTGTATATCGAGTCTTTTCAGATAATGTTTCTTTTCAGCGATCAGGATTTCCGTACCGTAAAGGGCTACACGGCGGTAGTCACCGATGATACGTCCGCGTCCGTAAGCATCCGGCAGCCCGGTGATAATAGCGGAACGGCGTGCGGCAACCATTTCATCCGTATAAGCGGAGAATACGCCTTCGTTATGTGTCTTTCTATATTTAGTGAAAATTTCTTTTGTCATCGGATCGAGCTTGTAGCCGTAAGCTTCCAGGCTGTTTTCCACCATACGTGTTCCGCATTTCGGGTAAATACCACGTTTCAGAGGGGCATCGGTTTGCAGGCCGACAATTACTTCGTTTTCTTTGTCAATATAACCTGGCCCGTAAGTATCTATACCTTGAGGATATTTTGTTTCAGCGTCGTAAACACCCTTTTCCCTTTCTACCTTAAACATTTCGGTCAATTTATCCCAAACTTTCTTCGTCTTGTCCGAGGAGTCTTTCAAGAAAGTGTCGTCCCCTTCATAAGGTTTGTAGTTGTTCTGGATAAAATCCCTTACATTAATCTCTCTCTTCCAAATCTCGCCTTTGAACTGCGCCCAGTTCTCGTTTTCAAACTTCATACCTATTTTGTTTTCTTCGGTTTTAATTTCGATGCAAAGGTACGTTATTTATATGTCATGCGAAACAATCAGTAAATACATCATGTATTCCCAACGGTCAAAATCCCTACAAATAGTTACTAAAACGGCAGATATATTGTGGCTTATCGCCTGATATAGGTATCAAACAGGAAGGTTCATAAATAACATCAAAAAAATAAAAAAGGAACCATCCTTCACAGGCGAGTTCCTTTTTTATGTCGGAAACAACCAATAAAAACATTCCGACATACGTTTAATCATCTTATATGCTTACATAATTAGCAAAAGGTTTTGATATAGCGATTATACTAATAGTGTTACTTTTCTATGTTGCAAAGATAGAGGTGTCAAGGGGAGTACACAATACCTATTATATAGTAAAAAGAAAGGCTTCAGCTACCTATTATGTGTTATAATTGCGAAAATAGGTTTCTTTGATAAACAAAAAAGAGCCATTCTTCACAGGATGACTCAGTTTTATATATGAAAGGGACAACCAATAAAAAATCCCTTTCACGGGTATTTACCTTAAATAATAGGTGTACATAAAAATCAACAAATCGGGTTTTGGCCGAACGATTATACTAATAGTAAAACTTAATTGATGCGACAAAGGTAAAAGCACGTAAAGACGCACGCATTCGACAGTTATCGAACGATTAAAGAATGACTGTTATTGAATGTTTAAAGAATAGATGTTGAATGAATTCTCATTTTATACAAAGAAACAAATAATAATAGGAAGGATACTATTGAAGTGGTTTTGTTTTTGTACATATTATTACCAACTAATGAGTATTTGGTGACAAAAATCAATTCAAATACCTACAAATAGGTAAGATTGATCGTTTTTTACCTACAATACGCGATTGCACACACTTCGCAACTACTCTAATTTTGCCAAAAATTAAAAAAGGCAATGAGAAAATTAACAAATCTATTAGCTATCACTCTACTTGGCTCTTGTGTAACAGCCTTCGCACAAAATGAAGAAACATCAACAGCCGTAGAAAAATCAGCAGAGATTTATGCTAACGGTTATGACAAATTCCGCTTCGGTGGTTATGGAGAGATTTTGGCGAATTTTATGGATTATGGAACTAATCGCTTTACAGGTAAAGGAACCGGAAACACAAAAGATCATCGCAACTCGATTTCAATCCCACGATTCGTTTTAGCTTTCGACTACAAATTCAATTCTAAATGGATTTTAGGTGCTGAAATTGAATTTGAAGCTGGTGGAACAGGTACTGCTTATGAAATTGAAAATACAGAAAACGGAGAATATGAAACAGAAATTGAAAAAGGCGGCGAAGTCGCACTTGAACAATTTCATATCACGCGTCTTATTCATCCGGGAGTCAACTTTCGTGCAGGACATTTAATTGTGCCAGTCGGTTTGACAAACGAACACCATGAGCCAATCAATTTTTTCGGGACTTCCCGTCCCGAAGGAGAAACTACTCTACTTCCTTCTACATGGCATGAAACCGGTATTGAGGTGTTCGGTACTTTCGGACGTGATTATACACGATTTAATTATCAAGCGTTGGTTGTGGCTGGATTGAACGCCAATGGATTCGACCGTAACACTTGGGTTGCAAGTGGTAAACAGGGAATTTTCGAAACAGATAATTTCACATCACCAGGTTATGTAGCACGCCTGAATTATCTTGGCATACCAGGACTAAAAGTAGGTGGTTCATTCTATTATTGCCGTAATACAGGCTCTAACTCTGACAAACAAAAAGACTATTCCAATATCGGAAAGATTCCTTTGCGTATTTATAGTGCCGATTTTCAGTATAAAAACAAATATGTAGTAGCTCGTGCAAACATGATTTACGGTAATTTGAGTAACACTGTAAAACTGAGTGAGGTTAACAACAAATTGTCAGGACTTTCCCCTTACTCAAAGACCACACCAATCGCCAAGCGTGCTGTTAGTTATGGTGGTGAGGTCGGATTTAATCTTCACTCGATTTGTAAGGAGAACAAAAATGTTCCGGTGATCTATCCATTTGTTCGTTACGAATACTATAATCCACAGGAAGAGGGCGAAGGCCATTTGACTATGGATTTACGAAACAAGGTCAGTATGTGGACAGTCGGTGCTAACTGGTATGCACTGCCAAATCTGGTTTTCAAAGCTGATTACACTGCACGAAAAATTGGTGACGGCAATTATAATAGTGAAAACGAGTTCAGTCTGGCAATCGCCTATGTCGGTTGGTTCCTAAATAAATAAAAGAGAATAATAGAAATAACTAATTTATACGAAAATGAAGAAAAAAAATTTATTTTATTTGGCTGCCTTATCACTGTGTATGGCATTTTCTATGAGTTCGTGCTCAGATGACGACCCAAAACCGGATGTAATAGATACTCCGGAAGATTTAGATTATACGGCTGAAAATGCCAGTGCATGGGGAAATTATATGTATAATGTTGCCCTTTTATTGGACAAGGACGCAACAGATTTGTACAAATATTGGTCAGTTGATTACAATGGCAAAGGATCGTTTCTAACTCAATTCAAAGATCAGACAGGTGGCACTTATAACAGTCCAAAAGCTTGTATTGAAGAAATGGTTCAAAATGGTATGTGGAACATAGCCAACGAAGTAGGTACGGCTAAGATTAAGGATCCGTATGATAAATATACTGGAGGTGATAAAGAAGGCGGAATATATGCGGTTGAATCATGGTATAGTTGGCACTCACGTGACGATTATACGAATAACATTTTCTCTATCCGTAACACCTATTATGGACGGATCGATGATAACGATGTAAAGAAAGTGAATGAAAATTTAAATGCTTTCGCTTCCTACAAAGATTTCGACGACGAAGGAGATATTCACGAAAATTCATTTTCTAAGTTAGTAGCCTCTGTTGATTCAGATTTAGACGAAAAGATCAAAGAACTGATATTTAATGCAGCCAAGACCATTCAGAGTATCCCTCAGCCGTTCCGTAACAATATCGACAGCGAAGAATCTGTTGCTGCGATGAATGCATGTAACGAGTTAGCTAATACACTAAAAAATGAATTACTGCCTTTTGTATCAAATGAATTGAGCGATTCCAAATATGACAAACAAATGGCATCCGTTGTAAGTCAGTTTGCTGATGCCGTTGTGATGCCGACTTATAAAGATTTGGAAACAAAGAACAAAGCTTTGTTAGCTGCCGTTCAAGCATTCAAAGACGCTCCTTCAGACATCAACTTCCAAAAAGGATGTGAAGCTTGGATTACAGCACGTGAACCATGGGAAAAGAGTGAAGCATTTTTATTCGGTCCGGTTGGCGTAGAAAACTTAGATCCTAACATGGATAGCTGGCCTTTAGACCAGAACGGCATTGTACAGGTATTAAAAGATCAAAAATGGGATGATATGGAATGGAGTGATGGTGCTAGCGATGAAGCTATTGAAGCTGCACAGGGTATCCGTGGTTATCATACACTTGAATACTTATTGTTTAAAGATGGAAAACCTCGTACAGTAGATACGAAGTAAAAAGTCAGCAAAAGTCTGACGATAAATAATATAAACCTTGAAGTAACCAGAGCAACTCGCTTCGGCCGCTTCAAGGTTTTAGAATGATAGAGAAGTCATGCTTCCTACAAAGATATTAAGTACAGAAAAACAATAAAAAGATAATATGAAACGATTTTATCTGTTTGCATCCTCATTGTTCCTGCTGTTCTCCTTCGCAGCTTGCGAAGAAGACGGCAAGATGGATATGGATAAGATAGAGATCCCGAAAGGTTACGCTTTGTCAGCTGGAACTTCTACTATCTTTCTCAATTCATCAATAGCATACGACACAGAAGCAGAGTGGGTAACAGGTGCCAACTCAAGCCGTTTCACCAATGGAGACGGACTTTACGATGACGTACGTACGAGTAATAACGGTGACGGAGGTGGCCTCGGCCCTGTTTATGCCGGTTATTCGTGTGGTAGCTGCCACCGTAACGCAGGACGAACAAAACCAACATTGTGGGAAAGCAGCGGATCGGGAAAATATGGTTTCTCTTCCATGCTGGTCTATATCTCACGACGCAATGGCTCCTTCTTCCGTGATTACGGACGTGTACTTCACGACCAAGCGATTTATGGAGTCAAACCTGAAGGAAAATTAGCTGTAAAATATGAATCTCAGACATTTTCTTTTCCTGATGGGGAAACTTACGAACTGTGCAAACCCAATTATACCATTACAGAATGGTATAAGGACAGCATCGCTCCTGAAGATTTATTCTGCACGGTACGTATTCCTTTACGCCATGTCGGCATGGGACAGATGATGGCAATCGACCGAACCGAAATAGAAGCACTTGCCAGAAAAAGTAATTATCCAGAATATGGCATCAGCGGCCGTTGTAACTATATCACAGAAAAAGGAGTGACTGGTGTAGGCCTTTCAGGCAACAAAGCACAACATCTCGACCTGACTGTAGAACTTGGTTTTTCGAGCGACATGGGTGTTACCAATAGCCGCTATCCCGAAGAAATATGTGAAGGGCAAGCGCAAGTAAACCAGGGAAGTATGATGGGATTATCTTATGATCAACTGGATATCTCGACCAAAGACATGGAAGATGTAGACCTCTATCTGCATAGCTTAGGAGTTCCAGCGCGTAGAAATGTAAACGACCCACAAGTAATCAAAGGTGAACAAAAATTCTATGAAGCCAAATGTCACCTTTGCCATGTTACAACACTGCATACACGGCCGGGAGGTGCTAACCTGCTCAACAACACGCGGCTACCCTGGCTCGGCGGACAAACAATCCATCCCTATTCCGATTACCTTCTGCACGATATGGGATCTGAAATCATGGGCGTAGGCCTGAACGACAACTATGTCAGCGGGTTGGCTCGCGGAAACGAATGGCGTACGACACCATTATGGGGTATCGGACTTCAGGAAAAAGTCAACGGACATACCTATTTCCTTCATGACGGGCGCGCTCGCAACTTAATTGAAGCCATCATGTGGCATGGCGGAGAAGGAGAAGCCTCTAAAAATCTATTCAAAAAAATGAGTAAAGAAGATCGTGACGCGGTAGTTGCTTTTCTCAACTCGCTATAAAATATTTAACAAATAAGAAAACAGGACATGAAACAACTAATAATCATACTCACAGCGTTATTGCTTTTACCTGTAACGGTAATGGCACAATATGAAGAAGATACAGAAAATGGTGTCGTATCATTGTCTGGAAAAGAAGGTTTCTCCATCGCCACCAAAAAAGGAGATTTCTTATTTAAACCTTATATGTTAGTTCAAACCAGTGCCAACATTAATTACTATGATGATGAAGGACTGGATCCTGCCTATAATCAAGACAACATACACAACAGTGGTTTTTCCATTCCGTATGCAATTCTAGGTTTTACGGGTAAGGCATTCAACAGGGTGACATTTAACCTATCTATTAATGCAGCCGGAAGCGGAGGAAATATACTTCAACAAGCTTGGTTCGATGTGGAAGTAAAAAAGAGTTTTGCGATACGGGTCGGTAAATTAAAAACTCCGTTCTCCCACGCTTACCTGACGACATTAGGAGAAACATTAATGCCAACATTACCAACTTCGCTTACTTCATCCGTAATCCTGCCTTATTCATTAAATGCCGTAACACCGAATATCGGTATGGGATTCGACCTCGGTGTAGAAATTCACGGATTGGTAAAGGATAAGTTCGGCTATGAAGTAGGTATCTTTAACGGAACAGGCAGCACAGTTAACGTGGCATCCAAAACATTCAGCGACGATTGGCATATTCCATCGCTGCTTTATGCAGGCCGTGTCACTTATATGCCGAAAGGCGTCATGCCTTCCAACCAGGGTAATCCGAACCGTTTGAAGGAAGATAAGATGCTGTTCGGACTCTCCACCTCTTTGAACGTGGAAAGTGAAAGTGAAAGTACAAACGACTACCGTGCAGGTGCAGAATTTGCCATGTTGAAAAATCACCTTTATCTAGGTGCCGAAATCTATTATATGCATGTAGGTTTCACCAAACGACAAAAGATCGATGAAAGTTATAACTACTTGGGTGGTTATGTACAAGGCGGTTACTTCGTGACAAAAAAATTACAGGCTACAGCACGTTACGACTTCTTCAATCGTAATGGTTTAGACACAAACGGCTTCCTGAATATACCGGCTGTCGGTATCAATTATTTCATTACCAGTTGTAACCTGAAATTACAAGCGATGTATCAGTTCATTGGCCGTACGGGGCATGACACACAACTTGACCGTGATAATGATGATCTCGGACTTGCCATGCATTCTGGTACGGTTTTACTTCAATACACATTCTAACAGTTCTGCCATGAAACAAAAATTTATTTCATTTCTACTTCTCCTAACGCTTTTTGCCGTCATAATAACTTCATGTGATGATGGCAAAATATACAACGAAGGAGGAGGTACGGTCAATAGAGAAGGCAGTACGGTTAAATTAACAGCTCAGGTAACAGGAAACACTAGCTGGCCGAGCGGTTACAGTTTGGTACTTGCCGGATTCGCATCAAATGAAAAATATGCCCAAATGGCTAAAGGATTAGTGATAGACAAAAACGGGAAGGTGGATATGGTGCTGAGTGGAGTCACCAGTGAAGTGAATCAACTAGAAATATGCATCATCAACAAACTGAGAAAACGCATTGCAACTTTATATAAAACAGATTTTACAGAACAGGAGGATACTATCTGGATCGATGCAGGCACAATCAATGCAGGCATATTCAATAGCATTCAGAATGAAATCCTTACTGCCTGTACAAATTGTCATGGTGCAGGTAATGGTGCCGCAGCCGACTTATATCTGACGGAAGGAAAGAGTTATGCGGCATTGATAAACGTAAAAGCTATTACATCTGAAGACGAGAAAGCATTGGTTAAGCCTAACGATGTGGAAAATAGCTATTTAATAGATGTATTGATAAAAGGGGCTTCGCCTCACTATCATAATGACATACTATCTGGAGAGATAGATAAACTGGATTTGCTGGAAAGCTGGATTGAAGATGGCGCCCAGGAATGATGATTAATGCTCCATTGCATTAAATATAAAAACAATTTTATACAATGACATTCAAAACAAAAACATACGAACAAAACACCATTAACGCTCAAATTTGTTCTTTTGAAGGCAAGGGAGGGGTAACGGAATACCATATCATGTTTTCCGTTACCGACCCTTCCCTACCTTTCACTGAACAATTAAACAGATTGGAAAAGGCTTATGAGACGGCTACAAAACAGGAGGCGGATCATGCCGTAGCCGTTTTCCGCCGTTATTTTCTGAGTGATGCAGCCAATCAGGCCGAGTCGCTGATCGAACGGGAATGTGAAAATCCTTATTGCGCACTGTCAGTGGTACAACAGGCTCCGATGAACGGAACCAAGATCGCCTTGTGGGTCTGGTTACAAACCGACATGACGACAGAAACCTATAAGTCAGGGATGTTCGAAGCAGCACACAACGGTTACCGTCATTTGTGGAACGGAGGAGCACACAACAAGGCTGCCACCTCTGAATATCAGACCCGCCTGTTGCTCAACGACTACGTAATGCAGCTCACCGAACAACATTGTACGCTGGCTGCCGATTGTATCCGTACCTGGTTCTTCGTGCAGAATGTAGATGTAAATTACGCCGGTGTTGTAAAAGCCCGCAAAGAAGTGTTCATCACTCAGAACCTGACGGAGAAAACACATTATATATCCAGTACCGGGATAGAGGGTCGTCATGCCGACCCGAACGTTTTGGTACAAATGGATGCCTATACCGTCGATGGCCTGCAACCGGAACAAATCCGGTTCCTCTACGCCCCTACTCACCTGAACCCTACATATGAGTACGGGGTTACGTTCGAACGGGGAACAACGGTCTCTTATGGCGACCGTAAACACATATTCCTTTCCGGTACCGCCAGTATCGACAACCGGGGAGAGATCGTTCATCCCGGAGATATTCTGAAACAGACCGAACGGATGATGGAAAATATCAGTGCATTGCTGCAGGAAGGCGGAGCCTCCATCGATGATATCATGCAGGCAATCGTCTATCTCCGTGACCCGGCCGATTATGTGGAAGTAGACCGCTATATCCGCAGTAACTATCCGCATCTGCCGCACCTGATTGTACTGGCGCCGGTATGCCGTCCGGGATGGTTGATTGAAACGGAATGTATTGCCATTATTCCGGCAGACCTTCCGCAATACCCCTGTTTATAAATGAAACACCATAAATACAACAACTATGTATAAACAAGGAAAATACAAAGAGACTGATAAAATGAGTGACTTGATTTGCGAGAACTATCCAATGGTTCTCGTAATGAGTCGCTTCGGTATCGACCTGGGATTCGGGGAGAAAAACATCGGGGATGTATGCCGGCAGAACGGAGTGGATTGCTGTACATTCCTCACCGTTGTCAATTTTCTTTCGGAAGAGAATTCGACTACAATCAACGAGATCAACAAATGCCTTTCCCTCGGATCACTGATCACCTATCTGCATAATGCACACGATTATTTCCTGAACTTCCGGTTGCCGCATATCCGCCGGAAACTGACGGAAGCGATCACCGGTTGCCCGAGTGATATCGCTTTCGCGATTACCAAATTCTTCGACGATTATGTCTACGAGGTGCATAAACACATGTCGTATGAAGAGAAAATCGTCTTCCCCTATGTGCGCAATCTGCAGGAAGGGGTGAAAGATCCCAAATACAATATCAGCATCTTCCGCAAACGACACGACCAGATAGAGATGAAGATCGTTGAGCTCAAAAATATCCTGCTCAAATACTATCCCGGACCCGACAATTACCTGCTAAACAGTGTCCTGTTCGACATCTTTGCCACCGAACAAGATCTGTCCTCTCATAACCGGGTAGAAGATTACCTCTTCGTTCCCGCTGTACTAGCAATTGAAAAAACAATCAAATGACTGTTGATTTATGAGCGCAAACATAAAAATAGCCGTTGCAGAACCTTCTGCCATTATCCGTTGCGGACTGATCACCATATTGAAACGGTTGCCGGGGTTGCATATCCAGCTGACGGAAATCGCTACGGCTGAATGCCTTGTGGAAAGCCTTCGCATGCACCGACCTGAAATACTGATAATTAACCCTTCACTTCCCGGATATTTTGGGATACAGCATCTGAAAGAAGAATGTGGCTGCTCCGAAATGAAATGCCTGGCTATTGCCTGCATGGCAACCGATCAAGCCATGCTCCGCCCGTATGACGACCTGCTCAATATTTATGACAGCCCCGACGAACTGAAACATAAGCTGGAACGGCTGAATGCAGAAGAAACATCCCCCGAACCGGAAGAGGAGGAAGAACAGCAAACATTAAGTTCGAGGGAAAAAGAGATCGTTGTCTGTGTTGTCAAAGGTATGACGAACCGGGAAATCGCCAACCGCCTGTATCTTTCTACCCACACCGTGATCACCCACCGCCGGAATATTGCCCGGAAACTGCAGGTGCACAGTGCCAGCGGTCTGACTGTATATGCCATTGTGAACAAATTAGTTGAATTGAATGATATAAAGAAAGCCTGACAAATATTATTTTCTCACAGCTTTTGGTTTCTTTTCACATTCCAGAATTTGGCTTCAATCTGATATACCGTATCTTTGGGAAACAAAAAATATATATCAGGCTACCATGGATCTAATAACAAGACAATACAACAAGACTAACGTACAGATCACTTCCTTTGAAACAAAAAAAGGGATCATCGAATATCACATCATCCTCGAACAAACAGACTGTATGGATGATTACCCCACCCAGTTGCAGGATTTACTAAAAGCCTATACGCAATGCGTGGAGGAGCTTCCGGGAAACCCGACCGCCGTATTCCGTCGCTACTTCCTGAGTGATGTGACCAATCAGACCGCTTTACTGATGGAACAGGAACGTTCCAATCCATATTGCGCCCTTTCCATCGTACAACAGGCTCCGATGAACGGAACTAAAATAGCCCTTTGGGCATGGCTCCAGACAGGTGTACAGACGCAGGTGCTTCCGAGCAATCTGTTCGAGGCCCGTCATGGAAGCTACCGCCAGCTTTTCGGTGCCAACCTTTGCAACCGTGCCGCCAACTCGGAATATCAGACACGGCTTATCTTCCGCGATTACATCATGCAACTGACCGATGCCAAGTGTACGCTGGCCGCGAATTGTATCCGTACCTGGATATTCGTACAGAATGTAGATGTCAACTATCCGGGCGTAGTAAAAGCCCGCAAGGAGGTATTTGCGACACAAAATCTCACGGAGAACACGCACTTTATCGCCAGTACCGGTATAGAAGGAAGATATCAAGACCCAAATGTATTTGTCACAATGGATACGTATGCCGTATCGGGTATCGGACAGGAACAGATCCAATACTTATACGCTCCCGACCATCTGAGCCGGACATACGAGTACGGAGTGACTTTTGAAAGGGGCGTAGCCATTACGTACGGCGACCGCCGCCATGTATTCGTTTCCGGTACCGCCAGTATCGACCGATACGGTGAGATCGTCCACCCGGGAAATGTGATCAAACAATCCGAGCGCATGATCGAAAATATCACCGCCTTGCTGAACGAAGCCGGAGCCGACTTAAACGATATTATGCAAGCAATCGTCTACATACGTGATACCGCCGACTTTGCCCGCGTCGAACAATATATGAAGGCCAACCACCCGGATATCCCTTACCTGATCGTTCGTGCCCCGGTATGCCGCCCCGGTTGGCTGGTCGAAATCGAATGCATCGCCGTAGTTGCCGTCGATGAACCGGAATATCCGGCATTGTAATCAATTATTATTGCTATATTTGCGACAGAACCTTTAAAACATGAGCGATATGACATTAATCGAGCGCAAACAACAGCTTATCCAACGCCTGAAAACTGTATTTGATGAACATCTCATCAATGAAATCGAACAGCTACTGGATCAAAAGGAACAGAAAAACGATATTCTATACTTTTCTCCGGAGTTGAAAGGAAAGATAGATCGTGCCTTAGAACGAATGAAAGCAGGGAAAGGTGTTTCTCATGAAGATATGAAAAAAAGATTTGCCAAATGGTTAGCTCCAGAACAATAATATGGGATGAAGAAGCTGACATCCCCAACAAACGTGAAAGATTAATAACAACCAAAGCCATTAGGAGAAAAAGCATTACCTTTGAACTGTTGAACGATCAATAACACCAAAACAATTAAGAAAGAAACAGCCTATGTACAAAAACGGAAAATACCGGGAAACCGATAAAATGAGCGATTTGATATGCGAGAACTATCCGATGGTCCTCGTGATGAGTCGTTTTGGAATTGCCTTAGGGTTCGGAGAAAAGAATATCGGAGAGGTGTGCCGCCAGAACGGTGTGGATGCCTGTACCTTCCTGACAGTGGTCAACTTCCTGACGGAAGATATTTCCGCTCCTGTCACCGATGTCAATAAATGCCTTTCTATCGATGCGCTGATCACCTATCTGCATAACGCTCACGACTACTTCCTCAACTTCCGCCTGCCGCATCTGCGCAGGAAACTGGTGGAAGCAATCGACGAATGCCCGAAAGACGTAGCCTTCGTGATCCGGAACTTCTTCGACGAATATGCCGAAGAGGTAAACAAACACATGTCATACGAAGAAAAAGTGGTCTTCCCGTATGTTCGTGGCCTGCTGGCTGGGAAGAAAGACCCTAAATACAATATATCGATCTTCCGCAAACGTCACGACCAGATAGAGATGAAGATCGTGGAACTGAAGAATATCCTGATAAAATATTACCCCGGTCCCGGAAGCAACCTGTTGAACAGCGTCCTGTTCGACATCTTCGCTACCGAGCAAGACCTGGCTTCCCACAATCATGTGGAAGACTATCTCTTTATGCCCGCTATTTTAGCTTTAGAAAAAACAATTAATTGATGCCCTATGAGCACCACACTGAAAATCGTTATTGCCGAACCCTCCGCCATTGTCCGCAACGGACTGGAAACAATACTGAAACGCTTGCCAGGCGGCTTGCGTATCCAGTTTTCTGAAATAACGACTATCGAGTCGCTTACTGAGGATCTCCGGACATATATGCCGGATATCCTTATCATCAATCCTTCTATTCCGGGCTATTTCACGATCCCCCACCTGAAAGAAATGACAGGTTGCCCGAATATGAAATGTGTGGCTATGCTCTATGCTCCTATCGACCATTCCCTGATCCGTTATTACGACGACCACATCAATATCCTCGACAGTGCCGACGAGATCGGGCTTAAACTGGAACGGCTCCATGCCAAATCGGAGGAAGACGGCGATGGTGACGAACAACAAACATTGAGTGCCCGCGAAAAAGAAATCGTTGTCTGCGTGGTAAAAGGCATGACAAACCGCGAGATCGCCGACCGTCTGTTCCTCTCCACTCACACCGTTATTACACACAGAAGGAATATCGCCCGCAAGTTGCAGGTACATAGTGCCAGCGCCCTCACGGTGTATGCGATTGTGAACAAGCTGGTAGAGCTTAGCGATATCAACAAGGCCTAAAGTAAGAACCATACTTATCAAACGAAGTAAGGGGATCATTTTGCAATGATCCCCTCTTCTTTTTAGCCCGTCTCCGGTCATTCAAATGCTATAACATCACTTTATAACGTTTACCGTTCACCTCCACAATATAAGCGCCGGAAGGGAATTGCCAGCAGGTTTCTCCCGAAAGGAGACGCGCCTGTTTCAGTAATCGTCCGCTAAAGCTATATACTGCAGCCTGGCCCTCGGCGGCGACACGTATATACAGGCAACCGTCGGCTGTACGAACTTCCACACCATCGGCTACTATTGTCTCGTTAGCCACCGGGGCAGGATTCTTTACGATACCGTCGATCCTTATCTGCACGTCGGTGCGCACATACTTCACGATGTAAGCACCGTCACTATTACGCGGCGTGATGGTTTCACCTCGGTCAGTAGTCACCACAGGTTCGGATTGCTCGTATCCTTTATCCACAGTCAGATAGAAACGGAAGCTACCCCATGCTTCCACCTCATACTCTCCGGCAATCGGGTCGGTGATTGCACCTTCCACTGCCGGAAGGGAAACAGTATTAGTTTCGGACGGCTCGTAAGGCGGTATATAAGGTGGCGTATCATCTTCCTTTTCCTGCAAGGTAAATTCCACCTTCGACTCATGGCCTGCCTTATCGAAAACGCTGGCTTTATGAAGACCGGCTGTAGAGGCATTGCTGTAAGTCGTTGCATCGACTACCAGCGTTACTTCCTGACCATCTACCAGCAGTTTGGCAATACCGCTACCATTCGCACCGTCACCAAAGGTAAGCGTATAGCTCAGATTGCTGGTGGTGAAGGTCAGAGACGGAAGAGTTTTATCGAGTTGAACGTGGAAGGTCTTTTCAACAGGCATTGTTTGTCCGTCACGTAGCAGGGAATAAGAGTAGTCATAACTACCCTCTTTAGTGATTACGATAGAAGTTGTCCAATCTTCCGACACACGTGCCTGGGTGTTAGCTTTTATTTGAAAACCGTCGGGAGCTTTCAGGGTGATATCACCGGTACACCAACCGTTTTCACCGGATAACGCGGATGGCGTAGCAGATAGTTCTTCTGTTTTGATATCGATAGTACCCGGTTCAGCAGCTAATTTCAATTCGTAATTATCCTTCTTAAAGCTACCGTTATCTTTTAAAGTCAGAGAACCGAGAGAAAATACCTTAGTACTCGAATTCCACGCCAACTTACCGGTAAATGCGGCTGTTTCGCTACTAACGGTTCCTGTCGAAGTAAAAGCAGGTTCATAAGTTGCGACTTCCTCATTATAAATGGATTGTCCGGCAGCCGGGGTAACCGTCAGCGTGGCCTTCTTGACTTTAAAAGTTATGGTGACCTCCTTTGTTACATCATTTGTAGCTGTTGCAATAAAGGTAAGCGATTTGCCTGTTTCATCTACTTTTGATGGTGTTCCCGAAACTTTAAGGCCGGAAAGGGCAAGGCCGTCAGGTAATGTATTGACGCCTTTCAAAGCCAACTCTTTTAAACCTCCGGCATTACTTATATCATCCGATAATTCATTCGCAGTAAAAGTATGTTCGTAGCTTGTTCCGTAGGTAGCATCAGGACTCGCAAAGCTCTTTGTTGTAAAACTTACTGGTTCCCAAATTGCATAAAGCGTCTTTGCTTCACTAATATTACTAATAGTTTCTACTTTCACTGTTGCGCTACTTGTTTCTCCCCATCCTTTAAAAGTATAGTAGTTGCGGTTCGGGTTAACTTCACTCTCAGTCGTTATATTTGTTCCTGCCGGATAAACTTTAGCCGTTGAAGAAGCTGTTCCATCGTTGGTGTTATAAGTTACAGTATAATAATTCACCGTAACACTCTGTGAAGCAGAACCCGATACTGTAAATGTCTGATTAGTCGTTTCCCCATTGGCATAAACAGTATAACTTCCATCTTCCAGATAAAACACATTCGCAGTTCCACTTATAGTAGAGCCTGAATTATCCTTCTTTACGGTAAATGTTTTATTATGGTCATTCCATATGCTACCATCTTTTTTAACAGTAGTCTCTATTACCTGATGATAATACGTTTTACCATCAACACTACATTTATCAACAACCGGATTAGAACCCTCCGGTAACCACAAATATGCTTTTCCATTTTCATCGGCTTGCATATCTTTACAAGCATAAGAGTCGGCTCCTGTCAATGATATTATCTTTGCATTGGCAGGTAAACTACTGATTTCTTTTTTTACCACATTAGTTGAGCCATTAGTCGGAGTTACCGATCGAATAGTGGGATCATAAGAAACAGAACCTCCAGTTATGGTGACAGAAGTAGTTGATTTTCCTGCCCCATGTCCAATAGCACCAATACCTCCTCCTTCAAACAATGTAATAACCGTCCCCCCGGTAATTGAAATTGTTCCACCATTACCACCTCCCCCTCCTCCAATAGAGGCCGGATCATACATTGCATGATGAGTTATAGCTATAATATGCCCACCATTGATAGTGATAGAAGAAGCAGAGCCACTGTCTCCTCCCCCAATACCAGCCGCACAATCGCCATGTTCTGCCCGAATTGTACCGCCATTTATTGTAATTGCTCCGGCTGTTTCTCCTTTATTTGAGCCAATCCCGGCACCTCCATACGCATAAGAACCTTGATGTCCCTGTGCCCTCAAAGAACTCCCATTGCTCGCTTCCGTAATCGTCAGCGAAGTATTTTGAGCTACACGCAATCCGGCTTTACTATTTCCTGTTACCACCAGCGTATTCTCCCCGCTAAGCGTCAAATTTACCGTACCTTTTGTAATATCGAAAGGAGCACCATTAGAGCCATTCATCGATATATTTACATTCTCAATAGTGATATTGACAGTACCGTCAACATTTACTTTTATATTCTTAGAGGTCTGATCACTACCGGTTATCTTATAATCACCGGCAGTAGAAATTTCATATGTATTGCCAGAATAGTTATTAATATTAACCTCTGTTACCGTTTCCGCTTTAGCCTGCGGCAAACACAAAAAAGCGAAAGCGACCAATAGCCATACCGCTCTGAGTCTTAATTTCTTATATTCAATATGCATATCCAATTGTTTTAACATTTATTTGTAAGGGGTATGTCAACAACGTTGTTGAGGTCGGTGTCAACACCACTGTTGAGTAGGGTGGGAACAACGGTGTTGAGGTAGGTGGGAACAGCAGTGTTGAGTATTGTGTCAATAACGTTGTTCCCATTCCTCCCGATAACGGGTTATTCGATAACCGGACGATCATCTTCACCACCACCGGGTTGACTGCCTACACTCAACAGAATAGGGTACTGATACGTACGCGGCTCTTTTATCACCGAATAGCCGGCACCTGCCTGCGTGGTGATACTCAGCAGATATTGTCCGTCGGGCAGTGCCGGGATCTGGATAATGATCTGCGAAGTGGTATTTGATACGATCAGGCTAACCTTAACAGGAGTCTTGTTGGCCCCGTCGGGCGTAAAGTAAACGCCTACCGACGGATCATCGCCCTTCAGCAACAAGCCTGTACCGGAGATAATACCCGGAGCATTCGGGGTCAATACCTGGCTGACAGACTTGGTAGTCGAGTCGGTGAAGCCGTTGATAACAGGGCCTGTCTTGGCCTTACGGAAACCGGGGATTAATAATTTCAAACCATTCAACAACGCCTTACCGGGCGTATAGGTGACACCGAATTTATGTATTTCCGAGTTGAAGACAGGAGTTTCCCCTTCCAGTGGCCCGCTAAAATTGAGCAACCACTGTCCTACCCCATCTACTACACTCTTACCTTGCGCAATAGCCTCGACTTTAATCTCGTCGGCCATGCCGAGAATGTTCAAGATCGTTTCCGGACGATACTCGGTACGTGCCTTGACGATACGTTCTGCTATATCCGAATTGTGAATCGTTCCAGTGATAGCTACTTTTCCTGAGTAATCGTTAGCTTTTTCTGTCAGTACGTTATCGTACAGGTCGACAGTGAGAATTGTTTTTTCTGCCATGATAGTATAAATTGTTTAGTATTTATGTCCGCTTGTAAAGTCGGGCAAGTTCTTGTCTTCTAAAGTAGAAACAGAGGGAAAGGATCAGTCGGTTACCCTCTTGAATATGTATAAAAAAGCATTGTTCGTACAGATCGTTATAACGGTAGAAACTGACTCCAATCCGAGTTTTTCCATACTATATAACTTTTTTTTATTCAATACATTCACAGAAAACAGGTTCCTGGTAGTCTGTAATATCCATATATTATTTACCATATTCTAGAAGTTTGATTGAGTTCGTTAAGAACTTTGTAATGGATATTGATTATTAAAGAGTAGATTCCTTGAAAAGGTATTAAAATCAGGGATAAATTAGTGATTACCCTATCAAAACAATCTTTATTTTGGAACTCCTATGGTACCTCATCAGTATATTATTTCATTCAACAAAAGAAGAGAATGGGCAAACTATTACCTCCATATCATGAAAATTAATCAGAGAGGTTATATCTATTCAGCTGTATTTATTATATTTGCATTCGAAAAAGACAAAGTTCTTAACGAACTACGTCATTTAATAAACTTCCACCCTTCGTTTTCTCCATTAACATAACAAATCCCAAAAGCAGTTTCTTTCTTGATAATTAACCCTAACATTTCACCCTTTTTTTAAAACGGAGCAAACAATATCCGAAACCATGCTGTTAAGAACAAAGAGTATCACTAATAATGAATATCACATGAAGAAATTCTTTTTAATAGGTGCAACGTTATTTCTTTCTTTGTATGCAGGTGCACAGCATGTGGCATTAAAGAACAATATCGTTTACGATGCTACCGCCACTCCCAACCTGGGTCTGGAAGTGGGATTAGGTAAAAAGGTTACAATGGACCTTTCTGCAGGTTACAATCCTTTTGAGTTCAACAACGACAAGCAGTTCAAACACTGGCTGGCCCATGCAGGCGTACGCTTCTGGACTTGCGAGAAGTTTAACGGGACATTTATCGGCGTCCATGCGTTGGGCGGCCAGTACGACGTGGCAGGCTTCAAGCTACCGTTCGATATGTTCAAGAAACTGGAAAACCATCGCTATGACGGTTATTTGTATGGTGGTGGCGTAAGTATCGGTCACCAATGGATATTATCCAAACGCTGGGGAATCGAAGCCGAGATCGGTGCAGGTTATGCCCGTATGCATTACGACGAATATGCCAAAGGCAAAGACATGCCGAAACTACGCACAGGCAACCACAATTACTGGGGAGTGACCAAAGCATCCCTTTCCTTCATCTATTTCATCCACTAAAATCAAGCAAGCAAAATGAAGAAGTTATTCTATATAGCAACCGTTTTATTATGCTCCGCCTATGGGAGCATGCAGGCTCAGACTGTCAGCCCCGACGGTATAGCTTACAGCGACCTGCAAGTAAACAAACAGGGTAGCCAGGTTGTATTATCAACTACTGCCAACCTCACAAATATGGAATTGAAATCGCAGAACATGGTGATCGTCACTCCGGTGCTTCAATCGGCCGATAAGGCACACACGGTGAAGTTCGACCCGTTCGTGATTACCGGAAAGAAACGTATGAAAGCGCTCGACCGTGAAATGGGCTTCGGTGCCGATCCGTTCGAACAGAGCCCGACCGTGATCTTCCGTCATAAAAAGAACCAGGCCGAGTCTATCCCCATGACACTGACCGTGCCTTACGAAAGCTGGATGCGTAATGCCTCGCTGGTGATGCAGGCAAATACCACCGGATGCGCTTCGTGCGATGTAGCGAGCAATATCACTCCGCTGTCGTCACGCATCCTGCCGCCGGTAGTTGCACCGACTTACGAGCTGAGCTATGTGACTCCTCCGGCAGAACCGGTAAAACAGCGTAGCGAAACCCATTCGGCTTACCTCAACTTCGAAGTGGGCAAGTCTGTCCTGCTGCATGATTTTAAGAACAATGCGGCCGAGCTGAAGAATGTAAGCAAGATCGTAAGCGAAGTACGCAACGACAAGAACTTGAAGTTTACGGAGTTCAATATCACCGGATATGCTTCGCCGGAAGGTGGCTACGAATATAATATGAAATTGTCGGAAAGCCGTGCCAAAGCGTTCGCAACCTACATGAAAGATAAGGAAGACATGCCGGAATCACTGATGAAGGTGAACTGGGAAGGTGAAGACTGGATCGGCCTGCGTAACGCAGTCAAAGCATCCAACCTGCCCAACCGCGATGAGATCCTGAAAGTGCTGGAAGTATCCGACATCAACAAACGTAAAGCGCAGTTGAAAGCTCTGAACGGCGGCAAGACATACCGTATGTTGCTGGATGATTATTATCCTGCCCTGCGCCGTATCGACTATACATTGGCTTACATCGCCCGTCCGTTCGACGTGAACGAAGCGAAACAGGTAATCAAGACGAAACCGCAATACCTGAGCCTGAACGAAATGTTCGTGGTAGCCAACACTTATCCGAAAGACAGTGAAGCCTTCAAGGAAGTATTCGACATCGCCGTACGCCTCTACCCGACCGACCCGGTGGCACAACAGAACACTGCCGCCCTCGAAATAGAACGCGGTGCCAACGACGCCGGTATCGAACGTCTGCAAAAGATCAATACACCGGAAGCCTGGAACAACCTCGGTGTTGCCTACGCCAAGAAGAAAGAGTACCGGAAGGCACTCGAGTATTTCGGCAAGGCTGCCAATGCCGGTGTGAAAGCTGCTGCACAGAACGGAGCCGAACTGAGCAACTGGCTGAAAGAACAATAAACACTTACCCGTGTCGAACACGGGGACAGGTTACTAAATAAATAAAACCCCGGTAAGCATTACGCCTACCGGGGTTTTGTATTCATATAAGTAGATAAAATCATTCTTTCGCTTTCCACTCGCTAATCAGTTCGCTGATCGTCTCTTTTACCGACATGATACGGTTTGTTCGCCATGCATTAGTGCCAGCAAAAGCGTATCCATTCTCAAAGTTACCTCTAGCCGCATTGAGCAATGCCACTACAATGCAATAAGGGCTTTTAGAAATATCGCATGTCTTGATGCAGTTATAAGGACAACTCTTCGGCTGTTTCAATCCATCCTTTACCTTTTGAAGGAAATTGCAATGAATTGCCCGTCCCGGCATACCGACAGGACTCTTGATTATCTCAATATCCTTTTCTTCCGCTTTTATATAGCTTTCTTTGAAAGCTTCGGAAGCATCACACTCGGTGGTGGGGACGAAACGGGTTCCTAATTGAACGCCTGATGCTCCAAGATCCATCATGCGTTTGATATCTTCACCCGTATAAATGCCTCCTGCTGCAATTACCGGGATTCTCTTGTTGTATTTCTCTTCGAAAAGAGATACTTCGTGTACTACCTGGGGCAGCAACTCTTCCAGTGAAAAATGCTCGTCTTCCAACTGGTTTTCTTTATAACCGAGGTGACCTCCGGCCTTAGGGCCTTCCAGTACAACGGCATCGGGAAGATAGCTGTAATTGTTCATCCATTTTTCGCAGATGATGCGTACGGCACGTGCACTCGATACGATGGGAACCAATTTAGTTACACTGTCTTTCTTCAGGAAAGAAGGTAAATCTAATGGTAATCCTGCACCGCTAAAGATAACATCCACTTTTTCAGCGATACTTGTCTTTACCTGCTCTGCAAAGTCGGAAAGCGCCACCATAACGTTCACACCGATGATACCTTTTGCCTTTTCACGGGCTTTGCGGATCTCTTCGGCCAGGCCTAAGTTGCCTGCTTCCGTGTAATTAGGTGATAGTTTTTTATATAAGAGTCCGAGACCGGCTGCGGAGATAACGCCAATCCCACCTTCATTTGCAACGGCCGAGGCTAGGCCGGATAGAGAAATTCCTACGCCCATCCCACCTTGGATAATTGGGAAGCGGGGCTTAAGATCTCCGATTGTTAATGTCTTCATGAAAAATGATATAATTAATAAATACGCAGCAAAGGTAGCACAATAAACGAATGTATGCGCAAAAAGGACCAATATTATTGCACAGGTATATCTTTTTTGTGCAATAATATCGATCCTTTCAGATTATAACCCAAGCAAAACCTTTAAAGACTAAACTATTTGACCGGTATATAACCTACCTTTTTCACTGTTTCCTGACCTTCGGCAGACAATACATAATCGATGAAAGGCTTTACGGGGCCTTCATTTTTCACTTCATAATAAAAGAACAACGGACGAACGATCGGATAGGTCTTATTCTTTGCGTTGGCAAAAGAAGGTTCTGTATAACTCTTTCCGGCATCGTAGGATACATGAATCGGTTTCACATCTTTGTTGACGTAGGCCAGACCTACATAACCGATAGCTCCTTTTGTCTGGCTTACAGACTGGATGATCGCTCCGGTAGCAGGCATACTCAGGATACCGTTCATATAGTTCTTATTCTTCAGTACACTTTCTTTAAAGAACTCATAAGTACCGGAAGAGGTTTCGCGCGAATAGGCTACGATCTTCAGGTCTTCTCCACCAACTTCTTTCCAGTTCTTGATTTTTCCAGTGAAGATACCTTCCAACTGTTCGCGGGTCAGATTATCTACTTTATTGGAAGGGTGGACTACCACTGCCAGGGCATCATAGGCGATCACTACCTCTTTCGTATTTTTCTTTGCTTCCTGCAGGCGGACTTTCTCGTCGAATTTCATCTTACGGGATGACATGGCGATATCAGTCGTTCCTTCCATTAGAGCGGATATACCGACACCGGAACCACCGCCTGTCACGGTTACTTTGGTTCCTTTATTCTTATTCATAAAGTTTTCAGCTTCGGTCTGTGTGACCGGCAAGCAAGTATCACTACCTTTGATTTTCTGTGCAAATACATTTGTTGTAAACAAACAGGCGGCCATAGCAGCCAAAAGAATTGTCTTTTTCATTACGCTTATTGAATTAATTTCTTACTGCAAAGTAACTACATGCGTATTTCAAGAGCATGAAACAGGTATTACATTTATGTGAAGATAAAAGGGTATATGCCTTATAATGAAAGAGTGCATGCTCTCCGGAGAAAGCATGCACCCTATTTTGAAAGTCTATGTATCCTTTTCAGGTAATCCGGTCAGAACTTATACTGCAAACGTACCGTCAGCACATTGTCTTTGCGGTCTTTTTCGTAACCTTTTACGAAGTTGCTCTTTTCATTGAAGTTGAATTCGTAGTAGGCCTGTACACGGATATGTTTGTTGAAGCGGTAGAGGCCACCGATACCGAAAGTGCTCTGGGCTAAATCCGTTTTGGAAGTAAATGTGTTCTCCACACCGATCTCATTTCCTTTCAGCTTTGTATTCGGGTCGTACACATCATATTTGAATACGGCAGAGAAGGGAGAGGTTCCGATATCCTGTACCAGATAGAAGAAATAGCCTATAAAAGGACGTTTGAACAAAGAGTTTTCGGGCAAGTCTTCCGGACGTGTTCCGCTGTTCGGACTTCTACTACTGGAAGCAATACCGGGCTGTGTACCCAAAAGGCCTTCGGCACGCAGAGTAGTCGTTCCCCAGGAACTCAGGAAACTGAACTGGGCGTCCAGACCGATATATTCACGTTTCATGTAAGTACCGGTTTTACCTTTGTCCACTTCGATGAAGCGTTTGCCGTCCATTTCGTATGCTGTTGTTGTCGGGTTGTAAACACCACCATTATAATAGGATACGCCGGCACCCCATTTTCCCCAGTTACCGATCTCCTTATCGGCCCCCAGACGTCCGATAAAATCCTTACGGCTATCAGTTTCGCGGTTGATACTGTTACCGGCAAACAATCCGGCATCCAGACGGAGGAAGCCCAACGGACTTTCCTTCTTGGCACGAAGGGTCAGCATCGCTCCCAGATCGCGTTCGTCGGGAAAAAAGTACTGGATGATCGTGGCACGTTCAGGCGACTCCAAACCACTGGTCGAGTAGCCGATCTCATGTCCGAAAGGACGGTTGAAGACTCCGGCCATCAACTGACTGCGTTTCGTCCAGGGATCTTTGATACCGATATACAGGTCGCGGAAGCTGACACCTTTGTCGTTGGCTTCGATCTGCACGGCTCCGGTACCGATACCGTCGTTGTATTCGAACTTCAGACGACCGCGACGAATACCGATACGGTTGAAGCCTTTATCTTCATGTTCGTTCTTATCGCCGACCTTCAGGGTAGCATCTTCCTGTCCATACTGATATTGTCCCTGGATATAGGCGGAGACTTTAAATTTACTTAGTCCCTTCACTATCTTATCCAGCGTTGCTGTCTCTTCCGCAAGCGAATCGATGCGGGCATCTAACTGTTCCGTGTTCTGAGCTTCCGCGAGAAAGGGAAGCAGCGCCAACAGGGTAAGCGCCATAAATTTGATTACTTTCATTCCTAACTTTGTTGGTTGCGGTGAAAAATATGTTACATCACTGTTTCCGGCAGCAAAGAAAGCGCTTTTCTATTTCACACATATTTCAGTCTTGTTACAATGATAAAACCAAGTTGTTACAAAAATGTTACGAACAACCTGGTTAAATCCTATCAGTCAACAGTCAGGTTACCGTGTCCGGTACGTTTGTCCTTCTCGGCACGTTTCTCCAGTTCTTTTATAGTAAGGGATATCAGTTTACCGACCGGCTTACCGTCGCGATAAGTAATAACACGCAGGCGACTGGCTGTTTTCGGTATACTCAACGGTTCGCTATTCTTCGGGGTAAAGCAATCCGGGTCTGTATTATCGAATGTATAATAAATATCTGTACCGGCAATTTCACTACCCAACTCCACCCGCAAGACACCGTCCTGTAAATACGGGGTAACGATCGCATTATACATGCTGCGGGCATAATTGATACCGGCCTGATCGGCACGCACGAAATGGCGATCGACACGGGGCCAGAACTTTTCCCAATCCGTTTTAGCAGGGCCACTCCACAACACTTCGGCCAACGCCCAACCGCGCGGCCAGGTCATGTACTCGGCATGACGGAAAGTAGGAACAGCTTCTGCCCAGAGATTACCTTGTCCTCCCAGCACCATTTCAGTCGGGACGCCTTCCGGAACCGGATTAAAGCTATATGAATCCGTCAACCGGCAGATGGAATAGGTAGCCGGCTCGACAGAACTTTCGCCCTGGTATAGGTCGATATAGCAATGCTCCGTAGGTGTCATAATAACGTGATGGCCGGCCTTAGCCGCTTTGATACCGCCTTCCATACCCCGCCAGCTCATCACGTTGGCATCGGGTGCCAGACCACCTTCCAGTATTTCGTCCCAGCCGACTAGCTTTTTACCTTTCGATTTCAGCAGGTCGCCCATCCGGTGGATAAAGTAACTCTGCAATTCTTCTTCGTTCTTCAGGTTCTCCGCTTTCATGCGTGCCTGGCAACGGGGGCATTTATGCCAGAAGCCTTTGAAGCATTCGTCACCGCCGATATGAATATATTCGTCCGGGAAAAGGGCGGCTACTTCCGTCAACACCTTGTCCATAAATTCGAACGTAGACTCCTTGCCGATGCAAAGCGTGTTCTCATCTTCTCCATAGAATTTATTACCTACATTGAGTGCGTCGGGGGCTTTCATACAAGCCAGTTCGGGGTAAGAAACCAGGGCGGCTACTCCATGACCGGGTACATCAATTTCAGGGATGACACGTACAAAGCGTTTAGCGGCATAAGCCAACACCTCTTTCACCTCTTCCTGGGTATAGAAACCGCCATAGGTACTTGCCTCACCCGGTTGCTGACGCTCGCGTCCCCACCAGTCGCCCACACGGTCTGCACGCCAGGCGCCTACCTCCGTCAGGCGGGGCAGTGATTTAATTTCCAGACGCCAGCCCTGGTCGTCGGTCAGGTGCCAGTGGAAAACATTCATTTTATATTCGGCCAACTCGTCGATGTACTTCATTACTTCCTCTTTCGTAAACCAGTGGCGGCTTACGTCAAGCATCAGCCCACGCCAGGGGAACTGGGGTTTATCGGTAATCTCGGTACAGGGGATTGTCCATTTCTTATCTTTGGGCTGTGCAGTACCGCTTTTGATCTCGGCCGGAAGCATCTGCAACAAGGTTTGTACGCCGTAGAAGATCCCGGCAGGCTTATTCGCCGTAAGCAGAATATCACCTTGTTTCACTTTCAGGTGATAACCTTCCTCTCCCAGGGCGGCATCATCCACCAGTTTAAACTCGATCTTTCCGTGTTTCTCCACAGGGAGCGTGAAACCGGTAGCAGGCGCGATCTTCTCATTCAGATACGCGGCGATGCCTTTCAGTTCTTCATTCGATTGATCCAGGGTGATTGCGGCGTTACGTGTCAGGGTAAAACAGTCTGAACCGACAGTCATTTCCTGTGGCACAGGGATCAGAGCAACCTCTACGTTCTCTGTAACGCCCGATTTGTTTGCGCAGGATACACAAGTCAGCAACAGAGCGGCAGTAGCAAGACTCAACAGTGTTCTTTTCATTATTATAAGTTTTTGTTTGAAATTTTGCACGAAGATAAGAATTCGCTGATAAACAGGAAAGACAGGGTAACAAAAAAGGCGGTGTGTCTCATGCATTCATGCATAACAGACACACCGCCCGGATATTTAGTAACTCGTATTTACAATTACTTCACGATCGCCTTAACTGCTTTTTCTCCTTCCACACTGACGATCACGACACCCTGAGGTACAGGAATTGTTGCATTGTCGGATGTGATAGTCTGGTTTACAAGTGGCTGGCCTAATACATTGGTAACAGCTATAACTTTACCAGAGGCATTACGAACGATGATTGAACCGTTACCGGCAACTATACTAATACTTGATGTTGAGATCTCATCGTTAGAAGTTGCATAATCGTCGGTATCTTCCAGATTGAAGATCTGAGACTGGTTGATCAGTTCCTTCATCTTATCCTTATCGTCCACATGGTTACCGTTATCCACTTCGTATTCAGCCAACACAGGTACACCATTATGGATTTTCACCCATGCCCCCTTGAACGAAGCAATGCTCGATACACCTTCCTTGTTGGATTCCAGTAAGAAGTCCTTATGATCGTCGTCTGTGAAACGCAAAGAGAATGCATAGTTCTTATGCAAGCCGTCTACCGGTTTCTTTTCGAAGATAGCTTCGTTGTACAGGTCGCGAGGATCAAGAACGCCGTCTTTAGTTCTCAGGTCTGCCAATTTCTTACCGTTCTTCAGGATATACAGGTATTCGCCTGTTGCATCTACCTGGTGAACACCTTCTACGAAACCAAGGCGAGTGTAAGACTGCCATTTGTAAACGTCAGGATTGTTCAACATGTTCGTGCTACCCTGAACAGAGTCTGTCAGGTTGATCAGGAAGCTACCGGCCAGGTAACCGTTGTAATCCACTTCGTGCTCGCAATTCGGGTTGTAACCGTGAGCGTCACACCATTTGCCGTCTTTTACGGAATCCGGACGAAGAACAAACAGGTACTGAGGCATACGGTCAGTAGATTTCGTTACATAGTCTGCATAGATAGCAGTTTTACTATCCTTACCGATCGGCTGGATCTTTTCAGCTGTCATACCCAAGTAACCGAAGTCTTTTACGACCTGCGGAGCCATGATCTGATTGTTAGAGTCTTCAAACAGAAATTCCTGTCCTGCACCTCTTGCACGATAGATATTGATATGCTTACCTTCTTCACCCAGATCCATATACAACGGACGGTTGTCGGTGACAACAGCAAAGGCGGATGAACGGTCTTCAGCCTCTTTATCCAGTTTAGTAATACTCAATTTACCGATACCGTCTATACAATGCGCCTGTCTCCAGCCGTTGAATGCATAAGAGTATCTCGGGAGATACTGGTAGCAATCATCACACTCGTCACAATCGTCACCCGGACCTGGAGCCGGAGTATTACGAAGAGCTGTAGGAACAGGACCAGGATCCGGACACTCGTTACAATCATTCACCTTATTATTGAAGATATCGATCAGGATATAGCATTTTTCATCATCCTTACGCTGGTCGGCTTTCAGGTAGAATACACCCAACTTGCCTTTACCCGCTTCGATATCGTCGCGGCTCATCGGCTGATAGTAAGCTGTTTTACCGAATTCTTCCACTAGAGCGATATACATCTTATCGTTGTCTATAAGGTTTTTATCGCTAACTTTCAATACATAAGCCGTACGTGACAATTGCGGCATACCGGCAATACCGACACCATAACCATATTCAAAGTCGGTTGCTTTAAAGTCTTCCGGAGCAATTTCCAGTTCGTAAGTGGTAGACTGACTTTCTACCGGCATAAAGGTATTGTCTACGACATTCAGGTAAAGGTTACCGTTTGCAAACAGGTTATAGTTCAAACGATACTTCGTATAAAGCAACGACTCCGGATCAAGGTGTTTATATCCATGATATTTACTGGTCAATGCTTCGTTGTCAGTAACCGGAATAAAGTTATAAGTATGTAAGTTGCTCAATTGCCAGTTACAACCATAATAACAATACTTATTTTCAAATCCTTCATAGCTTTCATCGATAAAGAATATATTACCGTCTTTATCTTTATATAACTGACCTTCGAAGACAGGTGTAGCTTCTTCACATAATTGCCAATGATCCTCATACATATCTTCTTCGTTAAACCAATAATAATTGAATGCATATTCACGGTTATAAACGGCAACAGTAGCTCTGTCTCCACAACCTGTTTGCTTAACGACCCACATTGTACCCGGCATATCGTCATAGTTCTGATCATCTTCCGGCGCGTCGAACATCATACGTCCCGCTAAATTTGCCACTACATTTTTACCGTTGTCGGTACTCTTAATAAAGTAAAGTCCTTCGGACAGTGTAGTACGTGTCAGATAATCGAAGTTACGATTCTTGAAGAAGAAACGGGTCTGTAAAGAGCCCGGCAGTTCATAACCGCCATCCACCTCTGCATTTTTTGCAGTGATCACAGAGGTATTTTCAGTAAGATAAGCCAGACGAATCACAACAGGACCATATTCATCATTATGCTCCGGAGCACTCGATCCATCGGCATTCCATATAGCCGCCATATCGTTGTTTGTTGAGTTGAATGCATAATTGGCATTCGACCATTTACCGGAAGCAGCATTTTTATAGGAAGCATTCATCGGCTCGATCACCAGACTGTCCTGTGAAGGATAGTAAGTGAATTTGAATAATGAACGGGCAATCCATGCTTTTTCCGTCAAAGTTGGAATATCAACAGGCATATTGCTTGCATCCAGGTCGCCTTCCATTAGTTCCAGCTTCAGATCTTTACTGCTGTTTTCATAAAATTCAGTTCCCACATACAAGGTAGTATATGTGTCATAGTCGCCATATTCATCTCTTTCTCCCGGTACCTGCAATCTCACATACTGCCAGGCATCCCCATATTCAAGTCCCATCAACTCATCAGCATTGTTTATTTCCGGGAAATAAGAATAATCATTATCCAGCGCAACAAATTGATTGGTTAACAACGGGCTATCTTTTGTTGGAGTAACTGTTGCGTCAAATTGCACATTCTTATCAGCCGGCATTCCTCCCCAGATATTCGCATACTGAAAATCCACCATTTGGTTAATGGCGTTGGCATCCAATGTTATAGAACCGGCCAAAACAGGCTTCACCTTAACAATATCATCGATAATATCTATCATATCATCGCCGGCCTCTGTTTTTGAATATTTCCAGGCCAGGATTTCATCACCTCCATAAGGATTCGAGTCTGAATTTCTCAGCACGACAACCGAGTCCTGATTACTGAAATAAGAATATAAAGGAGCATAGTCGAAATTACTAACCTGTCGGTCTGTAGTATACCAGTTCCAGTTTTGTATACAACCACCCAGAAAAGAGATGACCGGATACGAAGTCTCATTCATTTTCTCCTGAGTATAAGCCTTCACATGACCATACTCCAACTCCATATTTGTTTCCTTGTTAACAAATACGAAGTTCTTACCGCTGTGTCCGTCATCGGAAGCCTTGATAGACCATAAAGAATAGTTGATCGGAGCAGTACCCGGATCGACCAGCTTAAGAGTCAATCCATTACTCATATCACTATCATACAGATGACGATACTGCACCAGTAATTGGCCGTCTTCATTCACTAATTGGTACCACTTGTCTTTCTCAAAATGGTTAACACTGTTGTCAATCTCATCACTGCTCATCACATCCGTGGGACGGAATGTAATATTATGTCCGCCTTCATTATAGTAAGCATACATAGGGGATGAGACACTAGCCGATAGCAAAAGCCCGGCAATTAACGAGGTAATTGTTTTACTCATAAATTCTAAATTAAGTAATACTAAAATAAAGTTCTATATAAATTCTTAATCTTATTCTTCACATAATCAACCGGATAAACAATCTATCCGGAAACAGTCAAAACCTATTTATCAGGGGAATGCAACAAAGATATAAATAAGAATTTAATCACAACTCTACCTTTATCCTTTTTTAACCATCCGGGCAGTTCTATTATCAAAGTTGAGGATAATCATTACCAAATCCAAATTTTAACCTTTCAGTAATTACCTGTTTCACTGCCATTCACAAAATAGGCTACCTGAATACAAATTCAGACAGCCTATTTACTACTTTTTCCTCTGGTATTATTTTGCGAACTGCAATCCCTTCAACTTATTCCATGCGCCACGGGTAAAGTCGGGTACTTCAACAGGTGCCCCTCCGTTATTCACGGATATCTCCGTCAATTCAGTCAGGCAAGACCATTCGGCAGCGTCATACACATCCTGATCTAAAGGCAAACCTTTTTGCAGGCAGTAAACAAGACGGTAGTCCATAATAAAGTCCATACCTCCATGACCACCTACTTTTCTGGCTTTCTCACCCACCTCTTTGGTTATAGGATGTTCATACAAAGCCATAATAGAATCCATTTGCATTTTGTTCAAAAACTCATGCGCATTCGGTTCCAACGCTATTCCTTCCACCGGATATTTCTGAGCAAAACCTTTGGTTCCGCTTACCACATGTTTACGGTCGTACGGACGCGGACTGGTTACATCATGCTGGATCAGAATCGTTTTCCCTTTCTCCGTCTGGATCAGGGTTGTATTCATATCACCCAGTTTATATGTCTGCTTCGCCTCCTCGGAGTCTTTTCCAAAAGTATTTTTTGCATATTCAGTCATCCCGACTTCTTTCGTCGACATGGACACCAGGTAATTCATCTTATCTCCCCGGTGAATATTCAATATCTGGCAGATCGGGCCTAAACCATGAGTAGGATATGGGTTACCGGTATGTTCTTCATTATATTTCAAACGCCACATACCCTGATAACCACCTTTCTCACTCGGATAGAAATTAAGAGAACGCAAGTCGTGAATATATGCACCTTCCCCATGAATAACTTCACCGAATACTCCCTGCTGGGCCATATTCAATGTTGCCATTTCAAAGAAATCGTAACAACAGTTCTCCAGCATCATACAGTGGCGGCGAGTCTTTTCCGCCGTATTCACCAACTGCCAGCATTCATCGATCGACATAGCCGCCGGAACTTCCACCGCTACATGTTTCCCATGTTCCATTGCATAGACCGCCATCGGTGTATGGTTCAACCAGTCTGTACAGATATAGACAAGGTCGATATCATCCCGTTCGCAAATCTTTTTCCAATCCTCTTGTCCGGTATACTCATCAGCTGCCGGAAGATGTTTGCTGGCCAAGGTTTCCTGTGCACTTTTCACATAGTCGGCATTCAGGTCACAAAGAGCTTTCACTTCCACTCCGTTCAGGAAAGTGTAGCGGTAAACCGCACCGCTTCCACGCATTCCTAAACCGATAAATGCAATACGCACGGTCGGGATAGGATCGGTAGCCAGTTCCAATACATCTGTCTGACCGGCCGGACGCTCCGGAACCGGCATGGAAATCATTTTTACCTGCTCGTTTACGGCTGGTTTATTACAGGTACACCCGGTAATAAGGGCCAACACTAACATAAAAAAAAGAGTCTTTTTCATTGTACTTTAAATCTATAATATTAATACCCTGGATTCTGATCGTTTTTCAGAAGCGGATTCAAGTCCATTGCATTTTGAGGTATAGGCATCAAAAGGATGCGATCATTCCATTTCTTTTCGATTACCTTATATCCATTCGGAGCATAGGTTGTAGTATTCATTATTTTCTGGCAATAGGTAGAACCGTAACGACGGATATCATCGAAACGATGTCCCTCACCGGCCAACTCTATACGGCGTTCGTTGCGTACAAAATCCAGAGCAGCCTCTTTCGATGGCATTGAAGTCGGCACTGACGGCATACCGCAACGATCACGCAGATCATTCAAAGCAATCTGAACATCATTGTCCCAACCCACATTCATTACATGTGCTTCAGCAAAAGTCAGCAATACCTCTGCATAACGAATCACTGGATAGTCATCGGCACTGGTCCAATCCGAATAAGGAGTTAATGCAACCATCTTACGATAGCTGTAACCTGTCCACGACTCGTTACCATCCAGACCGGCCACTTCCGGTTTCCAACGATAATAAAATGTACCTCCGGCAAAGTCTGTCTCATGCCATCCCTTGAACGGGAACAGGATAGAGGCATACAAGCGGCTGTCGCGGTTACGGAATTCGTCCATATAAGCATATTTCTTCAAATCCATTTCAGGAACTCTCTTTATATAGCTAGCCTGATCCAGATCTGCTACTTCAGCCGTAATCTCTTCGAAATTCTTTTTACGGGTATCCACCGATATCAAAGGACGTACTGTTTTACCGTCGATGTCCCAATAAGCATCCACCAAGTCCTGCATCGGTTCGTAAGACGAATAACCCGATCCCATCTGACTCGGACGGATATAAGTATAACGGGCCCAGTCGTAGTTATTATCATCAGCCATGTACTCGCGGGTCAGGATATACTCGGGATTCGAAGGTGATGCATTGCTGCCCTGCCATAATGTTTCATAGCTAAACAAACCTTTTGCAAATTTATCCTTATCGATACCCTTGCTTTCAAAATCAATAAACTGTACCAGTTCGTCAGCTTCTTTCTTTTGCGCATCGTTCAATGCTGTTACGCGGAACAAAGAGTGATGTCCTTCACTTATCACAGTCTTGGCAGACGCTTCAGCCTCCATATAATTACCGAAATACAATGCAGCACGGGCACGCATAGCCAAAGCTGCGGCACGAGTGATACGCCCGGTTTCCTGCAGATAACCGCCATTGTATTTGTCCGGCAAAACAGTAGCAATCTCAGCCAATTCATCCAGAATGAAAGCCTGTACTTTATCGACCGGATCACGGGGTACGTTCGGTGCATCATATTCCATAACCGTAGTCACCAATGGAACTTTACCAAATTTGGTTGTCAGGTCCAGATAACTCTGGGCACGGATAAAACGAGCTTCCGCTTTCATTCTTTCTTTCAGCGTTTCATCCATATCACAGGTACCCACTTTTTCCAAAAAGTTATTCACGATACGAATGGTTCCGAAATTATATCCACGATCTTCCGCCGTACTCAGTTCACTTTGCTGGATGGATTCATACGGCCCTTCCCAGGGTTTATGGCTATGAGCATTATCCGTACACATCTCGTCCCAGATATCGAAGCCAGGCGTTTGTGCATAACAGGCATTCAATCCGTACCATGCATCTTTCTCTGTATTCCAGAAACTTTCTACTGAGATATCTGAAGGAGGTACCACATCCAGATCACAGGCTGTAAAAGAGACAGTCAATAAACCGAGAACTGTCCATTTCTTTATATTTAGATTTACCATTACTCTTACTTAATTAAATGTTATTAAATCAATTAGAAGGACACATTCACACCAAATGCAACCGATTTGGTCCCCAGTGAACCGATACCGCGACCGGAAGAAGCTTCCGGGTCAAAGTCTTTCATCGTATGATCCGCACGCAGTGTGAATAAGTTCTCACCGGTCAGGAAGAATTTCAAAGAAGACATTCCCCATTTCGAAACTAAGTTAGAAGGAACACGGTATCCCAGTGAAATTGTCTTAATACGGAAATAGTCCGCATCAAACAGCTGATAGTCTGAGAAGTATTGATTATAATCATCCAGGCTATGACCTCCATAGATACGCGGATAGACAGCATGAGGATTCGGATTTTCCTGTGTCCATCTTCCCAGGTGGAATTTACGCGGATTAGAGTTCAGCATAAAGGCAGAAACCTGTTCAGACTCGAAAGCAGCCTGGGTACCGGAAACACCCTGTCCGAATAAAGAAAATTCGAAGTTCTTATATTGCAGGTTCAGATTGATCCCATAAGTAAAATCGGGAACGTCTTTTCCTATGATCGTACGGTCTTCACCATTGATTGCGCTCCCCCATTCGAGGCCTTCACGTTGCGGAACGTATTTGATATCACCGGCTCTCGGAGTACGTCCGTACGTATAATAATGTCCGGCATCGATTTCTTCCTGAGTATACAGTCCATCTGTTTTCAAACCATAGAATGAACCGATCGACTCACCTTTACGCAGGATATAACGGATCTTATCGCCACCATTACTAATAATATCGTCCGATTCACCCATATCCATAATCTCATTATTATTAGTAGCAATATTTGCACTTACCTGATAAGAGAACTCTCCTACTGTTTTACGATGAGTCAAAGCCAGTTCAAAACCACGGTTGCGTACCTTGGCGATATTCTGCGACGGATTAGATGCAATACCAGTTTCCAGAGGAACGTTATAGCTCAAAAGGATATCGCTGGTATTTTTGATGTAATAATCGGCTGTTACACTGAATAAACCATTGAATATATCAAAGTCTACTCCGATATCGGTCAGTGCAACTGTTTCCCAACCCAGCTTTTCATTTGCCGGTTTCGATTCCAATACACCTTTTATAGCTTCGTTATCAAAGTTATAATCCGCACCATTGTTATACAGCTGGAAATAATCGTAGTTTCCCACATTATTAATATTACCCAATGTACCCCACGATGCACGTACCTTCAAATTATCGACCCATTTCACATCGCTCATGAAACTTTCCTGATTGATACGCCATCCCGCAGAGAATGAAGGAAAGATACCCCAACGATTATTTTTATAGAAACGGGAAGAAGCATCCGCACGCAGATTCGCTTCAAACAAATAGCGGTCATTAAAGCTATAATTCAAACGTCCGAAATAAGAAAGGATCTTATATTCGCGTAACGGATCGCCGTAAGAATTTACATCCGGCTGATCTTTACTGACTTCCGAACCTGTTGTGATATCTTTCAGGTCGTCTGTTACAAAGTTCTTATATTTTGAATAAAGGCGTTCGTAATTATAATGTTCGTAAGAAGTACCGGCCAAAACTCCGATACTATGCACTTTGTTCGTCCAATCGTAACGGGCAGTCAACGTATACATCTGGCGGTTCTCACTCTGCCAGAGCATATTCATTTCATTTGTATATACTCCGGTTCCCGGGATTTCGGCACCGGTCTCAAAGTTCTTCACATTTTCCTGTAAAGCTGTATAATTCTTCGATTTCGACTCCCAGCTTTTGAATGCACCCTGTCCGGAAATAACCAGCCCTTCGATCGGCTTCAGGTCAAAACCGAGGTCAATCATCGTGTTGTCGGTTTTACCGTTCGACCAGTTGTTCTTACTCAAGGCACGCAGCGGGTTACCATTCATAAACGATTGCGTTGCAGCCTTACCGCCGGCAATAGATCCCCATTCCCCGTTGGACTGTTGTGCAACCATCGTAGAAGGGACCATCAGGAAATTACCGATAGAAGCGACACCATGCTCTGTTTTATTCGTGCTGCGGATAAACTTCACACCGGTCTTCAATGTCAGCCATTTCGTTACATCGGCAGCTACATTGGCATCCAGGTTATAGCGTTGAGAGCTCTGTCCGGGCATGAATTTATCGTCATACAGATAACCCAGGCCGGAGAAGAAACGAACCTTGTCGCTCCCCCCGCTAAAGTTTAACGAATGTTGCGTTGTCACCACCGGATTGTCCAGTACCAGGTCTGCCCATTTCGTATTCGGGTAGTAATCTGGTCTTGAACCATCCTTGAACCAAGCGATCTCATCGTTCGAATAAGCAGCATTTTTACCGTTTGCCGCATCACGGTTATAGAAAGCTTCGTTCAGCAACTCAGCATAATCCCATGAGTCGAGCACATCCGGCAGATAAGTCGGCATCTTCAATCCCACATAACCACTATAAGAAACATTCATTTTCTCTTTCTTACCTGTCTTGGTCGTTACCAATACGACACCATAAGCGGCACGTGAACCATAGATAGCAGAAGAAGCGGCATCTTTCAGGAAAGAGATCGATTCGATACTGTTCGGATCGAGATTAGAAAACAGATCGGCATCAGCAATAGCCCCGTCGATCACATATAAAGGAGAAGATGTTCCCAGGTTTCCGCGTCCACGGAAGTTAATGGAAGGAGTTTGCCCAGGACGGGATATAACAGTTACACCGGGCACAGTACCCTGAACAGCTGCCAGTACATTTGTCTGTACGCGATCTTTGATATCTTCTGAACTGATAGCAGCAACCGCCCCTGTCAGGTTTACCTTCTTCTGGGTACCATAACCGACCACCACTACTTCATCCAGAAGTTCGGAGTCTTCTTCTAGTATCACATTCAGGGAATTCTGTCCTTCTTTCAAGGTTATTTTCTTCGTCGCATACCCTATATAAGAGATAAGCACGTGCTTATCTCTTCCTGACATTGTCAGGACAAAATTACCGTTAAAGTCGGTAACCGTACCGTTTGTTGTTCCGGCCTCTACCACGCTGGCACCTATCACCGGTTCTCCATGAGTATCTTTTACAATACCTTTAACGGTTACACTTTTCTGTTGCCGTGAAGTATTCCCGGCCATTGTATTCCTTGAAGACTCTGATGTTTTTGAGATCACAATCTGGTTATTTACAATCCGGTAAGAATAATCCGTATTCTTAAACAACTGATTCAATACCGTCTCTAAAGAAGCGTCCGTCACATCGATAGAGATCTTCTTGTTCAGGTTGATCTGATCGTCATTATAAAAAAAGGTATAACCGCTACCTTTTTCCAGTTCTGCGATAACAGACGACAAAGGCGCATTACTCTTTTTCATGGTAACCTGATAAGCCTGGCCGAAAGCCGAGACAGGGATCAGCCCTATCGCACCTATCAGAAATAATTGTGTGATCTGCTTTTTGAATGGTTTACAGAACACATCTCTCAACAAAACTACTCGTTTATTCATATTAATATTCAGATATATTTTAATGTGTTTTTCCTTTTTCTCTTTACCGGAGTCTATTTCCGACATCCATGATTACGTCTATCTCTTTTTCATTTTCTATTCGATTTAAGTTTAACATTATCTTTTTTCTCTTTTTCATATAATACAAATCCATCCCCTCGCCTGTGGTAAGATACCGGAGAACTGTTGGATATAATATTTAATAAAAGTTCGATTGATTCATTATGTATGGAGAAGGTAAAACTATACTTGTCAGCCAGTTCATCCGGACATTCGATATGGATGCCGTACCAACTTTCCAGACGGGGAAGAACCATCGCCAGCTTTTCATTTTTAAAGCTGGGCTTTCCCCCACGGTACCAGGCTGAATACTGGCTGGCATTTACTTTCTCGATCTCTGCTTTTCCATTCAGTTCGTAAGCTAGCTTCTCGTCCGGGAAGACCAGAAAGACATCCCCTTCTCCTTCGGTTCTCTTGGTGCTTACTTCCACGGCTCCACCCGAAAGGATCATTTCAGTATAAGAAGTCGAGTCGACACTGAAGACTTCAAAAGAAGTTCCCAGTGCTTTTATATCCATACTTTTCGTTTTCACAATAAAAGGATGCTCCGTGTCGTGATGTACTTTAAAGAAGGCCTGCCCCGAAAGATATATTTCTCTGTTCTTCCCTGAAAAATGCTCCGGATAAGTCAACTTACTCCCGGCATTCAATGAAACATGACTACCGTCGGGCAAATAAAACGACTCCATTGACTGACGTCCGGCATTCACCACATACACGATCTGCGAATCAGGTTCATCCGGTCCGGCCAACCAGTAACCCACGGAAAAAAGTAATGCCAGTGAAGCGGCAATACCATATCGTCCCCAACGTTCGGTAAACGATTTATGTCCGTGTATCTTTTTCGTGATACGGTCTAGTACCCGGTCTTTAGCCTTCGGATCAAGGACTGAATCATTTCTGCTATCGTCCCATTGGCTTTTAAGATGGCGTATCACTATATCTTGTTCGGAAACGTTCTTTCTCTCCTCCCTGGTCATGCGCCCGGACAGAACATTCTTTAATATTTCCTCTTCATTCATCATTCGTAATTCTCTTTTTAAGCGATTCTACATTATAAATACTCCGATTCTTTCCCTATCCCCCAGAAGAATTCGTTTTTTTTCATATTCTTTCCAGAGCATTCGTTTAAAAGACGATACTTGATTATTGTTAATTCTTTTATATATTTGCAATCAACATGTACTAAACGAAGATATATTGGAAGATAAAGCACTGATAATTGCACTAAAAAATGGGGACGAAGAGGCATTTACCTCCTTGTACCATAGGTATTGCAATAAAGTGTATAAATTCTGCAGTCTTTATTTTACAAATAATTCTTCTGCAGAAGAAGTAGTGCAGGAGGTCTTTATTAAGTTGTGGGACATACGCAGCTACGTAAATGAAAACGAGAATCTGGAAGGTTTATTATTTATCATTACCCGCAACCTGGTATTCGATAACAACCGGAAAAATTTCAACGAGTCATTTTACCAAATCTCGATCCTGGCAGCCTACGACAAAGCCTATGATATAGAAGAAGAGTTGCATGCCAAAGATTTGAAAGTATATATCGACCGGCTGGTAAACGAACTGACTCCCCGGCAAAAAGAGATATTCTGCATGAGCCGGTACGAACATCTAAGCTACAAAGAGATTGCCGAAAAGTTAAATATCACACCGAAAACTGTAGAACGTCATATCAATGATGCACTGAAATATCTTAAGAAGAATATCTACTTCCTGCATCTGTTCCTTTCCGTATAAAAGCAAGCCACCATTTTGGCAGATAAGAATAGAGGCTTTTAGCATTGAATATGTACAAAACAAGAAACAGGCTAGTTATTAACTAACTAGCCTGTTGCAGTAAGAATCTGTTACCCTATTTTAGTTTTTCCTGATTATCTCCTTCAGCTCTTCAGGCTTGTCGGTAGTGATAAAATCCACATTCTGTTCCACCAGCGACTGCATCACTGTCGGATCATCCACGGTCCAGACATTGACGGTCAGCCCGGCATCTTTGGCTTCCTGAATCCAGGTCGGATTTTTCTCAAATACCTTATAATGATAATCCAGTCCGGTAAAGCCCAGGACTTTAAGATCGGCCGGTGAAACCTCACCGCGCAGGTAAGCCACCTGTGCAGCCGGAGCACGACGGATCAACTCCTTACAGATATTCATGCTGAAAGATATATATTCCACCTGGTCTTCCAATTGATACTTCTGTACCAGGGCTAGAATAGCCGTTACCGCCCGGTCTTCATTGACCACTCTTTTGTGAGGTTTTATTTCAAGGATCAGTTGCGTACCTTTGTTCTGTTTGCCTTGTATCAGATAGTCTTCCAGAGTAGGAAGTGTTTCCCCGTTTTTCAGTTTCAGGTCTTTGATCTCTTCATACAGAGAGGTTTCGATGCAGAATCCCTGGATGCTGTCGTCGTGATTGACAACAGGTATGCCGTCTGCTGTGATCGAAACATCGAACTCCGACCCATAAGCACCTACTTCGTGTGCCTTATTCAATGCCGTGATAGAGTTTTGCGCAGAACCTTCACAGTCCCAATAGCCGCGATGGGCAATTACTTTTGTCTGGGAAAAAGCGCTGCTTCCGCAAAGGAAAGCGGTAAGCAGCATGGATAAGATTAATCTTTTCTTCATTGTTTTATCTTTTATGTATTAGAATCCGTAACGAAGACCAATCTGTACCTGATAAGGATTACCATTCAGATTAGAAACACCGGTATTTGCATTAACATTGTAAACATACTGCTTTTGTTCGGAATCAAAGCTTTTGATCGAATAAATATTTTGTTTACCCAGGTTATGCCCGGAACCCCAGTTCTTACTGAACAGGTTGGCTACGTTAAAGATATCGACAGACAATTCGATATTTTGTGTCTTATAAATCTTGAATTTCTTTGCAATACGCAGGTCGAACGTTCCGTAGAAGCCGTTTACGCCACCGTTGCGTTCAGCTACTTTACCGAAACTTTTACGGATATACTTCTTAGTGCTTTCTTCCACATCGGGGTTATCGAGTATAGACTGGATACCTTCACGCAGATACTGAGGAGTAGCCGGATCGTTCGGGTCATAGATGTAAGCCAGGTCGTTGGAAGAGACAAAGTCGCCATTCACATTTCCGTTCACTGCCAGTGAATAACGTGTTCCTCCCAATCCAGAGAAACGCAGACCTACACTTACTCCCCAGAAAGTAGGTGCCGTACCATAAAATACAACTTTATGACGGAACTGATTATCGGAATAACTCATTCTGCTCAGGTCGCGGGGATCGTCGACAACCATCTTAGAGAGGGTTGCCGAGTTAGCTACGTTACCATTATATGAAGTATTGTCTCTTGTATCATTCCATGTATAACTGAAAGCGATTTCCCCGTCATTCAGATAACGCCATGTTCCGTCGACAACGAATGCGAACTGGTTCACCTTTCCTTCACTGTTCAGTTCAAGTAGACGGCCTATCTTATCCGTCTTACGTCCCTGTGTCCAGTCGGCCGAACCGTTTGTCGGGTTGATACTTTCGGCAGGAACATATACGCCGCGGTTTCCTTCGGCAGCCAAACGGAAGAACGGTTCGTCTGCCATATTCCGGTCTACGTACATATAATTATTACGTCCCAGAGTCATAAAGCCGCTTACTCCCATTTTCAGACGATCCGTAAAGAAGTGGGTGTAAGAAAAGTTTGCTTTATAGACAACCGGAACTTTGGCATCAGCCCCGTTCATATTGATAGTGGCCAACTTGGGTATATTCGGATTATTAAACAGGTCGGCACCGGGAGCCGTAGACGGATCTTTGCGGTAAGACTCGAAATCGGGAGTCGGAACCAGATCACCGGTCAGATCGACCGACAGCACTTTGGTTCCATCGAATACCATATTATTGATCATCGCATAGTTATTGATATCCGAGGCAAAGATACCACCACCGAGGCGGATAATATCGGTATGCTTTTCGTTTACATCCCAGGTGAATTGCAGACGGGGCTGAACCTGGAAAGTAGTCAGGCCATTGTCCGTACGCAGACCCAATTCATCATATACGGTCTGGTTAAAATTTCCTTTATTGAAGTAATTGGCGTTATCGATACGAAGTCCTGCCGTCATTTCAAATCCGGGGAAGAGCTTCGTCTGTAACTGGCCGTACACTCCGGCATTCAGGATATTCTGTTTTACACGCTGGTCCGGCTCGAGATATACCTCACGTACATAACGATAAGGTTTCAGGTCATTGAAATTATCCATTCCGGTGAAGTAAAAACGACCGTTTGCTTCACTGCCATAGCGGGAGTCCATATTGGTGTACATCAGATCGGCACCGAATGTGAAGTTGATCTTATTGGTGGTATAGTATAAGTTATCTACCAGGTGCAATACATTATTATAGAAGTTCTCCGGTGAATAACGCTGTCCACCCAGCTGGATAGTCGTATAAACATCCTTGTTGTCTACCGTCGACTGTACCCGCTCCACGATGGCACGGGGGATATTTGCGGAAGGCAATTGCTTATTCGGTGTACTCTCTTCCGATGTATATAGATGCTGTAACTTCAACTCGTTGGTGATACGTGGCCCCAGTACGGAACGCAAAGTAGCCAGAATACTGTTATCAATAGAATGTACATCACCATATACTTCATACAGGTTGATGGAACTGTTATCGCCCAATGCCTGTTTGTTACGGTCGTTCACATAATTGTCACGGATGGTCAGTAAGTTGGTCGCATTCAGCTGCCAGTCGATACGGGCAAATACGGCATCGGTAGCCTGTTTCTTATCGAAAGAGCCGAATTGGGGCGAGTTGGCTACTCCATATTTATTACGGGAGATTTCCAGGTACTGATCCAGCGTCGATTGCGTCACATTGTAACGCTTTTCATCGGCTGCACTTTTGATATCTGCAATCTGCAACGGGCGGGAATCGGCCTGATGATCCCAGGCCAGGAAGAAATGTGCGCGGTTCTTAATGATCGGACCGCCCAACGTAGCACCATACTGATAGGTAGAGAAGCTGGCATCGCGGTCATTACCACGGATATCATAAGGACTTGAAAGCCAGTCGGCACGCCCGTACACAAAGGCACTTCCGGTCAGGGTGTTCGTTCCCGATTTGGTCACTGTACTGACGGCGCCACCTCCACTGCGTCCGTAAGTTACATCATATTGATTGGTTACAACTTCAAACTCACGGACTGCTTCCATCGAAATGGCATAAGGTCCGCCGTTACGGTTCGTCGTTCCGCCCGAAGTCGGATTCTTTGCCGACATACCGTCGATCGTGAAGTTAGTGGAAGAAGCTAACTGGCCGGAGAGACTACTCCCCGTACTCAGCGGAGAAAGGTCTACCAACGAGGTAAAGTTACGCCCGTTCACCGGCAGCTTGGCAATATCTTTTGCCGTAACGGAAGTAGCTGCACCGATCTTCGGTACCGTATTCTTTAATGAGTTGGCCACCACTTCGACCGCTTCGATCTCGACCGATGCCTCCTGCATCTTAAAGTCCACGCGAAGCATGTCGCCCTGGTTCAGCGAATAACCTGTTTTCTTCTGTTCGCCATAACCGATAAAAGAGGCAGTCACCGTATAAGGTGATCCGAGCGGCAACTGCTTGATGATATATTCTCCTTTCTCATTTGTCATAGAACCGGTGAAAAAGCCGGTCGACTCATTTTTCACCTGAATGGTAGCACCGATAATTGTTTCGCCAAACTCATCGACTACCGTTCCGGTAATAATGGCCTGGGTGCTCCCTTGTGCATTCACTGCACCGGAGAAACAACAAAATAATACCAGTAATGCAACTAACTTAGTAAATAGCTTCATAAGTAATTGTTCTTTTAATTTGTTTCCATATAGTTTGATGCCGCAAAAGTAGAGCCGCGGTATTGCAGCCATATGACAACAGAATGTATATTCATTAACATTCCGCTTACTTTTCTGCAACAAAAAACCCGACGAGCAATAAGCTTCCGCCGGGCTTCATCAAGCGTATGTCTATAAAGAGGAGTTTCAGTTTTCCAGGGTCTTGATTATCGAAGAGGCTATCTTCGACGTACTTTTGCGGCTGATCTTACGCACCTTGTCCGGATTCTCCAGGTTCATGCAGGTGAAGTAATTATTTCCACGGTATATTTCCTTCTTGTCTTTATCGAATAAGGTATAGCTTACTATATGGAACAAGGTACGAAGCGGTTGTTCCTGCCATTTCAGGTAATGTTGGTTCAAGACCAACAGATAATCGGCTCCGGCATTGTTCAATACCTTCTGTAACTCTTCGGTCGGGACAGACGAGAGATCGGAATAACTGTCTTCGCTTTCACCGTTCACCTTGATCTCGTTCAATACCTGTCCGTTCACCAGGTTTTCCGTTGCCGGGATAAACCGGCAATCACCATCCTTCACCGCGGCTGCGATATTCTCAGCAATAATACTATTATATTCCCGGTCTATATGATCTGCCTGCATACCGGTTTCTTCAGCAATCATTCCGTTATAGAAATAATTGGATTTCACATTATCATGCAAGCCGACAATAAGGATCTGCTTTGCATGATAGTCGCTGCTTTCTTCCTTTTTACTTCCTTTAGCCGAAGCAGTCACTGAAATACCCAGCGCAAACAACAGCATCATAATAACCTGAACATTAAATAACTTTCTCATAACTCTTTTCATTCTTGATTTTGGTCACAAAGGTAAAGTCGCAGGATTGCAGCGTTGTTACAAAAGGATAAAGTTCCTATTTCATTCCAAAACGCCAACCGACACAAACTTGTATCACGCCGTTGTTGGATGTATTATCGTACATCGAATCGCTCAAACCTCCGGCATCTTTAAATATATTTGTCAGACCGATATTATAATTGGCAGAAATCATCAGGCCACAATCCAACAGATAACCGGCTCCTACTCCCAGCGAGAAATCGACTTTATTCACATTCTCCCTTATACTACCAGTTATCCGTTTCCGATAACCCGGCATATCGGAAACAACCATGTCTTTCACATTTGCTCTTACGTTGAATCCCACTTGTGGCCCGGCAAATACATTAAAACCTTTAAACAGATAAGCTTTAGCATACACCGGAATATTCAGATAATCGCATTTCAGTTTTGAGGTCACGCCTTTATCGTCATACTGGTAACCCTGCATAGAATAATACAATCCCGGTTCAAAGGCGAACCGCGACGAAAAACGATACTCACCGGCAACACCAATATTCAATCCCAGCCGCATATCAGCTCCATAAGGATTCAGATTGGCCAGATTAAGTCCGGCTTTAGGTATAAAGGAGAACTCTTGCGCATTTACCTGAGCGGCAACCCAGAGAACCATAACAAACATTATCCATCTTTTCATATCAGTATTTTATTTATGTATACCTATATGATGATTTCAGCGGATTAAAAGTTGCAACGGAGTATTAAAATAAAAAGGAAGAAATAACAGTAAACGATAATAACCATAGTTCTACACGAACTAAGCGGAATAAATCTGACTGAGAAAAACACAGTGCAAAAATAGT
>NZ_CAJJWO010000014.1 GCF_905196875.1 uncultured Parabacteroides sp. | reverse complement strand
CTACACCAATTATTAAATGGGGCTTTTACCTTTTATTCCTAATGCGTTTGCCCTGGGGGTGTACAGGATAATCCGCCAGGGTGTACACCGTAATTGATTACCCTGTACAGGATAATTTTTGTGAGTCGGGAGTTTTGACTTAGTTAGTCCCGTCTTTACATATAGAAAGACAGGTAGTAAAGATTAGTAGCTCAATATTACGGGGCTTTACACTGAAGTCGATACCGATTCTGAATAGTTTCCAGAGACAGGCACCCCTATAAACAATTAAAGCCTGTCTCACGACAAGCCCTAACCAACTTTGTTAACCTTAAATCTAATACTATTATGAAAAAACCACAATGCAAATATACTGCTTAATCCAAACCTGTCAAGAGGTTTTATGCTAAATGGTGTTTCATGCAGTACAAGAAAAGCTAACAAGCTTCAATATGTCTATTTTTTGCTTCCGAAGTGTTAAAATAAACACTTTTTCTTCCTATTTCTTCTTCAAGATACGTTCTGCGCAGTCGGACAGTACCACGATTGCACCGGCTATGATGGCCGTATCTTTTATAACCAGACGGCCCGCTCCGGTCAATAAAGGGAAGCCATGTTCGCCGCTACCCAAATCCGGCACCCATACTTCGGGAGTCGTGACAAGGAAAGAGAGTGTCCCTATAGTCATTATAATAGCCAGGCCGGCACCGACCAGACCGATCTTCGGTGAGAATATACCGAGGAAAGTAAGGATACCAATCGCCATAATCAGGATACCCAGGCCATGGGAAAAACCATACGTGTTATTTTCTACATGCCACTGATGTTTTGCTTCGTTGAATTCTCCTTCCTTCAATTTATATTCCTTGTACTCCGGGGCACTCTTTGTGTAAAAGAAACTCATAAAAGGACTGTTTGCCACAAACGGAACGATACCTTCCGCCTCATAATTATAGAACTTCAGGCCGCCGATCCATACAAAGATGATCAGGATCGCTACACGTATCAGGTTAATACCCAGCTTTTGCGAGGAAGCTGCAATGTTCAGGAATGTGTCGAATAAATCTTTCAGTTTAGTAGTCATGTCTTTCTCTTTTTATGTGTTCAACTTATGATGCAAAGATCAGACATTTCTACCCTGCAGGAAATGGCAATTCTGCCGGATAATTTGACAATTATTCCCTATCACATAATAAAGGGGCTATGTCATTGAATATTTTGACACAACCCCTTCGATATTCTATTGACGAATGTTATTTACGAACGCCCAGTTCTACCAGTTTTTCTACATCCAACGCATATTTACGCTCGATGCTCTGTAATACATCCTCACTGACATTCACGGGACGGTTCAGTTTCTTCATCTCGCGGTATCCTTTATAAACTTGCGTAATCATCTTTTTCGGGTTGAAAACAAGCGATGAAGTAATCCAACATCCGTGCGTACACCAGCAATTGGCGGTATCGCCATGACCGATAGCGGCAATCTCCTGCTTCATAGCGTCGCTCGCCATGATCTTGGTGATATCGCAATCGTAATCCTTTACATTGCCGAGCGGCTCACGGAGTTCGCAGGCACGGAAACGGCCGTCATAGTCGATCACCAGGGTAGTTTCGCCAGCCGTACAATCCATTCCCCAGGGAGTGGGATGGTCGATATTGGTCGCACGTACATTATATAATGTACGAATAAAACCCAGATAGAAGAAACGGGCGATAGGTTTTCTGAAACCACCGGTTTCCTCCGCCATACGCTCGCCATATACATTATAGATAGGAGCTACCTTATCCTGCAAAGCGCGTAAAGTAGGCTCGGTAAGGATCTTTACCCCATCGTCGCGAGTCATCCCGCGTGCAGCTTCGATGATATGGTTGGAAAGATGGAAACGTCCGAGCATCCATATCATCAGATCCTCCACTTCCGTTTCGTTATATTTGGTAATCACGGTTGCCAGGTTTTTCAAAACCCTGCCGTCGTCTGCAAAGTTCTTTTCAATCAACTTCAGCGTTCCCATTGCTTTGTAGAAATTACCGGGCACTCCGCGTTGCGTATCGTGCGTATCGCCAAAGCCGTCCAGGGAAAGACTGAGGTTGATATTCAGCTCGGGACAGTTCTTGCGGATTTGCTTAACCCAGGCAATGATCCGGTCGGGCTTCAATCCGTTGGTGGGAATGTTTACGTCTTTGATCTCGTTGTTCTTATAAAACATTTCTATAATCTCCGGCAACTCTTCACGCAGGGTCGGTTCGCCACCGGAAACCCATAGGCGGTTGAACTGACCGGCTGTTTCGGATATCTTCTTTATTTCTTCAAAAGTCAGGTCTTTTTCCTTCTTATCCATGTCTTCGGCATAGAAACACATTTTACATTTGGCATTACACCGTCCTGTGACAAACAGGAAGATAGATTCTAATTTTCTGTTTGTGCTCATTGCCCTGAAAGAGCTCTTTGTTCTTTTTGTACCCATTGCTATTATTGATTAGATTTCTCTATTAGTATTAGCTTCCATTCCTTATTTTGCAGATAGACAAATATATACATCTCTATTAAAACTATCGGCCAGACCTGAAAACATTCGCAAATTTCAACTATTATATAGCGCAAAACAATCTCCATTTGTGGGATTCAATGTTCTATTTTTAAGAATATCGACTAACAAGTCTAAATAGTCTTATATTTGTATGTTCAAAATATAGTGGAGATAACAACATGGAAGACAACATTCCTAAATTCGACATTCCTCTGGATTTTATTGTCGGAGACAGTATTACGGGTGAAATATTAAATCAGTACGGTCGCTTCCCCTGCAAGATCAAAGCCGGTATTTTCGTACTTTGCGTACAGGGTACTGCACGCGCCACCGTCAATCTGACTGAATTCATTATCAAGCCCAACGACTTCATTACCCTTCCGCCGGGATGTTTCATTCAGATACATGAAGTATCCGACGATATTAAACTTTGCTTTGCCGGATTCTCTTCTACCTTTGTGAGTCATATAAACTATATCAAAACCATTACGAACTACTTACCTGTCATCTTCGACAGCCCGATCATGCCCCTGCCCGAACAGGTGTCCGTATTATACCAGGAAGCTTTTTCTCTATTGATCAAGGCTTATTCCCTGCCTAAAGCGATTGAGAACAAGGAGATTATAAGAGCCGTTTTCACCATCTTCATGCAGGGAGTTATCGAGTTGTACAAAAATCATACGCCTTACAGCAATGCTCCGATGACGCGTAACATGGAAATATGCCGTGAGTTCGTGCAGCTGGCAATGGAAAACTACACGAAAGAGCATAGCGTTTCTTATTATGCCAAAAGGCTTAACATTACCCTGCAACATTTTTGCTACGTAATAAAAAAGGTAAGCGGACGGACTGCTCTGGATATACTCTCCAATATTATCATCATGGATGCCAAAGCCCAATTGAAATCGACCGACCAGCCGGTCAAAAAGATTGCATTCGCGTTGGGCTTCGACAACCTGTCGTTCTTCAATAAATACTTCCGCCAACATGTAGGAATGACTCCTCAGGAATACAGAGAGAGCTAAAAAAGGGATATGCCGGATGCAGACCCCTATAAACAATTAAAGCCTGTCTCACGACAAGCCCTAACCAAACTTTGTTAACCTTAAATCTAATACTATTATGAAAAAACCACAGTACAAAGATACAGGTATTCTCCAACTTGTCAATAGTTAAAATGCTAATTAGTGTTGTATAGCATATAAGAAACACTAACAACGTTCAAGATATTTATTAATAGCTTCTAAAATGTTAAAATCGGGGCAAAAAGAAGAGGCGCTGCCATAAGCAACGCCTCTCCGGCTATACATTATTATATATGTAATATTAGTCTTGCAATTTAGCGCAGATGAACTCGCGGTTCAAGCGAGCGATATTGCTGACAGAGATATTCTTCGGACATTCCATTTCGCAAGCGCGTGTGTTGGTACAGTTACCGAAGCCCAGTTCATCCATCTTGGCAACCATTGCTTTTGCACGGCGAGTCGCTTCAACCTTACCCTGAGGCAACAGAGCCAGCTGGCTAACCTTGGCAGAAACGAACAGCATAGCCGAACCGTTCTTACAAGCAGCGGCACAAGCACCGCAACCGATACATGCAGCAGCATCCATCGCCATTTCAGCATCCGCACGAGGGATAGGAATTGCGTTTGCATCAGGCACACCTCCTGTATTCACAGAGGTGAAACCACCTGCCTGGATGATCTTATCGTAAGCATAACGGTCAACCATCAAGTCGCGGATTACCGGGAAACCGGCAGAACGCCACGGTTCGATCGTAATTGTTTCACCATCGTTGAAACGGCGCATGTACAGCTGACAGGTAGTAGCACCTGTTGCCGGTCCGTGCGGATGTCCGTTTACATACAATGAACACATACCGCAGATACCTTCACGACAGTCGTGGTCGAACACTACAGGATCTTTACCTTCGTTAATCAATTGTTCGTTCAGGATATCCAGCATTTCCAGGAAAGAAGTACCCTGGTTAATGTTTTTCAGCTGGTAAGTTTCGAACTGTCCTTTTACGTTAGGACCTTTCTGACGCCAGACTTTGAGTGTGATATTTATATCTTTATCCATGATTCTAATTTTTGAAAATTGTTACTTCTTGTAGTTACGTGTCTGAGGTACTACGAATTCATAATTCAGATCTTCCTTCAGCATAACAGGATCTTTGTCTTCACCCTGATATTCCCAGCAAGATACATACATAAATTTATCATCGTGACGAAGAGCTTCACCTTCTTCAGTCTGATGTTCAGTACGGAAGTGTCCACCACAAGATTCAGCACGATCCAGGGCATCATGAGCCATCAGCGCACCGATCTCGATAAAGTCTGCCAGACGCAAAGCCTTTTCCAGCTCAACGTTCAAGTCATCAGCTTCACCCGGGATATGTACGTTTGTCCAGAATTCCTTCTTCAGGTCTTTCAACTGCTGGATAGCATTCTTCAAACCTTCGGCATCACGAGCCATACCGATGAATTCCCACATGATGTGACCCAGTTTCTTATGGATAGAATCGACAGATTCTTTACCCTTGATGCTCATCAATTTCTTGATACGGTCCTTGATCGCTTTTTCAGATTCTGCGAACTCAGGCAGGTCGGTGCTGAAGCGCGGAACCTGGATCTGGTCGGACAGATAGTTCTGGATAGTATAAGGCAATACAAAGTAACCGTCAGCCAAACCTTGCATCAAAGCAGATGCACCCAGACGGTTAGCACCGTGGTCTGAGAAGTTGGCTTCACCGATAGCGAACAGACCCGGGATAGAAGTCTGCAATTCATAGTCTACCCACAGACCACCCATTGAGTAGTGCAGTGCCGGATAGATCATCATCGGAGTTTCATATGGATCGTCGTTGGTAATTTCTTCGTACATGTCGAACAAGTTACCATATTTTGCTTTCACAACATCTTTACCCAGACGGTTGATTGCGTCCGAGAAATCGAGGAATACAGCCAAACCTGTGTTGTTCACACCGAAACCGGCGTCGCAACGTTCTTTAGCAGCACGTGAAGCCACGTCACGCGGAACCAGGTTACCGAATGCCGGATAACGGCGTTCCAGATAATAGTCGCGGTCTGCTTCAGGGATATCTTTACCTTTCTTAGTTCCGGCCTGCAATGCTTTTGCATCTTCCAGTTTCTTCGGAACCCAGATACGACCGTCGTTACGCAGTGATTCGGACATCAACGTCAGTTTAGACTGATAGTCGCCGTGTACAGGAACGCAAGTCGGGTGGATCTGCACCATACAAGGGTTAGCGAAGTAAGCACCTTTCTTGTAGCACTGCCACGCAGCAGAACCGTTGGAAGCCATTGCGTTAGTAGACAGGAAGAATGTATTTACATAACCACCTGTAGCAACAACTACTGCATGAGCAGAGAAACGTTCGATCTTACCGGTGATCAGGTTACGAGCGATGATACCGCGAGCACGGCCATCCACTTTAACAACATCCAGCATTTCGTGACGAGTATACATCTTTACTTTATTCAAACCGATCATACGGCTCAAAGCAGAGTAAGCACCCAATAACAACTGCTGTCCAGTCTGACCGCGGGCATAGAACGTACGGGATACCTGAGCACCACCGAATGAACGGTTATCCAGCAGACCACCGTATTCGCGAGCGAAAGGTACACCCTGTGCCACGCACTGGTCGATGATAGAGTTGGAAACTTCTGCCAAGCGATAAACGTTTGCTTCGCGGGCACGATAGTCACCACCTTTAATTGTATCGTAGAACAGACGGTAAACAGAGTCACCATCATTCTGATAATTCTTTGCAGCATTGATACCACCCTGTGCAGCGATAGAGTGTGCACGGCGGGGAGAATCCTGAATACAGAAATTCAATACATTGAATCCCATTTCAGCCAGAGAGGCAGCAGCAGAAGCACCGGCCAGACCAGTACCAACTACAATTACGTCCAGGCGACGTTTGTTTGCGGGATTCACCAGTTTCTGATGATCTTTATAATTAGTCCACTTCTCAGCCAACGGGCCCTGAGGGATTTTAGAATCTATTTGAGTCATAATGATTTATTTTCAATAATGTTACACCTTAAATTAAAGTCCTGCACAAGCAGCTGCACAATCACCTCCCACACCATTCAGGAAGAAGATAATCGTAATGATTGCAAACAGACCACAGATAACAGTTGCTACGATCTTAGAGATACAGATCCAACGATTCATCCAGATTGTATTACTCCAACCGATTGTCTGGATAGCGCTCCAGAAACCGTGAGTCAGGTGGAACCACAAAGCTATGTACCACACTACATACAAAACTGTCCACAGGGCAGCCAGCGAGCTTGTATGGAAATAGTAGTTGATAAATGCCGCACCATCCTGGGGAGATACGCTTGTCACTCCGTCGCAAAGTGTAACCATGTGATTACCCAACAGTTCGGCGAACATCATCTTATACCAGAACTGGCTGAAGTGAAGAATCATAAACAGGACAATGATAATGCCCAGTACCAGCATGTTCTGAGATGCCCATTCCACACCTTTCGGGCGAGCGTTAATTGCATAACGGTCGTTACCGCGAGCCTTCCGGTTCTGCAGTGTCAGAAGAAGTGCATACACAAAGTGAATCACAACGCCTGCAGCCAATACCAGAGTAGCAGCTACAGCATACCAATTTGCTCCCAGCAATGAACAAATCATGTTATAGGCCTCTCCGGAGAAAACAGCCGCCACATTCATTGACAAGTGGAACAATAAAAAGAAAACAAGAAAAAGCCCTGTAATACTCATTATCAGCTTTTTCCCGATAGAAGAATTAAGTAACCACATAAGATAATAATTTAAGTTATTTAATTGTTTATAAAGATTCGTTTTAACTTGTTTAATTATCACGCAAAGGTATGCTAAATACACGTATCACGCAAACGATTAAAGAAATATTTCGCCAATTCAACCTATGCTTTTCGGGGGAAATAAACTCCGGATTCCTCACCGGGCAATAATTAACAGATATATTCCGTTTTTTATCAGAAAATAATTTATTTTCGCCGGATAAATCAGGGATATACATGTTACATCATAAAATACTGTGCCTCATACTTGTCGTACTCTTTACTACCTCTATTTCCTCCCAGGAGAAAGATAGTGTAACGATCATGCACACAACACACGAATTCGAAAAAACTTATAACAAAATAACTGAAAATAAAGTATTCCAAATGCTACATATACCGGTGCCGTTATTTGCCATATCGGCACTGACCTACAGCCAGGGAAGCAAATTCCGGACTATGCGGAATGCCTATGTCCCGAACTTCCGGTACCATTATGACGACTTCCTACAATACGCACCGTTAGCAGCCGTAATCGGCATGAAACTAGGGGGTGTAGAGAGTCGTAGTTCGTGGGGGCGGATGTTGGTATCAGATGCTTTTTCGGCCACCCTGATGGCGGTCACGGTAAACAGTATGAAATACTCAATCCACCGCACACGTCCGGACGGTTCGGCCAATAATTCCTTCCCTTCCGGACATACGGCTACAGCATTTATGGCTGCCACCATCATGCACAAGGAATACGGACTCACCCGCAGTCCTTTATACAGCATCGGCGGATATACCGTGGCCACCGCAACCGCTTTCAGCCGTCAATTGAACAACCGCCATTGGCTGAGCGATGTATTGGCAGGCGCAGGTATAGGGATACTTTCTACCGAACTGGGGTACTTTCTGGGAGATCTCATTTTCAAAGATAAAGGGCTCAATCTCCCTGACAGGATAAGAGAATCTGCACCCAAAGGCGGACGCCCGTCGTTTCTTGAGTTCGGTGTAGGATACAGTATTATAAACGGTAGCATAGAGATCGGGAACCTTATCCGCCTCACTTCGCCGGGTGCGACCCATGTCAGCGTGAAAGGGGGGTATTTCTTTAATCCCTACATCGGTATCGGTGCAGAAATAACCGCCCTCACCAGTCCCATGGCTTTTGATATGTCGTTATACAACGGAGGTTCTCCCAACAATAATTATAACATAATACGGGTTCATGCCGACCCGACAGGTGTATTTTCTTTTACCGGAGGTCCCTATTTTTCTTTGCCTGTGGCAGGTAAGTTATTACTAGGCAGCAAATTACAGACTGGCTACGCTCACTTTTTGAGCAATGAAGTCGAAATGGATATGCAAGAGAAAAAAACGCCCTACGCCATTAAAAAGGACATCGTCTTTATGAAAGGTAAAAGCAATAACAGCCTCATCATGCGCACAGGTATTTCCGCAACGGGCATTGTCAACCGGAATCTGGGAATTCGTCTGTATGTGGATTACGATTACACTTTCCTGAATGCCCCCTACCAGATATTATCCAATCCGGGAGAAGAAAACCCCGCATACGGAGATCTCCGCCACAGCAAACATAAGGTGCATTACTTTACGATCGGTGCTGCGGTAACCGCTTTATTCTGGTAAAGCTTATGCAATAAGTATGGCACAAACTATAGTCCTAATACCGGAGGTTAAAAAGACGTATGGAAAAGAAGAAACAATATCGCAGATTTGAACTTTTTTAGCTATGTTTGCACAAGCATAATTAAAAAAGGCAATGAAGACACTGGTACACACTGAGAAAGAGCATATAGAGGCGATCATCCGCAGCTGCGACGTCTGTTTCGTCGGCCTGGCGGATACGGATGGTACGCCTTACGTTATTCCCATGAACTTTGGCTATCGCGATGGTGTTATTTATTTACATTCCGCTCAGGAAGGCCGCAGTATCTCGATACTGGAACGCAATCCGAAGATCTGTATTACATTTAGTACCGATCACGATCTGGTATTCCAACATCCGGAAGTAGCCTGCAGCTATCGCATGCGCTCGAAAAGTGTTATCGCCTGGGGAGAAGTGAGGTTTGAAGAAGATTTCGACAAGAAAACGGAAGCGCTGGATATTATCATGAAACAATATTCGGATAAAGAATTCCGTTATTCAGATCCGGCAGTTAAAAACGTGAAAATATGGCTGGTAGACCTCGATGAAGTGACTTGCAAGGAGTTCGGGGCACCACACAAGAAATACTAAACATTAAATAAGAGAATGAATTTATGAAGAATCTGTTAGCAATATTTTTAATGGCAATCCTGTTCGTCTCATGCGAAGGGGAAATAGGACCGATGGGCCCTCCGGGAAATGACGGAAAAGACGGTATCACTACCGAGTGGTTGATTGAAAAAGATATACCCGTCTATCCCAGCGATTGGAAACTGGTAGACGACCAGTACGGCAACCCTTTTTTCATGTATGAATACAGGATCAAAGACAAAGATCTGAGTTTATATGAGGATGCCTACAAAGAAGGATTGATCACCGGCTATATGTATCTGGATTATGGCACTAACAGAGAAGCACAAACGGCATTGCCTAACCCCATTAACCGAAGAGACAGTGACAATAATATCTGGACAGATACATACGCAGCCGAATATACTGTTGACGGATTTATCATCTTTAAAGTGACAATGTCTGATTTCTTTGTTGATCAACGACCGCTGGAAACACATTTCAGAATAGCTTTAACCTATTAAAAAGTACGCATATATCAGATATTTAATGTACTTTTGCCCAAAATAAGACTTTCAAAATAATGGGATTGCAAAAGCATAGCAAGGTACTGAATGAAACAGTAGAGAAGCTTTCGGACGAGAGCTCGTACAAACAACTGTTTCATGCCTACCGTGACGAAGAGGCATTACCTTCGGGAGAAGTACTGAAGGACATCATAGACCTGTGCCGCGCAATCCTGTTTCCGGGCTACTACGGGAACGCGCGGATCAGCAAACAAACGATCCGCTTCCATACCGGAGTGAACGTAGAAACCCTCCATACCTTACTCTGCCGGCAAATCTATGCCGGTCTTTGCCTGGCCGATACCAGTTGCACTTCCTGTCCGGAAGAAAAAATACAAGCCCGTGCAGAAGCACTTACCGAAGCATTCATCGCCACCCTTCCGGAGATGCGAAGCCTGCTTGCCACCGATGCCGAAGCCGCCTACAACGGCGACCCCGCCGCGCAGAACATCAGCGAAGTGATTTTCTGCTACCCCGGGTTCAGGGCCATCTGTAACTACCGTATCGCACACCAGCTCTATAAGCTCCGTGTCCCTTTCATCCCCCGCATGATCACCGAAATGGCTCATTCCGAGACAGGTATCGACATCCATCCGGGCGCTGAGATCGGACACTATTTCTCTATCGACCACGGAACAGGAACCGTGATAGGCGAAACCAGTATTATCGGGAACCGCGTACGTATCTTCCAGGGCGTCAGCCTTGCCGGAGAGAAACTGCCCCCCGACGAAAACGGCAATGCCATCCGCGGCGTAGCCCGTCACCCGATCCTGGAAGACGACGTAACCGTCTATTCCAATGCCACCTTGCTGGGCAGGATACGGATCGGCAAAGGAGCGACGGTCTGTGGTAACGTATGGATCACCGGCGATGTTCCTCCCGGCGATGTAATCACGCAAAATAAAGTAACTAAATAAATATCTTTTCTTACAACGCACACAAATGAGTAACGAGACATTTGACATGGTGGCCAAAACCCTGTACGGGTTAGAAGAAATACTGGCCGGTGAGTTATTAGCTATTGGCGCCAACGATATCGAAATCGGACGCCGGATGGTATCCTTCACAGGAGATAAAGAAGTGCTTTACAAAGCAAACTTCTGCTGCCGCACCGCACTGCGCATCCTGAAACCGATCTATCGCTTCAAAGCCAAAGATGCTGATACGGTTTACAAGGAAGTAAAAAAAGTAGTCTGGGAAAACTATATGTCGCTGGACAAGACCTTTGCGATCGACTCCGTGATCTATTCCGACGATTTCAACCATTCAAAATTCGTTGCCTACCGCACGAAAGATGCGATCGTCGACTACTTCATGGAGAAGCACAACAAGCGTCCTTCCGTACGTGTGAATAATCCGGACTTATATATCAACATACATATCTCGCACAACGACTGTACGCTATCCATCGACAGTTCGGGCGAGAGCCTGCACAAACGCGGTTACCGTGTCGAACAGACCGAAGCCCCGCTGAACGAGGTACTGGCCGCCGGCATGATCCTGAAGACAGGCTGGAAAGGCGAGTCGAACTTCGTCGACCCGATGTGCGGCTCGGGAACATTGCTGATCGAAGCTGCTATGATCGCGCTCAACATCGCCCCGGGTATCCATCGTAAGGAGTTCGCCTTCGAGAAATGGATCGATTTCGACCAGGAACTGTTCGACCGTATCTACAACGACGAAAGCAACGAACGTGAGTTCACCTTCAAATGCTATGGCTCGGATATCAACCCGGCCGCCATCGAAATTGCCCAGAAGAATATCCGCAGCGCCGGATTGGTTAAATATATCGATCTGCAAACACTGCCTTTCCAGCAGTATGCAGACGCACCGCAACCGGGTATCATGGTAACCAACCCTCCTTACGGCGAACGTATCTCCAGCCGCGACCTGCTCGGACTTTATACAATGATCGGCGAACGTATCAAACATGTATTCACCGGCTACAAAGTATGGATACTAAGCTACAAAGACGAATGTTTCGACAAGATCGGCTTGCGTCCGAGCGAGAAGATGAAACTGATTAACGGTTCGCTCGACTGCGAATACCGCTGCTACGATATCTTTGAAGGAAAGAATAAAGATTATAAGAAGGCATTGAATGAAGAAGGAGGAGAAACCCCTTCCGACTCACGTCCTAAAACAGAGTTTCCGAGAAAAGAATACGGAAGCCGCAGCAACGACCGTCCTGCCCGCCGTCCTGATTTCAAGTCCGACCGCATGGATAGCCCGGCCCGCCGTTTCGCAGCCGCCCACAGCGAGGATGAAAGCGAACGCGCAGCTGCAGCACCCGGCAAACGCTTCTTCGGCGAAGACCGCAACGATGGACGCCCTGCCCGCAAGCAGTTCGGCGGCGAACGCCCGACTCGTCCTATCTTGCTAAAAGCCGGCGAGAAACGTCCGGTCAAGATGCGTTATAAAGACGAAGACGACAAGTTCTCGAAAAACAAAAAGAGCTTCGGAGACAAGAAACGCGGAGACGCACGTTCATTCAAGAAACCATTCAAAAGAGGTACAGATGATTTTAAAGACGAGTTCGACGATTAAATATCTGCTACTCCTTTGTGCGTTTGTTTTATCTACACCTGCAACACTGATGGCGCAAGACAAACAGTTTACCTTACACGACCTGATCCCGGGCGGAAAAACATACAGCCGTTTCGTGCCGGAGAACCGGTCGCAACTGCAATGGGTAGGCGACGACATGTATATATATGTAGAGAAGAACAGCGTGATAGGAGCCCAACCGAAGCATTACCCGGAGATACGCGTCAGCCTCTCCGGGCTGAATGAAGCGTTGCAGACGGCCGGACTCGACACAGTAAGCCGCATGCCCAACTTCTCCGTACCCTATAAAGGCCAATGGATACTGACGTTCACCTCCAAGCAGCACCGTATCCATTATGATATGAAGCAGCAGAAGGTGGTAGCCGACTACAAGCTGGACAGGAAATGGAGCAATTACGAGTTCTGCCCGGCCAACAACTACCTGGCTTTCACGGAAGGAAACAATATACAGATCCTCTCGCCGGAGAACCGACCGGCTATTGTTACACGTGAAACAAAAGACGATATCGTATGCGGACAGGCTGTCCACCAACGCGAATTCGGTATCAACAAAGGCCTGTTCTGGTCGCCGGAAGGTTCCGCCCTGGCGTTCTACCGCATGGACGAGAGCATGGTGACCGACTATCCGATCGTCAATATCGACGCCCGCTGTGCCAAAGCCGAACCCGTTAAATACCCGATGGCAGGGATGAAAAGCCATGAGGTAACGGTAGGCGTCTACAATCTGGCAAGCGGCAACACCGTCTGGCTGAAGACAGGAACCCCCAAAGAGAAATACCTGACGAACATCGCCTGGAGCCCTGACGGGAAAAGTATCTATATCGCGGAATTGAACCGCGACCAGAACGAAATGCATCTGGTACGCTACTCCGCCCTGACCGGCGAGAAGGAGGCCGACCTGTTCACCGAGACGAACGAACACTACGTCGAGCCGCAACAGCCCGTCCTCTTCCTGCCCAACGACCCGAATAAGTTCATCTGGCAAAGCCAGCGCGACGGATACAACCATCTTTACCTGTATGATACGACCGGCAAGCTATTGAAACAACTTACCAAAGGCGAATGGGTAGTCACCCGCGTGATCGGCTTCGATGCAAAGGGAGAGAACCTCTTCCTCACCTCCACCCAACCGCACATGCTGAGTTCGTTCAGCTACGGGACACCGATGAACGTAAACGGCTGGAGGCTGAACCTGAAAAAAGGCAACACACAGCTCCTCACCTGGAGCGCCGGCATGGAAAGCGTGCACACCCTGTCCGTCAGTCCTTCCGGGAAATATGCGATAGATAGCTACGAAGCTCCTAAGATAGCACGTAATATCGACATTGTACAGACGAAGGACGGAAAGGTACTCGAAAACCTCCTGACTGCCAAAAACCCGTACGAAGGCTACGCAATGCCGGAGATAGAAGCAGGCACAATCAAGGCAGCCGACGGCACGACCGACCTGCATTATCGCCTGGTGAAACCCGTCGGGCTGGATGAAAGCAAGAAATACCCGACCATCGTCTACGTCTACGGAGGCCCTCATTCGCAACTGGTGACAGGCGGCTGGCTGAACGGCGTCCGAGGCTGGGACATCTATATGGCCGGGCGCGGATACGTGGTCTATACCATCGACAACCGGGGAACCTCCAACCGCGGATTCGCCTTCGAAAGCGTGATCCACCGCAACCTGGGAGTGAACGAGATGGCCGACCAGATGAAGGGTGTGGAGTTCCTGAAGTCATTGCCTTACGTAGATACCGACCGTATCGGTGTACACGGATGGAGTTACGGCGGCTTCATGACAACCAACCTGATCCTGACACACCCCGACGTATTCAAAGTCGGTGTAGCCGGCGGCCCGGTGATCGACTGGAGCAATTACGAGATCATGTACGGCGAACGGTATATGGACCGTCCGCAGGATAACCCCGAAGGATACCGGAATGCCAACATGAAACTGAAAGCAGGCAACCTGAAAGGCCACCTACTCCAGATACACGGCGACATCGACCCGGTAGTGGTATGGCAACACAGCCTCGGCTTCCTGAAAGCCTGTGTGGATGCGGACACCTATCCCGATTATTTCGTCTACCCCCGTCACCAGCATAATGTAATCGGCAAAGACCGCCCGCATCTCTACGAGAAGATCACGCGGTACTTCGACGACTATTTAAAATAACCGATAATAAAACGATAAAGATATGAACATTCTCTTATTAGGCTCCGGCGGCCGCGAACACGCAATAGCCTGGAAGATCGCTCAAAGTCCGAAAGTGGACAAACTATTCATTGCCCCCGGCAACGCCGGCACGGCACAGGTAGGAACCAACGTATACTTTAAGGCTGACGATTTCGCCGCCATCAAAGACTTCGTACTGGCAAACGATGTAAACATGGTGGTTGTCGGTCCGGAAGATCCGTTGGTAAAAGGCGTCTACGACTTCTTCAGGAACGACGCAGCCCTGGCCTCCATCCCGGTGATCGGTCCCTCTAAAGCCGGTGCACAGCTGGAAGGCAGCAAAGACTTCGCCAAAGCCTTCATGATGCGCCACAACATCCCGACTGCCCGTTACAAGAGTATCACTGCCGAAAACCTGGCCGAAGGATATGCCTTCCTCGAATCGCTGGCAGCTCCTTACGTGCTGAAAGCCGACGGACTGGCAGCCGGTAAAGGCGTATTGATCCTCGACACACTGGAAGAAGCGAAAAAGGAACTGGGCGACATGCTGAACGGTATGTTCGGCGATGCCAGCAAGACAGTCGTTATCGAAGAGTTCCTGACCGGTATCGAATGTTCCGTATTCGTCATGACCGACGGCACAAACTACAAAGTGCTCCCCGTAGCCAAAGATTATAAACGTATCGGCGAAGGTAACACCGGCCTCAACACCGGCGGCATGGGTGCCGTTTCCCCCGTTCCTTTTGCCGACGACGCGTATATGGCGAAGGTGGAAGAACAGATCATCCGCCCGACCATCGAAGGACTGAAAGCGGAAGGTATCGACTATAAAGGTTTCATCTTCCTCGGCCTCATCAACGAGAACGACCCGAAGGTGATCGAATACAACTGCCGCATGGGCGACCCGGAAACGGAAGTAGTGATGCTCCGTATCCAGAGCGACCTGGTAGACCTGCTGGAAGGCGTAGCCGAAGGCGATCTCGATAAGCGTACCCTGACGATCGACCCGCGTGCAGCCGTTACGGTCATGCTCGTAAGCGGCGGTTACCCCGAAGCGTATGAGAAAGAGAAGATCATCTACGGACTCGACGATATCACCTCCGACAACATCCTCTTCCACGCCGGCACCATTGCCGCCAGTGGCCGTATCCTGACCAACGGTGGACGCGTTATCGCCGTCAGCTCTTACGGAGCCAACAAGGAAGAAGCCCTGGCCAAATCATTCGCCGGAGCCAAGACAATCCTGTTCGACAAGAAGTATTTCCGGAAGGATATCGGGTTCGATTTGTGAATGTAGTGTCGTTGGTAGGGGCGGTTCGCGAACCGCCCCTACAGACGCTGTCATAATAGAACAGGCTGGTTCGACCGTAGGGGCGGGGTCTGTTATATAAGTTCAATATTTCCTGAATTGGCATATTGGCATATTGGCACATTATTTTCTAACTTTGAAACAGTAAACATGCAAGGATCATATACATATTCCCGCAGACACAGCCTGTCCGGCACAACGACATTTGTCGCGGTATTGCTGGCCTGTGTTGTATGCTGGGTAATTAGCTACATGAATTCGGTGGGATATCCGGTATATGGTGAAGTGACTGCCCCTCCGCTGTGGAACGCCATCTGCCAGGTACTGCCCGGCAAGGCTTTCACCTACGGCATCGGTATCTTATTGATGTTCGGGGGTGCTTTCCTGATCCACCGGGCCAACTATATACTGGTCCTGATCCGGGAAAAGACGCTGTTGCCTTTTCTCTTTTATGTACTGTTCATCAGCACCAATCCGGACTTCCTCCCGCTGAAATCGACTTCGCTGGGTGTATTCTGCCTCATACTTGCCATCTACCAGCTATTCATGTCCTATCACGACCCGGAAGCCAAAAGCAACGCCTACAACGCGGCACTGCTTATCGGTGTGGGTAGCCTGTTATGGATTCATATCCTATGGTTCCTGCCGCTGTTCTGGATGGGGATGTATAACTTCAGGACACTGAACATACGGACCTTCCTTGCCTCCCTATTGGGGGTCGGCACAATCTACTGGTTCCTATTGGGCTGGTGTGTATGGTTCCGCGACTTCACGCCGTTCACAATCCCGTTTGCCTCCCTGCTTAAGATACGTTTCCTAGTTTCACAGGAAATCGGCCTGCTGAGTTGGATCGCGATACTGTGGACAGCCTTTCTGACAACCGCCTCCGCCATCAACATCATTACCCATGAGTTCGAGGATGTCTTGCGTACACGCCAATTCTTATCCTTCCTGATCGCCATGTCGGTATGGGCATTCGCTCTTTATTTCCTTTACGAGCAAGCTTCCGAAGAGTTCCTGGAAACAGCCTGTGTGCCTGCCTCGATACTGATAGCCCATTTTTTCACCGTTATGCGGGGTAAGATCATCTTCTGGATGTTCTATTCGACAATTGTACTTTTTATTTCCCTCCTGATATTACGTCTATGGAATTTCTTATAGAATATGGATACATCGGGGTGTTCATCGCCTCTTTCCTGGCAGCTACTATCCTGCCCTTCAGTAGTGAGGTGGTACTGACAGGTGCACTGCTGGCCGGCTCCTCCTACTGGCCCTGTATGATCGCTGCCACCCTGGGTAACTTCCTGGGCGGTATGAGTTGTTACTGGCTCGGTATGCTCGGCAAAGTGGAATGGATCGAGAAATACCTCAAACTGGATGCCAGGAAACTGCAAAAAGTACAAAACTGGATAAAAGACAAAGGCTCCTGGATGGGCTTCTTCGTCTTTCTACCCGGCATCGGCGACTTCATCGCGGTAGCACTGGGCTTCCTACGTGCCAATATCTGGATCGTCGCCATTTCGATGTTCCTCGGCAAGGCCATCCGCTACTGGGTATGGATGGAGTTCGTTTATAAGGTGCAGGGGATGTTCTGACCCCTTCACCCCGCTAATAAATCTTTTTCCCCTCTTCTACAATCGTATACTCTTCGCCCGGAGCGTAGATACGATAGTGTTCGCACGAGTCGGAAGCATACGGCTTTTTCAGAAGTCAATCCGCCCTTGCCGAGGCTGAGTTGCAACAATAGCCAAGTCATTTTGATAACAGACAGTATCGGCCATCCCCAAAGAACGCAAAGCGTTCTCTGAAAGGTCTCAGCGGGTGAGCGTCCGTGAAGGGGGAAGACGAAGCGGCAGGAGGCTGCGCTGTCTGAGCGAAGCGAGTTCGCAGACGACAGCGTAGTCTTTCACCGGAACAGCGAAGCCGGTGCAGCCTTGATCTTTTGATTACTTTTGGATCAAGCCAAAAGTAAGAACTACTCAGCCAACCACTTATTCAGCTGTGTCAATATCTGTTCCTTGATATCCTCCGGCATATTGCCGATGCGGGCACGATGGCTGCCGCGGGGCTGAAAGTAGACCTGTTCGTTCACTTTACCTTTGAAGACAGGGACGTGGGCCGCACTCCAGGGATCGATCTCACCATAGATGAAGATCATCTTCGGATCGTTATCTTTCAGGAAGTTGTATATCTTATGATAGAGGGCAGGGCGGAATTCCACCTTGTCGACCAGCTCACGGGGGAGCATAATGCGGTTGAGGTAACCTTTACTGCTGTCGATGGTCAGGTATTTCCTGAAAGGCTTCGTGTCGTAACCGTAGTAGCCCAGTTCTCGGGCAGCCTGTACGAAGAAAGAGATGTTGGGCTGATCCTCGGCAAAATAGTCGGGACTGCTGATCTCCATCAGATGCTTGAATAAAGCCGGGCTGTCCGAATGCAAAGAAGGAATGACGGATACGGAAGTGCCCCATTGCCAGAGAGCGAAGGGATATTCCAGGACGCAATAGTCGAGCACTTCGGCCATCGGGATACGGTATTCCAGGTTCTTATCTTTGGAGAAAGCTTCGAGCAAGGGAAGCATTTCAGCTTTACGCTTCAGGACTTCACGCTGGAAGTCTTCTATCTTCCGGCGTTCCTGTCTGGTACCGACCTTGCGGAGAAAAGGCTCATGGCGTCCGTCTTCAACGCCCCGGCACAACGGGCCGACGTAAGGGACAGAGATATCCACATCATCGGGGAAAAATGCACGGTAGAGCATGGTGGTCTGACCGCCTTTGCTGATGCCGGTACTGATCCATTTGCCGGTATACAATTGTTTGAACGTCTGGTTGACGTTATGCAGGTCGTAGGCCGAGTTTTCGGCAGTCAGGTAATCCCAGTTGCAAGGTTCGGGGGTCGACTCGAGGAAGTAACGGTATTCTACAAAGACAAGGTTAGCATCGAGCAATTTGGTCAACTCTTCCTGATATTTGGGATTGAGAGCGTAAGCAGCGCCATAGCCTTCCGTCACCAGAATGGTGGGACGGTCGAAACCTACATGGCCTATGATGATGCGCTGAGTGAAAGTACCGGCCGCCGGGTCTTTCGGATCGACAGGCTGGGTGATACGCACCAGATACTTTTCCGGATAGACGTCCGACTCGAGTTGTTCGATGTTACTGATCCCTTTAAGGGAAGCTAGCTTCTCTTTCAGTTCGCCCGGGGCGGCAAAGGCAGCCAGGGTACAAAGAAAAGAGAAAAGCAAGAGGTTGAATGTTCTTCTCATGGCTTATCTTTTTTGTTATTGATTGTTCGTATGAGTCCTTCATATTTGGCACGTTTCACGGCCGACCCGGCAAAGATACGATTATAATCGTCGCGTGTAAAGTTCTGCAAGTCTTCTTTTTTCAAAGAAAGGAAGGCGGGAGAAGGAGAAAACGCCGCCTCACGGGTGGGCCGGGCGAAACGGTTCCAGGGGCAGACCTCCTGACAGGTATCACAACCGTAGAGGCGGTCACCCAGACGGGCAGCGTACTGCGAAGGAATATCGCCTTTATGCTCGATGGTGAGGTAGGAGATGCATTTGTTTGCGTTCAGGTGGCCGGCACTTTCGAGAGCACCTGTCGGACAGGCATCGAGGCAACGACGGCAATCGCCACAACGGTTCTCCCGGGGACTGTCGTAATCGAGCTCCAACGTGGTGACGATCTCACCGAGGAAGAAGAAAGAACCTTTACCGGGGATGATAAGGTTGGTATTCTTTCCGATCCAGCCGAGACCGGCTTTCCAGGCCCAATAACGTTCAAGAAGGGGGGCGGAGTCGGTAAAGATACGGGCGGCAGGGCTATAAGGTATCCCCTGCTCTTGCCCGGGAGAGGAAAGAGTAGTCACTTGTATGGAGGGGAGAAGCTCTTCCGTGATGTATTTCCAAAGTTGGCGAAGCTTGTCTTTCAATACGACATGGTAGTCTTTTCCGTAGGCGTAATAGGAGATACGGGGAGCATCAGGGGATTGTTTCTGCGACGGATAATAGTTGAGGGCGACGGAGATAACGGAGCGGGCACTTTCCACCAGGCCGGTGGGGTCGAGACGGATATCCCGGTAGTTCTCCATATATTTCATTCCTGCATGGTATCCTTCGGCTATCCACCGGTCAAAAAACAAAGCTTCGGTGTCTGCGGAAGAAACCTCTGCTATTCCGCAGGCATCGAAGCCTAATTCTTTTGCTTTGTCCTTTATACTGACAGATAGATTCATTCGAACACCTTGAACGTATACCCTTCTTTCTGTAGCCATTCGATAGCACGGGGCATGGCTTCACGCATGTTGCGCTCGGCTTTGAGAGAGTCGTGGAAAACGATGACTGAGCCGTTGCGGGCATAGTTCTTTACCACGTTGAATACGCCATTGGGAGTCATGTGGGGACTATAATCGCGGGTCACCACGTCCCACATGATGATCTTGTATTTCCTCCTGAGGGCCACTACCTGCGGGAAACGCATATGTCCGTGCGGCGGACGGTACAGGTCGCTGTGGATATATCCGGCAGCCTTCTCGATGTCATCCAGATAGTTCTTCGTCCAATATTGAAGCCCCTGAATATGGTGGAAGGTATGATTGCCAACCCGGTGTCCGCGATCGAGCACCATCTGATAAACTTCAGGGTGTTTGCGGACATTATCGCCTACACAGAAGAAGGTAGCTTTCACGCCATATTTGTCGAGTATATCCAAGACCCAAGGGGTAACCTCGGGAATAGGGCCGTCGTCGAAGGTGAGATATACACACTTCTCCTTGGCCGGTATCCGCCAGATTACCCCTGGGAACAGGACCCTGTAAAACCAGGGCGGTTGTTCTATAAACATACGTTATTATTCTCTGCGAACCGAACCGTAAGCCATCCGGTAGTTGTCAAACTCTTCCTGATACTTCTTAGCAAATTCGGGATTATAATGTTTGCTGACTGCCAATACCTGCTGCATGACGGCCAGGTTATGTTCCAATTCTCTTGTCACAGAGGCCAGCTGAGACGGTTTCAGACGGAAGAACCAGTCGATATTGCGCATGGCATTCTCGGCAATTCCGGTGAATACCTCTTCGGCCTTCGCATCCTGATCGAGTGCATAATAAAGTTCGCCGGTAGAAAGTGCGGTGTAATCCAACGGCACGTTTTCCGGTGGCAATACTTCCATACACTTGTCGAGCACGTTCAATGCTTTCTCGTTCTTACCTTCTTTCAGCAGGTCTTCGGCCAGCTTATTGAACAAGGCCATACGGTAGCTCTTACACATACGCATCACGTTCTCGTCGATATAAACGCCCGGTTTGTCTACGCCACCCCATTTGAACTTGTTCATCACATTATCATACATCTTTTCCGTGTTCGTGCCTTTGTTAGCATTCTTCGGCACGATCTGATAAGCCAGACCAGTCTGTTCAAAGTAACCGTCCAGGCCAACGAACTGGTCGGGGTTTACGGTGATTGCGTAATAGATAGGACGTTCCCAATCGTTCGTCTGCAACATATCCAGGATCATCAGTTCCTGCTTGCCCAGTGCGTTCTTTCCTTTCAGGTTGATCGTCATTTCCTTCAATAAGCCGGTAGAGTCGGTTGCCAGGCCTTTGGCTACAGCGGTAGCGGAGTCGACCTTATAAACAAGCGTTTCGGCCGGAATATAGTCGAGTTCCTGGCTGATACCCGGTATCTTCTTGAATTTCGGATCACTGCTGCGAACAAAATTCAGGGCCGTAGACAGTTCGATCGGTTTGTCGGTCATCGGGAATACATAAGCTGCATCGCGTGTTCCCTGTACGTAATCCGCACGATCCCATGAGATAGGTAGCGGAGCAGATTCGTAAGCCTGTTTCTTCATCTGGTCGATGTACCAGTCGGTTTGCAGGTAGCTGGTGTTACATACACGGACATCGGTACGGATACCTTCCACCTCCTGAGCATACCACAGAGGGAATGTATCGTTATCGCCGTTGGTGAAGATCACGGCATTCGGTTCGCATGATTCCAGGTAGTTGGCACCGAAATCACGACATACGTAACGTCCCGAGCGGTCGTGGTCATCCCAGGTCTGGCTGGCCATCTGGATCGGCACGAACAGACAAAGTACAGTTGCCACAGAACCGGCCACTACCGGCGACATCTTGCCATACCGTTGTATCAGCTTAGCCAGTGCCGCGACACCGAACCCGATCCAGATACAGAACGCATAGAAAGAACCTGCGTAGGCATAGTCTCGTTCACGCGGCTGGTAAGGAGTCTGGTTCAGATAAAGCACGATGGCGATACCCGTCATGAAGAAGAGGAAGAAAGTGATCCAGAAGCTCTGGATACCACGCTGTCCGGAATAGGCCTGATACAACAACCCGAGAATACCGAGCAGAAGCGGCAGCATATAATAGACATTGTGTCCTTTATTATCGGCGATATCAGAAGGCATATTATCCTGCGGACCGACAAGCACCTCGTCGATCGCCTTGATACCGGTGATCCAGTTACCATTCAAGACCTCGCCATTCCCCTGGATATCGTTCTGACGTCCGGAGAAGTTCCACATGAAGTAGCGCCAGTACATGAAATTGAGCTGGTAAGCGAAGAAGTAACGCAGGTTCTCAGCAAACGTCGGTTTCATCACAGTTACGTTTTCACCACAACGGTTAAACTTCACCGGTTCTCCCTTGAACTGCGACCATTCTTTATAAGCTCCCACATGGGCATCGACGTTGCTGAACATACGTGGGAAAAGCATACTCAACTCGTCCACATATTCATAATCGACATCATGACGTGAGATATAGTATTTATCTTTTTCGTTCTTGTCTTTCTTGATCACGCGGCTCCATACGGCTTCACCTTCCTTGGTTACAGGAGAGCAGTTACCACCCTGGTTTTCACGTTTCACTTCCGATGCAAAGGTCTGTCCGTACAGCAACGGAGTCTTACCGTACTGTTCACGGGCCAGGTATGAACGCAGGGTGAATATATCACTCGGTGCATTCTGGTTCATAGGAGTATCGGCTGTAGCACGGATCATGGTCAATGCATAGGAAGAATAACCTACTACGATCACCATCAGGCATACCAGAACCGTATTCAGCAATTTGATATTTACCTTTTTGCTCATGAACAGGTAAGCCGTCAGTGCAGCCGTCAGGATCACAGCCAGTACATAACCGCTTCCGATGAACGGAACACCTACCAATACGATAGCAGCAATAAAGGCGATCTTCATCCTGACAGGATTTACCTCGTCGCGCATCGTTTCCCAGATAGACCAGATCAACACGCCTGCCAGTACAATCACATAGGCAAACACTCCTGAGTTGTAAGGCATTCCCAATACGTTGACAAACAATAGTTCGAAATAGCCGCATACCTCGACCAGTCCCTGAACGACACCATACATCATCAAAGCTACGATGGCAAAAGAAACCAACAGTGCATAGATGGTACCTTTCATCGTCGGGTTCGGGAATTTCTTATAGTAGTAAACCAATACGATCGCCGGGATACAAAGCAGGTTCAACAGGTGGACACCGATACTTAATCCCATAAGATATGCGATCAGTACGATCCAACGATCGGCGTGAGGACGGTCGGCAGCCTCTTCCCATTTCAGGATCAGCCAGAATACAAGGGCTGTGAACAGGGATGAATAGGCATATACTTCACCTTCTACCGCACTGAACCAGAATGTATCGCTAAAGGTATAAGCCAATGCGCCTACCAGACCGCTACCCATAATAGTAATCATCGTTCCCAGAGAAATTTCATTCTCATCGTTCACCATAATCTTGCGGGCCAGGTGGGTTATACTCCAGAACAGGAACAGAATAGTCAGTCCGCTGAACAGCGCCGACATGGAATTTACCATTTTAGCCACCGTAGCAGTGTCGGATGCAAGCTGTGTGAACAGATTGGCCGTCAACATAAAGAACGGTGCGCCGGGCGGGTGCCCTACTTCCAGTTTAAAAGCCGAAGAAATGAACTCACCACAATCCCAAAAACTGGCAGTGGGTTCGATAGTCATCAAATAAACGGTGGAGGCGATCAGGAATACGATCCATCCCAGCACGTTGTTGATTAGTTTATACTTTCTCATACGTTTGTATAAAGTGTGATAATTAATTGTCTAAAATAGCTATCCTAACACGGACAGTCGGCCGCAAAGGTAAGCATTTACGTTTAATACCAACGCCCTAACACTCTATAAATTGTATTGAAGAGATTAGAATTATATTAAAAAACCGCTGATATTTAGCTGACAAAACCTGTCCGCTTTATGACATTGTATGACACCGGATGTCATACGGATCATACGTCTTAATTATCAAACTTTATACAAGGAATGAGGCTAAAGCGCTTTTTTTAGAACTTCTGCAATATCCGCCTGCGATACGGGGGGATTACAAACAAGAAAACCGTCGCTGCCGAAGCTGATTTTCACCACATTCTCCACAATCCGGGGGATTCCCGACTCCGGGATATTCATTTCACCGAGCGATTGTGGCGTACCTATCCGTTTCAGGAAAGCTTTGAAAGCGGTTATACCTTCCAGTATGATCTCTTCCTCCTGTTTCCCATCCGGACAGACCCCCATCACATTACGGGCAAACCGGAAGTATTGCTTCTTACGGCGCGGATACATCACTTCCATCCAGGGTGGCATCAGGATGGCCAGTGAAGCTCCGTGGGGTACCCTGTATAAAGAGGTCAATACATGCCCGATCTGGTGTATCGGCGTCCATGAATCACCGGGGGAAGCCCAACCGTTGATCGCGCAGGTTGCCGCCCATTGCAGATGGGAACGGGCCGAAATATTCCGTGGATCAGCCAGTACCTTGTCAATATTGTCTATAACCGTACGCATAACCCCTTCCTGGAAATAATGCTGCAAATCGCTGTCTTCTTCGCCATTCAGGTAAATCTCCAGGACATGAGAAATAGTATCTGCAGCTGCACAAGCCGTCTGAAAAGCCGGCAGGGTGACGGTCAGTTCCGGATCGATAATGGAGGTCTTCGGATAAAGGCACTGGTTCCAGAGGTATGACTTTTCTTTCAGTTCGCGGTTGCTCACTACGGCACAGAGGTTCATTTCACTTCCTGTCGCCGGAAGTGTCGGAACCATCAGTGTCGGCAATGCCCTTTCCGGTGAAACAGCAGTATTGACGCTATGCCTGCTAAATACCATATTCCATAAATCACCTTCGTAAAAGACACCGGCAGCCACAACTTTGGCCGCATCCATCGCACTACCACCACCTACTCCGATCACCAGATCAACCTTTTCCCGGCAGCAAAGCGCCACGCCTCTTTCGATAGTCCGGATCTCTGGGTTCTCCTCCACTTCGTAAAATGTACATACACGAAGGCTCTCCTCTTCAAGCAAATGTTTCACTTTTTCCAGTAAAGGGGCCAGAAATCCGGGCTCTTTATAGGAAACCAGGCATACAATTTGTCCCAGCTTCGCTGCCTCTTTGCCTACTTTACTGACTTCTCCCGCACCAAACAGGATCCTGACCGGATTGTAATATTCAAAGTTTTTCATGGATATGATATTAATAATTAAACAATCTATTTATTTTACCCTCTCCAACCTCTTTGAGGCTTGCAAATAGAGCAAGGAAGAATGAATGGCAGCAATAACGAGAATACCGGCAAGGCAAACCGCCACCACCGGCAGCTCAAAAACAGAGAACACATCCAGGAGCGACACAAGCGAGAAAGTAATCACCAGTGCCAAAGTAGGAGGATCGATGTGAGTGTCTGCATGGGAGACGAACAAAGCCGCCGCATATTCGCCGATGTAGGCTGCCAGTAACCCGAAAATAATTCCCCAGGTAACGCTCCCTGTCGTGGCAGCAACCATAGAAGCCGATAAGGCAATATGATGTGTCACCGGTACCTTATAGCCAAACAGCATAAAAACAAGCAGGAAAGTAACAAAGCCAAAGACAAGTCCGCTGGAACCGGGCAATATTTGTGTAAAGAATGCAGCCGGGATGGCAATACCCAACCCCAACAGAAGAAGCTGTCCCGGAGAAGACTGGTAAGAGATCCAACCGGCATCGCCAGTCGCCTTCCAACGGGAATCTTCCTTCTTTACCGTACCGAATAATCCTGTCTTACCAAAGATAAAACGGACAATGACCATATTCAGAATAACTGCAAGGGCGATTGTGTTTGTCCAGGGTAATTCGCTATAATCAGGGATCAGCATAATCAACCAGTACAAAATATACCCCAGCCCTCCGAATATTCCTCCGACCAACAACACTTTAGGGTTATTCAACCCAACCAACGAGGAGGAAATATCCCTGCCGTTTTCCAACAAGCCCTTTTTAGCGGCATAAGCTGCCGCAGCCGTACCGCCGGCAAAGGAGGTGTGGGGACCCAAAAAGAATCCCCATGCCACAAACTCCATAAAACGTCCGTCTGCAATTGTAAAATTTAATGTAGCTCCAATCAACACTGCCAGTCCACAAAGAACCCAAACAGGGAAAGCACCTATAGCCGCACCAAATATTCCTCCTGCAAAAGAGATCAAAAGATCTTGTATACTAAATTCCATAAAAAAAGTTCTATTAGTTTTTATTGTTCAACCCAACCTGGATTTTGTTTCAAAGTACCTTTACTTAATGCAATCTGCCGCAAAGGAAGAGGTCGCAGATAATGCTTATCCGAAAACTTCCTCGATGCACCTGCCTCCAAAATGATAAAGCCATTTTCATCTGTCGTATATACACGGTCTTTATAGGCCGAAACTGTTGTAATACCATTTTCCCTGACATTGAAAACATCAAAGCCCCCAGAAGTACTTATCGGAGAGTTCTTCCATTGGATACCTTTAATTGCATCATTCATTTCCGTTTCTCCGGCTTTCCATCTTCTCACATCATCATACCGGAAACCTTCCGCCATCAACTCGACAGTACGCTCTCTTCTTATTTCCGTACGCATATCCAAACCATATTTCTGACAAAAAGCATTTGTCAGGGAAGGCATCCCGACCCTGCTGCGTAACTTATTGATCGACATATCCAACTCTTCGTCCGTAATAGCGTTGTTTCTTTCAAATGAGGCTTCTGCAAATATCAACATCGCTTCTTCCAAACGTATAACCGGATAATCGATACCGACAGAACCCTCTACCTCCGGAATATACTTAGCCAGCAGATAACCGGTTGCACTTGTCCAGAAACCGTCGTTCCAGGCTCCGGTGTTTGTCTCATCCGACAGTTCATAGTTCCTGTGATAAGGTGAATGATACCAAAACTGGGAGAAAGGTTCTATCAAATTGCTTGTCATACGCAAGTCCCTGTTCTGGTATTCCGTATTCACCGCTTCTTTCGTATCGGGATCAATCTTAAATCCATATCCCTGGAAATTACTTTCCGCATGATCGATAGGCAATCCCTGATTATCCAGAAACAGGTTCAGCATCTTAAGTGTTGGCGACAAATTTCCACTTGTCACAGCGATGTATCCGGTAGGCGAGTCCAATTTATTATGTTTTCGGGTTAGCAGATATGCATGATTGGCCTCTTTACCTATACCTACCGGATTTGATTTTACATCACTTTCTAATATAAACATGTAGAAATAGCTCAGGTCTCCTAACCGTTCATCCTTAAACAGATAATAGTTCGGATCATTCAATACCAGACGCGATTCGGCAATAGCCGTATCAAGCATCTCATTCTCATTGCCCAATTGATGGAACTTCCTCCATGTCCCTTCAAACAGGGCTACACGCGCTTTAAAGGCACGTACTGCAGCAACAGTAAGCCGTCCTTCCTGATCTGCGGCAGTTAAAGTTCCGACCGGTGCTTCAATGGCTTTATCGAGATTGTCCATAATGAAATTCACGATCTCCTGCCGTTCGGCTCTCGTCTTGTACAAATCTTCATCCTGTAAGGTCAGTGTTTTGTTGATTAACGGAACTCCGCCGTAATATCTCAAAAGGTCGAAATAGTTCATCGCCAAAAAGAAATGGGCTTCTCCTTTATATACCTGTATGGCCGCCTTCAATGAAGGATATTCCAATTTCGCCTCTTCTTCCAGAAGGATCAGGCAGTTTCTTATATTGGCATAACATTGGTTCCAGGTAGCATCGTTTTGAGATTCGATATAAGTACTGTTACTGATAGAATTTGGTCCTCCGGTATAAAATAGGTCGGTCCAATTGTCATTACTGGCCTGGCCAAAATCAGGTAACTGTTGATATAATCCATTTGCATATAATTGAAAATCGCTCTCCGTTTTAAAATAGACATTTGAGGTCAACGAATCCAGCGGCAACAGGCTCAGATCGGATTCACAGCTCCAGAACAGAGAAGAGGCCACTGTCATAACTAATATTTTATATATGTTTTTCATATGCTTACGTTTTTAAAATCCAACATTCAAACCGATAGAAAACGAGCGGGTATAGGGAGCAATTGCCGACGCAAAAGGCTGTTCAGGGCTGTAGCTTTTCGGCATCTTATTGACAATATATCCCAGGTCTGTCGCATTGGCATAAATCTTTATTCTATTCAGATGGAGCATCGAAACCCACTCTTTCGGCAGGGTATAGGCCAGCTGAATATTCTTAACATTTAACCAGGGGACATTCACAAATGAATATGGGGCTGTTGAAGGTGTGTAATTATGCCCGTTCACCGAATTATCGAATGTAGCATCCGTAATAAACAGACGAGGATATTCAGCACCCGGGTTTTCCGGTGTCCAACCCGGTTTACTGACCGCATGTTCCAGCACCTGAGTCCAGGGATATCCCCAACCGACCCGGTCGTTCTGTACGACATGCCATTTCCCTACTCCATTCAATATGGCACTGATCTCGAATCCTTTATAACCGGCCGAAAGGTTTATGTAATATTGATAGTGTGGTCTTGTGTCTCCCAGATAAACCATATCACCGGACGAAGCCAGAGGCTTGCCGTTTTCATCTGTCTGATATAATGTACTTTCTATAATTCCATCGCCATCCAAGTCTCTGTATCTGGCATCTCCCGGTTGTAATCGGTTAGTAATACCTCCTTTGATCTGACTGTAATAGGCATCAACCTCTTCCTGGTTCTGCATAATACCGTCATACACAAGTCCAAACTGAGCTCCCAACGGATATCCTTCTACCCAGGCATTTCCAGATAAATCAGGCACTACATTGTCCGGTAACCGGATTGCTTTGGTTTTCGAATCGTTAAGACCCACAGATACGCTGTAACTAATGCCATTTTTAAATTCATCTCTCCAGGTAACACCCAAATCCCAACCTTTTGCCCGGATCTTTGCACCGTTTATACTAGGGGCTGTCGTACCCAGCAAACTAGGAAATTCTTCCGTATAAAATGCATTATTCGTATTGGTTACATACTGATTATAAATGATGTTCAACCGATCGTCAAACAGGTTTACATCTACCCCGACATTCAGTTTACGGGATATCTGCCAGGTTCTCGTATCCGACGGAAAGCCTGACATTGTTGCTATCTGCTGCTTCAATACGGACGAAGGGGAGCCAAACAAGATATTGGACTGGCTAATAATCAAACCCTGGACGAAATCATAATTTCCTATACCCGCCTGATTACCCAGTTCGCCATAGTTTACCCTTATTTTTAAATAATTCAGGTAATCATCTATTTTCAACTTCTTGAAATAGGACTCATTGGTGATGATATAAGCTGCTCCTACTCCATAGAAATTATTCCATCGATGTCCCGGTGCAAATCGTGAACTGCCGTCTCTTCTGAAATATCCTTCCACAGTATATTTGTCTTTATACGTATACCCCACATTGGCTAAAAGACCTTTTAAAGTATTTTCCATCTGAGTATCGGAGACTAAGTTTTTGACAGGATTTCCCAGATTAAGCGTAGAAAGACCCAGATAAGCCAGGTCACGCGCCTGGGCTGTGGCGCGGTCATACTGAAATTCTTCATGTGTAAAAGCGGCAAAAGCACGGATAGCATGGTCTTTCAGGAAGGTATTTTTATAATCTGCCGAAACAGTCATATTCAGTGATTGGTCAAAATTATTTCCATAATAGGAATAGGTATCCGCATTCCTGTTCGGGAGAGAAGGATAGGCGAAACTTTCATTCCAGTAATAGGTATCAAACCATTTCATGGTTGCCCTGGCTTTTATCCCATCATAACTTTTCTGGCCGACAGCACGGATCTTTAAGTTTTTGACCGGGGTGATATCTACATAGAATTGTGCAGACATCATATATCTCTGTTGCTTATTCTCTCCTCTTTCCTGTGCAAGCCCAATGGGATTCGGAGGTCCTCCCCAGGAACAGTAACGGCCTTCCGGAGTATAGGGAATATCCCAACTCGCACGATTGGCTATTGCACCTTCCAATCCTCCAAGATCTATGGGTTCAACCAAATTATTATAACGCAGGTTGATATTCGAACCGACCGTAATCCAGTTATTGAACTTATAATCCAATTTCACGCGGGCAAACATGGTTTTATTGGAATTATCGCCATAACGTAACATAGATCCTTCATCTATGTAACCGACAGATGTGTAATAAGAGGCTTTCTCCGTAGAACCGGACGCTGTCACATCATAATTATGAGTAATGGCAGTTCCATACATCATATCAAACCAATCATAATGGGAGAAAATCAGAAACGGGGTATCAGGAAAAGGAGCCGAACCTGAAACGATATGCTTATAATCATTGTTTTTGATATCGTTAAAAGTCAGATTGTTGTCTTTGATATAATTAATGACGGTGGGATACCCTAATATATTGTCAATACCACTCATATTCCAGGCTTTATCCATCAAAAGGTAAGTATCTATGACATTCGCCTTTTTCGTGTAAATGGAAGGTGTTTTGAATGAAGCTGTATAAGAAGCTTCCACCCTATTCTGCTTTCCTGATTTTGTAGTAATAACGATCACTCCCGAGGAGGCACGCGAACCATATACCACGGCTTCACCATCTTTCAGTACACTGATGTTCTCGATATCATTCGGATTTATACTATTGATAGCATCTATCGAACCCAGTGGTTGAGGTACTCCATCGATAACAATCAACACATCGGAGCCTGACCTGGCTGAAACACCCTGTATCTCGATTCCAACACCGCCCCCCCCTACACGTCCCGGATTAGTGCGAGAGATGATCAGGCCGGGTGCAACCCCTTGTAATAAATCCGTACCTCTCGCTGCCGGACGATTCTCCAGCATTTTTGTATCGACTGTTGCAACGGAACCGGTCAGATTTTTCCTTTCTTTAGACTGATACCCAACGACGACAACCTCGTCTAGCTTATGAGTATCTTCCTGTAATGTGATAGAATAAGTAGCAGGATCGCCAACTTCCAATATTTCTTTCAAATATCCGATATAAGAGATCACCAATACAGCGCCTTTGGTAACTTGCAAAGAAAAGAATCCTTCAATATCAGTTATTGTCCCGATAGTTGTCCCCCTAACCGAGACATTTACTCCGACGAGCGGTTCACCTTCTACGTCTGTTACTTTACCTGTAATCTCTTTCTGCTGCTTTACATCCTGCATTTCAGAGGGATGTGGTTTCTTTTCTGCATGGACTATATCTGCATAACATAATAATACAGATAATGTAGAAACTCCAAACAAAACACGTAGTATAAGACCGATTCTAGGTCTTATACCCAAAGAAATCAAAAAAAATTTCATAACTTTGTTTCTCCATTATTAAAAGGTTAATTTATAACACATCCTTCCTGCACGACCAAATGAAGAGAGGATGTTATTTTTTAATGAGAAATAAAGGCAGGAATAATGCGCAAAATTATTTCTGCCTTTTATTTTTTCCTATCCCTGATATCCTAATTTCGAAGATATCAAAGCGGAAGCTTCCTGCAATTTTCGGGCTACTCCCGAAAAATCATCTTCTGTTAAACGACCTGAAGGTCCCGAAGTCCATAAAGCTGCGACAACCATTCCAAATTGGTTGAAAACGGGTGTGGAAACACAATGCACCCCTTTCATTTCTTCTTCCAGGTCGACAGCATATCCCAGAGAAAGTATTGTATCTATTTCCTTAAGCATTTCATCACGGGATGCAATTGTCCGATCGTTATAGATCTTATACTCAATAGAATCCAATAATAAACTTTGACTTTCCTTATTCTTCGTATAAGCAAGAAAAACCTTTCCGGGGGCAGATGAGTGTAAATTGAATGTATTGCCTGAGCGTAGAAAGAAAGTAAAACTATGAGATCCGATTGCTTGCTCCAGCAACATAACCCGGTTTTCGATCAAAACTCCTAACATTATGCTCTCTTTTATCTCATCACGCAGTGTTTGCATAATAGGCAAAGATATTTCTACCATATTGGCTTCGCCCAAAGCCTTTAATCCCAAGCATAATAATTTTTTGGTCAAATAATAACGGGCAGTCGCTTCATTTTTTGTGATATAGCCCATCTCCTGCAAAGAACCTAAAACCCGGTATACCGTAGTTTTAGATAACTGTAATATTTGAGTGGCATCCAATAGGGAAACTCCTTCGGGGTAAACAGTCAGTAGTTCCAACAAATCGAATCCTTTTTTCAACATCGGTATGGAATAATTGAATTCCGAGCTATTTAGAGTTTGATTTATTTTCATGGTTTCATATATGAATATCAGGTTTATATTTCACAAAATAAAATACATATAATGAATAATCAAAGCATAAATACAATTATTGGCATATTTAGCAGCATTATTAACACTGATTAATAAAAAAATGACTCCCCGGATTTATTTAAAATCCAGGAAGTCATCCTTGCTTTTTATCTATTTCTATAGAAACAGTTACTTGATCTTCTTTATTTTATTCAGTGTCTTATAAACGGAATAAGCCCAGAAATTACGAAGTCCGAACCCTCTGGCTTTCTCTGTAAATTGCTTATTAAAAACAATATCTTTAGTAACGATATCAAACACTACAACATTATAAGTTGCTTGTCCTTTTTCTTTATTAAGCAGGCCGGCAATAAAAACAGAGCCAAACCCCTGAGCATTTCCTGTATCAAAATGACGGATATGCTCTGCAATTTCTTCATTAGTCAATTCATAACCGGCATTCTGAGCCACAAAATCAGCTTTCTGTATCTGTTCGATAAGATCCTGGGCGGTTGTTAGGTCCAACGTAACTTTTGCATCGAAAGCCTTATCGAGATCATACTTTTTAGGTTCACGCTGAAACAGCGTATTTATCCCATAAAACGCGTCTTTAAACTGTCCTGTCGTTTCATCGGCACCGTACACCTTAGCCATAGAAAAGTCAACCCCGAAAAAAGTCAATTCTTCTATGTCCTTCAAATTTGCTTTATCCTGCGCATTCACAAAGCTTGCCAGAAATAAAAACATCAATACCATCAACTGTTTCATACGATTACATTTTAAATTAGTACTAAATTATCGCAAATCTATAAATTTAATTGCTTTCCTGCTCATCTGCGGCATCTGAATTTTAGCCACATAATCAGGAGAGGCAAACTGAATGGTCGGTGCCACCCGTACTTTCGACCGGAACAGATCCTTGATTTGTTTGGCGAAAGCCTCCGTTTGCAAATCGCTTCCTACCCGGATCAGAATATCGTCGGTCCCCAGATCATTTGTATAGACTTCTACTACATAATTTTTTACTCCGGGAATATTGTCGAGGATATCATATAAAGCCGGTGGATAAAGAGTGGTTCCTTTATACTTTATCATTTGCCCCTTACGCCCCAATACCGAACTAAGCCGCATCGTATTCCTCCCGCAGGAACACGGCTCCGTATAATGATAACAGATATCGCCTGTTTTAAAACGGAGCAGAGGCATTCCTCGTACACCCAGTGTAGTGATTGTCACTTCACCTGCTTCCCCTTCTGCAACAGGCTGGTTCTTGTCATCCAGAAATTCGACAATGATCAACTCTGGCTGCAAATGACCTCCCCGGCATGCCTCACATTCTGTAAAAGAAGATTGCATTTCCGTGGATGCATACGTGGATTGCAATAAAGGGGTCTGCCATTTTTCATGGATACGTTGTCCCAATGTATTCAGGGAGAAATCAGGATTACGTAAAGCCTCTCCGATACAAATAGCTTTCCTTATGGAAGAATTGTTATAATCGATCCCGTTAGCCTCTGCATATTCAATCAGTTTTATCAGAAAAGAGGGAACAACCATACAAAAAGAAGGATGTATCCGATGAATCGTGTCCCACTGTAATTCAGGTATCCCGTTACCGACGCGAACGACTCCTGCCCCCAGTTCACGGGCTCCCATATAATAGGCCAGGCCCGCCATAAAACGCCGGTCGAGCGTGGTCATCAACTGCATGACATCTTCCCGCGTGCACCCCGCCGTTGTAAACGATAGATATTCGTTATAAGACAGACGGTCCAGGTCACCTGAAGTCAGAACAAATGTAACCGGATCACCCAATGTCCCCGAAGTTGTCACATAATCGATAATCTCTGCCCTATCCACACAAATAAAGTCTTCATTATGCAGTTGCAGGTCTGTTTTGGTCGTAACAGGCAATTGCTGTAAATCTTCCAATGTGCGAATACTGGATATATCAATCCTCTCCTCGCGGAACATACGTTGATAAAAGACCGAATGTCTATTCAGGTATTCCAGTTCATCGGCAAGCCGAAGTTCCTGATACCTTTTGATCTCCGCAGGAGTTTTGAATTGTATGTCGCTAAACTTCTCCATTTCGTTTATTTTTTAATTCTTTTTTCCAGTACAATACGTTCATCTTCTTTTGGTATTTCTTTTGTTAAAGCGGTCTGCCAACAAGAAACGGCCTTATCTGCAGCACCGAACAGATGATAATAATCTCCTGCCAACTGCCAGGTATAATAGAATTCCGGGTTGGATATTATAAACTGACGGACCGTCTCTTCATCGAGAGGGATACCGTTACCGATACTGTGCCGAATCTCCTTCGCCAACTTCTTATAGGTCAATAATTGCTGATAAACCGGACTATTCAAAAAGGTATCCGCAGGCAAAGAAAGACTATCGATGCATAATTCTTCCGTATCAGACGGATGGGCAAAAATCGCATTCAGATCATAGGCAACATATTCACCTAATTGCCAGGGAGCAGTCGACACCCACATCAGTCGTTTAGCCGGTTCAAAGATCACCGAATGATGGGCTATAAACTGGTTAAGTGCTTTCTCGTTGGTCAATCCGATATTCCGGCCTTCCTTTCCGAACCGATTACGTAATATAGATGCAGCTTTCGAAACATCTACCGGGATATTTTCATCCAACAATTCATCTAACCGGGCATACCGGTAGGGACTATCGGAAGTGGCTATATTCTCCTTATTCCGGACATCCTCTTTAAATATGTCCGACTGATAATGGTTCGTACAGATAATACGATTTGTTTCCGAACCGAACAGGGCGATCCGGTCGGTCGATTTCTCGATGATGGCGGCCTTCCCGTCTTTTGCCGAACCAATCAATAAAGACTCGGCAACAAAAGTTTTATGTTTCTGTGCAATCGCATACGCCTCTTCTATGGTGGAAGCATATTGAAGGATCTCGCGTGCTAATAAAGAGATAGGCATGGCTGCCGATACCGGCATGGTCGATTTAGCAGCATTGATGGTAACTGTCAGTCCCGTTTCATTCATCCCCGACAACACACCGGTCATGCCCGCCCAACCTACGGATGCAAAACAATATCCATCGGATGGCCGGTAAAACGAAACCAGTTTATTACGGGCAAAATCATCGCCCACATAAAAGTCGAAATTACGCCCTATCAATAAAGTTGAATCCGCACTTTCATTTCCCCAGACACCAAAAGAGCTACATCCGACCAGCATATAGTCCTGCATAGCATGGCCGATATCATGTGCGGCATGATAATTCAACTGACGTTCGTAAGGAGTACCGATCGCATCATATTCGTGGGAACAAGAAAGAGATATTCCATAGATCTCCGTCCTGTATTCTTCCGGTATATATTCGCCCAGATTACGGTTAAAGAGGATCAGGAAGAAACGCAAGAACTTCAGATAACTGTCTGAAGGAATGATCTGGCGTATCTGATCGACAAAAACCTCTTCCTGGTAATGAAGCAAATCTTCTGCCAGTTTCCCGAAAGCAACTCCCCTTTCGACCGGATTCCCCTGCAACGACATTTCCCACAACCCGCTTTTGCTCTGTCGCAGATGATTCGGGCCATACGTACGCAAGCTATCTGCCTTTACCAGAGAATAAACTGGCAACGATTGTCTGTCGATAACCGGTTGTTTCATATCCGCCGTCAGATAAAGGACAGAGGAGGCGATCAAAAGCAGTCCGACAAAACAAAAAACGGACAGGATCAGGTATTTTATTATCTTCTTTATTTTCATATCAGGCATCTCCTATCTTCCGGGCCAGATATTCCGCCCCTAACAGTTCCGCACAAGTCAGCATTGAAGTCAACGTTACCCCTAAAGCACCATGTACATTCAGACTTTGTCCGGTCAGGAACAAATTAGATATACGCGTACGGGGTGGAATCAATGTTATCAACGGATTTTTATAACTCTTCATTATTCCATAGGCCGAACCACCGGGAGTACCGGTATAATCCCTGTAAGTAAGAGGGGTAGTAGTCACTATTTTCTCGGTATTCTGCGAAATACCCGGACAATATCGTTCGGCAAAAGCTATTAACTGCTGTGCTTTTTGCATTTTAAACTCTTCATAATCGGCACCCCGTCTTCCGACAGTCGTATCTTCCCAGTTTTCCACCTCCGACAGATACATGGGAGAAAGCAGACAGATCACATCGGTATACTGCTCCTGGGCAGAAGACGGTTGCATCGAGACCATACAAGTATTAATCCGGGTATCTTCGGGATACCGGGTGTTATACCAGGCATTCTGATCTCCCAACAAAAAGAGATTCCGGTTACAATACCGTGTACTCTCCCGTTTCTGAAGGAGATAGACAGAAAACAATCCGTATGAATTAGGCAAATGTTGCAAACGGGATAGGGTAGCCTTCCGTATCAACGGAGATTTCTCCACCAGGCTCAACGTATTGAAAGGATGCAGGGAAGAGATAACATACCGGGATTCCAGTTGTTCCGAATGATTGATCTCTACGGCTTTTATTTCGTTTCCGGACAAACAAAGTTTACTAACTTCTGCGCCGGTCAGTACTGTCCCACCGTTTTGCCGGATCATGTCAACCAGAGCATCTGCCACCTGCATACTTCCGTCGACAAAGCGCCAGGCTCCCTGAAGGTACGAATTCGTAATGATGGCATGATGATAAAAAGTAGAAACCGACTGATCGCCCCCATACAATAGAACGCTACCGGATAACACCTGTCGCAAAGTTTCATCCGGAGTAATCCCCCTGATCTGTTCCCAGGCAGAGACATAAAAATTATCCATATTGCCGGAAGATAGTTTTCCTTTCCTCAACTGTTCCACACTGATCGAATGACCGACAGCCTCCAGCATATCGATATAGCGGTAAAGAGCTTCTTTTTCTTTCGGGAATTCACAGGCCAACGTATCTGCAAACCGCTCATGCCCCATAGCAAAAGGATAAAACTTATCTTTATAGCAGATCATATCGAAAGCCTCTTCATCCATCCGCCGCATCTTCAACTTATCCATTATTCCGAAATAAGTGAAGTATTGTCGCATAATTTCACCCTCATCCATACTGCCGATATAATGAATGCCGGTATCCAACATCCTGCCATACCGTTTAAAAGATTGAAAGCAACCACCGGGTAAAGGATTCTTTTCGAGCACACAGACATTATACCCTTCTTTACTCAAAGTTACACCACAAGCCAGACCACCCAGTCCGCTGCCTATGATAATAACATCATATCGGCTACTGCTACTCATGCACACACTCCTTTCTTCGCAGAACATAGATCATATTGGATGTAAAACGATCGTTAGCCTGCTGCTCTATCTCCATCCGATGTCGTTCTGCGAGCCGGATAAACATTTCATGCGTCGGAAAATAAAGATCATTTTCCCTTTTATTGAATTCCAGTAAACGGGTAGAAAGCAACTCAGTAAACCGGGTCACCCGGTGTTTAACCGTACCTCCGGCATCACCGTCGCGAATAACCAATATACCACCCGGCAATAACTTACTGATACAAGCGTCCAACAAACGTTCCTGGGATGAATAATCCATATAATGGAGTATATCATTCATTATAAACACATCACTGGGCGGAAGATCATAGTCCACCGCATTAACACAAACAAAACAGATACGGTCATTCCTGGAAAAATTATGATTCGCAACGGCAATCTTATCCGCATCATAGTCAATACCCAGAACAGTCCGTTCTTCCGAAAGCATGGCAAGCATGTAAGAAAGCGGCCCCAACCCACAACCGATATCTGTAATACGGGCTTTACGCGGAATAATCCGGTTAAAAAATTCATATTTATCCTCCATGAGGACTTTAATACGAATATACCATTCCTCCACCGGGCCTTTATAAATATAATTGGCAACCAACTGCCTGTAAAAATAAGGATTATCCGAATTCGAATAAATATCGCAAGTCTCCTGATAAGCATTACGGAAAACGGCTGCGATGGCTTTGGAACGTTCCTGATACGTCACGCCAAAACTTGTATCAGCATTGGCTATGCGAGGCAATATACGGGTACACAATACCCCTCGCTTCACATAGAACGGCTGCCGTTTCGAAATGATCATTCCCGTTCCGTAGAGAACGACCGGCAGTATATCCAACTGTAACTTTTCAGCCAGATAAAAAGCACCTTTATGAAAACGATGTACTTTACAGTCTGCCGAACGCGTCCCTTCCGGGAAAACAACCACCGAATATCCCTGAGAAACCTTATCACGAAGATGGTGCAGGACCTTTTCATACCCATCTTCCGTCTGCACAAAATCAGCATATTGCACAATTTTTCCAAAAACAGGGGAATGCCATACCCACCTGTTCGTAACCATCACCAGCTTCGGTGCCAGGGAAAGCATGACCAGTATATCTACAAAAGACTGATGGTTAGCAATGATCACCGACGGCTTCTCAAAAGTTTCATTACCCGGATTTATTTTCTCACGCCGGGCTATCCAGGCAGCTTTCAGGAAAATACGGAGCATATACATCATGATCCGGCTGAATAACCGCTTTTTTCTATTCCTTCCTGCAGGTAGCAATATCAACAGAAGCGCTACTCCCATCATCAATAAACAGCCGGTGACAAACAAGCCAAAAAACCACACTGTGACCAAAAGTGCGGACAAAGTATACGGGAAATTTCCTTTTGAGGCAGGCCGGGAAATAAAAAAGCGGAACAGGATCGGCAAGATCGTATAAGAAACCAATACGACAGAGATCATTCCCAGGATCGAAATTACTGAGATCGACTGTAATGCAGGATGTTTCGCAAAAACCAGTACTCCAAGTCCTACAACCGCAGTAAATGAAGAGAAAAAGATAGCTGTCTTATGGGAAGTAAGCATCTTTTTTCCCGTCCGGTATTCCTGTTGCAGACCATCCATGATAAAAATACTGAAATCATCTCCCAAACCGAAGATAAAGGTCGAAAGGATGATATTCACAATATTGAACTGCGTACCAGTCACTGCCATCAGCCCCAGGATGATCACCCAGCTGACAGCCATCGGAGTAAAAGTCATCAACGTCAATTCGATCCGTCCGTACGAGATTAATAAAGCGAAGAAGATCAGAAACGAGGAGATATAAAGGATCAGATAAAAGTCATCATTGATAGCCGAGACCCACTTATTAGCAAAATAACCGCGATCAAAAATCACCAATCCGTCATTATCGTCAAAACGGTCATAAACAAACTCTTTATCATCCTCATTCAAACGAACCTGCGTGATAAACATGGAAAGTGAATCGGCCGAAGAAGCCCAACTGTCGAGCAACGGCAAAGAAGAATCGCCGGAAGTAAAGTCGCAAGGGCTATATTGTTTATCCAGAAGGGTAAAAAAGTCATCAAAAGTATCGGCCCGGAAATGATATTTCCCGGCTTTCTCCCTGATCTCTTTATCGACCAATGCTTTCCGTTCAGCTGTCCAGTAGCTGTTCCAGCGGTCGATACGCCGCTGTTGCTCTGCATAAGGAATAAATATTTTTTCTGCCGAAGCAAACTCTTTAATCTTACCTTCTGCTTTCAAGGTTTCCAGTTCACGATTCGTTTCCGCATAATGTTGTAATCCTTCCTCAGAAGTATTACCTACCGAAACGAAAAGTGTCGTTTTATTATCCGACTGGAAAAGATCGTTCAAACGTTGTTCCGCCGCCTTCAGGTTAGCCGGTTCGAAGCTCAGGTTCATCATATTACTATCGAACGTCACCTTTCCCGACATATAAAGAGACAAGAAAAAGACGATCACAATCGTAATGACCAGCGGCTTATTTTTTTCATAAGCATATCCGTTGATCTTCTCAATAATACGAAGAACCCGGCCGGCCTCTTCATGTCCTTTCTTTATCTTCAGGAAATGCGGTAGGAACACCAGGCAAAAAAAAGTTGTCCCGATCAAAGCCAATGAAGAAAACAAGCCAAAGTCACGTAGCAGGTCCGAACTGGTGAAAACCAACCCAAAGAAAGCCCCGACCGTTGTAAAGCTCCCCACTGTAAGCGGATAGGCCAGCTCCTCAATCAACTGCCGAATGGACGATACATGATTAAAATGCGACAATACATGGATCGAGTAACTCAATGCCACCCCAAATACAGCGGCACCCGCCCCGATCGCAATGGCCGACACAGCACCTTTAATGAAAAAGATCAGAGCCAGTGAAAATACAGCTCCATATAATACAGGCAGTATGATCAGGATCACAGCCGAACGGCTTTTGAATACCAATGTTATAAAACCGATAATGATGATCAGGGCGATCGTCATGGTCAACATGGTATCCGATTTGATCTGCCGGGCATTATAGACACCGACCGACGGTCCCCCGAAATATTCCGCCTTTACACCGGGATAGGCGTTCATCGTTTCTTTCAGTTGCTTTTCGATCGTATCGATCAGGAATTCATTTTTCCCTGTACTCCCTGTCCCGTAATGCGGAGTAATAAAAAGCAACAGGGTCGACATATCCTTTGAAAAAATATGCCCGTCATACAACTCATAATTAGCCGTCATCTGGAAATCGCGCAGTTTTTCCAGAGAAGAAGTACCCAGACCTACCGGGTCACGGGGCAGAATATTCTTCAGTGCCACCCCTGCCGGAGAAAGCAGATTCAGATAATTACTACGCATACGGTGTTCTATTCCCTCAGGGGTCAATACGGAATCCATCCGGACATAATCAGCCTCAGTCAGGAAAACAGGCAGGTTATCATAAATAAATCCGGTCACCTCCCCTATCATGTCCTCACCCACCTCCGCAAATATATCCGTTATGTACTCAGTTCCGGCCTCTTCCAGCAAACTATCTTTCAGATTTTCTCCTGCTTCAATCAGGCGATCGGAAGAAACTGTGCCGGATACCGTATCGGCAGACGACAACATAACGATAATCTTATCTTTGATCTTCAGGTTTTGGAAAACAATCTCCGTACTCCGGGCATCCTGCGTATCTGGGAAAAAGCGGGTTACGTCTTCTTCAAATTTCACCTGTACAGCAAAGAAAAGTAATAGCAGGAAGCTACCGACCAGTAGCAGGTAACGGACAGCTACATGGCGTTCCAGATAATTATATATATGGATAAACAGCTTATTCATCCGGCAGAATGCTCAGGCTTCCGAAATAACGAAAGCAACATTAGACAAACAACACCGGCCAATAACCCGCAAATAACGGCAAAGACCATACTTCCAGCCAGATACTGAACGAACGAATCCCTGATCGTATCGAATGTCACTTCATGTACACTCAGCTTTACAGGACGATCCAGTATCCACCCTCCCGTCACATAACTCCCGAATAACAGGAAGGGAATCATTGGAGGGATACTGATATTCGATGCAACGATCGTGATCACTTTGTTCAACCCCATCAAATGGGCCAATATACCGGCAACAATCATCTGGTATCCCCAGATAGGCACAATTCCCATAAAAACACCGAACATAACCGCTAATGCGATCCGTATATTCGACTCCGGGGAATGAGTGATATTCTTCGATATGAATTTCTTTATATTCTCCTTCGTTATGCTTCGTACGCATTTCCAGGGCCAGAACCATAACAAAGCAATGGTTACGAGCACTGAGTTCAATAAACTGATACGTGTAAAATCCCGCAACGGACGAAAATGACTAACCCGTTCTCCTGCCGGTGGATAATACACTTTCACCGGAACATTCGCAACCCGTATATTCCGCCAGGCAGCCTGTACGATTATCTCCAGTTCGTATTCGTATTTTGTTGTGAAAAGACGTACTTTCTTCAGCTTGTTCAAAGGATAAAGCCTGTAACCCGACTGGGTATCAGTTAAGCGGATGCCTGTCTCCAGTGTAAACCAGAAATTAGAGAACTTATTGGCAAAGGTATTTTTTCCGGGCATATTATCAGAAGCCAGATTACGTGCTCCGATCAATAGGCTATCCGGATGCAATTCTATTTCTTTCAGGAAAACAGGGATATCGTCTGCGTAGTGCTGTCCGTCCGAATCGAGTGTAATAACATAACGGTAACCGATCTCCATAGCTGCTTTCAGTCCGGTATTCAAAGCATAACCTTTTCCCCGGTTGTTCGGATAACTGATAACACCGATTTCGGAGAATCCTTTCAGCACTTCCGCTGTATGGTCTGTGGAACCATCGTTCACCACTATAACAGGAAATGAATAAACCAATACATCCGTGAGGACCTGGCCAAGAGTAATAGCGTTATTGTACGTTGGAATCACAATAGCCAATTGCCCCTCCCGCCGGAAATGATCCGGAAATGTATATGTAGTATCTGTTACCATTTATTCGTTATTACTCCGCAACAATCGTTGCTTTTAGTTTGAGTACAGTCGTCTCACCTGCACTTACAATAGCCTGTAGCCTGTTGGTATTACCTAAAGAGAATGCAAACGTAAGAATACCATGTTCCAGCGGGTTCACGACAGAGAGGAATTTACAACTATTTATAGCTTGAAAACGCATCGGAGTATTCAACACCATCGATACGCATTCTTTCACTATGCGGAGCATACAAACACCGGGTACCACAGGCATACCCGGAAAATGCCCTTTATAAACATTATGCTCCGGATTCAGCCGGATTACACAGGTATATTCTTCATCTTGTCCCGCAACGGTTTCTACTGTATAAAAGTCAGTCAACATCCCTTTTACTATGCATTTAGTGGGACAAAGGTAGGGAAGTTTTTCTATTATTTTGGTCTGTTTCGAATCTTTTTCAGAGTATTAACCCTTCTCTGACAAGAGTTCCTACTTTATGGCATCCAAACCGATTGAAAGCCTTAATCCCGTATGTCTTATACGGATCGCTTCTATCCCGATACTGTCCGGAAGGGAGCGGAATGTCGTTTTACGAAGGCCGGCTCCCAATTTGATCTCTTGTATGCGGTTTGTTATATCGTCCACACGATAATATCCGTTGAAGCCGGGCAGGAACAATTTATAAACAATATCCGTTTGTGGTTTTGTGCAGTTGTAAACGACCGCTTTATTTTCGGGCTGTATGTTCAAACCGAAGAGGACCGAGAAGTCACGATAAAACAGATCCAGTATCTTCTTTTTATTCAATGGTTCAATACAATGATGTACCATCAAACCGTCTCTCCCGATTTCCAAATCGAAAAGGCTCAATCCGAAATGGGTGCTGAAAAGCGTACGGTAGGTTCCCTGATCCGTTTCTTTGACTAACAATAGCCCACTGAAATGCTTCCGCATGAAATCGATTGTCATATTGTATTTACACAACCCGGCAGAAGCATCCACCATAGGAAGAAGCTGTTCTTTTCCTATCCGTAATGTTTCCCCTTTCCGGCAGTCCCGTGTGATGGACGGAGCGCACGAACAGCAGATCAGTAAAAGACAGAGACTAACGGATAACAAACTTTTCATCACCGGTCAGTGTATTATATTGCTGGTTTGTAAAGTGATATTCGGTATAATCTTTTGCATTCTCCGACAGGCGCAGCGTTTGTACAGCCATATTTTTCTTATCTATCGAGATAACGATCTCTGAGATATAAGCCTGTACACTTTTAGAAACCGGACGGATCTTAACCACATAAAGAGAAGGCGACTCATAATATTCCAACTTATACGCTGATGTCATACTACTCAAATCGCCAACCATACAGGCAGCCAGCATCCCTTTCATTTCATTCATCATCTGGTTGGAACCCAGATTGACAACATTACTTTTCCCTTCGGATACGATTTTTAGTTTTTGACCATTGATAATAATCTGATAATCGACCGGTGAGGTATAATCCATCCGGATCATATTCTCCTGTTTATAATAGAAACGTCCCTTCGAGAGAATCTTCTCATTAAAAACGTCCAGAAACTTCTCCTGTGTAAAATCACTTTCAATAGAAGAGAGCGAAGCCGCTTCCTTCTTCAGCCGCTCCTGAAACTCAGCTGTCGAAACCAATGGTTTCAGATCCTTTTGAGCCACCATTGGCAAATAAAAGGCCAGAAGCAACAACAGGCATATATATCTATTCATTATCATACTCTTTTTCAAACGGACGAGGTAAATAAAACATTGTATCGAGTGGAATGACCTCATAATCGATTGTCTTTAAATATTCCAGTAAACGAGCTACCAGAGAGGCACAGCCGGGCAGGCGATCATGCAACAAAATTACAGCCCCCGGTTCGATCTGCCTGATGATACGGCGGAATACCCTATCTTCAGATTCTCTCCGCGTATCAAAAGAACGAATGCTCCATCCGATTATTGTATAGCCTAGTTCATCCGTCACGCGGGCGATAGTGGGATTCGTTACCCCAAAAGGAGGACGGAAAGCTGATAACGGGTCTGCATACGTGTACAAGGCATCTTCACCTTTCAATACTTCGTCATACATCTCATTGAATGAAAGGAACGGGAACTTCCAGGAATGGTGGTACGTATGATTTCCGATATAATACCCTTCCTTTACCATACGCTTGAAAAGTTCCTGGTTTTCCAGTACTTTTTCCCCTACACAAAAAAAGGCGGCCGGTGCCTGATACTTCTTAAGAACATCCAACACCTGCGGTGTATGTTTCGGGTCAGGACCATCGTCGAAGGTGAGACAGACCACACGTTTATCGGTTTCTCCCTTGCATAAGGCTTTCACATATACTCCCGAACGAATGCTGTAAGAGGCATAAAACAGAAAACCTCCGACACAAACCAATACGACTATCAATATCAGCCATCCCATATATTACCCTTTCTTTATTAATAAAAACGAATGATTGTCCAGGAAGGAATTATACAATAAAACAGAGTCGGAAGAACCGGTCTCCTGCATCCGGGAACACGCATACCACAAAGCAAACGACATAGCTGTCGGGAACTCTCCGCAATAGCGTTTGTATTCATCCGGTAAGACCACGCAGGCATCCGTAGTTCCATTCCGAAATAGAAAAGCTTCCATGCGCTTATCGATCTCTTCCTTCGTGAAAGAGCCGCTGAAAAACTCCATATCCCGGAGCTCCGCCATACATTTCGGCGACGGATCTCCCGACAATAGAAAGAAAGCCGCACCTTCACCGAGTTTTGCCTTTTTCCAAAACCCCAGACGGCCGAGAATGACCTCTAAAGCTGGCGTCATTTCATCGACAGCTCCGACCAAAACAGACGAAGCTTCCCCTTCCTGCAAAAGTAAAGCCGCATCCAACAAAGCACTTTCCAAAGAAAAGGCACGATGTACGTAAGTCGTATTATAGCTATGATTTCCGGTAAGCAGAGCGATCTGTGCCCCGATCGTATTAAACGTAGACTGGATAAATGCCGTGGGAGTAAGCAATTCCTCGTTATGCTCCAGTATCGTATTCATAAACTTCTCCGTATCGGCCAGGCATCCCAGCCCTGTGGCGGTCAGGATCGCATCCACACGAACAGCTGTTTCCCCGATGCATTGCAATCCGGTAGCCACCCCCATACGAACCATACGACTCATACGGCGGCGAAGGGTTGCATTGGGGATCAGGAGCTTGTAGTCAGGTTCCCTGAGCTGACAACCGTCGGTCGTCCGTTCAAAAGAGGCTGCTATTTTTTCTATATAAACCGGCTTTGTAAACATAGTTTATCGATCGAATTGCTGGAAAAGCAGAGAAGCATTGTTCCCTCCGAAACCAAAGGAGTTAGATAATACAGAGCGAAGAGTCAATCCTTCCTGATAACGGGTAACAGGGATCAATCCTGTTTCCTCTACCGGAGCGGAGAAATTCAGATTCGGATAAAGAATACCGTGTTTCAGGGAAAGCACACTGAATACAGCCTCAATCCCACCAGCGGCACCCAATGTATGGCCGGTACATGTTTTCGTAGAACTGAACGGTGGTATCCGGCCTTCGAAAAGGCGGAGAATAGCCCGGCTTTCGGAAGCATCATTATTCGGGGTCCCTGTTCCGTGAGCATTGATATAGTCTACCTCCTCCGGCCGCACTCCCGCTTTATCCAGAGCACCTTTCATGGCAAGGAAAGCACCGGTGCCTTCGTCGGAAGAAGCCGTCTGGTGAAAAGCATCGTTGGCATTCGCATAGCCTGACAACAGGCAATAGGGAGGATTGGCAAGAGTCGCTTCCGATTGAAGTACCAGGTAACCGGCCCCTTCCCCCAGATTCAACCCGGCGCGTGAGCTGTCGAAAGGGCGGCAAGGTTCCTTGTCCAGGATCATCAGGGAAGCGAAACCATTTAAGGTGAACTTACACAAGGCATCCGTCCCACCGGCAATCACCACATCGAGCATTCCCTGCCGGATCATCCGGGCTCCGAGCATAATTGCGTTGGCGGCAGACGAACAGGCCGTACTGACCGTTGTCCGAAATCCGGTAATTCCCAGGAAAGAGGCGATCCGTTCCGTACTGTCGCCGGCATCGTGCGAGGCAACATATCTTAATCGCCCATGTGCCGGATTCTCGCGGAAGGAAGGGTAAAAAGACTCCGTCAGGTCCATTCCCCCGGTAGAGGTGGAAGAAATCATACCGATACGTAATGCGCTATGCGGATCAGACAAGTCCAGCCCGGAGTCGGCCAATGCCTCGAAGGCAGCCGTCATCCCCAATAAAGCAGTACGCGATAATTCGGCGGATACCGGAATACCGAGCGCCTGCTTCAGTTCCTCATTCGTCCGCTTTACTTCGGATACAGGTTCCTTACGCGAGGTAGGAAAGAGCGTAACAGGTCCCAGCCCATTCCGCCCGTCGCGGAAAGCGCGAAGATGTTCCTCCACATTCATGCCGATACCCGACACGCAACCGATACCTGTGACACCTATTCTCATTTCGTACGGTTTGCTGTGATGTAGTCAGCCAACGTTTTTACAGAGTAGAAGATAGATTTCCCCTCCCCCGGATTCGCTATACGAATACCATAGTTACGTTCGAGTATCAGAATGATCTCGAGAGCGTCGATCGAGTCGAGTCCCAGTCCTTCATCCCCGAAAAGAGGCGCTTCGTTTTCAATCTCCGCCGGAGTTATGTCTTCCAGGTTCAGCGATTCGATCAGCGATTCTTTCAATTCCTGCATTAATTGTTCCATATTGTCTGTTCTATATTATTATTCGTTTAAAATCATTTTTGTTCCAGCCAGTCGAAACGGGCTTCATACGTATCACCCAGTAGTTCGCACCAACCGGTCAGGCAGGCACGTAGTCGTTGTTTTTTCATCACCAGCCGGGCATATTCCCTGATAAAGGACTCCGGGTAGCGGTCGTTGATAAAAAAAGTATTCTCCCCTTGTATCTTATAGCGGATGCAAATTTCGCCCATCACCACATTCGGCAAGGTGTAAACAAACACGGCCGGGCTGGCCTCCCGATCGCCCATCGTATCGATAAGACGCTGATGCTTCCGATCCGGATCCAGCGAAGACGAGGCATTGACCAACACGATCCCGACTTCCCCCGGAGCATAGCCGGTAGTTCCCCCGTTCTTTGCAAAAAGACAGGCTGCCGCTATATATCCGAGTTTACAAAGATCGTCCATCTTATAAAACTTCCGGTCATCCAGCGATAACATTTTGTAAGCCCTGCGGATAAATGTTCCAAAATCTTCTCCTGATACAGCCTCCAATAAAACTTCTCCATCCAACAGAATCCTCCCTCCTTCAACCGACACCTTGCGACAAGAGCATCTTTTCCCCTCTCGAGAGGGGGCAGGGGGTGTGTCATCTTTTCCTGTCTCCAACGATAAAACAACAGCCGCATTGCATCCTCCGAATCCTGAAGCCGTTTTCACACAGCTATTCATAGGGATCCCCCTATGCGCCGCACTTACCGACAAAGGAAAAGGAACACCGCAAATCTCAAACCCCAACGTCGCGAATACTTCTCCGCTGCGAAGTTGCTCCATGCAGGCGATCGATTCGATGATACCCGAAGCTCCGAGCGTATGTCCCCAGTACGACTTCAGGCTGTTGAGCGGCAGATGATCCAACCCGGCCAGATGAAGTGCTTTCGACTCCATCTCGTCATTATACAAGGTAGCCGTCCCATGCGCATTGACGAACGATATGGCATCCGGCTGTAAACCGGCCTCATCCATTGCCTGGCTGATCGCATAATACAGGCCATCGCCGGTACGCGAAGGGCCCGAGATATGATTGGCATCATTTGTTATCGCCCCGCCCCGGATAATCACAGGGCGATGCTCTTTCACCCGATGCGGGTCGGAGGTTATGAGTACAGAACCGCAGGCTTCCCCCAGCGACAGGCCGCCGCGTGCTTCGTCGTAGGGCCTGCATATCTCCGGACTGACTGATTTAAAAGATTGAAAGCCGGTGACAACAAAGCGGGTCAACAGATCCCCTCCGGCCACCAGTATATGTTTATATTTCCCGGCTTCTATCAACCGGGAAGCCACTATCAATGCAGATACACCGGAGATACAGGCATTGGAGATAACGATCGGTTCATTCACACAACCGAAATAATCCGCCACACGCATCGCCATCCCGAAAAGCCGGAAGGGGGTGGTCATGCTTTCCCCGATCGAGTGTCGATCCCGACCGCAATCGGGTATCGATTCCGACCGTAATTGAGTGTCGATCTCGACCGCAATCGAGTGCTCATTCCTGCCGGCGGATAATACATCGATATTTCCTTTCGTCGTGGAGAGAATCAGTCCACAGTCCGGATCGGCAGGATCGATACCGCTTTGACGGATCGTGTCCGACAAAGAGAGGATAAATAATTGCTCCATCCGGGTGTACCCGTCCAGCTTCTGCACCGAAGCGGCTTCTTTTAAACGGGTATCGTCTATACATGCAGCCATGAAAGGAGTGTCGAAAAGGGCAGCGTTTTCTACCCGCTTGATACCCGAATGGTACCCGCGGATATGGGAGAAATTCTCTTCCGTACCGAAGCCCAGCGAACTGATGATCGAGCCGGCCGTTATATAGTTGTTTACCGGATCTCCCATTTTTCTTTCCACATTTTATAAAAGTCCGGATTATTCAGTTCCAGTAATCCTGTCGCTTTGTTTACAAAGACCTGCATACTGGAACCCATAGCCACCACAGTCTCGTCGCTTTCCCGAAAGATAACGTATTCAAAAAGTATCTTAGCCGCATCCGTCCGGATATATCGCGTTTCCACAATCGCAGACTCGCCGTACTTGAGAAATTGCTTGTATTGTACGTCCAGTTCGACGATCGGTACCACATAACCTGCATCGCGTATATCCGTATAACCGATACCGTACTGTCGGCCGAAAGCCTCCCGTCCGTCTTCCATATAACGGACATACTCCCCGTGCCAGACCACCTCCATCGAATCTACTTCGCTGAATCTGACCCGCAAGGTCGTGCGGTTGGTAAGGGCTGCCTCTTGTAGTTTTCTCCGTTTCATGCGTCTTTTTTCAAAAATATTTTAAGCTGACCTTCGGCGACCGGGTTTCCGTTCACCTGCACAGTGGCCGAGATCAGAGTGATATCGAATATTTCCTGTTCCACCCGGATCGTGGTCCGTAACTCATCCCCGACCTGCGGCAACGTCTGATAGTTCATCTTATCGACCGAGCCGATAAAACCGACAGGCACTTCTTCACCGGCATTCTTATACAGATACCCCACCCGCACGGCTGCCGATTGGGCGATATGTTCCGTAATGCCACATTCATCGAGTTGCCCGTCCCGACAGAACAGGTTGGAGGCTTCCACCTTCAGCCCGGTATACGAACCGTTCTGGTCCATGCCGAAGAAACGGTCTACCATCACGATCGGCGGACGTTGCGGGATCAGTTCCAACAGCTCGTCGCCGGCCAACAGAGGGGTATCGAATGAGATTGCAGCCATATTTACTTGAGTTTACATTGCATAATACTATGTCCCAGGCCGAGCCCGTCGTGCATCCGTTCGATTGTGAGTCCGGCTTTTTCCACCAGGCGAGCCATATCACCGGAATAATACATCTTGCTGTTGCCATTGGCCATTGCCGTGAAATAAAGGCTAATCTGCGCCAGGCAATAAGAGGCCGTCTCGAAACGCTGGCGGTCCCAGAATGTCTCCATGATATACAAACGGCTGTCGGCGTTCATCGAACCCGCGACGCGTGTCAGGATACTCAGTACCTGTTCTTCCGAGAAGCAGTCGAGGAACTGGCTCATCCAGATGGCATCGAACGGTTCCGGAAAACGGGTCTCCTCATCCAACAGGTTGGCGGCATACCCATGAATACGGTCCGCTCCTTCCAGCCCCTTTGTCTGCTCCCGCATCATCTCCAGTTGCTGGGGCAGATCCATGATGGTGACCTCTACTTCCGGTGAACAGGCTACACATTGCGTCGCCCAACGCCCGGTATTGCCACCCACATCCAGCAACGTACGTACCGGACTTGCGAAAACAACCTCCAACGCTTGCTTAAAAGAGTTGTCGGAATAAAAATGGTCGAAGCCGAACCAGCTCTCCTGCACCTTTTCGGGCAGGCTGGACAAACCTTCGTAGACGGTCGGCCAGTTGCCGAACACTTTCAGGCCTTCGGGCTTGCCGGTGAGCAGGGCCTCTTCCAGGTGGAAAAGTCCCAGATAGTTCACGTCATGGTTGAAATCCATATTCACCCGTGCCATTTCATCGTTCAACAGGAACCAGCCGGCTTTCCCGAGGGAGAAACGGTCGTCTTTCAACAGGATGGTTCCGATCGTCAGCGACGATTCCAGCAACACCTGTACTGCATAGCGGGAAAGGCTTGTCTTTTCCACGATGTCATCCATCGTCAGGCCGTCCTGTGCTTCGCGGAGCATTCCGAATATCCCGAACTTGACCATCAGGCGCGACACCTGAAAGACTACCGGGCCAAAAGCGATCTCCTGTGCCAGACGTTGCGCCTGTACAGCCGAGAAACGATCCTTTGCGTATATTTCTTTTTGAGGAGATGATAATTCCATGTTCTCTCTTATTCTATCTGTTATTTCCAGAAGTCATAGTAATTAAACCATTGTTCCGGATATTGTTTTACAACCGACTCCAACGCTGATACATATTGCTTCAGCAACTCCTGCCCCGGCACTTTCCCTTTGACACGCTTTTCCGGCTGTGCCGGTACGAAGTTAAACTTATAATGCATGCACTTCTCACGGACAGCAAAGTAAAATACGACAGGTACTCCCAGACGGGAAGCCAACAGGAACGGCCCTGCCGGAAAAGAGGCTTCTTTTCCAAGGAAAGTCTCTGTAAAGACCTGCGAACCCTCCACATAACGGTCGCCCTGAAAACAAACATATTCTCCTTTACTCAATACATCCCTGATCCGGAATATATGTGTCAGGTTATCTTCATTCACGGGAATGACTTTGTAGTTCTTCCCCTTCGTGTTCTTCTCCAACAGTTCTTTGATCTTCTGATATTCGGCATCAAACATCACGATATTCATCTTCTTCCCGTATTCATCGAAAAAAGGAGCGCCGATCTCCCAGTTGCCTACATGAGCACCGATCATAACTACTCCTTCGTTTCCATTCAATACCTCCAGGAAGTCTTGATACCGCGTACCGAAATCGAAGGTATATTGTTTGTCCATCCCTGCACCGACCGCCACCTTATCGATCAGAGTTTGCCCCAACCGGTAATAATTGACCAACAGAAAACGGGCGGAACGAAGACGTCCATATCCTAACCGCTGCCGTGCATACCTCCAGATCGCACGGGTCGCCTTCGGAGCAAACGGTACAAAATAGACCACGACCAGACAAAGAAACGCATACGCCGCCTTTATCCCCAACCCTTTTATCAAGAGAATAAAGAAGAGGTAGCCGAAAGAACCTCCGCGCGTTTTACCTTTCCAGCCTGTGTCGTTGTCGTTACTCATTCACACGTAAGTCAATGAAATCGTAAAAGTCCTGGAACGTTTTGATCCCGACAAAATCCTGTGCTTTCAATGTAAACCCGAAGTTGTGTTCCACCAGTACGACCATATCCACCAGGTCAAGGCTATCGAGTTCGAGCGTCTGCATCAACAGGGCATCGGGCTGTATCAGTTCTATATCTATTTCGAACTCCTCCGATAATTTCTCGTTGATCTTTTGAATTAATTCTGTATTTGCCATTTGTTTGTTTATTGTCTGTTAAGATTTGAATTTCTTGATTATTAATGTAGAGTTGGTTCCTCCGAAGCCAAACGAGTTGGACAGGAAGGTGTCGAATTCGAGTTGTTTAGTCTCCGCCGGAATGTTCAACAAGGCGGAAGCCTCGTCGGGTTCCGTAAAGTTCAGATTGGGAGCGATAAATCCGTTCTGCATCATCAGCATGGAATAGATCACTTCGCTCGCGCCTGCCATCCACATCTCATGTCCGGTCATCGACTTAGTAGAAGCCACATACGGGGCTGTTTTCCCGAAAACTTCGGCAATGGCTTTCGCCTCATTCAGGTCGCCCAACGGGGTGGAAGTAGCATGGGCATTCACATACTGTATGTCGCGAGCTGCCATACCTGCGTCTTTTAATGCCATTTCCAACGAACGTCGCGGCCCATCTACGTTCGGGACGGAAATATGTTCGCCGTTGGAAGAAAAGCCATAGCCTACCACTTCCGCCAGGATATTTGCTCCCCGCCGCTTAGCCGACTCGTAACTTTCTATAATAACGGTTGCACCTCCCCCGCTGGGAACCAAACCGTCGCGATCCTTGTCGAACGGACGGGAAGCCTGTTCCGGCTGATCTTCCCTGACAGAGAAAGCGGCCAGTCCGTCGAAACTGCCGACCGAATACATATTTACTTCCTGTGCTCCCCCGCATACGATACAATCCTGCATACCCGAACGGATCAGGAAATATCCCATCCCAATGGCATGCGAACCGCTGGCACAGGCACCGGAGATCGTAAAGTTGACTCCGCGCAGCTTGAAAATAACCGACAGGTTCATCGTCACCGTCGAGTTCATGCTCTGAAATATAGAGCCGGAACCGACCAGTGCCGTATTCCTTTTCTCACGGATGATATCCACCGCATTGATTACAGGAGCCGTACTGCTGTCATTTCCGTAAAGGATACCGACTTCGTGGTTCAGCAGATACTCTTCGTCTATCCCCGCCTGTGCAAAAGCCTCGGCCGTTGCCAGATAGGCATATTCGCCCTGTTCAGGAAGGCCGATACGCTGGCGGCGATCCAGTACGCCTTTCAGGTTCGGTTTATCCAATAGTCCCGTTAATGCCGAGCGGTATCCAAATTCTTTGCGAACCGGATCGATACCGATACCCGATTTCCCTTTATATAAGGAAGTCTTTACCTCCTCCAGATTCTTTCCGATGCAGGAGTAAATACCCATTCCCGTAATAACAACTCTATTCATATATCTTTCTATCAGGTATATAATCCACCGTTTATTGAAATCACCTCCCCCGTAATATAGGAAGCGGCAGGCGAAACAAGGAAAGCCACCAGGTCGGCCACCTCTTCCGGTTCACCGAAACGGCCTGCGGGCACCAGCTTCTTCAGCTCCGCTTCATCCAGGTCGCCGGTCATATCGGTACGGATAAAGCCGGGAGCCACCGCATTTACCGTGACTTTCTTCTTGGCCACTTCCTGTGCCAGCGCTTTAGTTGCGGCAATAATACCGCCTTTAGCCGCCGAATAATTGGTCTGTCCCGGCATTCCTTTTATTCCTGACAGGGAAACGATATTGACAATCCGCCCGAAACGTTTTACCAGCATGTCTTTCAATAAAGGCTGTGTAACGTTAAAGAAACCCGACAAGCTGATATCGAGCACACGGTGCCATTCCTCTCCGGTCATCCAGAGCAGGAGATTATCTTTGCGAATACCTGCATTGTTGATCAACACTTCGATATAAGCATCCGGATGCTTATCCATCCACCCGCTCAGGGTGGATGTCACCGCCTCGGCGTTCGTGACATCAAATTTCAGCAGTTCGCCGTCCGATCCTTTTTCGCGGACAAGTTGCAGGGTATGTGCTGCTTCCGAATCGTTACTCTGGTAGTTTATCAATATGACATATCCCATTTCCGCCAGTCTGACACTGACGGCACGCCCTATGCCGCGGCTTCCGCCTGTTACTAATGCGTATTTCATGCAATCGGTTCTAAATTCTTGTTCTTCAACCACTCGATCATTGTTTCGATCTCCTTGTATTTGGGAGTATCTTCGGTAAACACGGGGAAGAAAGAACGTATTTCGTTATAAATATCCTTTGTACGGGGAGACAACCGATCCTGTATCTTCAGGTAATCCACCGCTTGCACGATGGCCATAAAATGGATTGCCATCACCTGGAAACCGTTCTCTATAACAGTTTTAGCCAACAGGGCGGAATTTGTCCCCATACTGACAATATCCTGGTTATCATTATTATTCGGAATGCTGTGCACATACATCGGATTCGACAGGGTCTGGCTCTCTGCCGTTGTGGAAGTTGCCGTAAACTGGGAAGCCTGCAATCCGTAGTTCAGTCCCAATACGCCCAGATTGACAAACGGCGGCAGAATGCCGTTGATACGGTCGTGGAACAGATAATTCAGCTGGCGCTCGGTCAGCATGGTTAACTTCGTGACAGCTATCTTCAGTTTGTCCATCTCAAAAGAGATATAATCGCCGTGGAAGTTACCTCCATGATATACATTTTTCGTTTCGGGGTCAACAATCGGGTTATCACAGGCCGAGTTCAGTTCATCGATCAGTACCTTTTCCGCATTGACCATCTCATCGAACACAGGGCCCAGTATCTGGGGGACACAACGCAGCGAATAATAAGGCTGCACCTTATGTTCAAATATCTTTTCCGTATGGCGACAGTATAATTCATTTTCCCGTTTACGGATAGAAGAACTTCCCGCCACCCATTCACGCATGGCACGGGCAATCGTTTGCTGCCCTTCATGCCGTTTAACGCCGTTCAGGGCAGGCGACATGAAATCGTCATACGAAGACGCGATCTCGTTCATCATCACGGATGCTATTACCGACCAGGTAAGCAACTGTTTGGCATAGATCAGGTTGACCATACCAATTCCGGTCATGACCGATGTTCCGTTCGTCACGGACAGGCCTTCACGTATCTTCATGGTAAAAGGTTTCAATCCGGTCTCCTTCATCAGCTCTGCCGTATCACGACGTTCACCTTTATAGAAAACCTCCCCTTCTCCGATCAAGGTCAAGGCCATATGTGCCAGCTGCACAAGATCGCCACTGGCTCCCACACTACCGTGTTCGGGAATATAAGGGCAAATATCCCGGTTGATAAACTCAACCAGCAATTCGACCAACTCTACATGTACACCTGAATAACCTTGTAAGAAAGTCATCAGTCGTGCAATCATAGCCGCCTTAACATACAAGGGAGACAGCGGAGCACCCGCCCCGGTCGAATGACTGCGTATAATATTATATTGTAACTGTTTCAGGGAATCATCCTCTATGCGGTACTGGGCCATCGGACCAAAACCTGTATTAATCCCATAAATGATCTTATCCGCTGAAAAATCTTTCAAAAAAGTATAGCTATGATCCACCTTTGCCAAAGCCTCTGTGGATAATGTAAGCATTCTCTGTTGAAACAACAAAGCCCGTACTTCATTCAGGGTTAAGTTAGCATTGGGGTTGTATAATACATCCTTCACCATATATTCCTTTATATTCTCGTGCAAAAGTAGCTTTTTTGCTCAAGTATACAAAGCTAAGTAACACTTTAACTTAAAGTTATAAGCCTCATCATTCCCCACAACCTCTTTTCCCGGAAAATATGAAAGTCATAGATGGACAAATCAATAAGATGTCACCGCACTCCAGCTACCCGACAATTGCAGGTTATCCACACCTAGCAAAGGTAGATTAACAGGGACGGAAACTGTAATATTTTTTATAGAGGTCAAAACTGTTCCCAATATAGCACCCAGCAGAGGTATTCCTCCCAGTATGCCATCGATATTCGCAATATTTCCAAGTTTTACACTCAGCGTAAGCGAATGGTTTCCATCGGTTTGCTGGGTATATGATTTAAGCCCTAAGTCAACAAAGGAGTAATCGGCCTTATAACGCATATTCGTCGCCACATTAGCCGTTACCGGATCTGTAATATCGATAAAAGCACCATTCAGCAAAAGAGGCCCGTCAATCGTATTCTCAATCAGAAAACCGGATATAAGCCCGTCACGTATGGCACTGATACGGCGTACATCAAAACTACCATGAAAACCACGGATAAGGATATCTTTTTCACTGTAAACACTTCCACCGGTAAAATTAAACCTGAATCTGTTCACTCCGGTATAGTAGTCTGTCACGTTATTGCTCAGATCAACCGATTTCGGGAAATTATTGATACTGACAATGGCCGTACGAGCAGAATCGCCCACCCAAGGATTCAATAAAACACCGATTCCGCTAAGCGCACCCTGCTGATTAGCATTTCCGGTCAACGCCAACCCGATCTGATTGACCAGTTGTTGCAACAAAATGTCGTAAAGAGCATTTGTTACGGGGATCAGTAAAGCATCGGCAACAACATTTACCGTAGCATCAAGAAGCGCAAGAGCCGGGATCTGTTTCAATAAATATCGCAATGAGCCGGGAGCGGTTCCTCCCACCGTTGTCTGTATATAATTCTTATAATTGATCTGTGTAACAATATTGTTAACAAGTTGGTTAAGGGCTGTCTGTGCATCCACAAAGTTACGATGCACCTTGAACATTCCAATGATCCGTTGTAACACGATATTCGGGTTCGGCACAGCAGGAGAAAAACTCACCTTTGCCTCATAATATTCCGACGTATCGGAAAAAGGGCCGTTGGGCAATACGATACGCGCATCCGACATCTGCCCTTTATAGTTCAGTAACACATCTGCCACTCCCTGTCCACCACCCGTAACAGGGTAAGGGAATAAGTTCTTATCCGTGTTTGCCAGAAAAACAGCCGTATAGACTCCCCTTGGCAAAGTATCTCTTATAGCAGATAATGGCCAGGTTGTTGTTCCGGAAGTCAGCGGTAACACCTCTTTTTCCTTTACAAACGTTCCTGATTCATTATAAACAAGGTAACGAAGATGACGAACCCGCCCATCGAGGCCACTCACAGGTGTCCGGGTCATACCGCTTTCCGGTGAGAATGTTACTACAAAATATCCCTCCGGGACAACACCGGAGCCTCCGTCATCAGGAGTCTCTGCCGGCTTTTCCGTTTCAACGGGCACCAATTCTTCCTTCTCACAGGCAGCAAAAAGCAAGAGCGGAAGCAAACCAACCCAAACAAGAATAAATGTCTTCATCTTCGTTACTCTTTTAATAGTTTTGAATACCATCCCAGGCATTATCATCCAGATTAATATTATTGGACAAGGTAAAACCCAGGTTGATTTTGTTGTAATCACCATCAATCCGTACCCAATGGTTCGGTGAGAATATTATTCGATTGCCGGAGACAACATTGGCGACATCAGCAATCTTCACCGTGTACTGCTCCGTAATACCCGCATAAATAACATCCAGATATAAAAGCGTTTTACGTGCATCCAAAGTAGGCAACATAAACGTATTGAATGTGACTTTACCGGATGCGGGAGCTAATAACCCCAGTGTCCTTACCCCGGTGTCACCGACAACCTGCCATTGAACAGGCGTACCATCGGCAGCCTTCACTGCCGTAACCAGCTGTTCGGCTCTCAAACGGATAGAGCTCACATAGGCGGGAATATTGGTAATATTCAGCGTTAATCCACTGGAAATCCTGTTTAACGTCCCTTTTATATTATTTATCTGCTCGGGTTTAAATAATCCTCCAACCGAAACAGTTCCATTATATCCATTCCCCATACAGGAAAACAGTTCGGGAACATCCGTTGCATTGATCAACTTCAAATTCACATCGGCCAGGGTTGACGGACGACCGGATATTCCCAGGTCGAAACGTCTACCGGAAGCGGCCGGATTAGCGAAGTCATAATCATTCCGGTTATAACCGATCACCATTAACTGGTATGTCGAGCCGGTAGTCATCCGGAGCATAGCCGTATTCAAAGGGAATGCATTTAGATCTATCTGTTTGGCGGACGTATAATCCGGTACAAAATTGACCGGATCATTCGCCAGGGATTCATTCGTCTTTTTAAACGGCAGGATCAATACCCGATTCACAGAAGGGGTAGCATCTCCCAACGCACGGGTGAGATTGCCCCCTTCTTCCATGATCGACAAAGGAACAGAAACCGTTCCGACTTCCTGATCGAGAGGAATATCATCCGTAGAACACCCTCCCAGCCATAAAGAGGCCAGGAGAGCGGCCCCAAAATAAAGATCTATTGTCCGACGCATAATATTCATACGACATTCAGTTTAAGGAGTCTGTAAAACCAAATCGTGAATAGCCACCCAGTTAGGAGAGATAGTGATGGTGATTGTTTGATCTGTCAGCAAGTCGATCGGATTATCGTCATCGTTCGGATCATCCGGATCTCCAACTGTACTGCCTGAAGTCACTTTTCTACCTAACGTATAAAAATGGTTAGCCAGAATATCAAAGCTCGTACCTGTTCCTGGAGAAGAAACTGCCCATGTCCTGAGTGCTGTTCCACTTGCATCGTACAAGCCTAAAGTCATTGTAATAGCACTAACAGGAACCAGATATTTACCGCTAAGCTGTGAATTCGCAACTTTGACTACACCAGACCCAACCGTATTTCCGGTATAAACATCATTCGCTGTACCTTGTATAGAAAGGTCGATATCGATAATATTGTACGGACTGGTTCCCGCTGTCGATCCGGCACCTGTAGAAAGGTTCGTCACTTTATTGGTGGCCGATACAGAAAGCCGCAGGTACTTAACAGCAGTTCCGTCTACCGTTGTCGGTACATTCTTGAAATATCCCAGAACACCGGCAATCTGACGAGTCATCTGGATACTGACACGGCTACCCTGGGCGATGATCGTATAAGGGGTAGAACCGGCAAATATCTCCGTTTCATTACCTGTCGTAGCAATAGTAGCCACCATATCTTCAAACTTAGTCGTGGAAGCAGTAGGTGATGTTATCGCAAACTGATTATCCGCTCCGACTCCAACCGCCAGGAACTTATAATCTCCCATAGCCAGTTTATTCTCTTCCGGAACGGAAAAACGTTTGAAAGTCGTACCGTCCGTCCAGCCTGCAATATTGTACGATTTCTCAAAAAGATAATCTGAACCACTCTTTTTAAAAGCATACACATCCACCTGGGTTACATGCTGAGTGGCCTCCTGGCTATAAACCGGAGCACGTGTCACCGAGCCACTCTCTATTTCATTCACTGCTGACAGTTCAAAAGTCACTGAACCGTTTTCACTCTCTACAGGATCTACGTTGTCTTCATTTGAACATGAGGCAAACATCAGTAAAGAAATTACTGATAAAAAAACAACACTTTTCATAAGCCGAAATTATTAAAGTAAATAACTAGAAAAAAGAATATATTATTTGGTGTTTAAGATATCCAAATGATGGATCATAGTCCACTCACCATCGACATACGTCCATATCTCCAATGCGTCGGTGATCTTATTATAGTTAACCTCCACCGCAGTTACCTGATTTCGATTCATTATAAGAGGTATTTCCGGAACAACAAGTTCCTTAGATGCATTCCCGGAAGTATCGGAAAAGAAACGAAGGTTTAACTTCGAACTTCCCCCCGCCACAGAAGGTGCCAGCACGGTCTCAATAAGAGGTTTAACAGGCCCAGTTTTGAGAACAGTCGTATTCCCCGTATACTTCAAATAAGGATCTACCGTATCATATAATGAAGTCACTTTTTCTTCTACCTGCGTTATCTCAGACGGGAAATTCGAACAAAGCAGAAGCAAATCACCCTTAGCTCTCTCCAGCATTAACAGGTCGGAAGAAGGCTCGGAAGTAAAAGTGATATTTTTATTGGCAACATAAGTATCTGTCAACTCATTACCATTATTATGTAAAATACCGGTTGCCGTATCCGATTGTATATTCCCCCACACAGTAAGATTATAATTACCCTGAGGCAAATTATTGAACTGAATTGTATAGAACTGGTCACTTCCACTTAATGCATTATCTGACGTTTCTTCAACAATCTGTCCGGTTTTTATATCACGTAACTGATAATGCACTGTACTAACAAATGCACGATAAGGCAAGTTTTCATCTTTTTTTACCAGCTGAAAAACACTCTCTATATTTGAATAATTCTTATCCTTTACATATACTTTTACAGTGTGTGTTATCACACAATCATCCATATCTTCTTTTATACAAGATGACAACAAAAAAAGCATACCAATGGCATGAAGAAAATACACAATTCTTCCCATAATAAAACAAATTTATCTTGTGATTAACTTAACACCTAAAATACCGACCAGAGTCATTTTAATACAAGGAAAGGACAGAGGAAGTATATTTTTGTAAATTTGAGTATAGAACAGATGATGAAAAAGTTTTGTTTAATAAGTAAATCCCCTTTTTGGTTAAATATCAGTCGTATAAAAGTTAAAGTAATAGACATTCAATTATAGCAAAAAATCATTAGAAAAAACCATTAAAACGCAAGGTAAATCAGATATAAATGATCAATATAAATAAAAAAATAGAGCCTATATATGAAATATAAACTCTATTCACTTGATTTTACCACTACCTAAATAGCTAGTCGGTTTCACACACTCTCAAAACACTTTGCAAACATCTTATTACCTATAGACTATTACTTCCTTCTTTTTCAAATATTCCATATAGGTGATCTCCCCATTGGTTTGTCAGATCCAGAACATACGTATCTGCATCTAAACCGCCTAAATCAATCATAGTATATTCTGCTTCTGAAGCCGAAACCCTCGCTTCATAAAGAACTATGCCATCTTTCGATATTCGTACAATGATATCGGAACGTTGGCTGCTACTTTGAATAGATAAGATATCACCATTAATAACAGCAGAAATAGGAACAACTCCCGAAGCAGAACGATGTCCTTCTGTCCACCAACCGCCAAATGTAACTGCGGACATTGTCTTTGCAGACAAATCCTGTACTATTAATCCACCAAAAATAAGTACAAAAAATACACATACAATCCATGTAAACATTTTTTTACCCTTTACCATGATTTTAACTATTTAAAATGATTAATACATAACAAAGATATGTATTTTGCAACAAACAAGGATAGAATCAATGTGGACATCCATAAATCGTAAAACACTATTAATAAAACAATTACAATCTATTATATCCGTAGAATACGGACAAATCAATTTTCAGTATTCCCAAATAAAAGCGTCGACTGAAATTTCCCTATCCAGGGGAGAAACCAAATGTTGGCTGATACGTTCTTTTAAACGCTGTTTCCGTTTAGTTACGGAAGAAGAGGAAATTCCCGTTAAGGTGGCTATAACGGAGTTGCCCAAATGTAATTTTATCAGGCAACAAATCCGGAGATCACTATCCGTTAATGTGGGGAAATCTTTCTGCAGACGATAAGTTAAATCCTCATAGACCATATTTACTAAATCGAATATTTCAGTCCACTTATCATCTGTTATATAACGAGGAGATACTGCCAGGTTATTTAATGTTTCTATTCGTTTTACCAATTCGTTACAAAGAAACTTTTCACGGTCATGCAATACTGTATTTTGAACTGCCAAACATTCATAAGTCTCTATCTCAATTCCTTTTTCCTGTAACTTATAAATGTAGTTCTCTATATTCTCCTGTAAAAGCTTATTTTGACCAAGTAGTGATTCATTCTTTTGGCGAATACATTCAATTTCAAAAATCCTATCCTGCAAAGATTCCTGTAGTTCCGTATTCTCTTCTATTTGCAAAGATAATGATTTGATCAGGTCTTCATTCTTTCTGATAACAGATTCATTCTCATGCAAATGAACTAAATGAGACTGTAACTGTTTTTTCGTTTCCAGAACATCACGCTCTTTACGTAATAATTTACGTTGGTAGACAAATATCAATGAACCGATTAGTATAAGCAATAAGATCAGAATGGACAAAGCACTTTTTATAAAATGACTTTTCTGAATCAACAATTTATTATTTTCATTTAAAAGCTTTTGCCGGTCATATTTTACCTGTATTTCAGCCACCTTCATACTACGATTAATATTCTCTACCGAATCCATATACATTCGATATAAATCATTATGCGCTATCGCTTCTTTATATTTTCCGAAATCCCGATACAAATAGTATAATTCCTGGCTTGCATTTTTTTTGACATATACATTCGTCGTATTCAACGCACTTTCTAAATAGTAATAAGCCGAATCAAACTGCTCCATCAACCGATATGTCTCTCCTATACCCAAACGTATCTGTGAAACATCAAGGGAACCAGATCTTTCAGCTATACCTAGCGATTTTACCTGATAATACAAAGACGAATCCAACTCCCCCATTCTGGTATATGCCATTGCTATTTCTGCACAAGCCGAAGTCAAAGCCCTTTGACTTCGACATTGTTCGGCAATATCTATTGCTTCCTTATAATATTCCACAGCCTTTTCCATATTGCCACAGATTATAGAAGCACGCCCCAAATAAGAAAAAGAGTATGATATAGTTGCGCTGTCTCCCAATAACAGGGAGTAATCATGAGCAAGCTTATAAGCTTCAGTTGTTTGAGTACATAAGTCCCTATGAAGATACAATGTTCCCAAATGGGAATTTATCAAACAGAGCAAATTATAATCCGTTGTATTCTTTGCTACATCCCGTGCACGTAAATAGAATGTTGCAGCTTCCTCTGCCCTATTCATATCGTAATTTACACGTCCTTCATAATACAAGGCTGTTGCCTTCCTCAGCGGATCATCCTGCTTTTCAAAATATTCGAGAGCTCTATTTATTAAAGAATCCGATGTATGTTTCAGGTAATTTTTATCTCGAGCCTGTGTGGTAAGCAAACACCAGGTAGCATACTGTAATTCATCTTCAGGAGACGGTATCTTCATTGAATCAAGAATAGCCAGAGCACTGTCCGGATGGCTCAACATTAAAGATTCGGCATGCACTAACTCAGGCGGCAATACTTCAGAGCGTTTATTACACATCACAAAAGTTAACAGACAGAATATAAGGTAAAAAGCGCTTTTCATTCGTTTGTCGTGTGTCATTATAAGTTAATCAGATAATTTCCGCCAGCTTCCAAGCCTGAATATGCTGTATCCCTTTATTGGAAGGAAAAGAAAAATCATCAAGAGACACAACATACTTTTCATAGTTATCCTGAATCGCTTCCAAAGAAGCATATTCGCGACGGACAGTTTGTTCGTCCGAAAGCAGATACGTACTTTGCAAATAAATAATACGATCACCTTTACTGGCCACAAAATCGACCTCTTTATCCCGCATCGCGCCCACATACACATTATATCCGGAACGTCGCAATTGTAAATAAATAAGATTTTCCAGTTTATAACCAATTCCATAGGCAAAACCAGAATAAAGATAATTCTTAAAAGCAAGATCGTTAATATAATACTTACAATTACCCGATACAGTATCTTGCCCTTTTATATCATAGCGTTCAGTCTTATGAATCAAAAAAGTATTCTCAATATAACCTATATAGTTAGATATTGTATCATAAGTAGTTTTCCTTTTATTGCTTTTAAAGAAGTTCAGAATATTAGTGATCGAAATCAGGTTGGAAGCGTTATTTACGAGATAAATAAAAATATCTTCCAGCAACTTCGGATCTTTTATACTGTTTCGTTGAATAATATCCCTTAATAAGACAGTATCTTTTATTGCCGCGATATAATTACGCTTGGTTTCATTATTGGGCAAAATAAATAACTCCGGCAACCCCCCGCTTTCCATATATTCAATATAACTTTGTCTACTCTCACTTTTACCGGTTATGCCTGCATATTCTTGAAAGTTAAATGGAAATATTTCAAAATTCACATATCGCCCGGACAGAAGGGTAGCCAATTCTCCCGATAACATTTTCGAGTTCGAACCACTGATGAAGATTTCATAGCTATCTATAAAATTCTGAGAGTAAGAGTTTACAAAATGCTCCCAGCCAGATATATTTTGTATTTCATCTATGAACAACCAAACTTTCCCATCAGGATTCAAAGCTTCTTTATACTGTTTCAACAAAGTTTCCAAATCATGATAATCCTGTACACAGTCAAAATCAGTAAATTCTTTATTGATATAAAATATATTCCGAGGATTTATTCCACTTTGAATTAACCGGTAAGCAATTTGCCGAAGCAGATAGCTTTTCCCTACACGACGCTGTCCTACAAGAACTTTGATCAGCCTATTTCCTGTGTAATCAAAAATCTTATCTGTATAACCAACCCGTATAAAACCTAATTCAGGAACATTCCCATGCCAAAAATTGTATCTACTCAGCAATGCAAAATTTTCTTCCATACTCGAAAATATTTCTTCAAATGTAAGAATATTCTTCCATACTCGAAAATATCACAGCGTCAAAATCATGTTTTCGGTCTTATTTGTGATTTGTCTACTTTACAAAAGCTCCTTTTTCAGGAAATCCGAAAGATGAAGATGCATAATCCTTTCCACATCACTCCCTCTGTTGAACTCATCCAGACTAACTACATACACTTTCTTCCGCCTGCAGACTGCGTAGTACATGTTCATTTACCCACTCGGCGTTGGCCAGCAAGTACTTTAATAATACCTTTACCAATAAAAGGTTTTATTCGTTTGCTACAAACAGGCCGCTCTATTATCTTCACAATTTTATAAGTTATACTTGATAAACGAAATAAATATAACACTTTTATCAATCATAACTTATAGAGCCATCTATTTTGTATTTTGATCTGTTCAGATCTTTTTTCTTATCTGGCTCAATCTTTGTGGCGTTAAACCGATGTATGATGCTATATATTTCAATGGGATATTTTGAATTAGTTATTTATCTCTGGCTATAAGATCTTTGTATATTTTCTCACTAGAGTACCCCAGTATTAAAGTCTCTCAGGTTATTTTCCTTATCAAAACATCTTCTAAAACAATTCTGGCAATTCTATTTATGTTTAAAGATGTTTCATATATATCTATTAAATCAGTCTTATCTAATTTCCAAATCACACAATCGTTTGAAAGGGGTATAGATTGACATTTAATAAAAAGTATAATTGTGCCAAAGGTATGGTCTTTCATCGTTTTTCTTAATGAAACTATTTTAATTAATCGGTCTATGTACGTTCATTCAGACACAATATGATTAAAACAAAATGTTCAGCATTTAAGTATTTTATAATCGGATTAATATGTTAAAAAATATTAGTCGCTTGACTATTTCATTTTATCCGGTATATTAATCCCAATTAGTCGCTATACTAGTGTCATTTTGATAATTGCAGAATTAAATTAAAGCACTAACATCTTACGACGATAATTCAGTCGATATCCAATATTGTTTTTTCAACTCCTCCGATAAGAACGAGCGGTTTATCAACTCTTTTATTAGAGGATTTTCTTTCGCATTCACAATAAAGTGTGATTCTTATAAAAGAATTCCATAATTATCCCTACCCAGAGTACAAATCCTGCTATTGTGTCGTATATTTGCTCTCATCCTTTTTTCCTACCGATAACCATCGGTAAGCTTGCGCACAATTATCGGCAGGCTTACACATAATTATCGACAGGCTTGCCGACAATTGTCAGCAGGCAATTCCGTCGGAAGGAAAAGAGGAAAGCATCGTATTGTTTTTTCAAGAACACCAGTATAAAATAAAAATAAAAATGGGAATCAGATTCAAAGTCCACGAAACGCCACAACCGAAAGGCAGAAAAGGCCCGAAGCTAAGCCATGCACGGGCATTGTGCGACAGCACGGTAAAAATGGATTATCTATGCAAAATGATTTGCTCACGGTCGACGATCTCTTCGGCTGATGTAAAGGCCGTACTCGATTCGTTTGTATGGGCGATCGGCCTTTCACTAAAAAGCGGGCAACATGTGGAACTGGAAGAACTGGGACATTTCTCGCCTTCACTACGTACACAGCCATCCGCCGACGGAAAGAAAATGATGGTAATGGTAGACAACGTAAACTTTCGTTGCTCGGAAAAGCTAAAAGAAGAACTGAGGAATGCAGAACTGGAACATATCAAAACGCCTAAAAAATTAACGTTCGATGAACGCAAAAAACGGATGTTGGATTTTCTGGAACGAAACAAACGGATTTCAACACCGGATTATGCGGGACTGAACGACTGTTCGCGTTATCGCGCAGCCGCCGACCTGAAACTATTCGTAGAAAAAAATGTTCTATCTAAAATAGGAGGCGGCACGCATGTTATGTATATATTACCGACAAATAATGAATAAGCTAATTAATATACAAATGAGACAAAAACGATCTTTTATTTTCCTCCTGTTAAGCTTCTTCAGCCTCTTTCAGCTGGCAGCACAACAGCAGGAACTGCAACCACTACCTATCGATCCGCAGGTTCGTTATGGTAAGTTACCCAACGGATTAACGTATTATATCCGTCACAACGAACTGCCGAAAGAACGGGCGGACTTCTATATCGCACAGAACGTAGGTTCCATGTTGGAAGAAGAGAACCAGCGCGGACTGGCTCACTTCCTGGAACACATGGCCTTTAACGGTTCGAAAAACTTCCCCGATAAAGGAATGGATGAATTTACCGAAAGCGTAGGTATGCGCGGCGGCGAGAACTTCAATGCTTATACCAGTTTCGATGAAACGGTGTATATGATTATGAATGCTCCGGTTACCCGCGAAAGTGTGGTCGACTCCTGTCTATTGATCCTGCACGACTGGTCGAACTTCATTACGCTGGCTGACTCCGCTATCGAAAAGGAACGCGGCGTGATCCGTGAGGAATGGCGTACACGACAGGATGCACAGGCCCGTCTCTGGGAACAACAGTTACCGAAAATGTATCCGGACAGCCGTTATGCCCACCGGATGCCTATCGGAACGATCGATGTGATCAATAACTTCAAACCGGATGAACTGCGTGATTATTATCATAAATGGTATCGTCCCGATTTGCAGGCTATTATCATTGTAGGAGATATTAATGTCGACCAGGTGGAAGCTGCCGTTAAGAAGATCTTTGCCGACATTCCGGCTCCGGTCAATCCGGCTCCCCGCAAGATGTTCGAAGTAGCGGATAATGATATGCCGCTGATCTCCATCGCGACGGATAAGGAAGCATCAAACACCATCTTATCTATCTTCTATAAACATGAGAAGATGCCGCAGGATATGTATGGAACGATTGCCAGCATGGTAAAAGATTATATCCAAAGCGTAGCGGCCACGATGATGAACGAACGTTTCAGCGAAATGGTACAGAAAGCCAATCCCCCGTTCGTTGCAGCACAGGCTTCAGACGGCGATTATATGATCTCGAAGACGAAAGGTGCCTGGTCGGTTGCCGCACTGGTAAAAGACAATGAGGTGGATTCTGCCATGAATGCGCTGGTGACAGAGACAGAACGCGTAAAACGTTTTGGCTTCACGCCTTCGGAATACGACCGCGCCCGCATCAATGTGTTGAAACAATACGAATCTATTTATAACGACCGCGATAAACAGCGCAACAGTGCCTTTACCAACGAATATGTACGTCATTTCACGGAAGGCGGATATATTCCGGGGATCGAAACCGAATATGCACTGATCGGTCAGATCGCCCAGGCGGTTCCGGTAGAGCAGGTAAACAAATACATTCAGGATATGATCGGTGACCAGAATATCGTCATCAGCCTGACCGGACCTGAAAAAGAGGGCATCACGTATCCTACGGACGAGGAATTGCTTCGCGACTTTATGAAAGCGCAACGTATCCCAGTTGAACCCTATAAGGAAACTCTTTCCAACGAGCCGCTGATCTCTGAATTGCCTGTCGCAGGTAAGATCACGGAGAGTAAAGAAGACCCGCTGTTCGGTGCAACCGTGCTGACATTAAGCAACGGCATCAAAGTGGTTTTAAAACATACCGACTTCAAAAAGGATGAAATCGTTATGACGGCAACCAGCCCGGGTGGGAGCACGTTGTTCGGTAACAAAGACATCGACAACCTGAAGGTATTCAACGAAGTCATCGATCTGGGTGGTCTGGGTAACTTCTCCTCGACCGACCTCAATAAACTTCTGGCGGGAAAGAAAGTGTCCTGTTCTCCATCACTAGGAATGGATAGTGAAAACATGAACGGTTCCTCCACACCTGCCGACCTGAAAACGTTGTTCGAACTGATCTACCTCTATTTCACCGCTCCACGAACAGACGAAGAGGCATACGCATCGTTCGAAAACCGTATGATCGCCCAACTGAAAAACGTGGAATTGAACCCGATGGTAGCTTTCAGCGACTCGTTGACCAAGGCTATTTACAATAACAACCCACGCGCCATGCGTATTGAGCCGGCTGATTTCAAAAACATCAGTTACCCGCGTATCATGGAAATGTATAAAGAGCGTTTCGGTGATGCTTCCGGCTTCGTATTCACTTTCGTAGGAAATATCGATACCGATAGCATTCGTCCGCTGGTAGAACAATATCTGGCAACCTTACCGGCCAACGGTAAAATTGAAAAAGGGAATATAAAAGAAGTCCCGCCCATCCGTAAAGGCGAATACGTGAACCGTTTCAAACGCCAGATGGAAACCCCGAAAGCTTCTGTTGTGAACTTCTATTCCGGACAGATGGATTACAACCTGGAAAACATCCTTACAGCAACCATGTTGAAGCAGGTGCTCGACCTGGTGTATATGGAAAAGGTGCGTGAAGAAGAAGGCGGCACCTACGGTGTACAAACTTCCGCCCGTATCTCCACTTTCCCCGAGGGACAAACCTTCCTGCAGGCTTACTTCGATACCGACCCGGACAAACGCGAACAGATGAACACAATCGTCCGTAACGAACTGAAACGTATCTCCGACATCGGCCCGCGTCCGGAAGATTTCAAAAAGACGCAGGACAATATCCTGAAACGCCATGCAGAAAACCTGCAGGAGAACGGTTACTGGCTGAATACACTGGATAACTACTATTATAAAGGATTCGACGGCGAAACAAAATACGTTGAAACACTGAACGGTATTACTCCGGCTAAGATACAGGCCTTTACCAAAAAGCTGCTTGGTCAGGGGAATAGTATCGAGGTGGTGATGGAGCCATAAGATTATATAACATTTTCGCCAAATTTAAAATAAGAGAGCATTTCATACGAGCTCTGTCATATTTTAAATTTGGCGATTTTATTGGAATATTTGAGATATGTATGCACAAGTAGAGAAACGTAAAGAGAATAAAAGTAGAGCAGTTGCTAATTCTGTCGCTCAAAAGAAAAGAGGTGTGAAGCAAGATTTGGGGTTTGTGGATAATCGAGTACCGGTGAGCCATAATATCGAGACTATACAACGGATCAAAACAGTGACTGTTACTAACACTATCAATAATTACGACAGTGGGTGGGTTCAATCAGAAACACTAAGTCAAGGAGTAGAAGCAGGACCAAGGGCAGAAGCACAAGCGGTGGCAAAAATCGCAGGAGGATCCTGGGTAGGAGGGCATATGGTGAACGATCGCCTGGGAGGATCCGGAGGATTCAGTAATATTGTCCCCATAACCTCTTCAATGAATAATAAACACCACACAATAGAAAATGACGCACAAAAAAAAGTAGGGAATGGAGGAACACCCTACGAAGTCAGATACTACATGGCTATTTTGCATCGAGATGACTATACCTTTACGCCATCTGGAGACAAGGTGAACAACCTTGCTGACCAATTTCAGCAAAGTTACGAGTGGAGAACAAAGGAGGTGCAAGCCGGAGGAAGTTCTGGTCGACCGAGACCATACCAAGCACCCGGACCAATAACCAGAGTTAATGGAGCCGTTCTCGATATGGATTAAAATACCTCAAAGTACAGCTGTGGGAAGACACAATAATAAATGAGCTGGAAAGTTTGAAGATCAGATAAGATGCTATAATAAAAAAAAGCAGATTGTTTATAAGTAGTAAAAAAGAGGATAAATTCATCCTCTTTTTTTATCTTTGACCCGTAAACCTTAAATTACACAACAATGTATATCCGGATAATACTATTATTTATCATTTCTTCATTCGTTTGTTCGGAGTATGCCGACGGGCAACCGGTGTCCGGCAATATCGAAAAAATGCTACAAAGCCTTGACTCGCTGCTTGCTAAAAAAGAGACCTTTGTCGTTGCTAAAGAGAAGCGGATCGAAGAACTGAGAAAAATGGAACAGAAAGTTCAGACGGAGGAAGAACAATACTGGATGAACAAACTGTTTTATGAGGAATATATGGTATATGACAGCGACTCTGCCCTGAACTATATACATAAAAATCTGGACATCGCCCAGCGACTGAATAATCGGCAATGGATAGCACAGTGGAAAATAGAACAATCTTTTATATCATCGGCCACCGGATTCCTGAAAGAGGCACTGGATGCCTTAAGTGAGATAAATGTCGAGAACCTGTCATCCTATGCCAAGACGGATTATTACGGACAGATGATGTATCTCTATTCCCATTACGGCCAATACTCCGGTGAAGATTCCCAACAAAGTTTACTTTATTATGCACAGGAAAAGATATATCGGGATTCCATTTTTTCCAGTATACAGGATAATCATCCCTATTATCTATGGTACAAAGGATGGCAATATAACGGAACTCCTATGGCAGAAGAGGTAAAAGAACAGTTAAGATTATCACTGGCTTCCGCATCGTTCGATTCCAGGAAGGAGGCTATGAATGCATACATTTTAGCTATAATGAATAGAGACGAAGGTAACGAAGAGGAATATCTTCGTTACCTTATCTTATCAGCCATGGCTGATATACGGTCGGCCAACCACGATATCGCTTCATTGGAAGAACTCGGAAAGACCCTGTATGAAAAAGGGGCCACCGACCGTGCCTATTCTTACCTGAACTATTGCCTCGGATGTGCACAACTGTATAAAAACAGGATACGCATGATCGGTATTTCTTCTGCACTGGACGCAATCCATAAGACATACGAACAAAAGAACAAAAGACAGGAGGCCGATTTGCGCCGCTATCTTTACATCGTCAGTACCTTATCGCTGGTCTTGCTAGCTGCACTGTGCTTTATTGGGCTACAGATAAAGCGACTGAAAGAATCCCAGAGAAAACTGAACGATGCCAATCAGACACTGAATACACATGTAAACGAACTGGAAAAAGCTCATACGCAACTGGCGGAAGTAAACAACCAGCTCCAGTCACTGAACAAACAGTTGCTAGACACCAACTCCAAACTGACGGAGTCAAATTACGTCAAGGAAGAATATATCGGTTATGTATTCAATATCTGCTCCAACTATATCAGTAAGCTCGATGAATACAGAAAAAATATAAACCGGAAAATCAGAACCGGTATGGTGGATGAAGTCAAGAAGATGACGGACACTTCTTCAATGGCCTCCAACGAGCTAAAAGAATTTTACCGCAATTTCGATGCTATCTTCCTGCATATCTATCCGGATTTCGTATCCGACTTTAATGCCTTACTCGAACCGGATAAACAGATCATGCCCAAAGAGGGAGAATTACTGAATACCGAACTCCGTATCTATGCACTGGTCCGTCTCGGGATCAGCGATAGTGTAAAAATAGCCGAGTTCCTCCATTGCTCCGCCCAGACAGTCTACAACAACCGGCTGAAAACACGCAGTAAAGCAGTCGTCCCCAAAGAACATTTTGCAGAAATTGTAAAATCTTTAGGGAAAATAGAGCGCTGAAACGAAGATCAGAGCCTCCTTAACTTCATATAACAACTTACTTTTTATATACGCATAAAACAAATAAAAACCTATATATCAGAAACATAGAAAACACGGATACTTACTTATCCTGTTTACCAGGCTATTGAAGCCCACAAACCACACTTTACTTTTGCCAATACAAAAAAAGTAAAAAACGATTTAGTAGTTAACTTTAAAATGTATTTATCTTATGAAGAACATTTTATTCAAACGGAGGTATTATGGAGGTATGATCCCCATCTTATGCCTGTTATTATTATTCCCGACACTTGCATTCGCTCAGAAATTCACGATCAGTGGACAGGTAAAAGACACTCAGGGCGAACCAGTCATCGGTGCAAATGTTATTATTAAAGGAACGACCAACGGGACAATTACCGACCTGGATGGTATGTTCACTATTCCTGACGTCGAGCAAAGTTCTGTCCTGGAAATCTCTTTTATCGGCTATACGCCCCAACTGGTAAAGATCTCCGATAACAAACCGTTAATCATAACACTGGCAGAAGACAGCCAGGCATTGGACGAAATTGTCGTTGTGGGTTACGGTGTTCAGAAAAAGAGTGTGGTAACAGCAGCTATCAGCCGCGTAACAGCCGATGAACTGAATGCAGCCAAGCCTTCCCGTGTAGAAGATGCACTGAAAGGAAAGGTATCCGGTGTACAGATCACGCAAAGTTCCGGCCAGCCCGGATCAGACTCAAAGGTACGTATCCGCGGTATCGGTACGGTCAACAACAGCGATCCGTTATATATCGTAGACGGCATGCCGGTAGACGGTGGTATCAACTATCTGAACCCGGTGGATATCCAGTCTGTCGAGATCCTGAAGGACGCAGCGTCAGCAGCCATTTACGGAGCCCGTGCCGCCAATGGAGTTGTACTCGTAACGACCAAGAGCGGTAAAAGCGGCAAAGCGACGATCAACTACGACTTCAGCTACGGATGGCAGAATCCCTGGAAAAAGAAAGCGGTCCTGAATGCACGTGAGTACATGACCATCATGAACGAAGCGCAGGTAAACGACGGTAACGCTCCTCTTTACTCACAGGAAGAAATCGCTTCGTCCGGTAACGGAACCGACTGGCAGGATGCCACTTTCAATTACGACGCTCCGGTTCAGCAACATCAGGTAAGTATTAACGGTGGTAGCGACAAAATGCAATATTTTCTTTCTTTAGGTTATTTCAACCAGGAAGGTATCGTAGGCGGCGACTATGGTAAATCCAACTACGACCGCTGGAGCCTTCGCTCCAACTCTACCTATGAAGTGTTTGAAGCACAAGACCGTAAATTTCTCAACAAATTGAAGGTAGGTGTCAATATCGGTTATTCGAGAGGTACGAATTCTACTGTCGAAAGCAACTCGGAATACGGTTCCATCCTGGGAAGTGCCATCACTTTCTCCCCCCTGGTTCCTATTTATGCCAACGAAAAGGAATCGGCTGAAATTCTGGAAAAATATCCGACAGCTGTCGTAGATAAAAACGGACGTGTATTCTCACTGCCGCCTTCCGGTTATCAGGAATTAGCCAACCCGGTTGCCCAGCTGAATTCTCCTTCCGTAACGAAAAATAATGAAGACAAATTCGTCGGTTCTTTCTGGGCTGAACTGGATGTACTTCCCGGACTGAAGTTTAAAAGCAGTTATGGTGCCGACCTCGCTTTCTGGGGTGCCGACGGCTACGGTTTCGAATACTATATGGGCTCGATGAAGAAAAACGAACAGAGCTGGGTACAAAGCGAAATGAACCGCGGTTACAGATGGCAGGTAGAAAACGTATTTACCTACAATAAAACATTCTTTGAAAAGAACAACCTGACAGTCGTATTAGGACAGTCGGCACAAAAATACTCAGTCCGCAAACTGGGTGGCAGCGATTACGACCTGCTTGAAACAGACCCGAACAAGGCTAATATCAACTCGGCCACCGGCAGCCGCGACGACGAACGTACATGGGGAGGCACGGATGGTTACAACTTTACTGCCCTGGCTTCTTATTTCGGCCGTATCGATTATAACTACGACGAACGTTATATGTTACAGTTCACAATGCGCCGCGACGGTTCTTCCCGCTTCGGACCGAATCATAAATGGGCTACATTCCCGGCTTTGTCTGTCGGTTGGAATGTATTGAACGAACCTTATATGCGACAATTTCAGAGCGACATATTCAATTCTATGAAAGTACGTTTCAGCTGGGGTAAAAACGGTAACGAGAATATCGGTAACTTCCGTTATACTGCCTTGATGGACGGAGGACAAAACTACTATTTCGGCGGAGGTTACAGCGTAAAGGACAACGGCAAGACCGGAAATATGCAATATGGTTCTTCACCGGCGGCTATTGCCAATCCGAATATCAAATGGGAAGAGTCTGAACAGGTCGACCTCGGTTTCGATGCCCGCTTCTTCAATAACGGTTTGAATTTCGGCTTCGACTATTTCAAAAAGAAAACAAACGGTATGTTGATGGATAAACCGATCCCAAGCTACGTAGGACAAAGCGCTCCGATGAGTAACGCAGGTAAAATGCAAAACTGGGGACTTGAATTCGAACTGGGTTGGAAGTCTTCCGTCAAAGATTTCAACTATTCAATCAGCGCCAACGCTTCTTACCTGAAGAACAAGCTGATCGACCTGGGTAACGCTTCCGGCCTGGCCACTTACGAAAGTGCCGGTGCATCCGGAGTAGGCGAATATGTACGTGCTACGAACGGAGATGTCTGGCCCTACTTCTACGGAATGAAAACAGACGGTATCTTCCAGAACTGGGACGAAGTAAATGCTTACAAAAACGATAAAGGCGAATTGTTGCAACCGAAAGCACAACCCGGCGACGTTCGCTTCGTGGATACGAATAAAGACGGAGTGGTAGACGATACCGACAGGACAAAGATCGGTAAAGGGATGCCCGACTGGACATTCGGTTTGACACTGGGTGCAGACTGGAAAGGATTCGACCTGAATCTCTTCTTCCAGGGAACTTTCGGAAACGATATATTCGACTTCGCACAACGTGGCGACATACCGGCAATGAACCGTCCGACATGGATACTCGACAGATGGATGGGTGAAGGTTCTTCCAACTCTATCCCCCGCATGACCGCGCAGAACCCGAACGGAAACTGGCGTTCTTCCGACCTGTATGTAAAAAACGGATCTTATGTACGCCTGAAAACCGCCCAGCTGGGATATACCTTGCCTGCCATCTGGACAAAGAAAGCATCCATACAAAGACTGAGAGTATACGTATCGGCAGAGAACCTGTTCACATTCACCGGCTACGACGGTTTCGATCCGGAACTGGCCTCCGGAAATTATACTACAATCGGCGTGGATAAAGGTATCTATCCGCAATCAAGAACGATCTCTTTAGGTGCTAATATCACTTTCTAACATTTAAACGTATTTATCATTATGAAAAGATATAAATTATTCGCTTTTGCATCTTTTTTGGCGACTGCCGTCATGACCACTTCCTGTGGCGACGATTTCCTGACAGCCGGGCCGACCGAAAAGCCGGAAGCCGGTGCAGCCGCAACCGAAGGAACGATCCTGTCCAGTCTGGGTTCGGCTTATCAGATCCTGATGTTTGACAGCTACGCAAACAACAATTATAATGCTGTGTTACTTATGTCAGACCTGCGTTCCGACGACTTGTTCAAAGGAGGAGGCGATGCCGGCGACCAGCATCAATTATACGTACTGTCGCAATTCAGTTCCAGTGCGGCAGAGACTCTCGACGGATTGTGGAGCATCTATTTTACCGGTCTGGCACGTGCTAACAATGCTGTGATAGCTTGTCAGAATGCAGTAAATGTAACGGATGAAAAAGTAGCCCAATATACCGCAGAATCTCATTTCTTACGGGCCTACTATACTCATCTGTTATGGAAGTTCTGGGGAAACATTCCTTATTTCGAAGCTCCGCTGGATGATCCTTACCTGGCTCCTCAGATGAGTGCAGACGAAATATACCAGAAGATAATGGCCGACCTGGAAATAGCCTGTGGCGAAGGTATGCCGATGAAAGTCACCGCAGCCAACCTGGGACGTGCCAACAGAGCAGCCGCCCTGATGCTGAAAGCACGTGTAGTGATGTATCAGAAAGACCAGTCCAAATATGCCGAAGTAGCCAACGACATGGCCACGATCATCAAAAGCGGCGATTACGAGCTGATGGATGATTTCGATGCCATGTGGCAGGACGAAAATGAATTCTGCAAAGAATCCATCTTTGAAAGCAACCAACTGCCGGAAGGCAAAACCTGGGATACAGGCTGGCAGGGATATGGTACGAACTTACCGGCATTTATCTCGCCGAATGAATTGAAAGATCCTGACGGAGTGTTCAAAGGAGGTTGGGGATTTGCTCCCGTCCGTTTGTCTGCCTACCAGATATACGAAGAAGGAGACCTGCGCCGCGACGCTTCTATCAACGACTGGCGTGAAGGCAGTTATTCAAAACGTTTCCAGGATACCGGCCTGTTCCAGCGTAAATATGCTGCCCGTGAAGGATATAACCCTCCTCCCGGCGACCAGGATCTGAATTACTGTAACAACCTGCGTATTTTCCGGTATGCCGAAACATTGTTGAACTATGTGGAACTGGTAAAGATGGGAGGCGCCCCCGAAGCCCAGGGTGTAAATGCAGACGAATGCTTCAACCAGATACGCCGTCGTGCTTTCGGCACCGATAAACCGCTTGCCGCCACAGCCCAGAATATCAAGAACGAACGTCGTAAAGAGTTCCTGGGCGAAGGGATGCGTTTCTGGGATCTGGTTCGCTGGGGAGACGCCCCAAGCGTACTGACGGAAAACAATTCCGAATTCAACTCTGTCCGTACCTTTGAAGAATGGATGAAATATCTTCCTATTCCTCAGGGAGAAATGACAAAAACATTGGGAACCGAATTTGAATTGAAACAAAACGGTAACTGGAAATAACCGAGTGGCTAACACGATAAAACAGACAATAATATGATAAGAAATATATTCAAATCAGGAATCATCGCCTTGATGGCTATTTTAGCCATGACCTCTTGCGACCCGCAAGACAATGACGACCATGCATTAGGTGCAATGCCGGAAGAAAGCCAGCTGGCTTTCTCCGCCACACCGAAAAGCGAACAACCGAATGTGATCGCATTGAAAAACGAATCGAGCGTGAAAGGAGTCGTCACCTGGGACATGGGAGACGGATCGACAGCCAAAGGGGAAACGGCAGAAGCGAAATATGCGTTCAAAGGAACTTATGTGATCTCGATGACCATGTATACGACCGGAGGATCGGCAACGATCACGAAAGAAGTGACCGTAGCACAAGACGATATGTCTTTACTGAACACCCCTATGTACAACGCCCTGACAGGAGGTGCCGATAACCTGGAAGGTAAAACCTGGGTATTCGATCAATATCATAGCGGACACTTCGGAGTCGGCCCGAGCACCGACGAAGCTCCTTCATGGTGGTCTTGCCCGGCCAACGGCAAACTGGAATCGAGCCTTTATACGCAGGAATTCACCTTCATCCAGGTGGGAGTGAAAATGATCTGGAAGAACAACGGGTATATCTACACGAATGAAGCCGGTAAAAATGCATTGGGAGGTACGGCTGTCGTTCCCCCGGCCGGAGACTTCGACGTACAATACGAGCCTAAAGATGCATATACCTTTACACTGAATGAAACGGCTAAAACGATTACGCTGAACAACGGCGCTTTCTTCGGTCATTATGCCGGAACATCCACTTACGAGATCCTGAGCCTGACGGACGACGAACTGTACCTGAAATGTGCCAGCACCGTTGAAAGCGGTAATGGCTGGTGGTACCGTTTCATTCCGAAAGAAAAGAATGTGAAACCCGAAGTAGAGGTTAAGCCTGTGACACTGGCTGAAGATTTCGAAAAAGATAAACTGTCCGTAGAATTCATCCCAGAACTAATGGGAGATATGGGCCCTGTCTACTCGAATCCGGCACCGGTAGGTATTAACACGTCTGCCAAGGTATATCTCTATCAGAAACCGGAAGAATTCTATTCCAATATCTCATGGGTATCGGAAGACAGCAAGTTCGACCTGTCGGTAAACAACAAGATCCGCATGAAAGTATATATCCCGTCTTACAACGATTATACGACAGCTGCGGCCGTTGCAGGCGATTGGATCACGGTCAATAAACTGCAAAAACAGGTGGCCGTCAAATTGCAGAATACCGAAGCCGGCGACAATGCCTGGGAAAGCCAGACCGAAATTGTAAAAGCAGACCTGGAGACAGACAAATGGATCGAACTCGAATTCGATTTCAGCGCGGTAAAAGACCGTACCGACTATAACAAGGTTGTTATCCAGTTCGGTGCAGAAGGTCACGCAGCCCCGGGAATCTTCTTCTTCGATGATTTCTCATTCAATAAATAGTAACAACAGACAGAGAGTTGCCGATACAGCGACTCTCTGTCTACTCATTCAAACCGGAAGATGAAATATTCAATAACATACTTACTGCTATTCGGAGCTTTTCAGTTGTCGGCTTGCAACGGACAAGATGCAGAGATTCCCTCCCCGGACAACAAACCGGAGACAGAGATCGTTACACCACCGGGATACACGCTGGTATGGCATGATGAATTCGACGATGACCGGTTGCCCAACGGTAAACCCTCCATGCCCGACACTAAATTATGGTGGTATGAAACCGGAAATAACGGTTGGGGTAACAATGAAATCCAGCGATACATCTCCGGAGTACAGAGTAAAGACACCTGTGCACGCATTGTAGACGGTACATTGGAGATCATCGCCCGGAAAGTACATAATGAAATTTTATCCGCCCGCCTGAACTCCACTGAAAGTTGGACATACGGCTATTTCGAAGCCCGCCTGCAACTCCCGCAGGGGAAAGGTACATGGCCGGCATTCTGGATGATGCCTGAAAAGTTCACTGCCTGGCCGGACGACGGGGAAATCGATATCATGGAAGAAGTAGGATACAACCCTAACCAAATATTCTCCACCATACATTGTAAAGCCTACAACCATTCGATCGGCACACAGAAAACAGGCGAGATTCATATCGCCGACGCTGAAGAAAAGTTCCATGTATACGCCGTGGAATGGACAAAAGATTTTATAAAAGGATATGTCGATGGCGAATGTTATTTCACATTCAATAATGACCATCAGGGAAACAAAGACACATGGCCGTTCGATGCCCCTTTCTATATTAAGCTGAACCTGGCCTGGGGAGGCAACTGGGGAGGAGCCGAAGGGGTGGATGAATCGCAGCTTCCGGCCACTTACAAGATAGATTACGTAAGAGTATTCCAGAGAACAAAATAGATACAAATTAAAAAACATACATAAATACCTCCATGAAAACATATAAACGAAATATCTTCTATGCCGGCCTGCTGACTCTCTCCATGATGGCGTGCAGCCAGCCTTCCGGATCAGGAAAAGGAGACATTGTTGAAAAACAGGTGGAAGCCTTGTTAGACCAAATGACTTTGCAGGAAAAGATCGGGCAGATGAACCAACTCAGTCCGTTCGGCAGCCCGGAAGAGATTGCCGGACAGATACGCAAAGGAGAAGTCGGTTCCCTGCTGAACATCACAGATCCGGCCATCGTCAATCAGATCCAGAAAATAGCTGTGGAAGAATCGCGGCTTGGTATCCCCATCTTAATGTCACGTGACGTTATTCACGGGTATAAGACGATCTTCCCTATTCCGCTGGGACAGGCAGCCACTTTCAATCCGCAGATCGTGGAAGACGGTGCCCGCGTGGCGGCTATCGAAGCGTCGGCCGACGGGATCCGCTGGACATTCGCCCCGATGATCGATATCTCGCGCGATCCCAGGTGGGGACGCATAGCCGAGAGTTGTGGAGAAGATCCTTATCTGAGTTCTGTCATGGGTGTAGCCATGGTGAAAGGTTTTCAGGGCGACTCTCTGAACGATCCTACCTCCATTGCAGCCTGTGCCAAACATTTTGTAGGCTACGGAGCGGCAGAAGGGGGACGCGATTATAATTCGACCTCCATCCCCGAACGCCAGTTGCGCAACGTCTATTTTCCCCCGTTTGAGGCTGCGGCCAAAGCCGGATGCGCCACCTTTATGACCTCTTTCAACGATAACGACGGGGTACCTTCGACCGGAAACACATTCATTCTGAAAGATGTGTTGCGCGATGAATGGAAATACGACGGCATGGTCGTAACCGACTGGGCTTCGACCGCCGAAATGATCTCCCACGGCTTCTGTAAAGACGAAAAGGAAGCAGCCATGAAATCCGTTAAGGCCGGTATTGACATGGAAATGGTGAGCGGTACGTTTATCCGTCACCTGGAAGAACTGGTAAAAGAAAAGAAAGTATCGGAAGCAGCTATCGATGAAGCGGTTCGCAACATCCTTCGCCTCAAGTTCCGTCTGGGACTGTTCGATAACCCCTATGTAAACACAGACCAGAATGTAAAATATGCCCCTGCCCATCTGGCTAAAGCCAAAGAAGCGGTCGAACAATCGGTTATCCTGTTAAAGAACGACCGCGAAACCTTACCTTTCACCGATAAGATCCGTAGCATTGCGGTTGTAGGCCCGCTGGCGGATGCTCCTCACGACCAGATGGGCACCTGGGTATTCGACGGGGAAAAAGCACATACACAGACCGTGCTGACGGCCTTGAAAGAGATGTATGGCGACAAAGTACAATTCATGTACGAACCGGGACTGGGTTACAGCCGCGACAAAAGTACGACGAATATCTCCAAAGCCGTCAGTACCGCCACACGTGCAGACGCCGTTCTGGTATGCGTCGGAGAAGAGTCCATCCTTTCGGGTGAAGCCCATTCCTTAGCAGACTTACATCTGCAAGGAGCACAAAGCGAACTGATCGCCGCCCTGACCAAGACAGGGAAACCTATCGTAACTGTTATCATGGCAGGCCGCCCGCTAACGATCGAACAGGAAGTAAACCAGTCGGATGCCGTTCTCTATGCTTTCCATCCGGGGACAATGGGTGGACCGGCCATTGCCGACCTGCTTTTCGGCAAGGTGACGCCGAGCGGCAGAACGCCGGTCACCTTCCCGAAGATGGTCGGACAAATCCCTGTTTACTATGCGCACAACAACACAGGCCGCCCCGCCTCCCGCCAGGAGACATTGATCGACGCTATTCCGTTGGAAGCCGGACAGACCTCACTGGGCTGTACCTCCTTCTATATGGATGCCGGTTTCGATCCGCTGTATCCCTTCGGTTACGGATTGTCGTACACCACATTCGGATACGACAACCTGCAACTGGCAACCGATAAGCCGGCAGCCAACGGGACTCTTGAAATCAGCTTCGACCTGACAAACACCGGCAAATACGACGGGACAGAAGTGGTACAATTATACGTACAGGATAAGTTCGGTTCCGTCACCCGTCCGGTGAAGGAACTGAAAGGCTTCCAACGTATCTTCCTGAAACAAGGTGAAAAGAAAACGGTCACCTTCTCTCTTCCCGTCGAAGATCTGGCATTCTGGAATATAGACATGCAGAAAGTAGTGGAGCCGGGCGAGTTTAACCTCTGGGTAGGCCCCAACAGTGTAGAAGGATTACAAACAACATTCACAGTAGAATAAGATATGAAAAAGAATATATATATACTGATCACGCTTCTGCTGGTATCCTTCGCAGGATGCCGGCAGGACACCGGCACAACGGACACAGACACGACCGGTCTGCCCCCGGAAGCCTTTATGCGTATCTCCGGAACCGATTTGATTACTCCCAACGGAAAAAAAATCCTGATCAAAGGTACGAACCTGGGTAACTGGCTGAACCCCGAAGGTTATATGTTCGGCTTCAACAAAACGAACTCACCGGGACGTATCGACCAGCTGTTCTGCGAAATGGTAGGCCCCGACTTCACCGCTGAATTCTGGAAAGCCTTCAAGGACAACTATATCACCCGCGAAGACGTGCAGTTTATCGCCGGGACAGGCGCCAACACCATCCGCCTTCCTTTTCACTATAAACTCTTTACCGACGAGGATTATATGGGACTGACTGCCAACCAGGACGGATTTGCCCGCATAGACAGTGTGATCGGCTGGTGCCGCGAAACAGGCTTGTACCTGATCCTCGACATGCACGATGCCCCCGGCGGACAAACCGGCGATAATATCGACGACAGCTATGGTTACCCCTGGCTGTTCGAAAGCGAAACCAGCCAACAGCTTTTCTGCGATATCTGGAAAAAGATTGCAACGTATTATAAAAACGAACCCGTTATCCTGGGCTACGAACTGATGAACGAGCCGATCGCCCCCTATTTCAGCAATATGGAAGAGCTGAACGGCAAACTGGAACCGCTGTACAAACGCGCCACAGCCGCCATTCGCGAAGCCGACACCAACCATATTATCCTGCTGGGCGGTGCGCAATGGAACGGCAACTTCCGCCCGTTCACCGACAGCACCTTCGACGATAAGATCATGTATACCTGCCACCGCTACGGAGGGGACGCTTCCAAAGCAGCCATTCAGGAAATCATAGACTTCCGCGACCGTGTCAACCTCCCGATGTATATGGGTGAGATCGGGCACAACACAGAAGCCTGGCAGAATGCCTTCTGCCATGTCATGGAAGAGAATAATATCGGTTGGACCTTCTGGCCTTACAAAAAGATCGACGGTTCATCGTTTATCGGTATCAAAGCGCCCGGAAACTGGGATCGCGTCGTTGCTTTCTCCGAAGCTTCCCGGGGCACTTACAAAGAAATCCGTGACGCCCGGCCCGACCAGGAGGAGGCCAAAGCCGCCCTACTGGAATTTATAGAGAACAGCCGGTTGCAAAACTGTATCATCCAGAAAGAATATATCCGCTCACTCAGTTTAAAAGTAAAATAACAGATGAAACTTATTAAGTATATCGCTTGCTCATTCATGCTGTCGCCCGTCTTCATGCAGGCGCAGCAAACGATTCCGGTTTATCTGGACAACAATAAACCGGTCGAAGAACGCGTAGAAGATGCCCTGTCGCGTCTGACACTGGAAGAAAAGGTAGCACTCACGCATGCCCAGTCCAAATTCAGTTCGCCGGGAGTGGCCCGTCTGGGTATTCCCGAATTCTGGATGACCGACGGCCCGCACGGTATCCGCCCCGAAGTACTGTGGGACGAATGGGAACAAGCCGGATGGACGAACGACTCGTGTGTCGCCTTCCCGGCACTGACCTGCCTGGCAGCGACCTGGAATCCCGAAATAGCGAGGCTGTACGGAAAAAGCATCGGCGAAGAGGCCCGCTACCGTAACAAAACCGTATTGCTGGGCCCCGGCGTAAATATTTACCGCTCGCCACTCAACGGACGTAACTTCGAGTATATGGGCGAAGACCCTTACCTGGCCGGGAAGATGGTGGTTCCCTACGTACAAGGCGTTCAACAGAACGGTGTAGCGGCCTGTGTGAAACATTATGCACTGAACAACCAGGAAGTGAACCGCCACACCACCAACGTAATCGTAGACGACCGTGCCTTGTATGAAATCTACCTGCCGGCCTTCAAAGCCGCCGTAGAGGAAGGAAAGGCCTGGGCCATCATGGGCTCTTACAACCTGTACAAGGATCAGCACGGTTGCCATAACCAATATCTGCTGAACGACATCCTGAAAGGCGAATGGGGTTTCGACGGTGTTGTCGTTTCCGACTGGGGAGGGGTTCATAATACGCAGGAAGCAATCACTAACGGACTCGATATGGAGTTCGGGAGCTGGACCAACGGCTTATCCAACGGTTCAAGCAATGCTTACGATAATTATTACCTGGCAGATCCTTATCTTCAGTTGATCCGGGAAGGTAAAGCCGGAACGAAAGAACTGGACGACAAGGTGAGACGTATTCTTCGTCTGGCTTACCGTACCAATATGGATAAAAACCGTCCGTACGGAGCACTTTGTTCGGAAGCACATTTCGCTGCTGCCCGCCAGATCGGCGAAGAAGGTATCGTGTTGTTACAGAACAATAACAACTTGCTTCCTATCGACCTGAACAGTGCCAGGAAAATAGCCGTTATCGGCGAAAATGCCATCAAGATGATGACTGTAGGCGGTGGTTCTTCTTCTCTGAAAGTGAAATACGAACTTTCGCCGCTGGACGGTATCAGGAAGCGGGTCGGCGACAAAGCGGAAGTCGTTTATGCCCGTGGTTACGTAGGCGACCCGAGCGGCGAATACAACGGCGTGAAATCCGGTCAGGATCTGAATGACGATCGTTCGCCGGAGGAACTGATAGCTGAAGCCGTAGCCGTAGCCAAAGAGGCCGACTATGTGATCTTTATCGGCGGTTTGAACAAGAGTGCACATCAGGATTGCGAGGATGCCGACCGCAAGGAACTAGGCTTGTCTTACGGACAAGATCAAGTAATTACCGCCTTGGCCCAGGTTAACAAAAACCTGATCGTAGTAAATATTTCCGGGAATGCCATCGCTATGCCGTGGGTAAAAGAAGTGCCGGCCATCGTGCAGGCATGGTATCTGGGTTCGGAAGCAGGTAGCGCCATTGCTTCGGTATTGGTAGGCGATGTAAACCCCTCCGGTAAGCTGCCATTTACTTTCCCCGCCTCTTTGCAGGATGTAGGTGCACACAAACTGGGCGATTATCCAGGTACTCCCAGAAACGACGGCAGCAACATCGTAGACGAGAAGTACAACGAAGGTATCTTCGTCGGTTATCGCTGGGCGGATAAGCAGAAAACCAAACCGCTATTCCCCTTCGGACATGGCCTGAGCTACACGACTTTTGATTACGGCAAAGTAACAGCCGACAAGAAAACGATCACCACAGGCGAACCGATTACCTTCACCCTGACCGTCAAAAATACGGGCAACCGTGAAGGAGCAGAAGTCGTGCAACTGTATATCAGCGACAAGAAGTCATCCCTGCCTCGCCCCGTAAAGGAGCTGAAAGGTTTCCAAAAGGTCTACCTGCAGCCGGGAGAAGTAAAACAGGTATCTTTCACCATCGGTACGGATGCACTGAGTTTCTTCGACGACGGTAAGCACGAATGGGTTGCCGAACCGGGACAGTTCGAAGCATTGGTGGGAGCTTCCTCGACCGATATTCATAATAAGGTCGTATTCGAATTGAAATAACCAATCCCCCTTTTCTCTATTTTGTCCGGATATATTGCTTAACAGCACATATCCGGACTATTTTATGTATATCCTTATCGGATCACTCCGGTTTCATTCGCCTTAGATATTCAGAAGGTAGTACGCCGAATTCTTCTTTAAAGCACTGGCGGAAATAGACAATACTATTGAAACCGACCATGAAGGCGACTTCGGAAACATTATGTTTCCCTTCAAGCAACAGGCGTTCGGCATATTGCATCTTCACCTTGCGAATATATTCGTTGGTAGAAAGTCCCATCAATGCTTTCATCTTCCGGTAAAGCGTAGAGTGGCTCATACACATCTTATCTGCCAGATATCCGATATCGATCTTTTCGGACGACATACGCTCTTCGACCAGCTGGTTGATCTTTTCCAGAAACTCATTATCCAGTTTGTTGAGCGACTCCTCGATGACGGCACGCTTATCACCGACGCCGGAAGTCGAACTGAACCGTTCGGCCAGCTTTTTGCGCATATCGAGCAGATTCTGAATGCGACTGTGGAGCAGTGTGGCACTAAACGGTTTGGTCAAATACGAATCGGCTCCTATCAGGTATCCTTCCTCTTTATCCTGCAACGAGTCTTTTGCTGTGAGCAAAACGACAGGGATATGGCTGGTACGGAGATCTTCCTTCAACGTTTTACACATATCCATTCCGTTCATCACCGGCATCATAATATCGCTGACGATAATATCCGGTATGTAGTTGAATGCCTGCTCCAGTCCCTTTTCCCCATTCTCCGCCGTTTTAACGTCGAAAGTATCAGAGAATGAGTCGACAATATAATCGCATATATCCTGATTGTCCTCTACGACCAGTAAAATACGCTTTCCGCTGCCCGAAGGTTCGGGAAGAACCTCCTGTATCTCTTCCTCTTTCGTTTCCTCCTTTTCATTCGAATCGGCATGAAGAACATGCGGATATGTGTTATCGGTCAATAAGCTGATGTAGAAAACACTTCCTACATTCAACGCGCTTTCCACCCGGATATCGCCTTCATGCAGCAAAACCAGATTCTTTACCAATGCCAGGCCGATACCTGTCCCTGAAGCCTGGTGTCCGCTTCCTTCCTGATAATAACGATCGAAGATGTGCGGAAGCGCTTCCGCACTGATACCGTAACCGGTATCACTCACCTTTATTTCTGTCTGGGCAAGCCCGTCGCGCACGACATTGTAAAGACTCAGGGTGATAACACCTTTATCCGTATATTTGACCGCATTCGAGATCAGGTTGTCGAGGACGATCGTAATCACCTCCTTATCGAAGAACAGGGGCATATCCTCTTTCTCCAATTCGATATGAAACTCTATACCTGGTTTCCGGTTCAGTTCCTTGTATTTCAGTCCGATCTCATAGATCAGGGCAGCTATATTCCCGCGGCTGACACAGAGCTTCTTGTTCTGCGTCTCCGTCTTCCGGAATTCAAGTATCTGGTTGATCAGGTTCAGCAGGCGGATCGCACTCTGGTGGATCACGGATATCTTTTGCGAATCGCCGGAAGAGAGTGTGTTACGCTTCAACAGATCTTCCAGCGGCCCTAATATCAGGGTAAGCGGCGTTCGGAGTTCGTGGGTAATATTCGTATAGAAACGAAGACGCTCGTTGTTCAACTCCTGCTCCTGTTCGTGCTTCTTCTTTTCCAGGTTATACAGAGACTCCATTTCCACTTTCCGCTTATAGGCATAAGAAATCAGAAG